>CACASE010000040.1 GCA_902535165.1 uncultured Bacteroidota bacterium | reverse complement strand
CCATTTACTAAAAGACTAGGAATTTTAGTGGGTAATACAGTTGGCTCTTTAATTGAATCATCATAGTTTAATTGAAAGTCAACAGTATCTTTATCAAGGTCCTCGACCATTTCTTCCGATATTTTTTTTAGTCTCGCTTCAGTATATCTCATTGCCGCTGGACTATCACCGTCAATTGAACCAAAATTTCCTTGACCATCTACTAACATATACCTTAGACTCCATTCTTGTGCCATCCTAACCATTGTATCATATACTGAACTATCTCCATGAGGATGATATTTACCCAACACCTCTCCTACTATAAATGCTGATTTTTTGTATTTACTATTAGACCTTAATCCAAGCTCACTCATTCCAAATAAAACTCTTCTGTGTACTGGTTTTAGACCATCTCTTACGTCTGGAAGTGCTCTTGAAACAATTACAGACATTGAATAATCAATGTATGCTGATTTCATAGCTTCTTCAATATTAATTGGGATTAATTTTTCACCTTCTGCCATAGTTGTTTTTTTGTATTTATAAAGATAATTATATGAGAAAAAACATGAAATTTATGTGAGAAGGATTTTTATAAACTTATTAACATTTTTTTCGATTTTTTAAGAATAATTTATTTTATTTTAGTTTAAGTATTTTAATTACTATTTTTGAGATATGGACGATAATTTTTCATCAAGAGTTAAAGATGTTATTACATATAGCAAGGAAGAAGCCATAAGACTTGGTCATGATTTTATTGGAACTGAACATCTTCTTCTAGGTATTTTAAGAGATGGTGGAGGAAAAGCTATTAAAATTTTAAATGCGTTAGATATTGATTTGGATTTTCTTAGAAAAAAAATTGAAATTTTAAGTCCCCCAAATCCAATAATGAATTATGAAGAAAATTTAAGAAAAAATCTTCATTTAACAAGACAAGCTGAAAGAGCCTTGAAAACTACATTTCTAGAAGCAAAATTATTTCAAGGAAATTCTATAAATACCGCACATTTACTCTTGTGTATTTTAAGAAATGAAAATGATCCTACAACCAAATTATTAGAAAAATTAAACTTAAGCTACGATATTGTTAAAGATCAGTTTAAAGAGCATATTTCAGAATCAAAAGACAATTATGATGATGTCAGTTCATCTCAAACTTTTGATGATGAACCTGAAGATGATGAAAGTTCGATTGAACAAAACCCATTTAATGTTAAATCAAGTTCTAACAAATCAAAAAAATCAAAAACACCTGTTTTAGATAATTTTGGAAGAGATTTAACTCTTTTTGCTTCTGAAGGCAAACTAGATCCGATAATTGGAAGACACAAAGAAATTGAAAGGGTTTCACAAATTTTAAGTAGAAGAAAAAAGAATAATCCCTTACTTATTGGGGAACCAGGAGTTGGAAAGTCAGCTATTGCTGAAGGATTAGCACTAAGAATAGTTGAAAGAAAAGTTTCTAGGCTATTGTACAACAAAAGAGTGATTTCATTAGATTTAGCAAGTGTTGTTGCAGGCACTAAATACAGAGGTCAATTTGAGGAAAGAATGAAAGCTGTGATGAATGAAATTGAGAAAAATAAAGATATCATTTTGTTTATTGACGAAATACACACCATTGTTGGTGCAGGTGGTGCCATGGGAAGTCTAGATGCATCAAATATGTTTAAACCAGCTCTTGCTAGAGGCGAAATTCAATGTATTGGCGCCACAACGTTAGATGAGTACAGAAAATACATCGAAAAAGATGGTGCTCTTGAAAGAAGATTTCAAAAAATTATTGTTGAACCAACGTCAGTTGGAGAAACAATTCAAATCCTGCAGGATATTAAATCAAAGTATGAAGATCATCACAACGTAAAATATACTGATGAAGCAATTGAGGCATGTGTCAAATTAACAGATAGATATATTAATGATAGAAATCTCCCAGATAAGGCAATTGACGCAATGGATGAGGCAGGGTCAAGAGTTCATATTACAAACATGGACGTTCCGAAAGAGATTGTTGATTTAGAAAAAAAATTGGAATCTGTTCGAATGAAAAAGAATAATGTAGTTAAAAATCAAAA
>CACASE010000039.1 GCA_902535165.1 uncultured Bacteroidota bacterium | reverse complement strand
TAGGCGCATCAGATGGAACGCTAGGGCCAAAAGAAGCCTCAGTATACCGATATGTTCGATTAGAATTGGGTACAACAATTTCAACTACATTGTATTCACTCACATAACTAGTTTGTGTGTCTCCTCCCATTATTTTATTCCAAGAATCTCCGCCATCTGTTGATTTCCACAAACCATTACCAAGGGCATCTCCGGCAGTGTAAGATTCACCTGTACCAACATAAAATGTGTTTGTATCATTTGGATCGTACGTTATGGATGAAACTGCTAAGTTTTGTGGCATATTTTCATCAACCAAAGTCCAAGGTGAATTAGGATTGGATATATTAGTGTTTTTGAATATACCTCCTGAAACTCCACCTGCAAACACTGTCTCATTAGTTGGATCATTAGGATCCCACATTATGGCTTTGGTACGACCACCAACATTATAAGGACCCCTGTGTACCCATTTTGTTTCATCATTGTTTGGTTCACCTGGAACACCAGCAAAACGATTTTGTGGATCATTTTTTTCTCTTAATTCTTTTTGTAATCTGAAAAGTTTTTCTGGTTCTGTCCTTCCAGTGTAAGGATTCATTGATAGCTCCCACATTCTTTCAGCATAGGCATTGGGTGGTAACTCCATTTTTTTTCTTTGATCTTTAGGAAGATTCTTTGTTTCTTTAAATGGGCTATTCTTTAAAAATTCACTATGTTTTAATCTAACTTGATCATAATCAACTTTAGTGTAATTATTGTAAATAAATACACCCGTAATTAAAACAAGCATTAACGATAAATACTTAAGATATTTTAACTTCATGTCTTTCCAAATTTATACAATATTAATTAGATTTTGATGGTGATTTTTTCGTTTCAAATATCGTACCAAAATTAAATGGAAACAGCACCTTTTATATGCGGATGTGGATTATAATTTAAAATTTCAAAATCATCAAATTTAAAATCAAAAATATTTTCAACATTTCTAGTAATTTTTAACTCTGGTAATTTCTTTGGTTCTCTTTTGACTTGCAGTTTTACTTGATCAAAATGGTTGGTGTAAATATGAGCATCCCCAAACGTATGAATGAAATCTCCAACATTGAGGTTACAAACATGAGCTATCATGTGAGTTAATAGAGAATATGATGCTATATTGAAGGGAACTCCAAGGAATATATCAGCACTTCTTTGATAAAGTTGACAAGATAATTTATCATTTGAGACATAAAATTGAAAAAAAGCATGACATGGGGGAAGAGCAGCTTTACCTTCATTAATATTTTGACTAAATGACTTGGAAGTGTCGGGTAAGACACTAGGATTCCATGCTGAAACAATCATTCTTCTACTTTTTGGATTATTTTTAATCATTTCAATTAGGTTAGAAATTTGATCAATATTGTCACCGTTCCAATTTCTCCATTGTGAACCGTAAACAGGTCCGAGATCACCATTATCATCTGCCCATCCGTCCCAAATTTTCACACCATTTTCACTTAGATATTTAATATTAGTATCACCATTTAAAAACCACAATAATTCATAGACAATAGATTTTAAGTGAAGTTTTTTTGTAGTTATTAAAGGAAATCCATCATTAAGATTAAATCTCATTTGGTAACCAAACACACTTTTAGTACCAGTACCTGTTCGATCTTCCTTCAACACTCCATTTTCCATGACATGGTTTACTAAATCTAAGTATTGTTTCATTAAGTTAAAAATATAACTATTGACTTTTTTTATAAAGTAAATTCTAAGAAAAAAATTAAAAGATATTAACCAATTAACATTCCTGCAATTGCAGCAGACAATAGGGATGCAAGGGCACCACCAACCAGAGCTTTAATTCCAAAATTTGCTAAATTTTTTCTTTGGTTGGGAGCAAGGGAGCCTATGCCTCCAATTTGAATTCCAATTGATGAAAAATTTGCAAATCCACACAACATGTATGTAGCCATTATCACAGATTTTTCATAAGTTAATTTTACAGAGCTTAGTGGGTTTTCAAGCTCAGCTAACTGCATGTAAGCAATGAATTCATTAATTGATAATTTAATACCTAAAAGTTGCCCCATAGGCATTATATCAGACGAAGCAACTCCAATTAACCACATTAATGGAGCAAAAATTATTCCCATTAAAGCTTCTAATGATAGACTATTATATATAGAGTTGGACTCAATTATTCCATTTAAACCAGTCAAATCACCAAATTGGAAAAGTATATAATTAAACATAGCTACAAAAGCTATAAAAACAAGTACCATAGCTCCAATATTAACAGCCAGTTTTATACCCTCAATAGTACCGTTTGAAATTGCATCTAATATATTTGAACCTGCGTTGTAGTCTGATATATTGATATCGCTATTAATTTTTTCAGTTTGAGGAA
>CACASE010000038.1 GCA_902535165.1 uncultured Bacteroidota bacterium | reverse complement strand
AAGAAGCACCTGCTGCTGAAGCTCTTGCTGCTGAAGAAGCTCCTGCTGATGAAGAAGCACCTGCTGTTGAAGAAGCACCTGCTGTTGAAGAAGCATCTGAAAATCCTGAGGCAGAAAAATAATTCTTTTTATGAAAAAGCTAGATTTTCAATATCTAGGTGAATTCATTAAGTTATATAGTTTTAAAGGTGAATTGATTTTCTATTCAGAAATTAAATCTGATAAAGTTGAACAACTCAATTCAATTTTTATAAACTTTAATGAATCTTATGTGCCTTTTAAAATTGTTAAAGTAAAATCTCACAAAAAAAATATTTACAGAGTAAAATTAGAAGATATTTTGAGTGAATCTGCCGCAAAGAAGTTTATTAAAAAATGTATATATATAGAAAAAATTGACAATACTGATAACAGTATTGTTGACAACTTTAAAGTATACAATAAAGATAAATTTATAGGAATTGTAATTTCAAGTTATAATAAAACTGGGCAGATGATTATTGAGGTTAAAATGAATGATAAACTTGTTTTAATTCCTTTTGTCGATGATTTTATTAATAAAATTAGCGAAGATGAAATATATATGACTCTTCCTGATGGATTATTGGATATTAATTGATGGGTATTAGAATAAATAAATATTTAAGTCAATTTGGTTTTACGTCAAGACGAGAAGCTGACAAGTTGATTTTGGATGGTAGGGTCACCGTAAATAATAAAATCATACAACCTGGTTACAAGGTTCAAGAAGATGAAATTGTTAAAGTTGATGGTGAAAAAATAAAATCCAATTTTAAAAAAAATATTTATATGGCCTTTAATAAGCCGAAGGGAATTGTTTGTACTACTGATACCGAAAAAGAAGAAAATAATATAATTGATTACATCAATTATAATAAAAGAATATTTCCTATAGGAAGATTGGATAAATTAAGTGAAGGATTAATTCTATTAACTAATGATGGTGACATAGTAAATAAAATTTTGAGATCTAGATATAAACATGAAAAGGAATATTTAGTTACTGTAAATAAAAAGATATCTAAAGATTTTTTAAAAAAATTAGAAAATGGTGTTCCAATTTTAAATACAACTACAAGAAAATGTGAAACAACATTTATCAACGATTTCCAATTTAAAATCATACTGACTCAAGGACTCAATAGACAAATACGCAGAATGTGTGAATATTTTGATTTTAGAGTTAAAAAATTAGAAAGAATTAGAATAATTAATATAAAACTAGATGTCCCAATAGGTAAATGGAGATATCTTAGTCAAGAAGAAATCAAATTTTTAAAAAATCTTTAAACCACTTTCAAATGATTAGACTGATACTCTTTACTATTTTTTTATTTTTTTCTTTAATTAATGTATCTCAACAAAACCTAGAGACTAATGATACCATAAGTTTAGATGCTGTTTCTCTACAGGCACTAAAAATACCCCTTCAAGAAAAAAAGTCAATGTACCCCGTTAGTAAATTGAGTTTTAAAAATTATCAAAATTTGACACCACAACTAAATCTTAGTGAATATCTGGAAAATGTTCCAGGTCTTGTTATCTTGAATAATAACAATTATGCTCAAGATGCAAGGATATCAATCAGAGGATTTGGTTCAAGAGCTAATTTTGGTGTTAGAGGAATTAAGATTTTTGTAGATGGTATTCCAGAAACTTCACCTGATGGGCAATCACAAACAGACAACATAAATCTTGAAATCATTGAAGATATAGAAGTTTATAGAGGAAACAACTCTTCACTATTTGGAAGTTCATCCGGTGGTGTTATCTCTATAAACACTCTAGAAAATTTTGAAAAAGATTTTGTGAATATTGGTTATTCATCTGGATCATTTAATACATCAAAAACACAATACACAATTGGATCAATCAATGGAAATCAAAAGATAATTTTCTTTCTTTCAAACACAAAATCTAATGGGTTTAGATCTCATAGTGGATATGAAAATTCTAATTTAAATTTCAAATATATCAAGGAACTTAACCCGAATAATAAATTAAAAGTAATTGCAAATTTTTTAAGTAGTCCAGACGCTCTTGATGCTGGTGGATTGAACCTTGAAGAAGTTCAGTCAGATAGATCACAAGCAAGATCTAGAAATGTACAATACGATGCCAGGGAAAAAGTAAAGCAATATAAGATTGGCGTTAATTTAAGCTCAATTATTAAAAAATTAGAATTAACTAATTCAATTTATTACAACAAGAGGTTATTTGATGGTAAGTTGCCTTTTAGTTATGGTGGAATAGTTGATTTAGAAAGAATTTTTTGGGGCTATAATCTTAACGCTAATATTAAAGCTGGTTTAAATTATGATTTTGGATTATCTTATAATAAACAATCTGATGATAGGCAAAGATTTATGAATGATTCTGGATTAAAAAAAGATCAGGTAATGGGTCAAAATGAAAATTATGATAACATCAGCTTATATTTTTTTGGATCAAAAAGCATTAAAAAATTAAACTTTTCGACTGGTGCTAGACTTGAAAACAATTCGATATCACTAGATAATTATTTAGGATCATCTGATGAGAAAATAA
>CACASE010000037.1 GCA_902535165.1 uncultured Bacteroidota bacterium | reverse complement strand
AAATATAAAAAAAGGACCCAAATAATGAGTCCTTTTTTTTATGAATAAACTAATTTATTTCGTATTAGTAACCTGGATTTTCTACTAAACTAGGATTATCAGCAATCCTTGCATTACCAATCGGTAACCAATACATTCTTTCAACGAAAGGTGTATTTTGTGAAAAATTCCATCTCCACCTTCTAGCCTTGTACATACCATCTGAACCTCTTCTAAACCACTTTATTCCCCATTTGGGTTTCATGTGTATTGCAGCCTCAGCGTCTCTCCAAGTTTTAAGATCGGTCAAATGATGATTTTCACCAAACAACTCAACAAATCTTTCGTTTTTAATTCTTGCTAATGTAACTTGTTGTTTTGGTGGCATACCAACTCTATTTCTTACAGCATTAAGAAGTTGTTTAGCTCTAATTGGTTTTCCTATTTCAAATGCAGCTTCAGCACCATTCAAATACATCTCACCAGTTCTAAAGACAACATAATCCATTCCATCATTATTGTAAGCAATAAACTCATAGCTTCCATCAAGTGGAACTCTGTGTTGAGCGAGTCTACCTCCCCTGTTTCTATTTCTAGGTGGAGCCCTTCTAGGAGCTACATCACCACCTCGACCTTTAACATTAGGATTACTTGGTCCGATGGTATTATCATGGAACCAAACACTACGTCCTGCAAAAACCTCTTCAGGGGTCCATGCTTTTGCTAAATATCTAGGATCTTTCTGATAAACTACATCTTCAATATCAAACCATGTTCTGTTATTAAATAATCTTCTGTTTTTGTTACCAGGTGAACCATCTTTATACTCAAATCTTTCAGCGGATGCTTCATAGATATGGATGTTAGAACCCCAACCCGCTTTAAAACCATCGGGCATTGAGAAATAACCGTGTTGATGTGTTTTACCCAAACCAACGTCGTATTGAGTGACAAAAATCTGCTCACTATTACCTTCCAAAGTTAAGACCTCCGAAAATGTTTTTTGATAAGTACCTCCTCCTCTGTGTAATGGGTGTTTACCACTGTCAATTATAGCGCTTGCTGATGCATGAGACATTGTGTAATACCCACCAGCTAAACTAGCAGGGATTGATGTTAACCCGTCTGCAGATTGTGGGTGATATTTTGCAATCCTAGCAGCATAAAGTGAAGCTCTACTTTTTAATGCATGGGCAGCCCATTTTGTAGCTTTTCCAACCATTGCTTCACCAGGAAGAGAAGCAATCGCAGCGTCACAGTCCGCAATGATTTGATCATAAGTCTCTTGTAATGTAGATCTAGGAGTCATTAGCTCGTCATATGAAGCATCAAGTTGTTTCGGAACTAATTCTAATGGTACTCCACCATATCTTTTGGCCATTTCAAGATACATAAAGGCCCTTAAGAATTTAGCTTCACCAATTTGCTGAGCAATTGTAGTTGGATCAAAGTTAGCCTCATTAAGAATTTGTATGATTTCATTAGCAGATCTTATATTTGAATAGGCCCAGTAGTTTGAAGCTTCATTAGCTCCACCACTATTCGGTATTTGATAAGATACACCGACTGCTCGCTGCCATGGAGCCATTAAAGTACCTTCACCACCAACAACCCAATCATGAAATCTCCAATGTTTGTCATTCGTGTGACTTCCATCTCTTTGACCTCTATGATCATTAACTTCCCAACGGGTTTGATGATAAATTTTCGTTAAAAACGCCTCCACTAATTTTGGATCGTTTTTAACAGCATCTTCTGCAATCATGTTCGTAGGTAGCAGATCTAGGTCAGCACATCCTACAAATAACATCATTGGAAGAACAAAGCAAAGTGTTTTTATTATTTTATTCATAATTAATTGCAATTTAATTCTTTTTATATTTTTTTAAAAATTAATTTTTAAACCAGTGGTCCAAGACTTAGTTGTTGGATACCTACTTTGATGACTTCCAGTAACTTCTGGGTCATAATATCCTGACCATATATCCAAATTATCTAAAGTAAATACATTATTACCAGCTATGTATAACTGAAGTGCATCAAGTCCAAGACTATCTGTGATATTCTTAGGAATATTGTAACCAATATTTAATGTTTTTAGTCTTAAATAT
Source organism: uncultured Bacteroidota bacterium (assembly GCA_902535165.1). Taxonomy (GTDB): domain Bacteria; phylum Bacteroidota; class Bacteroidia; order Flavobacteriales; family Flavobacteriaceae; genus Eutrophosalina. The sequence continues at coordinate 791 of CACASE010000037.1, read as the reverse complement.
ATAGCGTCTATTCTAGTAAAATCATTAGAACGACTACTAATTGCAGGTACACCACCAGTATTGTTAGCAGGCGGGAATCTACCCAAGATCTCAACATCACCATTAGCTCCTTTTATTGACCTATTATCATAAGCGATATTTGTAGGAATTGATTGATGACTGTTTAGTCCTTGCCAGCTCTGAGGGCCACCAAATTGGATTGAATAACCTGCAGCTCCTTGCCACAATGCACTTACACTCCAATTTCCCCATTTCGCATTCGTCCATGTACTAAAATTCCATTTAGGCATACCACCCTTTCCTATTATCACTTGATCTTTCCAATCTATCAAGCCATCTCCATTTTGATCAACAAAGATTAAGTCACCAACAATTACTGTTTGGTTACCGGCATTGTCAGCATCGACTGGATGATTATCAATTTGATTTTGAGATGTGAAAAATCCAGTAGTATTGAAGCCCCACTGAAGATCATCCCATTGACCTGTTCTAGAATACCTTGCATTGTAAAGGGCATTTGCTGCAGCTACTGATGCATCGACACCATCTGTTGGGAGAATATTTTCATCCCATGAAACATATTTTCCTCTAGCCCATGAAATCATAGGATTGATTTCATAGCTAACAGCTCCAATTTTTCCTTGATGCTTCAACATTAAATCAAAACCTCTATTATCTCTTGTATTTAGGTTTGTTCTTGGAAGACTAGCACCAAAGTTGAAAGGCACTCCTTCTGTGGGAATAGCTAAAATATCTTCTCTTAATCTGTAGAAAACGTCTAATTCAAAACC
>CACASE010000036.1 GCA_902535165.1 uncultured Bacteroidota bacterium | reverse complement strand
AACCTAAGTCATCCGCAACAATTATAACAATGTTAGGTTTTTCCGAGGTTTCTTTGCTACAGGATAGAGTGATTAGCAAAAAAAAACTAAATTTTAAGAATAGAGTTTTATTCATTCTCAGTAAGATAATTCATTCTTCTATTAACTAAACCCTTTTCATCTCTTAAAGGTGGGAACCAATTTTCTGGAAAAACATTCTTATTAAGATTCAGCTTATATTTTGGATTAATAGTTTTGATATTAGCAAGTGTGTTTAACATAAGGTTAGCTTCAGCTTCAAAATTTGATTTTTTTAAAAGTGAATTTATTTTTGAGTCACTCAACTCAATATCATTTAAGAGCATAAATTCTGCTGCCCTCATTCTAACTAAATTTTCAGAGTCATTTTCAAAAATAGCGTTTATTTTTTCCTTGTTTTCCATAGCCTTATCTCCAAAGCTTGAACAAACAATCAATCCCCAATATCTGACCCAAGGATTATTATGATCTAATGCTTTTTTAATTTGATATGAAACCATATCGTAATCTTTAAGCTGAAGGTTTGATGTTTCAATAAGTTTTTTTATTAATGTTTTATTTTGAGCTGAATATTCCACAACGTCATCAATTCCATTTTTTAAAAAATATGGCTCGGGAAGAAAACTTAAATCATTGATTGACATTAAAAGATTATTTAAATCTTCTCTCATTGTTAATAGTATATCATTGTAAGCAATATCATTTGCCAAATTTGTTGTTTCATGAGGATCCTCTTCAATGTTATACAAAGACTCTGGTGATTTAGGTTTAAAAAATTGACTTTGGATATCATTTAATTTTCCATCTTGAAAAAGGGTGTACCATTCTTTGTAAGCCAACATTGTGTACCTATAAAAGTTATACAATCCATCTACATTAAAGGGTTGGTAATTTCTCATGTATTTAAATTTCCCCTTTCTTAGTGATCTTACTAGATCATATTTTTCATCAAATCTATCTGCATAACCAAATGCTGAGTTACTTTTTTCAAGTTCAGACTTCTTTAGTTTTTTCCCTAAAAATGCTTTTCCATCTATCGATTTTGGAATATCAATTCCAGCCAATGAAAGAACTGTTGGTACTAAGTCAACAAATTCAACAAATGTAGACGTTCTCGTACCTGCTTTAAATGGGGAAAGTTTTTTATATTTTTCAGGAATTCTAACAACCAAAGGAACATTTAATCCACTTTCATATATGTAGCCTTTACTTCGTGGCAATACACCTCCGTGGTCTCCGTAGTAAAAAATAATTGTATCATCCAATAATCCTTCATTTTCAAGATCATTTATAAATCTTTCTATTTCTTTATCAACATCCTTATGGTGATTGTGAAGCAATGATTGAGTATATCTAAAAGTTGGTGTATCAGGATGATATGGAAAAGGAGTTATACTATCTAAATTATTATTTTTTAGAGCTTCCTCAAGATGTTGTTTGTTAAAGTGTAATTGACCCTCGTGTGTGTTATGAAAATTCTGAACATGGAAGAATGGTTGATTTTCTTTTCGATTTTTATATGTAGCTTTTTCAGAGGATTCGTTCCAAATTTCACCGTCCTTTATAAAATTATAATCCTCTTTTGCATTATTTGTCGTGTAATAACCTGCATCTTTTAAATATACTGGAAGAGGTTTTACATCATAAGGTAGTTTAACCCTATTCATTCTTCGGTGGTATTGTGTTCCAACTCTGGGTGCGTAAACACCTGTGATAAGAGTACTTCTTGCAACTGAACAGACTGGTGAATTAGAAAATGCATTATCAAATACAATACCTTGTGCAGCTAATTCATTAATTTGAGACATTTCAGCTCCACCTTCGGTGTAAAGATTCATATAATGAATTGAATTGTCCTCAGTTACAATCCATAAAATATTTGGTTTTGAATTATTATTTTTACATGACAAAAAAATTAATGATAATAGTATTGTAACAAAGACTCTCATATTGATTATTTTATTTTAAATTTAGAAAAACAACTGACATGAAGGATGCTATTTTAAGAATCTTTTTGGTTTTTTCGGTTTTATTTTCAAGTTCCCAATATAAAGAGTGGGAAGATTTATCAACTTTTAAAATTAATACAGAAGAACCACATTCATTTTTTATACCAAAAGACATTAATGGAGATTCAATTACAAAATATTTAAACGGAACTTGGAATTTTAAATTGTTTAAGAATGATGAATTAGTTCCTAAAGATTTTTTTAAAACTGATTTTGGTAAAGATGATTGGCAAAAGATTCCTGTTCCTTCAAACTGGCAATTCCACACAGATGACTTTCCGTTATACACTAACATTGTATATCCATATGAAATTAATCCTCCTTATATGCCAAAAGAGTACAATCCAGTAGGATTGTATCACAGAGAGTTTTCGGTTGATCAGGAATGGAATGATAAGCAAATATTTATTCATTTCGGGGCTGTGAACTCAGCATTTTATCTCTGGATTAACGGAGATTTTGTTGGATACAGTGAGGGAAGTAAAACACCTGCAGAGTTTGACATTACCAAATATCTAAATAGAAGTGTAAATCAGCTTGTCATGAAGGTAATTAGATGGTCAGATGGTACATATATTGAAGATCAAGACTTTTGGAGATTAAGTGGAATCGAAAGAGACATATTTTTATATGCTCAACCCAAATTAGCAGTTAGAGATTACTTTCTTAAAAGTAGCTTGAACAACAATTTAGATGAAGTTGAGCTAAATTTTGAGGTTGATTTAAAAAATTATAACAACTCAACCAAAAAATACACTTTAAAAACAAAAATTTTCAATGATCAAGAAGTTGTTTATCAAAATGAAAATAATGGTAAGATTGGAATTAATCAATCAAAAAAAATAACACTAAACGGCGTTGTTAACTCACCAGAACTTTGGTCAGCTGAAATTCCAAATCTATACAATGTACTTATCGAGCTTCTTGATTCTGATGGTTTTTACCAAAAAATTGATTTTCAAACTGGATTTAGAAGAATTGAGCTAAAGGATGGCCAATTTCTGATTAACAATCAACCAATATTGTTTAAAGGTGTAAATAGACATGAACATGATGAATTTACTGGACATGTGGTTTC
>CACASE010000035.1 GCA_902535165.1 uncultured Bacteroidota bacterium | reverse complement strand
AACTCTAACAGGCTCTTGACCCTTGTCTGCTAAAAAGGAGAAGTGCTCAAAAAGCTCATCATTATTTTCTATTTGATTCAAGATTATTATTTTTTTCCGTTACCTAAAATCAAGTTTAATATTGATTTTTTTGGGATCAAGGATCCAGACTCAATAGATTCACCTTCAAATTCAACACCTAAAACCATATCTTTACCAATATTATCTTCATAAATAAATTCACCAATCTCAAGTTCTAGTGCGGAAAGAGTTGAAACTGCATTTCTTTTTGTAAGCTGGATAATATTTGGAAGTATTACATCGCCATATGATGACGGATTTGTTGTAAGATAAATTTTTCTGTTCTTTTTGACCTCTTTATTGGCGATGGGAATTTGCTCAATTACGGTATTTTTATCAAAATCCAGATTAAAAAATGAAGAATCAATAATTTCATATCTAAGATTTCTTTCATTTATAACTTCATCTATTTCATTTAAACTAAGACCTACTAGGTTTGGGACAACTACCCTACTCGTCTGATTGGTGTAAAAAAATAAGAAAACAATTGATGTTAATACAACCAATGAAAATATAATTGTTGCTAAAAAAAGTTGCTTTATAAAAACACGACTGTAAAAAAACTTCATTTTAAAACTTCAAAACAAATATATATAAATAAGTATCTTTAAGAAGTTTAAGAAAACATATTTTTTAATGAAAAAAAATGTTGCGGTTTTAATGGGTGGATACTCAAGTGAACATGATATTTCTGTAAAGAGTGGAAATACAGTATACAATAATATTAATACAAATAATTTTATTCCTTTCAAAATAATTGTTGAAAAAGAAAATTGGAATTTAATCAACAATGATGATTTTAAATATCCAATATCTAAAGATGATTTTAGCGTTAAAATCGATGGTAAAAAAATAAAATTTGATATTGCGTTTATAATGATACATGGCAGCCCCGGTGAGGACGGCATCATTCAAAATTATTTTGCTAAACTAAATATCCCATTTACAGGACCAACAGCAGATGTAGCAAAACTAACATTTGATAAAAAAAAGTGTACTGATTTTGCTAAAAAAAATGGATTCAATGTTGCTAAATCAATATTGATAAATCGTAATTCTAATTTAGAAATTGAAAATATTGAAGAAAACCTAAATTATCCATTATTTGTTAAAGCTAATAATTCAGGAAGCAGCTATGGTATTTCAAAGGCCTACAACAGAGAAGAATTAATTTATGCTATAGATAAATCATTTGGTTATGATAACGAAGTTTTAATTGAAGAGTTTTTGGATGGCAAAGAGGTTTCTGTGGGTGTAATGTATTTCCAAAATGAAATAAAAGTTTTTGGTATTTCAGAAATTGTTTCAAAAAATGATTTTTTTGATTATGAAGCTAAATATGAGGGTAATCATGAAGTTATTAGTCCAGCTAGGTTAAATAATCAGCAAAAATTGAATGTTGAAAAAGCATCAAAAAATCTTTACAAAAAATTGAAAATGACTGGTTTTTCACGAACAGACTTTATATTCATAGGTGATGAACCATACCTGCTTGAAATTAATTCAATACCTGGAATGACAGAGGAAAGTATCTTTCCAAAGCAAGTTAAGATGAATGGTATATCTTTGGAAAATCTATTTACATATATAATAGATGATACACTAACAAAATTTGAATAATGAAAAGAGCTATTTTTCCAGGTACTTTTGACCCCTTTACACTCGGTCATCTTGATATTTTAAATAGAAGTAAATTAATTTTTGATGAGGTAATTATAGGCATAGGCAAGAATGATGAAAAAAAATCAATGTTTTCCATTGAAAAAAGAATTGAATTAATAAAAAGCGTCATTAGGAAGGAGGATAAAATTGAAGTAATGAGCTATAATGGTCTAACAATCGATTTTTGTAAAAAGGTAAATGCAGATTTTATTGTTAGAGGTGTTAGAAATAATGGAGATTTTGAATTTGAAAAAGCAATAGCCAGAACAAATAGACTTTTATCAAAAATTGAAACAGTATTTCTTTTAACCTCAGCAAAAACATCTTTTATAAGTAGCTCAATTGTAAGAGATCTTATTAAAAATAATGGAGATTACAGCGAGCTTGTACCAAAAAAAATTGCTAAACTTCTCTAAGATATTTTTTGAGTATAATTGAAATATTTTTAAAGGTTTTTTTCTTAATATCTTTTGCCTGATCAATAGTTTTCCACTTAGCACTTCTAATACCTTCACTTTTTTGAGGTTTTAATTTTCCATCGTAGCTTGATTTCATTTTATACCAATTAGTCTCTTTTAAAAAATATTTTTTCTTCACTTTTATAATATGAAATGTTTTTTCAAAGAATTTATCAATTTTTAATTTTTTAATCCCGGTCTCCTCAATTACCTCACGAATTGCTGCATCTTTATTTTTTTCATTCTTATCAACCTTTCCCTTAGGTAAATCCCATTTACCTTTTCTAAAAATAAATAATAGCTCATTGTGTTTATTTCTAACAATGCCTCCTGCAGCCTTTATAGTGTCTATTTTGATTTTAAATTCATTGAGGATATCGTCTTTGTTTGGTGAGTAAATAAAAATTTCTTTTTGAATCTTCAATTTTTTTATTATTTCTTCAATTGATATACTTGATAACAAATATGTATTTGGGTTATCCAAATAATTCTTATCGCTGGTTAGGATTATTGGTAATCTATTGGCAAAAACTTTATACATTTGTACGATGGTTAATGACGAATATATCGCTAAAGAAACCTGTAAACTTCTTCTACAAATTAATGCAATTAAATTGAATCCAAAAAATCCATTTACATGGGCATCTGGTTGGAAATCACCAATTTATTGTGATAACAGAATTATATTGTCCTTTCCTGCTGTAAGAGAAAAAATCTGTTATTTTTTATCTCAGCAAATTAAAAAAAGTTATGAGGACTATGATGTCATTGCTGGTGTTGCTACTGGTGCAATTGGAATAGGCATGCTTGTTGCTAATCAGCTTAATAAACCTTTTATTTATGTAAGGGCCGACAGAAAAAAACATGGTAGGAAAAATAGTATTGAAGGTTTTTTTGAAAAAAGTCAAAAAGTAGTTGTTATTGAAGATTTAATTAGTACTGGAAATAGTAGTCTAGAAGCTTGTCAATCTCTTATTTCTGAAAATTTAAAAATTAAAGGTCTAATAAGTATATTTAATTACAACTTTGAAATTTCAAAATTGAATTTTGAATCAAAAAATATTTTATATTCCTCATTATGCTCTTACAATTATCTAATTGAATATGCAGTAAAAAATAAATATGTTAGTGATAAT
>CACASE010000034.1 GCA_902535165.1 uncultured Bacteroidota bacterium | reverse complement strand
ACCTAGTAAACCAATTAAAAATATTTCCCAAGGACTTTGGGATGGGATTTTACATATAAACTCCAAACACCCATTTTTTAATAAACTTCCAGTTAACGTAAATATGAGTGGGATTTATGAAAATATTGCTCCAACTATTAGTTTAAGAAATTTTAAAGGAAAAAATATAGTTCAGACAATAGCATTTGATAGAATTCCTAATGGAAATATTTTAAAAAGAAATTATATTGGCTCTGGCGAAGTATGGTCAGGATCAGATCTTTCAATTGTGAAACATGGTAAAGGTAAAATGGTTTTGTCTACATTAAAGTTATTAGAAAACCTAAATTATGATCCAGTCTCAGAGATTATTTTGTTTAATATGATTAATTATTTTAAATAATGGGAACTGAAAACTATGTGATTGAATTTTTTTCAAATGAGTGGATTATAAATACATCAGTTTCACTAGTTGTTATTCTTACATTATTATTAATTGGAAGAATATCATCTTATAATCAAAGATTAAATTTAGCTAAAGCTATTGCTGTTCTTCTTATAATTTCTACTCTAACGGAACATTCACGTAATATAATCAATGGATACTGGAATATATCTGAAAATCTACCTTTGCACCTGTGTGGAATTTCAAATTTAATTGCTTGCTTTATTCTTTTTACAAAAAAAAATAAAGTTTTGTTTGAGTTTTTATTTTATGCCGGAATAATTGGCGGAATTCAAGCATTTTTAACACCACAAATTAATAATTTTGATGGTTCTTTTTTTGAATATTTTAGTTATCATTTTTCTCACGGCGGTATTATATTCCTACCAATTTTTATGTACTTATACTTAAATTATGAACTAGCAAAATTTTCTTGGCTAAGGGTTGTACTATACTTAAACATGGTTCTTGCATTTGTCATGCCATTGAACTTTCAGATAGATTCTAACTACATGTATTTAGCATATCCACCAAATGTAAATAATCCACTGATTCTGGGTGAATGGCCTTACTACATTTTATATTGGGAATTCATAATTGTTATTTTCACATATACTACATATGTAATTTCTACTAGAAAATCTTTGTAAAAACTATGAAATCACCAATAGAAACTTTCACAAACTGGGTGAAAACTGGAAGAGATGAGGGTATGGAGAAAAACCACAAAGAGCCTGTAAAAAAAATGATTGAATTAATATTATCATCTAATAAACAATTTTCAATTATAGATGCTGGATGTGGAAATGGTTGGGCAGTAAGACTAATTTCTAGCAATAAAAATTGTTTAGTTGCCTCCGGTGTAGATGGGTCAAAACTTATGATTAAAAAGGCTAAAAAAATTGATAAAAAAAATAAATATTTTCATGGAGACCTAAACAATTGGATTCCGAAAAAAAAAGTAGACGTGGTAATGTCTATGGAAGTATTTTATTATTTCGAGGACCCTAAAAGTCTTATAAGTAAAATTTATCATGAATGGCTAAATCCTGGAGGTCAATTAGTTATTGGCCTAGACTTTTATTTTGAAAACCCTGATTGCCACAATTGGCAAGAACAAACTGGAGTATCTATAATGAAACTGTTAAAAATTAATGATTGGATAAAATTATTTAAAAAGGTTGGATTTAAGGAAGTTAATAAATATCAATTTTGTCAAAATAAATCTTGGATGGGGACATTAGTTATCCAAGGGATTAAAATCTAATATTGATTTATCTATAGAAATTACACCTCCTTTTAAATCATATGTTTTTTTATAGCCATTTTTAACCAAAATTTCTGCTCCAATCAAACTCCTCCTTCCCGATCTACAGTACAACAATATATTATCTTCTTTATTAAATTTTTTAAATTTTTTTAAAAAAAGTGAATCATAGAAGTCAATATTAATTGCATTTCTTAATCTGTTTGTATTGAACTCATCATTGGTTCTGACATCAATTAACTGAAATTTATTTTTTTTACTTAACTCTAAATATTCATTGTAATTAATTGAATATGGTTGAGAGTAAGAGCATATAGAAAAGAAAAAAATTATAAGAGAATTAATCTTAATCATTAGCTTATTAATTTTTTAATACCTGAATATCCCTTTTCCACATTAACTAAGTTTGTATATCCATTTTTAAGTAAAATTGAACATGCTATAACGCTTCTGTATCCCCCTGCACAAAATAATTGCAGCTTTTTATCCTTAGGATAAGATAAACTAGAATCAATTTTATTTAATGGAATATTAATAGCATTTTTAAATGAACCATTATTATACTCTGACTTAGTTCTAACATCTAAAATTTTCGAATTAGAATTGTTTTTTACAAATATTTCTGGATCAATGCTTTCAAGGGAATTTGTTTCATGATACAATTCTAGATTAGTGCTATCATCGAACGAAATATAACCCAAACAATTGTCAAACCCGATTCTAGATAATCTGGTAATTGCTTCTTTTTCTCTATATAACTCGCAAATAATTACAATTGGTGTGTTAATATCTTTTAAAACTTCACCTACCCAAGGAGCAAAACGACCATCTAAACCAATATATATTGAGTCTTTCAAATGACATTTAATAAATTGATCTGTTTTTCTTGTGTCAAGCAAAACAATACTATCATTATTTATTAATTCTTTAAAATTTAGGGGATTTATTTTTTTTAATGATTTTTTTACTATATAATCTAAATCACTATATCCCTCTTGATTAAGCTTAACATTAGATGGAAAATATGCTGGAGGATCTGGAAGATTTTGAGTAAGTTCTTGAACAAATTCCTCTTTTTTTAACTTTCCATTCAGAGAATAATTAACTATTTTTTGATTGGATAATGAATCTACTGTTTCTTTCATCATACTCTTTCCACACGCAGAACCTGCTCCGTGACCAGGATAAACAGTAATATTATCATCTAAAGGTTTAATTTTGTTATTAATTGAATCATACAAAAGACCTGCTAATTCTTCCTTACTCATGCCTTTATATCTTTGTGCTACATCTGGTATTCCAACATCACCTAAAAATAAAGTATCACCGGTAAAAATTGAATGCTGATTGTTATTTTTATCAATCAATAAAAAAGATGTACTTTCTAATGTATGACCTGGTGTATGAATTACTTTAATTTTAATTTTACCAATTTCAAAGATATCACCGTCACTTGCTATGATAGCATCGTATTTTGGGTCAGCATTAGGTCCATAGACAATTGGGGATTTAGTCTTTCTTGACAGAGTTAAATGTCCACTGACAAAATCAGCATGAAAATGAGTTTGAAATATGAATTTAATTTCTGAATTTGATTTTTTTGCTTTTTCGATAAAATGATTTGTTTCTCTGGAAGGATCAATCACAGCAGCCTCTCCATTACTTTCAATATAGTATGATGCCTGAGATAAACATGATGTATAAATTTGCTCTAC
>CACASE010000033.1 GCA_902535165.1 uncultured Bacteroidota bacterium | reverse complement strand
ACCTGTTGCCGTTGATATTAATGGTGACTTCACAAGATCCCAACATTGGTACGATCAAATGCTAGAGGCTGATCCTATAAATCCCAATAAAGTTTTTGTTGGTGGAATTAATTTACACAGAACAATAAATGGCGGAGCAACTGGAACGACTAACCCATGGACACAGATTAGTCAGTGGTATGGTGGTACATTCAACGGAACTCCGTATCAATATGTACATGCAGATCAACACGGAGCATCGATTCTGGAATCAGATCCAAATAAAATACTTTTTGGTAATGATGGTGGAGTATTCTTTTCCAGCGATGGAGGCGATAATTTAAGTTCAAGAAATGACAACTACCATACTTCTCAATATTATACTGTTGCTGTAGCTCCTTCAACAATGTTTACTGATCATCGAGTTACTGTAAGTGGTAGAGATTTAAGGAATTTAGCGTCATTTCCAAAAACTGTTTCACAAGCCGAAGCTGGTAGGCAAGATGTTTTTGCTGGTGGATTACAAGATAACGGAACTCAATTCTCTGTTGATAGAAGTAATGGGTCAACTACATCTACAAGGTCCGGTGGTGGAGATGGTGCTGCTACCATGTTTTCCCAAAATCCAAACAATAAATATTTTATTCAAAATTATGTATATAATAATGATGTTCGTGCAGTCAATTTAAATGGAACCAATTCAAGAGAATTTGATTTATTAAATGAAGGAGGATCTAATGGAGATTTTATTACCACACAAGCCTTAGATTCTAATCTAGGTGTCGTATTTTCTAACTACGGTAATAATAGAATTATTGTAATATATGATTGGGATGATTTTAAAGAAGAAGATCGTAACACTAATGCTCCTAATTTCATACTTGAAAATTCCACATTTTTAACATCTAACGTGTCTGCATTAACCGTATGTCCGCACACGAAGGTATCATCAACATTGTATTTTGGTACTGAGGCTGGTCAAGTTGTAAAAGTCGAAAATGCTAATTCTGTTCCGAATGCAACAACTGGTCAATCAAATGCTACTTTTACAAGCTTAACCGACCAACAATTTGTTGGCAGTGTTTCTGACATTGAAATTGGAAAAGACGAGAATCACATTTTTGTGACATTCCATAATTACGGAGTAGAAAATATTTTCTATTCAAGTGATGGCGGTGAAACGTGGGAGGAAAAAGAAGGTGATTTACCTGATATTCCTGTAAGATGTATCCTACAGAACCCTCTACTTGAAAATGAAGTTATTGTTGGTACTGAGCTTGGTGTCTGGTACACAAAAGATTTTGATACTTCAAGCCCATCATGGTCTCAAGCAAATGCTGGTATGAAAGATGTTAGAATTACAGACTTAGACATGAGGGATGACTACAAAGTATTTGCAGCAACTTATGGCTTGGGTATTTATTCATCATATTTCACTGAGACAGGAGGTGACCCTGCAATCAAAATATCAACTGATGTTGAAGATATAGTAATCTTCAAAGGCGAAAGTGGTTCTTTCAATGTCAATTATAAGGCACTTAATGACTTTAATGAAGAAGTTGAGTTCTCAATTGATGGATTACCGCAAGACACATCGGTTGATTATGATCCAGGTAATATTATAACCATTAATCAAGATGGTACATTAGGCATAACCCTAAATATCGATGAAAATGCTGACACAAAGAGTTATCCCCTCACAATAAATGCTGTATCCAGCACTCAAAATAAAACAGTTGGTTTGCTTCTTGAAGTGACCTCTGATGATGTTGATAATGACGGAGTAAAAAATGATGTAGATAATTGTCCAGAAACTGCCAACGCTGATCAATCCGATATTGATGGTGACGGTATTGGTGATGTCTGTGACTCTAATCCACTTCCAAAGGATACATTTAGCTTACAATCATCAAATGAAACTTGTAGAAGTTCTAATGATGGTAAAATGAAATTAGATGTTAAAAGAGATGTCCTGCCAAGTGATACTGACATCAAATTTACAGTCGCTGTAACTGGTGGACCTTCTGGATTTACTCATACTCCAGAACTAATCGAAGCTGATTCCTGGACTTTGACTAGTCTTGAGGCATCTACCTACACCGTTTGTGTGACCTCAGACTTTATTGCTGATTACAAACAATGTTTTAATGTTATAATTTCAGAGCCTCAAGATCTTGCAGTCTTAACATCTCAAGCAAGAGGATCTAATATACTTAATATGACAATGAGCGGAAGCAAAAGTTATACTATTATGCATAATAATAAGCCAATCAAAACATCTGAATCTAAATTTGATTTAGATCTTAAGAAAGGACTTAACATAATTAAAGTATATGCTGAAAAAGAATGTCAAGGAGTTTATGAAGAAACAATATTCAACTCTGAAAATATTTTATTAAGTCCTAACCCAGCAACATCATCATCAAAACTATGGATAGGTGGAGATGACAAAAACGTAAACGTAAGTATGTTTGACAACGCTGGCAGACTGCTGTGGACAAATGAAAATAATGTTCCAAGTTCAAGATCAATAGACATACAAGTTTCTAATTTAAGACCTGGCCTTTACTACATAAAAGTTGAGTCAGAAACTGTTAGACAAACTGCAAAACTTATAAAAGAATAATTACTTTTAAGTAAAAATGAGAAAATTTAATACAAAAATATTCTTTTTAATTGCTTTTTTTTCCTTAATCTACTTTTTTGGTTTAAATGACAACAAAACTGATTATGATTCAATTAGAATATTGCACAAACAGAATCTTGAAAAAAGTCCGTTTAAAAACACCAAGAAACTCTCAAAATCTGAACGTAAGGAGTTGCAACTCCCTCCTAACCCTTATAATGAAAGATTATGGGAACTAACAATGGATCCAGTTCTAGGACGTCCGCGCACTGAAAATTTATATCAAATACAAGATGAATTGTATCAAAAGTCCCTTTACCCAGAAGAAGGAGTCCCTGGTGAAAATCCTGATATGGCATGGGTAGCTCGAGGACCATCAAATGTGGCAGGCAGAACAAATGGTATTATGTTTGATCCAAATGATGCAACAAACAAGAGAGTTTTTGCTGGGGGAGTCAGTGGTGGAATATTTGTCAATGATGATATAACAGATGTTGAGTCAGAATGGAGAATGATTAAAGGTGTGCCTAGAAACTTACCCATTTCTGAATTGACTTATGATCCAAATAATCCAAAAATATTTTATGCAGGAACCGGTGAATCATTCACAAGTGGTGATGCAATTGGAAATGGTTTGTGGAGATCAAATGATGGAGGTAATTCCTGGGAAAATATTTTTGGAGGAAGATCAGATTCTGAAGAAGTTTTTAAAAATGAAAAGCTTCAAATCGAAGTTCTTACTGAAAATACTAATCCAATGTATTTTATGCAAGCATCTTTTGGACCTAATTTACCTGGTCCTCCACTCAATTACCTCCAAAACGATATAATTATTGCAAATCCATTAGATGGCTGTTCAACTCTTACTAATGCTGAACAGGTTAAAGGCAAAATAGTTTTAATTCAGGATGGAACAATCAACGCAGATTCAAACTGTGATTACTACAAAAAGGTAAGTGAAGGTCAAAAAGCTGGAGCTGCAGCCGTTATTGTATACAATAAAAATGATGGTTCAACAAATTGGACTGATGACCTGATTACAATGAATCCAAATAACAATGATGCTACAGCAATAAATATTCCCT
>CACASE010000032.1 GCA_902535165.1 uncultured Bacteroidota bacterium | reverse complement strand
GTTGATTGGTTTTAATACATCTGATGGCTCAGTAATTTATCGGTTTTTGATAGTACTACTTTCAATTACAGTCATCATTTTTCAGATAAAAAAAATACCAAGATTAAAATTAAATGCAGTAACAATCTTTTTTATATTGTACACCCTCAGAATTACCTATGATTTAACTTTGAGAGGGATAACTACAACGTATATTGAAAACAGTAAAATATTTCTATTTTATTTTGGTGGCATTATTATTCCAACTATTGCAATTTCCTTTATGAAAATTAATTTTGAGAAACTTAATAATTTAATTTTCAGAATTTCATTAATACAATGTTTTTTTATACTAGTTGGTCTTTACTTATTATATGGATTTGATTTAATCAGTTTATTAACTGATAGATATTTGTTCACTAGTAATGAAATTAACAATGGAAGTGGTAGTCCTTTGAATCCCATATTAGTTTCTAGGTGTGGTGCAACATTATTTATTTTATTACTAGTTAATATTTTATTTGGAAAAATTAAATTAAAATCATTAAGTGCTTTAATAGCATTTGTAATCTCAGTTTCTTTAATTTTATTAGGCGGATCAAGAGGGCCACTGGTTTCATGCGTTATATTATCATTAATTTCATTTTTTCTTTTTTTTAAAAATTCTAATATTAAAAATATAATTTTTGGATTTTTATTTTTTTTGTCAATCTTTTTTGGTTTTGAATACCTTATAAACTCATATTCAGAATCTATCAATTTAGTTAGTCGTGTTAACGAAAGTTTGTTAAGCTCTGATCAGATTAGTTTTGGCAGAGAGGAGCACTTTAAATCTGCTTTTAAACAATTCATTAACAATCCAATTTTAGGTGATAAAATTTTTGATAATTATTCAAATTTTTATCCGCATAATTTATTCTTAGAATCGTTTATGGCTTTAGGTTTATTTGGAGGATTACTATTCATATTTATTATATTCAGAAACTTAGTTAATTTTCAACAAAAAAAGAACTATATAAATCTTTATGTTTTGTTTAGTATATTTTTATTATTTGTTTGTACATCTGGCTCAATTTGGAACTCTATTGAGTTCTGGGTTATTCTTATTTTAATTAATAATAAATATCTCTACTCCTATGGATAAATATGTATTAAAGGATACTTGTGTTATATATAACTTTGCTCAACATTACAGAGAAGGTATTTTTAATAAACTTGATAATTTATCTTGTGATTTTTATTTTGGAAATAAAACGGATGACATAAAAAAAATAGATTATTCTAATCTGAAAAATTTTAAAGCCGAGCTAAATAATATTTATTTACTTAAAAATATTTATTGGCAAACAGGAGCTATTTGGAATTCTTTTGAATTTTGGATATTATTAGCAATTATGAATAAATTTCGTAAAAATGATTTTATCACTATTTAACTTTCCATCTCACTACCGAGAAAATATTTATTTAAAAATGGAAGAAGAGTTAAATTCTGATTTTGTTTTTGGAAACATTGACATTGAAAGTATTAAAACTATTGATTTTAATAAATTTAATAAGAAACCAACTTTATTAAAAACCATTAAAATTTTTGGACCTATAAATTATATTAAAGGATCTTTAAAATTTTGTTTCAAACCCTATAAAAAATATTTATTAACAGGTGAGTACTATTGTATATCAGTTTGGATGATACTAATAACAAATAAGCTATTTAGAAAAAAAACATATTTATGGTCTCACGGCTGGTACGGAAATGAAAATATTTTTAAACAAATAATTAAAAAAATATTTTTTAGTTTAAGTGACGGTATTTTCTTGTACGGAAACTACGCTAAAGACATAATGATTAAAAACGGACATAAATCAGAAAATCTACATGTTATTTATAATTCACTTAATTATGATTGTCACAAAGTATTAAGGGAGAATATTAAAAAGACTTCAGTGTATGAAAATAAATTTAAGAACAAAGATCCTATAATTATATTTTTAGGGAGAATAACAAAAGTTAAAAAATTAGAGTTGTTTGTAAATACTTTTGCAAAAATTATTAAGTCAGGTGTTCATTGCAACATGGTTATTGTTGGAGATGGGCAGGAGTGTGAAAATTTAAAGACACTCGTTAATAATCTAAATCTGAATAATCGATGTTGGTTTTATGGTTCTTGCTATGATGAATTGGAATTATCCGAATTAATTTACAATTCTACCCTCTGTGTATCTCCAGGAAATGTTGGCTTAACTGCTATACACTCACTTTCATTTGGAACTCCCGTTATAACACATGATAATTTTAGTTGTCAAATGCCTGAATTTGAATCTATTAAAGATTGTGTAACAGGACTTTTTTTTAAACAAAATGATGTCCAAGATTTACAAATAAAAATAATGAAAGGACTAAGTTTGTTTAAGAACAAAGATGAAACTTTTAAAAATTGTACAAGTGTAATAGATAGTAAGTACAATCCTAATTATCAAATTGAAATATTAAAAAAAATAATTTTATGAAAATTACACATGTAATTTCTAGTATTTCAAAAAGATCTGGTGGCACATCCACTTATTTATGCAGTTTATTATCAGGACTTCCATCTTCATTGAAAAACACTTTAGTAAGCTATGATTCCAATGACAACTTAGAATTTTCTAAGGATGTTAATTTAAAGATAATTGACATCTCAAAAAGACGTATTAATGGTTTTAGTAGAGAATTTTATGGTACTTTGAACGAGACAAGTTCTGATTTAATACATATTAATGGTCTTTGGGAGTTTAGCTCTTTTTTGGCCTCAAAGATTGCACAGTCAAAGAAAATTCCATATATCATTTCAACTCACGGAATGTTGGAAAAATGGTCTTTAGGACAAAATAAATATATAAAAAAAATGGCTTTATTTTTATATCAAAACAAAGCCTTAAGACTTGC
The DNA here is from genome assembly GCA_902535165.1 of uncultured Bacteroidota bacterium. Classification (GTDB taxonomy): domain Bacteria; phylum Bacteroidota; class Bacteroidia; order Flavobacteriales; family Flavobacteriaceae; genus Eutrophosalina. The sequence continues at coordinate 1,015 of CACASE010000032.1, read as the reverse complement.
GAGTTGTATTCATGCCACATCTCATAATGAATTATTAAGCATTAGAGAAAAAGGTTTTAAAAACCCAATTGCTTTGATACCAAATGCTATAAACCTTGAGGAATTTCCGATTTATAAAAAGAAATCAAATAAACAAAAGAAATTGTTATTCCTATCAAGGATACATAAAAAGAAAGGTATAGAACTAATTATTAAAGCTTGGAGCGAATTGGATAGTTCTTTAACCAAGCATTGGAATGTTGAAATAGTTGGAAATGGTGAACAGAAATATATTAATGATTTACATGATAAAATATGCGAGCTCAAATTAGATCAATCCATAACTCTTACTGGTCCTATTTTCGGAAAATCAAAACAACTAAAATATAGGGAAGCAGATTTATTTGTTTTACCATCTTACAGTGAGAATTTTGGAATTGTTATTGCTGAAGCTTTAGCATCAAATGTTCCAGTTATAACAACAAAAGGAGCTCCATGGGAAGAGTTGAATACTAATAATTGTGGGGATTGGATTGAAATTGGGCTCGAACCGCTAAAAGATAGTTTAGCAAAAATGTTAGTCAAATCAGAATCTGAATTTTTAGAAATGGGACAAAGAGGACGTAAACTAATAGAAAAAAAATATTGTCTCAGTTCAGTTGCAAGGGATATGTTTATTTTATATCGTTGGCTTTTAAAGCTAGATAAAACTGAACCAAATTTTATTTATCAAAATGACAAATTATATTGAGAATGTTGTTAAAGAAAATTATTGGATAGGTTGTGATGCTTGTGCATTTTTCTCTGTCAACTCAATGAAGTTTGAGGAATATGGGGAGCATAAGCCTGGGTTTAAAAATCGAACAAATTTAAATCCTAAAAATTTAGATTTAGAAATAGGAGATGGAGCTATCGTTGCTATGGGGTCTGTTGTTACAAAAAACCTTAAACCTTACACAATTTATGCTGGAATACCTGCAAAAGAGATAAAAAAAAGATTCAATAAAGATGATTTAGATTTACATAAACAAATGTT
>CACASE010000031.1 GCA_902535165.1 uncultured Bacteroidota bacterium | reverse complement strand
ATGAAATGCACATGGACCGATGGGTTCGGATGTTTGAAAGAGATAAAAATTATCCATCAATAGTTGTTTGGTCTCTGGGTAACGAAGCTGGTGATGGGCCAATTTTCGTAGAGGGATATAAGTGGCTAAAGGAGCAAGATTCTTCTCGTTTAGTTTTTTATGAAAGAACTTCAGAAAGACCTCTTGATAAAGAGCTTGTTGGAATTGATTTAGAGCCTCACACCGACTTTTTTGGATGGATGTATTTTCAAATGAATAATTTAAGAAAGTTTTATTTAAATAAATTTCCAAGTAGACCATTTATTTGGGCAGAATATTCTCATGCTATGGGTAATAGCAATGGTAACTTGAAAGACTTGTGGGATATGGTATATGCAGAAAGACAGATGCAAGGTGGATTTATATGGGACTTTGTTGATCAAGGTCTTGCTGAATTTAAAGATGGCAAGAAATACTGGGCATATGGTGGGGATTACGCTCCCAGTAGTTATTATAATGACTCTAATTTTTGCATGAACGGTCTTGTAAATCCAGATAGAACCCCACACCCTGCTCTGAATGAAGTTAAACACGTTTATCAAGATGCAAAAGTTTCAATTTTAGGAAACGGAGATAAAATTAAAATTGAAAACAGATTTTTCTTTAAAAATTTAATAGATTTTGATTTTCGCTTTGATTTAATTGAAAATGGTGAAAGCGTAAAAAGTGAATTGATGAGTTTTAATATCAAACCTCAAGAATTCATAATTATTGACAATCCCTTTAAAGATTTTTCTTTTGATCCTTTCGCTGAGTATTTTGTAAATGCGTACGGTATTTCAAAAGGAAAAGAGCCCCTGGTTAGCAGTGGTGAAATATTAATTTCTGATCAAATGTTTTATAAAAGATCAGAGTACTCTTTGCGATCAACTAACAATGGTAAAAGATTAAAAATTAGCAGCAATAAAGTCAACTTAAAAGTTTCAAATAACTTGGTAAGTCTTGTATTTGACAAGGAGAATGGATCCTTAGTTAGTTATAATTTTAATGATAATGAATTTATAGAATCTAGTCCCTATACAAACTTTTGGAGAGCATCAATTGATAATGATTATGGAAATAATTTACCGTTAAGATCTGTTGAGTGGAAAACAGCATCTAATAGTCGGCAATTAGAAAATATTCAAACTAATAGGATTAACGCAAACTTAATAGAGATTATTATTAATTATAAGTTGAATAACATTGATTCAAAAAATAAAATAACCTATACAATCAATTCAAAGGGCGTATTAAAAGTTAAAAATGATTTTTTTTATGGTGGTAATTTAAATGATGCTCAAATTCCAAGATTCGGAATGAATTTTACAATTCCTAAACAATATTCTGAAGTATTATGGTATGGCAGAGGTCCTCATGAAAATTACATTGATAGAAAATCCTCAGCATTTGTGGGTTTGTATAAAGGGTTAGTTGAAGATTTAGGTTTTGATTACTCAAGACCGCAGGAAAACGGTTACAGGACAGATGTAAGATGGTTAAAAGTTTCAAACAAAGATAAAATCGGATTTGAGATTAAAGGTGAGCCATTAATTTCATTTAGTGCCCACTACAATTCAATTGAGGATTTTGATGATGGTTTAATTGCTCAAAAACCTGGTGAAACATTAGCAGTAAGACAAAGACTTGTAAAAATGCAAAGAAAACCTGTAGATATACCTAAAAGAGAATTTATAAGTCTGAACGTAGATCTAAAACAAATGGGTGTTGGAGGTGATAACAGCTGGGGCGCAAGAACATTACCAAAGTATACTATTTATCCTGGAAACTACAGCTACAATTTTACGATAGTGCCATTTGATTAATAAAAAGTCAGTTGAAGACCTAAAAGTATCGTTTTTATCAATATCGCAAAAAACATCGCTTCCTGTTGAGTTTTTAAAAATTTTAAATAGGTTTTATTGAGATATTCTTGGAAGGGTGTTTTTTTTTATTTATATTTAGATCGCAAAAACAACAAAATATTTATTATGAATACAAAGAATGTTTACAGAAGTCTTTTCTTTTTATTTGCTTTTTTATTATCAACCAATTTAATATTCTCACAAAATATTATTAGTGGTACTGTAGCTGATAGCGAAGGTAACCCGCTCCCTGGTGTTAGTATAGTCGAGCAAGGAACAAGTAATGGAACAGTTTCAGATTTTGATGGTAATTTTCAACTCAATGTTGGGGATGCTGCCACGATTGTTTTCTCCTATATTGGCTACTTAACGCAAGAATTAGGTGCATCAGCATCAATGAATGTAGTTATGCAAGAGGATGTCTCTAAGCTAGAGGAGGTAGTTGTAGTTGGTTATGGTACACAGCAGAAAAAAACGTTGACTGGTGCTGTTGCATCGATTTCTGGTGAAGAAATTAACTTAAGACCTACTCCAAACACAAGTCAATTATTAATGGGTCAAGCTGCTGGATTGTCAGTAAGATCAGGTTCTGGTCTACCTGGTGAGGATTTTGCTACCTTGAGAATTAGAAACTTTGAAGCTCCATTAATAATCGTTGATGGAATAGTAGCTACATTTGGTCAAGTTGATCCAAATGACATTGAAAATATTTCAATTCTAAAAGATGCAGCTGCTTCAATTTATGGAGCTCGTGCTGGAAATGGAGTTATTTTGATAACTACTAAAAGAGGAACAGACAGAGGTGAGGGTGCAAAATTTATTTATAACGGAACAGCTTCATGGTCTGGACTAACTTTCGAGCCCAGAACATTGACAGCAAATCAATATGTTGATTTAGCTTTTAACGAACAAGGTCAGCCATTAGCAGATTTGATGCCCCCTTATTTAGCGTGGGATAATGAAAGAAAACAAGTTTATGATTCAACAACTGGTGAAGATTTTGCAGGAAATGACTGGAGAGACATGATTTATAAAGATTGGCAATTACAAACTCAGCATAATTTGAGTGCAAGAGGAAGAAGTAAAGATATTGGATACTTTATTTCACTTGGATTCACTGATACTGAGAGTCAATTAGAGGGTGCTGATTATACTCACACTAGGTATAATATAAGATCAAATTTAGATGTCAATTTAACAGATAATCTAACTGCAAGGTTAGATCTTTCTTACTTCCAGACTACACTTGACAAAGCAAATTTTCAAACACAAACTTTATATACAAGGTTAAATTCAGGTAAACCAACATATCTGTATGAGTATCCAGATCCGTCATATGCATCCCACGCAGGTGCAGCTACGGTCTATGCCCCTAATTATTTAATCAAAAAGGATTTTGCAGGAACTATAGTTAACCGTGACAATAACTTGAGAGGAGCTATTAGCCTTACATACGATGTTCCGTTTATTAAAGGAATGTCAATAACAGGTTCTTTAAATATGGAAGCTCAAAATGAGTGGAACAAAAATATTCAAAAAAGATTTGCTGCTTACAACTATGACCCTTCAACACCTGAGGTATATACTCTATTTGGATATGTTAATAGAGATGTTATTAGTGTGAATGCTGACAGGGATATGGAGCTTTTGCCCAAGCTAACTGTCACATATGATAAGGAATGGGGTGATAACGTATTGAACGCATTGTTTGTTGCCGAGTCAACTACATTTAAAAGAGATTACTTAATGGGATCTAGGACAGACCCATTGTCTTTCGAGGCTCCGTATTTGAATTATTCATCCAGAGCCGAATTAGACAATGCTGAAATTTTCTCTGAAAGTGCAAGATCGAGTTATGTAGGTAGGGTAAATTACTCTTATCAAGATAAATATTTATTTTCTGCAACTTTACGAGCTGATGCGACTGCAAGGTATTCAATAGAAGGTCGTTGGGGTTATTTTCCAAGTTTAAGTTTTGGTTGGAGAATATCCGAGGAAGATTTTATGAAAGATAATTCTTCGTGGAATAATTTAAAATTGAGAGCAT
>CACASE010000030.1 GCA_902535165.1 uncultured Bacteroidota bacterium | reverse complement strand
TGCAATATCTAGAAGTAATGAAGCAAAGGCTCTTGGAATACCAATGGGCGCACCGGCTTTTAAATATGAAAAAATATTTCAAAAAAATAACGTTAAAGTTTTTTCTTCAAATTTTCCACTGTATGGTGACATGAGTAGCAGAGTAATGAGTATTCTTTCGAGGTTCACTCCAAATATTGAAATATATAGTATAGATGAAGCATTTTTAAAATTCGAAGGATTTGAAAACTATGATTTAGAGTCCTATTGTCAAAACATAAAAGATATAGTATTTAAATGGACAGGGATACCAATTAGTATAGGAATTGCACCTACAAAAGCACTTGCAAAAGTTTCTAATCGGATTGCTAAAAAGTTTCCAAATCAAACAAAAGGAGTTTATTTAATAAACTCTGAAGAAAAAAGGATTAAAGCTCTAAAGTGGTTAAAAATTGAAGATGTTTGGGGTATTGGTTTTAGACATTCTGAAAGACTCAAAAATAACAAAGTAAATACTGCACATGATTTTATTTTATTACCAGATAATTGGGTGAGAAAAAATATGAGTGTGGTAGGTGTAAGATTGAAAAAAGAATTGGAAGGAAACTCAGTGTTGGGTTTGGAAGAAGTAAGATCTCCAAAAAAGGCAATTGCTACAACTAGAAGCTTTGAAGGCACAATTACTGATTATGAAAAAATTAAAGAGCGAATATCAACTTTTGCTATTTGTTGTGCTGAGAAACTCAGGTCTCAAAATAGTAACTGTAATTCTATTTATGTGTTTGTAAGAAGTAATAGATTTCAGAAAAACAAAAAACAATATAGAAACGGAATTCTAATGACTATACCCTTCTCAACAAGTTCAAATATAGTAATCAGTAAGTATGCAGTTGAAGGGCTTAAAAAAATATTTAGAGAAAATATTAATTATAAAAAAGCAGGAACTATAGTGATGGGATTAGATTCATCAAATAACCATCAGTTAAATTTATTTGAAAATGAAAATCCAAAACACAAATATTTAATGAAAACTATAGACCATATTCAAAAAAAAGAAGGTCAAAACAAAATCAAACTTGCTTCTCAAGATTTAAGAAAAAGATGGAAAATGAAACAAGAAAAATTAAGTCCAAGTTACACATGTAAGGTGAATGATATTATAAAGGTAAAATGAAAAAAAAGAAACTTACATTTTTAAAACCAAAGAAGAGTAACTCTTTAGGGCAATGGTTAGTAGAGCAAGGGATTTCAGCAGGATTTCCATCACCTGCTGATGATTTTAAAGAAATTAGAATTAGTTTAGATAAAGAACTAGTAAAAAATTCTGAATCTACCTTTTATGCGAGAGTGAGTGGAGACTCAATGATAGATGCAGGACTTGATGATGGGGATTTACTATTAATTGATAGATCGTTATATCCTGAGAATGGAAAAATAGCGATCTGCCTAATTGATGGAGAGTTCACAGTAAAAAGGATAATGAAGGAAAAAAATAAGCTCTACTTAATCGCAGAAAATAAAAAATACAAACCAATAGAATTAAAGGAAGAAAGTGAATTGATTATATGGGGAATAGTTACATATGTAATCAAAAAAATTTGAATTTAATTAAGTTTTTATAAATTAAAACTTATATCCTGTACCTGAGTTGTTTTAGTTTCTGCATATTTTTTAGTAGAATTGTGAACCAATTACCTGTGGAATGAGAATAAACTATATCACAATCTTCCGACATTTTAATTAATATATTTTTTAAGCTTTTGTTCGAAGCTCCCCCAATACGCATTTTCGTAATTACTTTTGGCAAGTATCCAAAATTTAAATTATCGTCCTTTAAAATTCTTGTCATAAAATCATAGTCTGAAGAAATTTTATATTTTAAATTAAATAGACCATGCTTGTTGTAAACATCTTTTTTTATAAAAAAAGTTGGATGTGCTGGCATCCAACCTTTTTTTAAGAGCTTTTGGCTAAAATTATTACTTTTCCAAATTCTTAAAACTTTAGAATTATCCTTAGAAACATACTCTAGGTCACCATATACACCATCAAGGTTTTTTTCCTTAAACTTTAAAATAATTTCATAAATTATACTAGATGATGCAAGCATATCATCTGAATGGACAAATCCGATTATATCTCCGGTTGCTGATTTTAAGCCATTATTTAATGCATCGTAAATACCTGAATCTGATTTTGAAATAATTTTTATATTTTTTTGATTTGAATAATTATTTAAAATTTCTAAGGTCTCGTCTGTAGACTGTCCATCAATAAATAAGTGTTCTATATTGGAATACGTTTGATTTTTGACAGATAAATAGGTTTCTCGTATAGTTTTAGAACTATTATAACAAGCAGTAATTATTGATACTTTCAAAAAGTTAAATTATTGATTTAAAATATTTTATTGTTTTTATTAATCCCTCTTCAATTTGGATCTGTGGCATCCATCCTGATAACTTGTCTTTAGCTAAAGTTATATCTGGTTGTCTTTGTTTAGGGTCATCCGAAGGTAAATCTAAATAAATTAGCTTTGATTTAGAGTTCGTCAATCTAATAACTCTTTGGGCAAGTTCAATCATGGTAAATTCATTAGGGTTTCCTAAGTTTACTGGTCCAAGAAAATCATTATCTGAGTTCATCATTCTAACCATTCCATCAATTAAATCATCCACATACTGGAAACTTCTAGTTTGAGTTCCATTTCCAAAAATTGTAATATCCTCATTTTTTAGGGCCTGAACAATAAAATTTGATACAACTCTTCCATCATCTGGGTTCATATTAGGCCCATAAGTATTAAAAATCCTAATAATTTTAATTTTTATTTTCTCATGAAGATGATAATCCATAAATAAGGTTTCCGCACATCTTTTACCTTCATCATAACAAGATCTAACACCAATTGGATTAACATTTCCCCAGTATGACTCAGGCTGAGGATGAATAGTTGGATCACCATATATTTCACTTGTGCTGGCTTGTAAAACTTTGGCTCCAGTTTTTTTTGCAAGTTCAAGAATATTAATACAACCAATCACAGATGTTTTCATGGTTTGAATTGGATTATACTGATAATGAACAGGTGATGCTGGGCATGCTAAATTATATATTTCATCAAATTCAGCATAAAATGGGTCAATAATATCATGATTAATAATTTTAAATAATTTATTGTTTATTAAATTATTAATATTTTTTTTTGAGCCTGTAAAGTAATTATCTAAGCAAGTAACATTATTTCCTTCCTTAATGAGTCTATTACATAGGTGTGAACCAAGAAATCCTGCTCCTCCAGTTACTAGTATTTTTTTCATCCTCTTTGAATTAATTTAAATTTAATATCAATCATAGTTTCATAAATTTTTCTCATTCTGCAGAATGTATATCCATAATAACCATCTAAAAATCCTTTTCTAAAAATGAAAAAAATCAGAAAAATTATTTGAGGTCTAAACGGTAATTTATAAGATAATCTTTTAAAAAATTTTCTTCTTAATAAAGAATCACTAGTAAATAATGAAAAAAATTCTAATGGTTGATTAATTTCCTCTTTCATTTTTTTAGCTTCCATTTCAGAATAAATATTGTGTTTATGAAACCACCAATAAATACCCTTATTGAAAGGGTAATGAATTAAATGATTACTTAAATTACTTACTGGACCAAGGGATTTATATTCTTCATTAATTTCACGTTCAACAATTACCTTACCGTTTTTGAATAGTCTTGGAAACCATGTAGGGTAACCAGTGCTGTGCTTCAGCCATTTACCTTGAAACATATCTTTTCTCCTTACTCTAAACATACTCACTGCTGAATTAGATTTAATTATATTTTTAATCTCAATTTTTAAACTTTCACTTACAATCTCATCAGCATCAACCATTAAAATCCATCTTGATTTGTTATTAACTTCTTTTAAAGCTGCATTTCTTTGAGAAGCATAATTGTCAAATTTTCTC
>CACASE010000029.1 GCA_902535165.1 uncultured Bacteroidota bacterium | reverse complement strand
TAATTTAGGTTACTGCTATCAATCATTAAATGACAAAATTCTTTAAACTATTTACAGTTTTTTTCTTTTTAAGTTTAATAGGTTTTAGTCAAATAAGTAAGATCCATTATATACCTCCACTTACAGCAAATGATCTTCAACAGGGCGGAGGAGGATCAATACCTTATGATCAACATCTTTATCTCTCCACGCCAAGTACAAGTGATGTAACAGTTAAAATAACAATATTGTCTACTGGTCAAGAGATAACCTACACAGATCTAAGAAATGATAATCCAAAAGTTTATCAATTAACTGCTGATAACCCAAATCAAGAGCAAGCTTTAAATGGAGTGCTATTTGTTGATAAAGATGGTACAGGTGCTAACACATTGAGTTCAGGTTTAGTTATTGAAGCAGATTGTCCAGTTTATGCATCCATTAGATATAACGCTGGAGCTCAAGCTGGAGCTTTAGTAAGTAAAGGTGATGCTTCACTTGGAACTCATTTTAGAACAGGAATGATGACAAACGGGAATCAGAGCGAAGAAAATCAAGCCCAGAATAGTACAAATTCACATAATTTAAATTTCATCTCTGTGATGGCAACTCAGGATAATACAACAGTAAGAATTGATCTTCCAAACGCCAGTCCCAACCTTCAAATTGCTAACTATAATTATAACGGAAATCCAATTGTTCAGACATTGAATAGGAATGAAAGTATGATTATTGCCGCAGATGCCAGACAACCAAATAATAGCGGAGAAAATAGATTTGCATTAATAGGAGCATTAGTCAGATCAATCGATGATAGTGGAACTGTAATAGTTGAAGACCCTACAAAACCCATTGTTGTAAATGTAGGCTCTGCAAGTGGAACATTTATGTCCAATGAGGGTGGACACGACCATGGTGTAGATCAAATTGTTGGATTGGATCGAGTTGGACATGAATATATTTTCGTTAAAGGAAACGGTGCAGGTGGAGATCTTGAAACACCATTAATTATTGGAACTGTAGATGGTACCCAAATTTATATCAATGATGATACAAATCCTATCGCTACGATTGATGCTGGTGACTATTATTTAATTCCTCCTCAGTACTATACAACTTTAGGATCAACTATCTCAAGTCAAGGATCTACTATGTATGTTAGAACGCAGGATAAAAATCACCCAGTATTTGCTTATCAAGGCGTAGGAGGTTCGGGCGACTCATCAGCAAATCAAGGAATGTTTTTTGTTCCACCGATTAGCGATGAAGCAAATGACGATGTAAATAATATTCCCTCAATTGATTTTATAGGTGCTACGCGATACACCGGTCAATCTGGTGTTTCTATTGTGACAAATAGTACTGCTACTATAACCATTACCGATGGAAATGGTGCTTATGATATCACCACACTTACGCCTGTTACAGTAACTGGAAAACCGGAATATAAAGCATACTCAATTGAAGATTTAGTTGGTAATGTAAATGTCACTTCAACTGGTGAATTATATTTGGCATATTTTAATACTAGTGGGGCCGCCACAAGTGGAGGCTTTTATGCTGGTTTTGCTTCTCCACCTAAAGCTGAGATTGATCTGGGAATAAATTCACTGGGAAACTGTCTGCAGGTAGATGACGACGGAGTTGTTACAGGTTCGAATATCACTTTACAAATTACAAACTCTGAGGGATTTGACTCATGGATTTGGGAAATTAGCAAAGATGAAGGTCAAACATGGAATGCAGCGCTTGGCAACTCAACTGATGTTGAAACATATACTCCATCGGAAGCCGGAGATTATAGGCTGAGAGGAATTGTTAGTTGCTTAGACAATTTCAATCAATACTCAGGAATAATTCCAGTTAGTATTTGTCCATCCGATTCAGATAGTGATGGAATAATTGACAATATAGATCTTGATTTAGATAATGATGGTATTTATAACTCTATAGAATCATCGGGTAATTTAACTGTAGATCTTTCCTCAATCAGTAATCCAACATTCTTAGATGAAGATGGAAATTCAGTAGACATATCGACTCAAATTACAACTGAAGGTGTGAATGATTCAAGTACAATTAGTGGAGCTAATAATGGTGACATAAGTTTCTCTTTAGCTGCATCCTCATCTGCAACAATGTCCTTTGAAATTAAAAATACTTCTGAACCTTTGAATTATAAATTCACTGGAAAAAGTGAGACTGTAACAGCTGGTGACTACTTTGAAATAAGAGTTTTTCCAAATACTAAAAACATAACACTTTTGGATCCAAATGATGAATTAATTATTGATTCAAATTTTGATGGACAGACATTTGATGAAGGTAAAACTATTGTTACTAGTAGTGTAATTAGATTTAAATACAAGCAGGATACAGCTAATCCAACATTTGAATTTTTAGCTTACGATGTTGATGGATTAAAAATAACATCAGGTGCTGACGGAACAACATCTGTTTCAGATTTTGATGGAAAAATTGAAATATTGGATTATAAAATTAATTCTGATGAAAACTCTGCAAACAGTGATAGTATTTATGATTACTATGATTTAGAAAGTGATGGTGATGAATGCTTTGATTTAACCGAAGCTGGATTTACATATGAGGGTTTCATTGATGATCCTGATAATGATGGAATTTTGGGCACATCACCCTTAAATACCAACACGGCCGGAGTAATTGATGACAGAGGTTTAGTTATTGCTCATAAGGATGCTGGAGGATACGAAATTGAACCGAAAAAAGACAGTAATGGGAATTATTTGTTTCAAACAGCTGGAGAACCAGTTGGAATTCAAACTCAACCTCAATCAACAAATGGTTGTGTAGGAAGTTCCGCTGTGTTTGAAATAACAGCAAGCTCTCAAACTACAATTTCATACCAATGGCAATTTTTTAATACAACTGAGAATGATTGGGAAAATCTCAGTGATGATTCTAACTTCTCTGGAACCACAACTTCCAAGCTTTTAGTTTCAAATATTAGCACGTCTATGGATGGAAGATATAGGGTGCTTTTGAGTGATGAGGAGTATCTCTGTGATGTTGGATCAGATCCAAATGTCAATCTCACAGTTAATCTTGCGCCGGATGATCCTGTAGTGAATCAAATTCAAACATTTTGTCAAACTGATACACCAACAATTGCAAACTTAGTTGCAACAAATGATAGTGCAAGTTTAACCCTTTATTGGTATGAGTCTGAAAATGCTACAACCCCACTGGATTCATCTGTTGAATTAACTCACAATACTACATATTACTCAGAGTTCATTGATCAAGAAGGATGTGTAAGTGTTACACGAACACCTAGTAAGGCATTTCTATCAAATCCAATTTTAAGTGCAACGAACGAAGTCATATGTTCAGGTGAAGGATTAACTTTAACTGTTGACAATGTTGCAAAAACAGCTTCAGATTTTGCTACAGAAAATAATTTAATTTTTATAACAAATAATGGAGTTCCCGTAACTTACCCAACACAATATGGAGATACATTCTTTTTAATCCAAGCTGGAACAGGCCAGACTGGGAACACTCCGATAGGCTGGAATGCTGCAAAAAATTTGACAGATAGCTACAATACAGGTGATAGTTATTCAAGTGCCAGAATGTATGTTATTTTAAATGCTGAAATGGAAAAAGCTGTATATGATGGTTTAGATTCAATGGGATTAACTGGTGATGATGATATATTTTTCTGGCTGGGACTTTACCAAGATGTTAATGACCCTGATTATGCTGAGCCTGGAAACGCTTCACAAAATTGGGGAGGTTGGAAATGGGTTGATGGAACTAAATTAAAAGACAGTTACATAAATTTCTTCGGACAAGACAATGATCCTCCGATTGAGCCTAATGATTGTTGCAATAATAATACTGATGGTGAGGAGAATTATGGTCAATTTGAATTTGGTAATAATGGTATTCAATGGAATGATATTCCTGTTGATGATGAAGGTGGGAATTCATGGCCTTTATTTGAATATAGTGGTTCATCAGAGATTATTTGGGGCTTTTATAATGCAGACGGTGGCGAAGAAATTATATCTGGAGTAACTACATCGTCATATGAAGTTGAAGACTTGACTGAAACAAGAACTTATTTTGTAAAGGTTACAACCAATGGTGTAGAATGTATAACTGAAATAACAATTACTGTTAATCCAAATCCAACAGCTGAGGTTATTCCTGATTATGAATTTTGTGATAATACTGATGATAATGATGGTAATAATGGTAGTATTACTCTTTCTAAAGAAGACTTTGACACTTTAATACCTTCAATTTTAGGTACAGATCAAGCTGAAAGTGATTACACAGTTACTTTTTATTCTTCAGCAAATGATGCTACAACGTCTGAAAATGCTATTACATTCCCTTACACAAACCCAACTAAACCATCAACAGAACCTCACTGGTATGTAAATAATACAGAGATTTTTGTTAGAGTTGAAAATAATTCAACCGCTTGTTTTAATGCAGATACTAAATTCAATTTGGTTGTAAAACCAAAACCAATTTTTTATGAAGTTGATGATATCATACTTTGTGATGATGATAGAGATGGCAGAGTTGGAGGGTTTGATCTGACATTGAGATCTGATAATCTTAGGTCAGGTGATGAAACAACTGATCCAAATGATGAAGACAATCAATCGCCAAGTGACTTTACCATTACTTATCACAGAACATTAGCTGATGCTAATAATTTAGAAAGCAGTGGAATTGAAAATCCTGATAATTTCACAATTGAACAAGACAATTCACAAACAATTTATTTTAGAATTGTAAAAACAAGTG
>CACASE010000028.1 GCA_902535165.1 uncultured Bacteroidota bacterium | reverse complement strand
CAGCGCTACAAATTAAAAATCCATTTGATAAATCTAAATATGATTTAACTGTTGATTTTACGGAATTTAGCTCTGTTAGTACAGAAATTTCCAATACGTTTCCTGAAATATTTGGATCATATATTCCAAGTTCATTACAGTCAATTGGAAAATTTAAACTTATTGGCAGTTTTATATATTCTAATGAAAAAATTGTGTCAGATTTTGAACTTTTTAACAATAAAGGAAACATTTATTCTAGTCTTATAATTTCAGAATTTGAAAATATTGATAACGCAAGTTACGCTGGAGTATTTAAGGGAGATAAAATTGACCTTTCAAATTTTATTTCAATCCCTTTTCTTGGCAAATCCAATTTTGAATTCACAATAGATGGAAAAGGATTTGTTCCCCAGTTTTTGGATTCTAATCTCGAGGGGAAGGTAAAGACTATCATTGTAAATGGATATGAATATCAAAATATTGACGTATTTGGTAATGTAAGTGACAAGGTGTTTAATGGAAAAATTAATGTTAATGATCAAAATATCAATCTTGATTTCACAGGTTTGATTGATTATTCTGACGAACTAATTGATTTCGATTTTTCAACAAATATTGTCAATGCTAATCTTGGTAAATTAAATTTAGCAGTTGATGACAATTTTTTAAGCGGAAAAATAAATACAAAACTTAGAGGAAATTCTATTTCCACTTTAATTGGAGATATTTCATTCAAGGATTTCGTTTATGGTTCAAAGGACAACAAGTATTTTTTTGATGAATTAGTTGCTCAATCAAGAATAAATAATGATATCAGATTTTATAATTTAAATTCCCCTGATGCACTAAGTGGTATAATCATAGGTGATTTAGATTTTTTTGAGTTACCTAAAATTTTAGAGAATTATTTTTTACTCAGGTATAATAATTTTAATCCTACTGATAAACTTTTTTTGACTGACCTAAGTTTTAATTTAAACTTAAAGCCAAAAATAGCTAGTGTCCTTAATAGCGATATTATAATTGATGAAAACACATTTATACGAGGAGATTTTAATCTTGACGGAGCGTATGAACTTGTTTTCTCAACTCCATACTTTAAATCAAAGGATTTAACTGTAAAAAATATTAATTTGAAAATTAATGATAATGCAGTTAATGCATCTCTTGCGGAATTTCAATCTAAATTAATAAATGGAACAAAAATTAAAGTCAATTCTAAATTTTTAGATGATAAAACAGATTTTTATATAAATTTTAATTCTGCAAGTGGAGATAATAAAATAAATTTTAATCATTCTTTGGATAAGAATCAAAGATCTGTCTTTTCATTTTTAGATCTTTCTTTCGATTACAACAATAATAAATGGGTTTTATTAGAATCATTAAAAAAAGATGATAATGTTCTTATTTTAAGTGATGAATATCAGGAGCTAAAATCAACTAAGATTAAATCCGAGGATCAAGTCATTGAATTTAAATACTTAAACAATAAAGATGAGTTTGATTTTGATTCAATTTTTCAAAATGTTCGTTTTTCATCTATAATACCTAAGCCAAAAAATATTTTGTACGAAGGTATTGTTAATGGAAACATTTCATTATCGAAAAGGAGCGAAGTTTATTTGAGTAATTCTGAGATATTACTTAAAAATTTCTCCTCAAATGGTCAAATATTAGGTGATGGCCTATTAAATATTCAAAACAGTGACTCAAAAGATAAATACAACGTTGAATTTACTATCATTAATCAAAAATTAAAAACATTTAATGTAAGTGGATTTTTTAAAATCAGTGATAATGATTATCCACTTGCTTTGAATGTAGAAACTAATAAATTTTTAATTAGTCCATTTTCTGCAATTGGTGAGAATGTCCTGCAAAATTTTAAAGGACATTTTGATTCTAATTTTACTGTTACTGGGTCATTTTACAAACCAAATTTCAAGGGACATATAAAGGCAAATAATTCTAGTTTTGATGTTCCATACCTTGGGGTCAGATATAGTTTCCCTGAAAATCCATCTTTTATTCTTGACAAAATGTCTATATATATGGATAATTTTAAAATACAAGATACTCAAATGAACAGTTTTGGAATTTTAGATGGAAAAATTAATCATGATCGTCTAAAAGATTGGTTTTTAGATTTTCAAATTTCATCGGAAAATCTTTTGGCCATAAATACAAATAAAGAACAAAATGACTTTTATTATGGACAGGGGATGTTTGATGGATATGCTAAATTTTATGGACCTGGAAAAGATTTAGACATAAATATTAATGGATCTTCAAATGATAATACAAAAATTACAATTCCAATCAAATATGATGATGGAGTGGGTAGCCTTTCTTATCTAAAATTTTCATCTGATATTAATAATACAAATTTAATTAATCAAGGCCTAGAGGTCTTTATAGATCTTAAACTTAATAACAAAGCAGAATTAGAAATTATTTTTGATGAAAATAGTGGTTCCAAGCTTTCAGGTAGGGGTGAAGGTGATTTTAGATTTGAGTCTGATTACTCAGGTAATTTTAATATAAAAGGTGATTTTACAACTGAAATTGGTAAATATCACTATAAAAATTTTGGGATAGTTGAAAGAATTTTTGATATTAAAAAAGGAGCAAATATCTCGTGGGATGGTGATCCCTACAAGGGAATTATTAATGCAGAGGCAATATATGAAGTTCCTGGTGGTGCAAATCCTGCTCCAATCATACAGAACGCATCTTTCAATAGAAAAATTCCTACATTGGTTAATATCCTTTTATCTGGGGAGCTATCAAATTTACAGACACCAAAGTTTGAAATTTTATTTCCAAACACCAGAGGTTCTATAAAGTCTGAATTAGACTATTATTTGAATGACTACGAAAAGAAACAAACTCAGGCCATATCATTAATAAGTCAAGGTTTTTTTACAGAAAGTGGTAACAATTCTTTAGTATCATCTCAAACAATTACTAATAATCTTTTTCAAAGAGCATCAGGAATTATTGATGAAATTTTCACAAACCCAGAAGATAAGATGAATGTAGGAATAAATTATTCTCAAGGGGATAGATTTTCCTCATCAAGTTTATTAAATCGTGATAGGATAGGACTTTCATTGCAAAGTGAAATTAGTGATAGAATATTAATTAATGGAAAAATTGGAGTTCCTGTTAGTGGAACTGAGGAAAATATTATTTTAGGTGATGTACAAATTGAGTTTTTATTAAATGATTCAGGTAGTTTAAAGGCAAGAATTTTTAATAAGGAGAATGAATATCAATTTTTTGGAGATGAAATTGGTTACACTCAAGGGTTTGGAATTTCATATGATGTTGAATTTGACACTTTCTCAGAGTTAATTTCCAAAATAAGAAAAAAAAATAAAGAGAAATAATTTATATATTTATCAATAACAACTAAAACCAAAATAATGGAAACTAATATTTCAAAAAAAGCATTATTTAATGCTTCTTGTATTGCACTAACAGTTACTGCAATGACCTTTGCTATCAGGGCAGGTATTCTAGTTGAGCTGGGTGTTGATTTTAATTTAAATAATAAAGAATTAGGATGGATTAATTTAATGGCTTTTTGGGGTTTCCCAGTTGCTACGATTTTTGGCGGACTTTTATATAATTATTTTGGACCCAAAAAACTTTTGGTTGCCGCTTTTCTTTCTCATTTAATCGGTCTTGTGATGACAATTTATGCAGATGGATTTACAACACTTTTAATTTCCTCATTCTTAATTGGTTTTGCAAATGGTTCTGTTGAGGCTGCATGTAATCCTCTCATAGCTGACATGTACTCCAATAATAGAACAACTATGTTAAATAAGTTCCATGTATGGTTTCCTGGTGGTATTGTTGTTGGGTCATTAGCAGTTGAGTTGTTGAATTTTATGTCAATGGGTTGGCAACTTAAGATTGCTACAATGATCTTACCAACTCTAATTTATGGCTACATGTTTTATAAGTCTGTATTTCCCAAGTCAGAAAATATTGAAACAAATACTGGATTAAATATTAAATCATTGTTCACTCCATTATTCCTTTTTATTGCTGCTTGTATGACTTTAACTGCAGTAACTGAGTTGGGAACTCAACAATGGTTAGTTCCTTTGCTAGATAAATCTGGAGCTAGTCCAATGTTAATTTTAGCCATGGTCACCGGAGTTATGGCTGTTGGCAGATATTTTGCTGGACCAATAGTTCATAAATTAAATCCAGTGGGAGTATTATTTATGTCAGCAATAGTCTCAACCCTAGCCATATATTTAATGTCAATTGTTGATGGTACATCCTTATACTTTGTTTCAATCTTGTTTGCATTTGGAGTTTGCTACTTCTGGCCAACAATGATTGGTTTTGTCTCCGAATATTTACCTAAAACTGGTGCTTTAGGTATGTCACTAGTTGGTGGAATGGGTATGTTTGCTACAGGAATATGGCAACCTGTCATAGGTTCCTGGATAGATGAAAACACTCAACTAGCATTAGAATCTGGTCTTACACAAGATTTAGCTGAGATTACGGCAGGAAAAGCTACACTTGGAAATATCACATACTTTCCTATAATCTTAATTTTATTCTTTGGTATTTTATATTTTAACAGAAAAAAATTAGAAAAAATAAGATACACTAATGTCTAATAAAATTAAGCTTGGATTTGTAGGAGGGGGTAATGATTCTTTAATAGGTGTGCTGCATAAAGTAGCTGCAGTAATGTTTGATAGGTATCATTTAGTTGGAGGTGTTTTTAGTTCGAATAAAGAAGTAAACGTTAAAACTGCAGATGATCTAGGTTTAGACCAATCAAGAATTTATAATGATTTTGAGGAGATGATTGATGCTGAGTCAAAAGTTGATTCGTCCGAAAAAATTGAAGCTGTTTGTATTTTGACTCCAAACTTTTTGCATTTTCCTATGGCAAAAAAATTCCTCGAGAATGGATTTCACGTAATTTGTGAAAAACCACTTTCAATTTCATTAAAGCAAGCTCAAGAATTAAAATCAATAAAAG
>CACASE010000027.1 GCA_902535165.1 uncultured Bacteroidota bacterium | reverse complement strand
AAAGAACCTTGTAAAAATTCCACTTTTTAATTCAACAATTCCGCATGAACAGAAAGGCAAACATGGTGGAGCCAGGGTTTATATTCAACCAGCATCACAAGGTACGGGAGTTATTGCTGGAGGAGCAGTTCGTGCCGTATTAGAGTCTGTTGGTGTGCAAGATGTTCTTTCAAAATCTCAAGGATCTTCAAACCCTCACAATGTTGTCAAGGCGACATTTGATGCACTTTTTAAATTAAGAGATGCTAATAAGGTTGCCCAAGATAGAGGTGTTTCACTTGATAAAGTTTTTAATGGTTAATGTTAGTTATGAGTAAAATAAAAATTAAACAAGTTAGAAGCAAAATTAGAAGACCCAAAAATCAAAAGAGGACTTTGGATGCCCTCGGATTAAAAAGAATTGGTCATGTAGTGGAACATGAAAAAACTCCTTCAATTGAAGGTATGATTGAAAAAGTTAAACACTTAATTAAAGTAGTTGAATAATATGAATTTATCAAGTCTAACACCCAGTAAGGGATCGGTAAAAAACAAGAAGAAAAGAATTGGTAGAGGTCAAGGTTCTGGAAAAGGTGGTACCGCCACTAGAGGCCATAAAGGTGCTCAGTCTAGATCGGGTTATTCAAGAAAACTTGGATTTGAAGGTGGTCAAATGCCATTACAAAGAAGAATTCCAAAGTTTGGCTTTAAAAATATAAATAGAGTCGAATATAAGCCAGTCAATCTAAAAACCTTACAGATGCTTGTTGACAATAAAAAAGTTAAAAAGAATACTGTAAATATTAGCATAATGGTTGAGAATGGTTTAGTTAGTAAAAACGATTTGGTAAAAGTTTTGGGCAATGGAGAAATTAAATCTTCATTAAAAGTTGAAGCTCATGGTTTCTCAAAGTCAGCTATAAAAGCAATTGAAAAGGCAGGAGGTGAAATTAAAGTAATTTAGATGTTAAAGTTTATAGAAACATTAAAAAATATTTGGACAATAGATGAGTTAAAAAATCGAATTTTAATAACTCTGTTCTTTCTTATTATATATAGGCTAGCTGCTCAGGTTGTATTGCCAGGTGTTGACTATAACATTATTTCAGACGCTCAAATAGCCGGTGGTGGAGGTCTTTTAGGACTGCTAAATGCTTTCACTGGAGGAGCTTTTGCAAATGCCTCTGTTGTTGCTTTGGGAATAATGCCTTACATATCTGCATCTATTGTCGTTCAGCTCATGGGTGTAGCTTTACCATACTTACAAAAGCTTCAAAAGGAAGGTGAAAGTGGAAGAAAAAAAATCACTCAAATTACCAGATGGTTGACTATTGCGATTTGCGTTGTACAGGCCCCTGCTTATTTATATGGCTTAGGTGCTTTGGGAGTACCTGATTCTGCTTTTGTTTTAGGAAAAGGACCATTTTTTATAATTCCATCTGTAATTATACTTGTTACTGGCTGTATTTTCGCCATGTGGTTAGGTGAAAAGATTACTGATAGAGGAATTGGAAACGGAATTTCATTATTAATTACTGTTGGAATTATCGCCTCTTTACCTTTATCGTTTACACAAGAAGTTATATCACAACTTTCTGGTTCTGGTGGACTTATTATGATCGCAATTGAATTTGTAATTTGGATTGTAGTTATTGCTCTATGTATTTTGTTGGTTTTAGCCGTGAGACAGATCCCAGTGCAGTATGCAAGAAGATCAGTTGCCGGATCTGGGCCAAGTGGAGTTTATTCTAAAAGACAGTACATTCCATTAAGACTTAATGCTTCAGGTGTTATGCCAATTATTTTTGCTCAGGCAATAATGTTTGCCCCTGCATATCTAGGTCAACTTATAGGTGGATCTTTTGGACAATGGATGAATACCGCATTTTCTAATATGTTCGGTCTATCATACAATATTTTATTTGGTTTATTGATAATCTTGTTTACTTACTTTTATACAGCCATCACTGTACCTACTAATAAAATGGCTGATGATTTAAAGAGAAGTGGTGGATTTATTCCTGGAATTAAACCTGGAGGTGAAACTGCTGACTTTTTGGATAAAATAATGTCTTTAATTACTTTCCCAGGATCTTTATTTTTAGCTGCAATTTCTGTATTACCAGCAGTAATTGTTGCTTTAATGAATATCCAGCAAGGATGGGCTTTATTTTATGGAGGTACCTCACTTTTAATTATGGTGGGAGTAGCTATTGATACAATCCAACAAATAAATGCCTATTTGCTTAATAGGCATTATGATGGGTTAATGAAAACAGGTAAAACAAGAAGAGTAGCATAATATGGCAAAACAAGAAGCGATAGAACAAGATGGAGTTATAGTGGAAGCATTGTCAAATGCCATGTTTAGAATTGAGTTGAATAATGGACATGTTGTTACTGCGCATATATCAGGAAAAATGAGAATGCATTACATCAAGCTTTTGCCTGGTGATAAGGTAAAATTGGAAATGAGTCCCTATGATTTAACAAAAGCGAGAATAACATTTAGATATTAATTATGAAAGTTAGAGCATCAGTAAAAAAAAGAAGTCCAGAGTGTAAGATTGTTAGAAGAAAGGGTAGACTTTATGTTATCAATAAAAAGAATCCAAGATTTAAACAAAGACAAGGTTAGTTATGGCAAGAATTTCAGGTATAGATATTCCAAAAAACAAAAGAGGTGTTATAGCACTGACTTACATCTATGGTATCGGAAAAAGTAGAGCAAAAATGATTTTAGATAGTGCAAAGGTAAGTCAAGATAAAAAAGTTTCTGAATGGAGCGATGATGATACAGCTCAAGTTAGATCTGTTGTTTCTCAGTTAGTTATTGAAGGTGAATTAAGGGCTGAAAATCAAATAAATATTAAAAGGTTAATGGATATAGGGTCTTTTCGAGGTATTAGACATAGATTGGGATTACCCTTACGAGGACAGAGGACAAAGAATAATTCAAGAACTAGAAAAGGGAAAAGAAAAACAGTTGCTAATAAGAAAAAAGTAACTAAATAATATATTATGGCAAAAGTCACAAATAAAAAAAGAAAAGTCATTGTAGAATCATTTGGAGAGGTTCATATTAATGCATCCTTTAATAATATCATAATATCCTTTACAAATAATAAAGGCGAGGTTGTTTCATGGTCATCTGCAGGAAAAATGGGATTCAGAGGATCTAAAAAAAATACACCGTATGCTGCACAACTTGCAGCTGAAGATGCTGTCAAAGCTGCCCATGATGCTGGACTTAGGAAAGTTAAGGTTTATGTAAAAGGACCTGGGAATGGTAGAGAATCAGCGATTAGGAGCATTCATAACGCTGGTATTGAAGTCACTGAAATTTTTGATGTAACACCGATTCCGCATAATGGCTGCAGACCACCTAAAAGAAGAAGAGTTTAAAAAAATTAATATGGCAAGATACACAGGACCTAAGACTAAAATATCAAGAAAATTTGGCGAACCATTGTTTGGACCAGATAAATCTTTTGACAAAAAAAATTATCCACCTGGACAACATGGTTTAAATAAAAGAAGACAGAAAAAATCTGAATATGCTATTCAGTTAATGGAAAAGCAAAAAGCTAAATATCTATATGGTATTCTTGAGAGACAGTTTAGAAACTTATTTGAAAAAGCAAATAAAAGTAAAGGTATCACAGGTGAGGTTTTACTACAATTATGTGAATCTAGGTTAGATAATTTGGTTTACAGAATGGGTATAGCTCCGACCAGAAGTGCAGCTCGTCAACTTGTTAGTCATGAACATATAATTGTAAATGGAGAGGTTTGTAACATTCCATCAAGAATTATTAAAATAGGTGAAAAGGTTGGTGTAAGAGAAAAATCCAAATCTCTTTCTGTAATTGAAGAATCGTTATCGGCTCAAGAATCTATTTACGAATGGATTTCGTGGGACAATAATAATTTAGAGGGGGTATTTAATATTTTACCAACCCGTGATCAAATACCTGAAAATATAAAAGAACAATTAATCGTCGAACTTTATTCGAAATAATAATAAAAAACTATGGCAACATTCACATTTCAAAAACCAGACAAAGTAATAATGATTGACTCAACAGATTTTGAGGGTAAATTTGAGTTTAGACCCTTAGAACCTGGATATGGATTAACTATTGGTAATGCATTAAGAAGAGTTTTACTTTCCTCTCTTGAGGGATTTGCATTCACATCTATTAAAATTGATAATGTCGATCATGAATTTACCTCTCTTCCCGGAATTGTTGAAGATGTAACTGAAATCATCTTAAACTTGAAGCAGATAAGATTAAAACAACAAATTGATTCTGTGGATAATGAAACAGTTTCAGTTTCTGTTAACATGCAAAATCAATTAAAAGCTGGAGATTTGCAAAAATTTATTTCTGGATTCCAGATATTGAATCCTGATGTCGTTATTTGTAACATGGAAAAAAATGTTAAGCTAAATTTTGAATTAAGCATAGAAAAGGGTAGAGGTTATGTTTCGGCTGAAGAAAATAAAAAAATTGGTGCTCCTTTAGGTACAATTTTTATGGATTCAGTTTTTACACCTATTAAAAATGTTAAATATACAATTGAAGATTTTAGAGTTGAACAAAAAACAGATTATGAAAAATTGGTATTTGAAATAATTACAGACGGTTCAATTGATCCTAAAAATGCGCTTACTGAAGGTGCAAAAGTGTTAATCCATCATTTTATGTTATTCTCTGATGAAAGAATAACCTTAGAGGCTGATGAGATAGCTCAGACTGAGACTTATGACGAAGAATCATTACATATGAGACAACTTTTAAAAACAAGATTAATTGATATGGATCTTTCTGTAAGAGCACTAAATTGCTTAAAAGCTGCTGAAGTTGATACATTAGGTGATTTAGTTTCCTTTAATAAGTCTGATTTAATGAAGTTTAGAAACTTTGGTAAAAAATCACTTACGGAGCTTGAAGAATTAGTATTAGTTAAAGGTCTTAGTTTTGGAATGGATTTATCAAAATATAAATTAGATAAGGAATAATAAATATGAGACACGGTAAGAAATTTCCACATTTAGGTAGAAAGACAGCTCATAGAAAGTATATGTTAGCAAATATGGCTTGTTCATTAATTGAACACAAATCAATTAATACAACATTAGCAAAAGCTAAAGCTCTTAAACTATTTATTGAACCAATACTTACAAAATCTAAAAATGATTCGACGCACAATAGAAGAATAGCTTTTAAGTATTTGAGAGATAAAAATGCTGTAAATGAGTTATTTAGAGAAATTTCTGTTAAAGTTGGTGATAGACCTGGTGGTTATACACGTGTTATTAAACTAGGCAATCGTTTAGGTGATAATGCTAGTATGGCTATGATTGAACTTGTTGATTATAATGAATTATATTCAACGAATAAACCTGAAAGAAGAAGAAGAAGAAAAAGAAAAAAATCAAATGAACCAATCATTTCCAAAAAAGAAAACACTGA
>CACASE010000026.1 GCA_902535165.1 uncultured Bacteroidota bacterium | reverse complement strand
GGCTTAGCATCTGGGTTAATCGAAATTAACAACCTTCAAATTGACAAAAATGAAATTGTTGATATTGTTAGTGATGTCGAACACAATTATATCGGTCTTAAAGGAGGAATAATGGATCAGTTCACCATCCTAAATGGTAAAAAAAATAAATTAATACACTTGGAATGTTATTCGCGAAATTTTAATTACGTAAATGCAGATTTTAATGATTTTCAAATAATTCTTCTAAATACTAATGTGGAACATAATCTTGCTAATACAGCTTACAATGACAGAGTTGAAGAGTGTTACAATGCTCTAAAAATAATTAACAATAAATTCAATAATAATTACTCAACATTATGTGATGTAAGTCCAAATTTAGTTTCCGAACTTAAAAATATTTTGGAGACTAAAATCTATAATAGGGCATCATTTGTAATTAATGAAAATCAAAGGACATGTGATGCTGCAAAAAAACTCAATGAGTCTAAGTTTTATGACCTAGGTAGCTTAATGTATAAATCACATTCAGGGTTAAAAGACCTTTATGAAGTTAGTTGTGATGAATTAGATTTTTTGGTGGATTTGACAAAGCCATTTGAAAAAATTTTAGGTGCTAGAATGATGGGGGGAGGATTTGGTGGGTGTACAATAAATCTTGTTGAAAAATCTTTTAAAAATGAGTTTATAGAAAAAGCATGCAAAAGCTACAAAGACAAATTTAGAATTGACTTGACTCCAATCGAAATTACAATATGCGATGGTGTAAAAATAAAAAACCTACAAACAGATTGATTGTATAAACTCCTGTTATACAAGTTTAAGGCTAACTATATATTCGAAAATCCCCTCAGGGCGCGCTCTAGCACACAGACTCACCTTTTTTAAAAAAAATAGTGTTGAGTTTACCAATTTAAATCTGCTGTAGGTAAAATTATATTTTAATGAACGTTTAACTAAAGTCTTGAATCTATCAATTCTTTAATTTTATTTAGCTTCTCTCCTATTTCAAATATCTCTTTGTCATCATCATTGGAAAATGTTTTGCTCTGACTTAATATTTGAAGAGCACACATCGCTAGACTGTCTTGCTTATCTCTTACTGCATACTTACTTTCGTAATCATTTATCATTTGATTAATTTGCTTAGCAGCTTTCCTTAATATTTCCTCTTGATTTGTATCCACACTTAGAGGATACACCCTGTTACCAATATTTAATTTAATTTTTTGCATTATCCCATTAAATTTAAAATACAATTATCAATTTCATCAATCATTTTTCTTATTTTTTTCTTTGCTAATTTCTTATCAGATTGATTGTATATAATATTAGAAAACTTTAAAGAATCATATTTTTCTTTTAATTTTTTAATTTCATCTTCTTTGTTAAGCAGGCTAATCTTGACAGAATTTAAATCTTCCAAAATCTTATCATTATTTTTTTTTAACAAATCATAACTTTTTAAAAGCTGATTAATTTTATCATATAACTCATCAACATTTTTTAATGTTTCTTTCATAATAAGCTACTATTACATAAATTTAAGTTTATATATAATTATAACCAATACTTTAATTAAAATCTATTTGAAAAATTTAATTTTAGTTTTTATCGTATTATTTTCTAATCTAATTTTTTCGCAGGAAAAAAGCACGAAGAAGCTTGAATCACCAATTGATTTTCCTATTCTTCTAAGTGGAAATTTTGGAGAGCTAAGGTCAAGTGGCTTTCATTCTGGTATTGATATAAAGACCAAAGGAAAAGAGGGAATTGTTATAAGAGCTATTGACGCTGGTTATGTATCAAGAGTACAGGTTTCAACTAGCGGTTTTGGCAAGGTTGTTTACATTGATCATGGAAATAATTTAACAACAGTATATGCTCACCTAAGTAAGTTCAGTGATAAGATAGAAAAAATCATAAATGAGCTTCAGTATAAAATGAAAAAATACGAGGTTCGAAAGTTTTTTAGACCTGATGAATTAAAAATTGAAAAAAAGGAAATTATTGGTTTATCAGGTAATACAGGGAGTTCTTTTGGCCCTCATCTTCATTTTGAAATTAGAAAAACAAATGAAGAATTACCAATCAATCCATTATTCTACAACTTTGATGTAATTGACACAATTCGACCTTACTTAAAGAACTTTTTTTTATATGGAATTAAGAATGGTTTACTTAGAAAAAAACAACTTAAACTTTTAAAAATTAATGACAGTACATTTACAGCAAACACAATAAAAACTACAGATACTATTGGTTTCGGAGTAGTATCATATGATAGACAAAATAAAACCAATAATATTTTTGGTAATTATAAATACTCTCTATTCAAAAATGACTCGTTAAAGTTTGAATTAATTTTTGATTCATTTACTTTTTCAGAAAAACCATATCAAAAAAAATATATTGATAATGAATATTATGTGCTTAAAAAATCTAGAATTGTTAAATTATTTGGGGACAAAAACAATAGTTTAAGTTTTGTGAAAGGAAAAAATGAAGGACTAATAATTAATAAAGGTGATAAACATAATATAACTGTAAAACTCAGTGATTACGATAATAACAATACCTATATAAATCTCAAAATACTTGGGGATAGTACTAATTTTAAATATGATAAACAAGTAGAAACGCCCTTCAATAAATTAATTGATTTTAATAAAAAGTATAATTTTTCATACAATGGTCACGAGCTGATTATTGAAAAAAATACTTTTGATAGAAAGTCAAAAATTTTACACAAATTTCAAAACGATACCTTATTTGCATACAATCCTTTTTTGATAGCATGGAAAAATTTTGAAATAAAATATCCAACTGATGGTTTGAATGATAGACAATATTTAGCCAGAATAAATTATGATGGTTCAAAAAACTTTGTTACCAATTCTATTAAAGATGGGTATTATCAGTTTAAAACTAAAACCACAGGAAAATTTTTTATTGATATTGATTCCTTACCACCAACAGTTATTAGAAACAAAAGAATTAATTATAAAAATCAAATTCAATATTACATAAATGACAAAGAAACTGGCATTAAAAATTACAGAGGAAAAATTAATGAGCAGTGGGCATTATTTGAATATGAACCAAAATTGAAGAAAATATTTTTCAAAAACGACACACTGATTAAACCTAATAAGGTCAATAAGGTAGAAATATATGTAGAAGATTTAGTTGGAAATTCAACAAGTGTGATTGATTCTTTATCGTTTTAATTTTCCTCAACAAAATTTTTTAAAAACTCAACAACATAATCGACTTCCTTTATTGTATTAAACTTTGAAAAAGAAAACCTTAAAGAGATTTTTTTCATATCATCTTCAGAAAGCATCTCAGATAATACGTGAGAAGGTTGAGAACTGCCAGATTGACAAGCACTACCAGATGAACAAGAAATTCCTGCTAAATCTAATTTGAAATTTAAAATTGTTTTTTTATCACTATTTATCGGCAAACATAAATTTAAAATTGCGTATGAAGATTCATTTATATTGTGTTTTCCATTTATCTTAGTTTCAGGAATTCTTTCCATAACTGTTTTGATAAAATGATCTTTTAATTCTTTTACTTTTTTTGAATCATTTTCTAAGTTTTCATAAGAAATATCAATCGCAGTTTTCAAACCAACAATGTTGTGTATACTTTCTGTTCCTCCCCTGTAACCTCTTTCTTGGGCTCCACCCTCAATAAGTGGTTTGACTGTTTGTCCATTTTTTATGTAAGCGAACCCTACACCTTTAGGTCCATGGAATTTATGAGCAGAACAAGTCATAAAATCGATATTAATCTTATCCAATTCGATATTGTAATGTCCAATGGTCTGAACAGTATCACTATGAAATAAAGCATTATTTGATTTACAAATTTTTCCAAATTCCTCTAAATCTATCATTGTTCCAGTCTCGTTGTTTATGTGCATTAAGCTAACTAAAGTCTTTTCATCAGAGTTTTCTAAATATTCTATTAGCTGCTGTTTATTTGGGACACCGTATTCATCGACATCTAAAAATAAAATAGTGGTTCCTCTTTCTTTTGCGATTGATTCAATTGAGTTTAAAACTGCCTTATGTTCAATTTTTGTGCTAATTATTCTTTCAATATTTTGAGCTATTACAACAGTTTTAATTATCATATTATTAGACTCAGTACCACCGGAAGTAAAAATAATTTCTTTGGGGTTGACATTAAATTTCTCAGCTATATTTTTTCTGGACAACTCTAAAATTGCTTTTGAGTTTCTTCCATGTGAGTGAGTTGATGAGGGGTTACCATAATTAACTTTCATGGCCTTCATCATTTCTGCAATTACTTTTTCAGAAATTTCAGTTGTAGCAGCATTATCAAAATATATTTTATTCATGGAAAATTCCTTTTCAAAGATATATGATTTTGATTAGTTTTATATAACCAATATGATCAATAAAATTTCAAGTAAAGAGAGTTCATTATTTAAATATGCAAAAAAGCTAATATCTAAATCTAATTTTAGAAAAAGAGAAAAGAAATTTATTGTAGAAGGCTTAAGAGAAATTCAGCATTGTAAAAATTCAAATTTTACTATTGATCAAATTTTTGTCCTTGAAGATAAATTGCAAAGCTTAAGTATCAAAGACTTAAAAGTAAATCTTATAACCCGTGAATTAATTGAGCAAATTATCTACAGGGAAAGTGAGGGAATTTTTGCAATAGTAAATTATAAACCCTCAAAAATATCAGATTTAAAAATTGATAAAGATGATTTTTTTTTGGTTCTACAAAACCCAGAGAAACCAGGAAATATTGGAGCAATTATGAGAACTTTTGAAGCCTGTGGGTTTAAAAATATTATAATTACTGACTCTCACACTGAAGTATATAACCCAAATACTATTAGAGCGAGTTTAGGATCTATTTTTTCTTTAAATATTTTTCAATTAACAACGACTGAAGCAATCAATTTTTTAAAAAAAAATAATTTTAAAATTTATGGAGCTTATATTGAATCTAGTATAATTTATAAGGATGTTGATTATAAGAAAAGGTGTGCTGTAGTGATGGGTCCAGAAAAATCAAAAATTAATGATCAGTTATTATCCAACTGTGATAATCTAATAAATATACCAATGTTTGGTAATGTTGATTCATTAAATTTATCTGTTTCAACTGGAATTATTCTTTACGAAGCCATTAATCAGAGAAAATTCTCTTAAATTTAATTAATGGATTTTACAACAGCTAACAAGACTGTAAACCTTCAGATTGCTCGAGAATATAAGAGTCTATTAAAATTAAGTTATCAAACCCTCAGTGAAAGTGACAAAGTTTTAATTAGAAAAGCATTAGATATTGCTATTGATGCTCATAGTGATCAAATTAGAAAATCAGGAAAAGCATATATTTTTCACCCTATTTCTGTTGCAAAAATTGTTGCCTCTAAAATAGGTCTCGACGCTCCAAGCATAGCATCTGCACTATTACACGATGTTGTTGAAGATACCAGATACTCAATTCACAAAATCGAGGAAATCTTTGGTCAAGAGATTGCAAAAATTGTTGATGGATTAACTAAAATATCCAAATTAAAAAAGGAGAAGATATTATCAATACAAGCTGAAAATTTTAGAAAAATGCTTTTGACATTGAACGATGATATTAGAGTGATCTTGATAAAAATTGCTGATAGATTACATAATATGAAAACTCTAGATTTTTTGACTGATGAAAAACAGGTAAAAATTGCGTCTGAAACACTATATATCTATGCGCCAATTGCACACAGAATTGGTTTATATGAAATCAAAAATGAATTAGAAGATCTAAGTTTAAAATACACCGAGCCTGAATTATTCAATGACATAAAAAATAATCTTGAAAAAACTAAAGACAATCAAAATCTCTATATAAGAAATTTTGCTAGAAAAATTTCTGAAAAATTAAAAACAGAAAAATTAGATTTTAAAATTAATGGCAGAAGTAAATCAATCTACTCCATTAGAAATAAAATGATTAAAAAAAACATAAATATTGATGAAGTTTATGATCGATTTGCTGTGAGAATTATTTATGATGCTGAACCAGTATTAGAAAAACTAATTGCATGGAAGATTTATTCAATTGTAACTGATGTATACAGACCAAACCCTACCAGGTTAAGGGATTGGATATCCACTCCTAAATCAAACGGATATGAAGCCCTGCATATTACTGTTGTAGGGCCAAATAAAAGATGGATCGAAGTTCAAATTAGATCAACAAGAATGCATGAAATTGCTGAGAGAGGGTATGCTGCTCATTACAAATACAAATTAGGAGATGATAAAGAAAGTGGACTTGAAATTTGGTTAAATAGATTGCAGGAAGTTTTAAAAAATCCAGACTCTAGTGCTGTTAATTTCGTAGAAGATTTCAAGTTAAATTTATATGCTGATGAAATTTTTGTATTTACACCAGAGGGTGATTTAAAATCTTTACCAAAAGGATCAACAGCCTTAGATTTTGCTTTTCATATTCATTCAGGACTAGGATTGAAAACTAGAGGAATTAAAGTTAATGGAAAAATTGTTCCTTTAAGCTATAAATTGAGTAGTGGTGAGCAGGTTCAAATTATTAAAAGTAATAACTCAAAACCTAGTGCCAGTTGGCTTGATTTTGTAATCACATCAAAAGCAAAGTCAGCAATAAGATCCTCAATTAAAGAAAATAAAAAGAAAATAGCTGAAGAAGGTAAAGAAATATTGAGGAGAAAGTTAAAACAATTGAAAATCTCATTCAATGAAAACAATATTAATAAAATTCAAACATTCTTTAATCTTCAAACATCACTAGATCTATTTTATAGAATTGGAATCGGAACAATTGATAACAGTGATCTGAAGAAATATGCAAATTCTCAAAACGCAATAATTAAATTTTTTAGGCGAAAAG
>CACASE010000025.1 GCA_902535165.1 uncultured Bacteroidota bacterium | reverse complement strand
TATTCATGACAAAGACAAAAGGAATTCAACTTGGAGATTAAATCCTGAAGTAAGTGGAATAAGTTCATGTCTTGCAGACATTGGAACTCATGCTTTTAACATGCTAGAGTTAGTTTGTGGAATGAAGGTAAAAAAAATACTTGCTGATTTAAATAATTTATATGAAGATAATCCATTGGATATTGATGTTAGTATTCTTGTAAGAATGGAAAATGGGTGTAAAGGAACAATTCGCTCAACTCAAATAGCCACTGGTCTTGAAAATAATTTAAATATTAGTGTATATGGATCCAAGGGATCACTATCTTGGGAGCAAGAAAACCCAAACTATTTATATTATTATACTAATGATAAACCTTTACAGGTTCTAAAACCAGGACATCCTTACAATTCAAAAATATCTTTAGATGGAACAAAATTACCAGCTGGACATCCAGAAGGCATCTTCGACGCTATGGGTAACATTTATAGAGGTGTTGCTAGAGCAATAAGAGGTGAAAAAAATGAAAAAGGTGAATTTCCTACTATAGAGGAAGGTGTTAGAGGTATGGACTTTATTGAAAAAGCAGTAAAGTCTAATGAAAATGGTAATATTTGGTTGGAATTAGAATAATAGTTCTTCAATTTTTAAAAATATAACGTAATTTTGCAACTCGTTATGAAAACAATAGCTGTACTTACGTCTGGTGGTGATTCACCTGGAATGAATTCTTCAATTAGAGCAGTTGTTAGAGCATGTGCTCATTATCAAATTAAATGTATTGGGATAATAAGAGGTTTTTCTGGTTTAATTGAAAATAATACAAAAGTATTAAGCACCAGAAGTGTTAGGGGAATCATCAATAGGGGAGGTACCTTTTTATATTCTGCAAGATGCGATGAATTTAAGACGACCGATGGACGTAAGATTGCACATAAAAACTTAAAAGATAATGAAATTGATGGATTGATTGTAATTGGTGGAGATGGATCATTCACAGGTGCTTTAAAGCTTAAGCAAGAATTTAACTTCCCTGTTGTAGGAATTCCAGGAACAATTGATAATGACTTACATGGTACATCACACACATTAGGATATGATACAGCTTTGAACACTGTTATGGATGCAATTGATAAAATCAGGGATACAGCCATTTCACATCATAGATTGTTTCTGGTTGAGGTTATGGGTGCAGATGCTGGATATATTGCCTTAAATTCTGGATTAGCTATAGGCGCTCAAGAAATTTTAATTCCTGAAGTTAACATGAGCTTTGAAAATCTTATTAATTCATTGAAAAAAAGTAAAAAATCCGGAAAAACATCAAGTATTATCGTAGTAGCAGAAGGTGATAAAACAGGAAAAAATGTTTTTGAATTAGCATCAAAGATAGAGGAAACATTGCCTAAATATGAAACTAGAGTCTCTGTCCTTGGTCATATTCAAAGGGGAGGTACACCGTCATGTTTTGACAGAGTTTTAGGCACTCAGCTCGGTGTAAAAGCTGTAGAAAGTTTAATTGAGGGTAATGATGGTAATATGGTTGGTATTGATAATGGAAAAATCATTTTTACTCCCCTAGACAAAGCCTTGAAAGGAAAAAGTAAGATTAACAAGGAATTATTAAGAATATCTCAAATTATGAACACTTAAATTTTAAAATAGATGAGAAAAATTAAAATTGGAATTAACGGATTTGGTAGAATTGGAAGAATGGTTTTGAGACTTGCTCTAACAAGAACTGATTTAGAAGTTATCGCAATCAATGATCTTTTAGATATTAATCATTTGGCATATTTATTAAAATATGATTCTGTACATGGAAAAATTAAGAGTAATATTTCAATTGATGGAAATACCTTGAATATTGATGGCCAAAAAATTCATATCACCTCTGAAAAAGACCCTAAACTAATCGGTTGGGATAATTTAGGAGTTGATGTAGTCTTAGAATGTACTGGTATTTTTACAAATCTCGATACAGCTAAATATCACATTGATGGTGGTGCTCCTAAAGTTGTAATTTCTGCTCCATCTAAAGACGCACCTATGTTTGTAATGGGAGTAAATCACGACACTATAAACAAAAATGATTTAGTTATTTCTAATGCGAGTTGTACAACTAACTGTTTAGCACCTCCAATAAAAGTTTTAAATGATAATTTTGGTGTTGAAGAAGCACTTATGACTACGGTTCATGCTGTAACAGCTACCCAATTTACAGTTGATGGACCTTCAAAAAAAGACTTTAGAGCTGGAAGGAGTTCATTACTTAATATAATTCCTGCCTCAACAGGCGCAGCAAAAGCTGTAACCAAGGTTATTCCATCTCTAGAGGGTAAGATTACAGGAATGGCATTTAGGGTACCTACTGCAAATGTTTCTGTTGTCGATTTAACTGTAAAATTATCAAATGAAACATCTTATGAGGAAATTATGAAAACAATGGAAATTGCGTCTAAAGGTGAGTTGAAAAACATATTAGGGTTTTCATCTGACGATGTTGTTTCTCAAGATTTTATAGGAGATGTTAGAACTTCGATTATTGATTCTAAAGCAGGTATTGAATTAAACTCTAAGTTTTATAAAATTATTACTTGGTATGACAATGAGGCTGGTTATTCAAGTAAACTTTTAGATTTAGCAACTCATTTCTGCAAATAAATTAAATGAGATTAATTGTTGACAGTGGCTCTACTAAGACCGATTGGATATGTATCAACGATAAGGGTAAAGTTTTATTTGATACTCAGACAAAAGGATTAAATCCTCAAGTCTTGACAGAACAAATTATTGAAGAGAGAGTAATAAATAATTTTGATCTTTACCAAAAAAGAAAAAAAATATCTCATTTATATTTCTATGGTGCTGGTTGTGGAACTGAATCCCCAAGGAAACTTATAAAGAAAGTCTTTGAAAGAATATTTATTAATTCATTAATTGATATTAAAGAGGATACATATGCTGCTATATATGCAACGTGTGAACCTGGAATTAAATCAATTACGTCTATATTGGGAACAGGATCTAATTGTACCTATTATGATGGTAAAAATATTTTACAAAAAGTTGATTCTTTAGGATATGTATTAATGGATGATGCCAGCGGAAATTATTTTGGTAGACAATTAATAAGAGATTATTATTTTGATAAAATGCCATTATCTGTTCAAAAGAGTATTAGTAAGTCGTTTGATATGCAATCCAATACAATTAAGGATCATATCTATAAAAGACCAAATCCAAATACATATCTAGCAAAATTTGGAAGGTTTGTAATTGACAATAAAGAATTACCATATTTTAAAAAGTTAATTAGAAAAGGATTTAGTCTATTCATTTCAAATCAAATAGAGCAGTTTTCCGATTGTAGAGAAGTACCATTACACTTTATAGGATCTATTGGTTTTTATTTGAAGGATGAACTTGCAGAAGTTTTAGAATCCAAGAAAATGAACATTGGTAAAGTTTTGAGAAAACCCATTGATGGTTTAGTTAATTACCATCTAGAAAACATTTAGTTTACAGCAATCATATCTATCTCTACATCAACACCTAAAGGTAAACCACTAACTTCAATTGTTGTTCTAGCTGGTTCATAATTTTTTTCAAAATATGATCCATAGATTGCATTAACTTTTGAGAAATTATTCATATCAGTAAGATAAATCTTTGAGCGAACTACATCTTTAAAATTAAATCCAGCCTCATCTAAAATAGATTGAATATTTTTCATAATTAACTTGGTTGCATCTTCAACTGAACCTTTAATTACCTCATTATTTTCTGGATTTATCGCAACTTGACCAGAAATATAAAGTGTTTTGTCAACCAGTACAGCCTGGTTGTATGGCCCCACAGGCAAAGGAGCTTTATCAGTTTTTATAATTTTTTTCATACTTTTTTATAGTCTTTTATCTGGCTCTTTCCTTTTATCATATTTTAGGTCACTTAAAAACCCTGACTTTATTCCGATAAAGAAATACCATGATTCTCTTATACTAAATGGAACCCAACTAAAATTCATTTTCCAACTATCTAAATCTCTTTCAAAACGAAGCTGTGTATATGTAAACCCCTTATTTTTAAAGTCATATCCAGAGGAACCGCCAATTTTCCATTTTTTTGAAAGTATAATATTTCCTGAAAACATCAAAGAATTATTTCCAATCTTTCTTTGTTTTCGGTTGTTTAAATAAGTGAGTGAGTGTGCAAATCTGAAATCCCAACCTATTTTATTAATGTATTCTGTTAAATTTTCTTTTCTCCTACCATCATTTTCATCATCATCAAACGTGCTTTTTGTTAGATCTTGACTAGAGCCAAATAAATCATCTGTCCTGCCTCCACCGGTTACATTTTCACTATTTTCACTTTTATTGTTTGAATTAAAAGATTTACTGTCTATTGAAAAATTCATATTTAGATTAGCACTGGTCATTCTTAATAAGCCTCCGCCATCTGCAATATTTAATTTATTTATTCTAAAGCCATTATCGTTAATTGAATAAGGATCAAAAGTTGCAGATAAATTTAGATTTAATTTGTTTTTAAATAGGTTTGTTCCTGTTGTCATTCTAACAGGTGATAGTTTTAACGAATCAGCTGCTAGATTATAACTTGTGGATATGTTAAAATTATTTAGAATAGTAACTTTTCTAGGCTCAGTTACAAGACTATCCTTTTCTTTAATTTTAGCTTCAATGTTATTGCTAATTTGTAAGCCAATTGCACTGGAATATCTACGTGAGGGTAATCCAAAGAAATTTTCTTCAAACCTTGTATACTCGGCGGTATTTCCAAATGCGTCTATAATGTAAGTATCATAATATTTTTCAAAACTTGGTCTGACATTGTAGCTAACAGAGGGTCTAATTACATGTCTAATTGATTGTATTTTTTTATCCTCTTTAAAATTGAATAGCCCATATATAGTTGTACCCACACTCATGCCAAAATTATATTGACTAAACCTGTCAAAACCCCTAACCTGAATTTTGTCTTCTTGTTCTTGATTATTGATATCATAATCATTCCTAATTATTGTGTTACCAGTCCAAATCTCATCAAAATTTCCATTCATACTCACACTAAAGTGTTTTAATACTTTAAAATTGGTACTCAACGGAATTGTATGTTTCATGCCATACTTAGCATCATCAAACATGCCTTTTTTAAAAAATAAGGAATCAGTTGTATTAATTCTGTTTTCCCCCCTAAACGTGTACTGTAAATTAATATTTTTAATAATTCCTTTTTTTTGCCCATTCTTTTTTACAAATGGATAAACTCTCTCAACATTACCTTGAAAAGTTGGAAGTACCAAATTGACTGTTTTTGATCTTGTATTTTGTGAGTGAGAGGCTGTTAGTGAAACATTTACTGAGGGATATCCCCTAAATGTCTTGGAAAATGATACTGATGAATTCAAAGTATTATTCAAAAAGTTAGGAGTATTAATTTGATTTAAAGATTCTCTAAAATAATTACTGCTGCCTAAATTTACTGATGCTGAAAATCTGTTGTAAGGGTTGGCTTTAGAATCTTGAGAGTGTGTCCATCGTATGTTGTAAATATTAGATTTTGAATAACCTGGTAACCCACGTTCACCATCTATGAGGTTTTCAAATCTTACACTTAATCTACCATTAAATGAATATCTTTTTCTATATGATGATTCTACTCTCATTCCATAGCTGCCATTAGTGTAATAATCTCCCAGCAGAGTTAAGTCAAAGTATTCCGAAGGTGCTAGATAATACCCGCCATTTTGAAAAAAATAACCCCTTCTGTTATTTTGCCCTATAGTTGGAAAAATAAATCCAGAATTTCTGTCTTCAGTAAGTGGAAAATAGGCAAATGGTAGAAAAATTGGTGTTGGTACATCATAAATATATAGGTTACTTGGACCAGCAATAATTTTATTTTTTGGAATGAATTTACCTGATCTTACTCTAATATAATATTCAGGATCATCCAGATTTTTTGAAGTTGTTACTTTCGCTTCCTTAATGAAGTATATAGAATCATTTTCTTTTTTTGTTGCCAAAGAAAATACATTCATTTCATTTTGAGTTGTTCTTGAGTTCCAAATTAAAGCTTTTTTTGTATCAAAATTATATCTTAAGGAATCCGGATTAATTTCATCTCCACCTTGTTTAAAAATTGGGGATTGTATATAATTTCCTAATGAATCTTTAATTCTTCCGGCAGATACAACATTACTTTCCCAATCGAACTTTATTATACCAGATTTCAATTCAATATCCATATAGTATAGCTCTGCGTTATCAAAGAGAGTAATAATTTTTTCTTTATTATTTATTTTAATATATCCTTTAGCTTTTCTTCTTACATCGTCTAAAATCAGTTTAGTTTTAAGTGTATCTGAGTTTATAGTGTCTTTTTCAATATTTTGTGAAAACAAATAGCTATTGTTGAAAAAACTGTAAAAAAAACATATCAATAGTGGTATTACTTTTATATGTTTTTTATTAATATACAAAGCGATAAAAGATTTATTAAAATTAGTGATAATTTTATAAGAGATGATTTTTAAGCAATTTATTCATTTATTTGTTTTTCTATTTCTGTTTTTTTCATCTAATAGTTTTACCCAGAATGTAAAAAACGAGTTTGTTGTTGTGGTTGATGCAGGTCACGGGGGAAAAGATCCAGGAAATAGGGGAAATGGTTATTTTGAAAAGAATATTGCTTTAAATATAGCTCTTAATGTTGGTGAAATACTTACACAGAATAAGGTTAAAGTTGTCTACACCAGAACCAAAGATGTTTTTGTTGACCTATACAAGCGAGCTCAAATTGCAAACAATGCTAATGCTGATTTATTTATTTCAATACATTGTGATGCCCATAATTCTAACGCATATGGCGCAGGAACATTTGTTTTAGGGTTACACGCTAATGAAAGAAATTTTAAAATTGCACAAAAAGAAAATTCTGTAATATACCTTGAGGAAAATTATGAACAAAAATATGATGGTTTTGACCCTAACAATCCAGAATCTGTTATAAGTTTAGTTTTGATGCAAGAGGAGTATCTTGATCAAAGCATAGTCGCAGCTAATTACATACAAGAGTTTTTTGTTAAAGACTTAAACAGGAGAGATAGAAAGGTAAAACAAGCAGGCTTTTTAGTTTTAAGAAATACATATATGCCAAGCGTTTTGATAGAAGCAGGGTTTTTGACAAATAAAACGGAAGGACAATACTTAAACTCTAGTAAAGGTCAAAAAGAAATTTCCTCATCAATATCAAAAGCAATACTTAAGTATTTATCAACTTTGGATAGCAATCTTGTTAATTTACCTGAGACTTTTAAATTTAATAATAAAGGTGAATTTTTATTTAAAGTTCAAATTTCTGCAAGCTCTAAATCATTAGAGCTCAAATCTTACAATTTTAATGGTTTAAATAAATTATCAAAATATAATAATAATGGTTTATATAAGTATTATTATGGAAGTACAACAGATTATAATGAAGTGAAAAAATTATTAAAAAATGCAAAGAATAAAGGTTTTAAGTCTGCGTTTATAGCAGTATTTAAGGAGGGTCAACCGTATAGTTTAAAAAAATACTTGGATGAATTTCAATAAAGATTGCACTTATTTATAAATTTGAATAAATTAAGAGTGAAATTATCAAACGAAATAAAGACTGGTATACTTGTTTTAACAGGCATTATTCTATTTATTATAGGATTTAGTTATTTAAAATCAAACGATGTATTTATCACTGATAGGATTTTTTATGCTGTTTATGATGATGTTGAGGGTGTGAGTAAAGGTACACCAGTTACTATTAGCGGATTTAATGTTGGTAGCGTACAAGATATAGAGTTTTATAAAAATTCATCTAAACTTTTACTAAAATTTAGGGTTGAAAATGAGTTTAATTTTTCTAGTGAAAGTGTAGCTCAGATTTATGAAACAGGATTAATTGGAGGGAAAGCTGTTGCTGTAATTCCAAAATACGGTAATAAATTAGCAAAATCAGGTGACACTCTTCAATCTGATATAGCACCGGGTCTTACAGAGCTAGTGAATGACAGATTATCCCCTTTACAAGACAAAATCGAATCAATGGTAGTTAGCGCTGATTCAGTTTTAATTAGTTTAAATGCTGTTTTAAATACTGAGGCCAAACTAGAAATTCAATCAACAATTGAAAATTTTTCATCTACTGTTGCCGATTTAAAGACTTCTGCTGGTACGTTAGATGAAATTTTAGATAA
>CACASE010000024.1 GCA_902535165.1 uncultured Bacteroidota bacterium | reverse complement strand
CTATGAAGACAATGATATATTGGTAGTTAATAAACCACCGAATCAAGTTGTACATCCTGGCCATGGAAATTATTCTGGAACATTACTAAATGGCTTAATTTATCACAATGAAAATTTACCTGAGAATCGTGATGGGAGGCCTGGATTGGTCCATAGAATTGATAAAGATACAAGTGGCTTGTTAGTTGTTGCTAAATCAGATACTGCTCTAACAAAATTATCTGAACAGTTTTTTCATAAAACTATTGACAGAAAATATCTAGCAATTGTTTGGGGTACACCTTCACCTGAACAAGGAACTATTGACAAATATTTATCAAGAGATAAAAAAAATAGAATGATAATGTCTGTACCTGTTAATGAAGATATTGGTAAGAGGGCGATTACTCACTACAAAGTCGTTGAAAAGTTGGGATATGTTTCACTAGTTGAATGTGAGCTTGAGACAGGTAGAACACATCAAATTCGAGCTCATATGAAACATATTGGAAATCCAATATTTAATGATGAAAGGTATGGAGGTGATAAAATATTGAAAGGAACAATTTTTAACAAGTACAAACAGTTTGTTGAGAACTGTTTTAGGATATTACCAAGACAAGCATTACACGCTAAAACATTAAGTTTTAATCATCCAAGGACTAATGAAAGATTAGCTTTTGAAACTGAATTACCAAATGATTTTAAATCATGTTTTGAAAAGTGGAAAAATTATTCAAAAAATAATTAATTTTACATCATGAAAATTCTAATTTCACCAGCAAAATCATTGGACTTTGATTCAAACATCGATAGTCTAAAATGTACTCAGCCAGTTTTTTTAAATAAAACTTCTCAAATTAACTCTGTTTTAAAAGAGAAAAGTCCAAAGGATTTGATGCAGCTTCAAGGTATATCACAGAAATTATCAGATTTAAATTGGAAGAGAAATAATGATTATGTTGACAATCATAATAATAAAAACTCTCGACCAGCAGTTTTTGCATTTAATGGTGATGTATACAGTGGAATTGATGTCAAAACACTTTCAGAGGATAAAGTTTATGATTTACAAAAATCATTAAGAATCCTTTCAGGTTACTACGGTGTTTTAAAACCTCTTGATTTAATTCAACCGTACAGACTCGAAATGGGAACCAAATTAGCAGTTGATGGATCAGAAAACTTGTATAAATTCTGGTCTGAAAATATTACAAATTCAATACTTGATGAAATGAGCACTGAAGATTTGTTAATCAATTTAGCTAGTAATGAATATTTTGAAGCGTTTGATAAAAAAAAGTTTGATGGTAGGATTATTTCTCCGGTATTCAAAGATTTTAAGAATGGTAAACTTAAAATTATTTCATTTTATGCAAAAAAAGCAAGAGGAATGATGGTCAGATATATTGTTGATAATTCTGTATCTAGCTACAACGAATTGCTTGGGTTTAATTTAGGTAATTATTCATACAATGAGGCTGAAACATCGGATGAAAATTTCCCAGTTTTCACTAGATAACTAATCTTTAATTAGCTTAATAAAATCTCGGGTTTTGGATACACCATGATTTTCAATATATTTTATATATGCTGAACCAATAATAGCTCCATTACTGTTTTGACATGCAGTTTGAAATGTTTTTTTATTACTAATACCAAATCCAATTAATAATGGATTTGAAAGATTCAATTTTTTTATTCTTTTAAAATATTCAATTTGATATTTATCAAAACTATCTTTAGCTCCAGTCACACTGTAGCTACTGACCATGTATATAAAACCTTTAGAGAGATCATCAATCAGGTTAATTCTTTCATTTGAGGTTTGTGGAGTGATTAAAAACATCATGTTCAATTTATATTTTTCAAAAATAATTTTATAATTTTTTTTAAAAATATCAGCTGGTAAATCAGGTATTATTAAACCATCAATTCCTACATCCTTACAATTTGAACAAAACTTTTCAATTCCATATTGTAAAATAGGATTGAAATAACCCATAATAACAACCGGGATATCTGATATTTTTCTTAAATCCTTCAGCTGATCAAATAATAAATTAGTTGTCATTCCATTACTAAGCGCTTTTTCAGAACTTTTTTGAATAGTAGGACCATCAGCGAGAGGATCACTAAATGGTAATCCAATTTCGATAATGTCAACTTGCGATTTATCTAGTTCTTTTATGATTTTTACAGTATCATCTATCTTTGGGAAACCAGCGGTAAAATAAATTGAAAGAAGATTTTCTTTCCTTTCGAATATTTGATTTATTCTATTCATCTGCTGGTTTTATATAAATTCTTTTTCCATCAATACTATGTAAGTCACCAGGTGTATAATTAACCTCTTTTCTTAGTCTTCTTTCTTGAAACTGTGGTCCCAATCCAGGGGGTTTTTTCTTTGAATCCTTTATTCTGAAATCTAAATGTAGTTGAAGAGAATCTAGAATAATTTTGTAATTAATATTGTTAGCTAAATTGAACATTTCCTCAGGATCATTTGAGTGATCATATAATTCAAAACCATCCTCTCCATTGTCTCCCCATTTTGTAATTCTGTATCTACTAGTTTTTATGCTGTAGCCTTCAAATACTTTATTATGTTGAGATGCCCTCCATCTTGTAAGAGCACTTTCTCTAACTTTAAAGTCATTATCCCTAAAAATAGGTACAAGGCTTTTTCCAACTACGTGTGAAGGAGTCTCAATTTTTGTTAAATCAGTTAATGTAGGATATATGTCGATAAGTTCAACAGGTGATTTTGAGCTGACACCTCTTGGTATACCTGGTCCAGAAAAAATTAGAGGCACTCTAGTCGATTTTTCAAATAATGTCTGTTTTTGCCAATGCCCGTGTTCACCTAAATGGTAACCATGATCTGAGGTAAAAACGACAATTGTATTTTTATCTAGACCAGTCTTTTTAAGTTTTTTCAATATTCTACCAATTTGTGCATCCACAAAAGTTGTTGTTGCATAATAAGCTTCTTTAATCTCTTGAGCAAGTTTATGATTTTCCTTTAGATTTAATTTTATTTGATCTTGTTTCCATCTTACAGACCGCTGCGCAGGAACAGGAATCGTATTTAAATAATTTTCAGTGCTGCCATTGTAAGGTATTTCCATTTCGTTCTGATTATACATATCAAAATATTTTTTAGGAGCAACAAAAGGTGTGTGAGGTCTATACATACCTACTGCAAGGAAAAATTTATTTCCATTTTTTGAAAATTTATCAAGTTGCTCTATTGCCTCAGTAGCACCTATTCCATCTGTTTGCTCCTCATCTTTACCCTCTGCAGCTAGCCAGCTTAAAGTTCCACCGTATTGTCTTTCCTTTAGAGTTTTAATTTTATATTCTTCTTCCTTGTCTCGCCCATATGGGTTAATCGTGTAAGTCCAAGTGCTAATATCATCTTGAGCACCGGAGGTTCCGATTGTACCCGGATTACCATAATGAAATATTTTTCCTATTCTAACAGATGTATAACCTCTTTGTTTGAAACGTTGCCCCAAAGTGACAACATTTGGTATTGTTTGACGAACATCAACATCAAGAAGAGTATGTTTAGTTTGGTTTGAATACATTCCAGTCATCAGTGATGTTCTGGATGGACCACACAGAGGAAATTGATTATGAGCATTATAAAATAAAAATCCATTTTTAGCTAATTTATCAATGTTTGGACTTATTACCTGCTTATGACCATATGAACCTAAATCACAATTCAAATCATCGGACATGATAAAAAGAATATTAAAATCATCATTTTCAACATTTACTATTTTATCATTACACGATATAAAAAGAAAAATTATT
The DNA here is from genome assembly GCA_902535165.1 of uncultured Bacteroidota bacterium. GTDB lineage: Bacteria > Bacteroidota > Bacteroidia > Flavobacteriales > Flavobacteriaceae > Eutrophosalina. The sequence goes on along the minus strand of CACASE010000024.1, from coordinate 4,559 downwards.
GATAAAAATCTTGGCAATAAAAAATTTCTCATAATTTAAAATAATTCACGTAAGTATCTAAATCTTTATCTCCTCGACCAGAACAATTAAAAACAATTATATCATTTTTATTAAATTTCATTTTATCTAGCACTGCAAAAGCGTGAGAAGTCTCTATAGCTGGAATAATTCCTTCCATTTGAGATAAAATTAATCCCCATTTCATAGCATCACTATCATCAATTGATATAAATTCACCTCTTTTAGATCTAAAAAGGTTTGCATGCATAGGACCAATTCCTGGGTAATCAAGACCTGCCGATATTGAATATGGCTCAGTGATTTGCCCATCTTTTGTCTGCATTAGTAAAGTTTTTGATCCATGTATAATTCCTTCAGTGCCAAGAATTGATGTTGCAGCACTTTCACCACTATGAACACCTTTTCCTGCAGCTTCTACGCAAACTATGTTTACATTTTTATTATTTAAAAATGGATAAAAAAGTCCAGCAGCATTACTACCACCACCAACGCATGCAATAACGTGGGTTGGATTTTCAGTGTTTTCAAATTTTAATAATTGTTTTTTAGTCTCATAGCCAATAACTGATTGAAATCTGGCAACCATATCTGGATATGGATGAGGACCTACAACAGACCCTATTATGTAGTGTGTGTCAACAGGGTTTGAAATCCAATCTCTAATTGCTTCATTTGTAGCATCTTTTAGTGTTTTACTTCCTGATGTTGCTGGTCTAACTTTTGCACCTAGCATTTTCATCCTTGCAACATTTGGGGCTTGACGTGAGATATCAACTTCTCCCATGTAAATAACACATTCAACACCCATTAATGCGCATACAGTAGCAGTTGCTACACCATGCTGTCCAGCACCTGTTTCAGCAATTATTCTTTTTTTACCAAGTTTCTTTGCTAAAAGTATTTGACCAATTGTGTTGTTGATTTTATGTGCGCCTGTGTGGCAAAGATCTTCTCTTTTTAAATAAATTTTCGTTTTAAATTTTTCGGAAAGTCTCTTTGCATAATATAGTGGAGTAGGCCTTCCAACGTAATCATGTAAAAGTTGATTAAACTCTTTTTTAAATTCTTTTGACTCCGATATTCTAATATAGTTTTTCTGAAGTTCATTTATATTTGGAAATAACATTTCAGGTATAAATGCTCCTCCAAAATCACCGTAGAAACCATCTTTATTTACATTGAAATTTTTCATTTATTTAATTTTTTTAAAAACATATTTATTTTTTTAATATCCTTTAAGCCAGGTGAGATCTCAAATCTGCTATTAATGTCTATACCAAGCAAATAATCATTTTCATTTTTTATATTATTGATTTCATCTACACTGTTGATGTCTATACCACCACTTAAAATAAACTTTTTTTTGTTAAAGTCCTTTAGTCTTTTCCAATCAAATTTTTTACCAGAACCACCAAAATTTTTTGAAAAAGTATCAAAAAGAAATAGATCACAACAATCAGTATATTGATAGGTACTATCAAAATCAAAATTTTCAGAAATTCTAAAGGCTTTAATTACTTTACAATAATTCATCAACTTTTCACTGAATTTTGGTGTTTCGTCTCCGTGAAGTTGAACATAATTTAAATTATAATTTTTAATTTTTTTCTTAATATTTTTTAGACTTTCATTGACAAAAACCCCAACCTTCTTTTTTGTAATATGAGAGTTATTTATCTCGAAATCAATGAATCTTGATGATTTATTATAGAAAATAAACCCCATTAAATCTATATCAATTTCATTTAATTGATTTATATTATTCATCTCTTTTAATCCACAAACTTTAACAATCATTTTTTATTTCATTTAAAAAGTTTGCAAGAGCTCTGCCAGGATCTACACTTTTCATAAAATTTTCACCAATTAAAAAACCATCATATCCAAAATTCTTTAAAGTTATAATGTCATTAGAATTACTTATTCCACTTTCTGAAATCTTAGCATAATTGCTAGGTATTTTACTGCTTAAGCTAATACTAGTTTCAATATCTACATTGAATGTTTTCAAATTTCTATTATTTACTCCAATTATATCTACACTATCTATACAGCAATCATTAAGTTCAGATAAATCATGTATTTCAATTAAAACTTCTAAACCTAAACTTTTTGCAAGTTCAGATAGCTTAATTATTTGCTTGTTGTCTAAGCATGCAGCAATTAATAAAATGCCATCAGCACCAATTGATTTAGACTCAATAACTTGAAATTCATCAATTATAAAGTCTTTTCTTAGAATTGGCAATTCTGTAATTTTCCTTGCATTAAGTATATCATTATTAGATCCATTAAAAAAATTTTTTTCTGTCAAAATTGAAAGTGCTACTGCTCCTGCTTCCTGATAACCATTTATAATTTTTTCAGTTGGTGTTTGAGAATTGATTTCAGATCTAGATGGAGATTTTCTTTTATGCTCAGCAATTATACTTAATTCATTATCTATCAAAGCATTTACGATAGATTTGTTATTTCTTTCAAAAAATTTACTGTTTTCTAAGTCAGAAATAGAAATAGTTTTTTTGAGTTGATTTAATTCATCTATTTTTTTTGAGATTATTTTTGAAAGGATATCCATATTAAAGTTCAATCAATTTTTTTAAACAGTTGTAAGCTTTACCACTTTTCAAAGATTCCTTTGCAATTGAGTAGCATTCTTCAATGTCTTTCCCAGTTAATGTTCGAATTGCTAAAGATGAGTTAGCCAAAACTACGTTTACCTGACTTTCAGATCCTTTTCCAACTAGAATTTTAACAAAAATATCTGCAGATTCCTTAACTGATTTTCCTCCTAAAATTTTTTTAGGATCAACTTTATTCAATTTAAAATATGATGCATCAGAGATAATTTCCTCTTTATTTGTAATTAATTTAAATTCATTAGTTAACGAAATTTCATCATATCCATCTAATGAATAAATTATTGAAAAATTTTTATCTGTATTTTTAAATATATAACCATATAGTCTAGCGGTTTCTAAATTGTATACACCAGTTATTTGATTTTGTGGTTTCGAAGGATTTACAAGTGGCCCTAACAAATTAAAAAAAGTTTTGAAACCTAAATCTTTTCTAACTGGGGCGACGTTTTTCATTGATGGATGGAAAAGAGGTGCATGTAAATAACAAATATTAGAACCTTCTAAACATTTTTTTAAATATGATTCATCATTTGAAAATTTAACACCTAAAGACTCCAAAACATTGCTTGATCCGCAATTTGAGGATACTCCATAGTTGCCATGTTTAGTTACTTTAAAACCTGATCCTGCAACAACAAATGAAGAAATAGTTGATATATTAAATGTATCTTTTCCATCTCCCCCCGTGCCACACAGATCAATAGTATTGTAGTCATTAAAATCAATTCCAACACAAAGCTCGAGTAATGCATCTCTAAAGCCTTCCATTTCTTCAATTGATGGATTTCTCATTTTAAAGGCGGTTATAAATGACGCAATTTCAGAGTTTGAATACTTATTAGTGGCTATATCTATTAGTACTCTTTTAGATTGATTGTAATCAAGTTTATTGTATTCGAATAAATGTTCAAGTATTTCTTTCATTTTGCTTCTATCCAATTTTTTAAAATTTCTTTACCCATCTCAGTCAGAATGGACTCTGGGTGAAATTGAACCCCCCAAACATTGTAATTTTTTAGTTTAAGAGCCATAACGTTTTTGTCTCTGTCAAAAGCCAATGGTATTAAATCTTTTGAAAGTTCTTTTACTATCCAGGAATGGTATCTACCAACTTTAAGTTTCCTTGGTATATTAATAAATAACTGGTCATCTGATGTAATTTCTATTTCAGTTGAAACACCATGAAAAACATCTTTTAGATTATGTAGTTTTCCTCCAAAAACTTCACCTATGGCTTGATGTCCTAAACAAACACCCAAAATACTTTTTTTATCAAAAAACTCCTTAATTATTTTTTTAGTTAGTCCTGCTTCATCTGGAATTCCTGGGCCTGGAGAAATAAGAATTTTATCAAAATCATTGATAAAATCAAGTGTTAAATCATCATTTCTTTTTACTGTAACATCACAATCTAAATCCTCTAAATAATGGACAAGATTGTATGTAAAAGAATCATAATTGTCTATAACTATAATTTTCATAATTCTTCTGCTTTTTCAAGTGCTTTTAGTAAAGCACCAATTTTATTGTAAACTTCATTCAGCTCATTATGTCTATTTGACTTTGAAACAATTCCGGCACCTGCTTGTAATAATAAATTTTGATTTTTGCTCAAGAAGGATCTGATCATAATAGCATGATTAAAATTATTATCAAAATCGATAAAGCCAATTGCTCCACCATAGAAAGATCTAGTATGATTTTCATATTCTTCAATCAACTCCATTGCTCTAAACTTAGGCGCTCCTGTGAGCGTTCCAGCAGGAAAAGTGTTCCCAATTATATCATTTGATGGTGATTTCAACTCACCAGTTACTTTTGATACTAAATGAATAACATGAGAATAAAATTGAATTTCACGATCTTTTTCAACTTTTACATTTGAACATGATCTGC
>CACASE010000023.1 GCA_902535165.1 uncultured Bacteroidota bacterium | reverse complement strand
TAGAATAATTGAATTCACCTTATCCGTGTTTTTAAGGATCTTTTGAAGAGTAGTATATGCTGTATAGATAATTCTTTCTTCATTATCCCCTCCATCATCTTGATAAACACCAACAACTTTCCAAGATCTTCCACCTCCGCTAACGTATCTACCAATGGCATCCTCATCACCAAAAAGATCTTGTTTAACTAATCTACCTAAAACAACATTTTTTTCATTATTTAAAACATCTAACTCATTAATATATCTTCCAAACATCACCACATTCATTTCACTATCTTGATTTGAAGGTCCAACTCCTCGGATTGTATAATTATTTGATTTTAATTTGTAACCAACTTCTCCGCTAATTGTAATTCTGGGATTTAATCCTTCAATAAAAAAATCAAACTTATTAGATATGTCATTTAAATCCTCATTATCTAGTTCGATGAGTCTATTTGATTCGTAACCAGCATAAGGTTTAGATGTTCTTCCTCCGTTGATATATATATTGTTGAATTTAGTATCTGTAAAATATTCATTAAATGTATTTTCTAAACCATTACCAAGTCCAAATAAAACAACGAAAATTAATATTCCAAGTGCTACGGTGAAACCAGCTAAAAAAGTTCGAAGTTTATTACTTTTTATAGTTTCAAAAATTTCAATCCATCGGTCTCTATTAAACATTTTATATAGCCTTTTTTTGTTTAATTTTTTTGTCTTCAACTATAACACCATCTTTGAGCCTGACAATTCTTTTACACATTTGAGCAATATCCTCTTCATGAGTAACTACTAGAATAGTTTTACCTTGCTTGTTGATATTTTGAATAAGATCCATAACCTCTTTAGATGTTTTTGAATCTAAAGCACCAGTGAGCTCATCAGCTAATAAAACCTTCGGTTCTGAAACCATAGCTCTTGCAATTGCTACCCTTTGTTTTTGGCCTCCAGACAATTCGTTAGGCATATGAGTTGCCCAATTTTTTAATCCCACATCTTCAAGGTATTTTAAAGCCTTAGTTTCTCTGTCCTTTCTTTTTACACCCTGATAATAGAGAGGAAGAATTACATTTTCATGAGCTGTCTTATAATTGATTAAATTAAAAGATTGAAAAATAAAGCCAAGAAACTTATTTCTGTAGTTAGCAGCTTTTGTTTCATCCATATTTTTTATTACAACATCATCTAGTTTGTATGATCCCTTATCATAATTGTCTAACATCCCAATAATATTTAATAAAGTAGACTTTCCAGATCCAGATGAACCCATAATAGCAACAAGCTCACCTTCTTCAACTTCAAAATCAATTCCTTTAAGGACATGAAGTGAATTAGCCCCCATTTGATATGATTTGTGTAGCCCTTTTATACTAATCATTAAGTTCCTTATAAAATTTTGATAGAGTAGTATATACGTAAGGTTGTAGGAAAATAAAGCCTATAAAAAGAGTAAGTATTGACAAAATAGCCCAGCCAATAAAACTTAATTGAAGAAGAAATAATTTAGTTTTTTTATCCTTCATTAAATTCCAACTCATTTTTATTGCTTCCAGACCAGAGTTTGTTTTTTTATCTGCAAGAATAAAAAACACCTGTGATAATATCAGACTAACTATAATCAATGGAACCAAAACAATTATAAATAATGATAACAAAACTGTTACAATTCCAGACTCAAATATAGGAGATGAATAAGGGTTTAAAAATGATGGATCCATGGTGTATGGTAACGCTGATGTTCCATCACCATAGGTACTTGGTGAAATTAATTCAGCCAAATTTTCAATATCACCTAAAAATAGAGCAACCCAAATCGCACCAAATATTATTACAGTTGGAATAATAATAGCTAGAGAAAGCAAATAGGCAACCAAAGATGAAAGAAATAAATTTTTTGATTTAAATGCTACAAATAAATTATCTATTTCAACATTTTCAGATTTAGAAACTAAAAGAAAAAAATTACATAATCCTACAGACAAAGCACCGGATACTAATATGGACGCAATGTCCCCAACGTAAGGAATTAAACTTAACGCTATGCTAATTACAAAAAATATAAGAGTACAGCCAACAGAAATTCCCCATTTTTCATTCAATGAAGAAAGTGCTTCGGATTTTAGTGCAGAAATTGATTTCATAGTCAGTAAATTTTAATGTAAGGCGAAAATAATCAATTCAATCAATCTTTAATAGAATTCCATAATTTAAAAAGGACGATTTAAAAAATTGTTAATTTTTTGTAATATTTTTTTATTATAACTAACTGTTTAATTGATTTTTAATAATTCCTCAAAAAATTTTCTATCATTTGATAACCTTGGAATTTTATTTTGACCACCTACTTTGTTCTTACTTTTTAGCCAATCATAAAATAAATTTTTTCTAGCATAGTGTAAAATTGGTTTATCTAATGTTATATTTTTAAATCTCTTGGCCTTATAGTCAGTATTATTGTCTTGAATGTGTAAATCTAAATCCAACATAAAATCATTCATATTTTTTGGATCTTTAGAAAACTCAATAATCCAATCATGATTCCCTTTTTTCCCTGACTGCATAAACCTGGGTGCAACAGTGTAATCAACAATTTTACATTTATGTTTTTTTATTACTTTCTCGAGTGCTTTTTCAACATTATCTATAATTACTTCCTCACCAAATGCATTAATAAAATGTTTTGTTCTTCCAGATATAATTATTCTAAATGGATCAACTGAAGTAAATTTCACTGTATCACCAATTTTATATCTCCATAAGCCCGAGTTAGTTGTTATTAACATTGAATAATTTACACCCATTTTAACTTGTGATAAATCAATAATTTTTTCACTTTTTTTCTGATTTGAAATCTCAACAAACTCGTAAAAAATACCATAATCTAACATTAGAAGCAGGTCTCTACCATCATTTGTATCCTGAATGCCGAAAAATCCTTCACTCGCATTGTAGACTTCATAATATTTGAAATCTTTGTTAGAAATAATATTATTGAATTCATTTCTGTAAGGTTTAAAACTAACTCCACCGTGGAAATAAACCTCTAAATTTTTCCATATATCATCAATGTATTTATTACCAGTGGTTTTTAACAATTTATTCATTAAAGTAAGCATCCATGATGGGACACCAGCTAAACTCCGAACATCCTCTTGCAAAGTTCCTCTTATTATAGCATCAATTTTTTCATCCCACTTATCCATAAGTGAAATTTCATTATTAGGTGTGCTAATCAACTCTGCCCATATTGGTAAATTATCAATTAATATTGCAGATAAATCTCCAAAGTAATTGTCATTATTTTCATATATTTTCCTACTTCCACCAAGTCTTAAAGATTTTCCTAAAAACATATTTGAATTTTCATTGTTATTTAAATAAAGACACAACATATCTTTACCACCTTTAAAATGACAATTATCTAAAGAAGAATTACTTACAGGAATGAATTTACTTTTAGAATTTGTAGTTCCACTTGATTGAGCAAACCATTTTATATTTTCTGACCAAAAAATATTTTGTTGACCATTGATTGTTTTTTTTATTGTTGGAAAAAATTCCTCATAAGTAAAACTAGGGACTCTTTCAGAAAATGTTTGATAATTATCAATTGAGGAAAAATCATATTTTTTCCCAAATTCTGTATTTTTTGCTTGTTGAACTAGTTTCTTTAACTCTTCGTTTTGAACATCAATAGGATATTTTACAAACAATTCAATTTGATGCATTCTTTTTTTTAACATCCACGATGCAACTGTATTTATAAATGAAAATGGCATTATATTTATACTAGCATATAAAAATAGTTAAAATGTTTAATGGTGTTCTAAAAAAAATGATAACAGAATATGATGAAAAGGTTAATTATTTTTTAGATATGGGAAGTGACTTTATATTGTTTAAAAATTTATTTCAAAGGAACATTACTATTGAGTTTAAAGGATATAGTTGTTTGAATTGTAAGTCCGATCAAGAAATTTTCAGACAAGGTTTTTGTAAAAAATGTTTTTTTGATTTACCAAGCACTGCTGATTGGGTAATTAGACCTGAAATGAGTAAAGCTCATTTAGGTATTGAAGAACGAGACTTAGATTATGAGAAGCAAGTTCAGCTCCAGCCACACGTATTATATTTAGCATATACAAGTGGAGTAAAGGTTGGTGTAACAAGAAAATCCCAGGTCCCAACAAGATGGATTGATCAAGGAGCTATTATGGCAGTTGAAATTGTTGAGGTTCCAAATAGATATTTAGCTGGAATCAGTGAAGTTAGTCTAAAAGAAAACTACAAAGACAAAACGAACTGGAGAGAAATGTTAAAGTGCAAAAGCACTGATTTGGATCTTGAAAAAGAGAGATCAGAGTGTTTAAAGTATCTCCCAGATGAGGTGCTAAATTATGTGACAAATGATAGTAATACAATTAAAATAAATTATCCAGTTGATACCTTGCCTATAAAACCAAAAAGCTTAAATATTGTCAAGACTCAAAAATTTACTGGAAAAATTACAGGCATAAAAGGACAATATTTAATTTTTGAGGATGATACTGTTTTTAATGTTAGGTCTAATGAGGGTATAGTTGTAAAAATATCTATTGACTAAATATTAATCTCTTCATTAACCTCCAAATTGAATTTTTTTCTAAATAGATATACTCCTAAGTAAAGTAAAGGAGTATCTACTAAAGCAACCAAAACTTTAAAAATAAATCCTGACACTAGTAAACCAACAAATAAATCCCATGGAAGAGCACCAAATGAGCATAAAAGAAAAATTACTGTAAAAGTATCTATGAATTGTGAAGTAAATGTTGAAAAATTATTTCTTAACCAAAGCATTCTCCCTTGAGTTTTCTTTTTCCAAAAATGATAGATCCTAATATCAATGAATTGGGCAAATAAATATGCTAACATTGATGATAATACTGCAATTCCTGATAAATAAAAAACTTGAGTAAAGGTTTCATTATCAACTGGTGATGCATCAATTGCAGGAACTTGATTAGCTATATATATAATAGATAAGGAGAAAAATGAAGCAAAAATTCCTGCAATAACAATTTCATTTGCTTTCTTTTTACCATAAATTTCAGAGATTAAATCAGTAACTAAAAAAGTTATGGGATATGGTAAAATACCTACGGAAAGTTCGAATAATTTCAATCCAAAAATTTCTAATTCAAAAGGATGCCAAAAGAAAAATTTTTGAAATATTAGATTTGAAACTACTAGTGAGGTAATAAATATTGCACCTAAATACAGGTAAATTTTTTTGGCAAGATCAAGTTTCTTAGAGTCCGAGTAATCCATTACATTTACTTATCTAAAATTAAAAAAAGGATTTATATTTTGAAGGAATCCGTAGTATATTTTTCTTTGGGATCTAATATTGGTGATAGGCAATCCAATTTAATTAATTGTATAAAATTAATAGAAGAAAAGGCAGGAAATATAAACCTGGTTTCTAGTATTTATAAAAATTCTGCACAAGGTTTTGACGGTGATTACTTTTATAATTTATGTCTTGAGATTACAACTTCGAAGAATCCACAGCAAATATTATCAATAATTCTAAAGATAGAGAAGGATATGGGCAGAAAAATTAGAGATTCAAAAAATTACGAATCAAGAATAATTGATATTGACATTATTTTGTTTGACGACCTAGTTTTGGCTGAGAAAAATTTAAAAATACCACATCCCAAATTTCATGAAAGAAATTTTGTTCTTTTACCACTAATTGAAATTAATAATCAATTAATCAATCCAAAAACAAATATTAGTGTTGAAGATTACTTAAAAAATATTAAGCCAGATAATTCAATTGAGAAGCTAAATTTTAATTATCAAGAAGTTTAAAGAAACTCCAAATAACTATGCCTGCAGCTATAGAAACATTTAGAGAATGTTTTGTGCCAAATTGATTTATCTCCAGTACTTCATCACAACTATTTACAATATGTTGTTTAACTCCGTTTATTTCATTTCCAAATATTAATGCATGTTTTAGTTCTGATTTTTCAATATTTAGATTTGATAGATTCATTGAACCTTCAGCTTGTTCAATTGCCCACAATTTAATTTTTAAGGATTTAAGTTTTGATATAAGATCATCTATTTTTTCACAATATTCCCATTCAACACTTTCAGTTGCTCCAATTGCAGTTTTAGTAATTTTTCTATTTGGGGGTGTAGCGGTTATTCCACATAGATAAATTTTTTCTATTTTGAACGCATCACAAGTTCTGAAAATTGAACCTATATTATTTAAACTTCTAATGTCATCCAGAATAATGATTAGTGGAGTTTTTTTAATAGATTTAAAAGTTGAAATATCAATTCTGTTTAGTTCAGAGTTTTTTAATTTTCTCATTTTTTCAGAATTATAATATAAACATATAAAATTATCCTAATTGGCTAAAGATATTAAAAAAGAAACCCCTTTAATGAAGCAATATCGTGATATTAAATCCAAATATCCCGATTCAGTTCTTTTATTTAGGGTTGGAGATTTTTATGAAACTTTTCACGAGGATGCAATAATAGCATCAAAAGTTTTAGGAATTATTTTAACCAAAAGAGGAGCTGGATCAAACTCAGAAACTAAATTAGCAGGATTTCCATATCACTCATTAGATACATATTTACATAAGCTAGTAAAGGCTGGTCATCGTGTAGCTATATGTGAACAGCTAGAAAATCCTAAGCTTACTAAGAAAATTGTAAAAAGAGGTGTCACCGATTTAATTACACCTGGAGTTGCACTCAATGATGAAATATTGTCTCAAAAAACAAATAACTTTTTAGCAGCAATTAATATAAATAAATCAATTTTTGGGGTTTCATTTTTAGATATTTCTACTGGGGAATTTTTAGTTAGTGAGGGAAGTGAGGAGTATATAGTGAACTTGATACAAAACTTTGGGTCTAAAGAAATTCTTATAACAAAAGAAGATTCGCTGAACCTTCAAAACATAAATATTAATCATGATTATTTTTACTTTGTTGATGAGTGGTTGGTAAATCTTGATACTTCATTAAAAAAAATTAAAAATCATTTTGGCGTTACTACAATGAAAGGATTTGGAATTTCAAATAAAAATTCTGGTCTTATATCAGCTTCAATGATATTACATTATCTAGAGGAATCACATAAAAAAGATTTAGGTCATATAAAAAAATTGAGTTTAATAAATGAGCAATCATGTTTACAAATGGATAGATTCACTTTGTCAAATCTTGAAATTTTAAATAGTAAATTTTCTGAAGGTAAAAGCTTAATTGATATAATTGATAATACAATTACACCAATGGGTGCAAGGTTGTTAAGACGCTGGCTTTGTTTTCCAAGTATTGATATTAAGGAGATTAATATTAGACATGAAATTGTTTCTGAAATAATGAAATCGTATATCAACGATCAAGATTTTATTGATGATTTTAAATCTATAATTGATATTGAGAGAGTTGTGTCAAAAATTGGTAACCTTAAGGTTAATCCTCGTGAATTATTAAACCTTAAATTATCACTGGAAAAGGTTTTGTTAATAAAAAAAGCTTTATCTAAGTCTACAAATAAGTTTTTAAAAAATATTTCTAAAGATTTAACAAATAATTCACCAGTTGTTAAAATTCTTGATAGCTATCTTAACCATGAAGTTCCAGTAAATATATCCAAGGGTGGTGTTATTCGAAAAGGAATAAATAAGGATTTAGATAAGTATCGAGATTTATTAAATAACGGAAAAAATTATTTAAATAGGATTTTGGAAAGAGAAATAAAAAACACACAAATTCCATCTCTTAAAATTAATTTTAATAATGTTTTTGGATATTACTTAGAAGTTACAAATGTGCACAAAGACAAGGTTCCTGAAAGTTGGATCAGAAAGCAAACTTTAGTCAATGCTGAAAGATACATCACCGAAGAATTAAAGGAATATGAATCTAAAATTTTAAACGCAGAAGAAAATATTATAGTCCTTGAAAATAAAGAGTTTAATAATCTTATTAAAAAAATAATTCCACATATTTCAGGAATTCAAAATAATGCTGCTAAAGTTGCATATTTAGACTGTTTGATTTCTTTTGCTGAAACAGCTACATTAAATGATTATACCAAGCCTGAGGTTAATAAAAGTTATGATTTTGAGGTATATGACTCAAGACACCCAGTGATTGAACATTCCTTGGAGGAAACAAAATCTTACATACCTAATGACATAAAATTAAATAGAGATAATCAACAAATCCTTATGATAACTGGACCAAATATGTCTGGAAAATCTGCAATACTGAGACAGACAGCAATAATCACTATTCTTGCCCAAATTGGATCTTTTGTTCCAGCGTCAAAACTAAAAATGGGCTTTGTAGATAAAATTTTTACAAGAGTTGGAGCGAGCGATAATATTTCTCAAGGTGAATCAACATTTATGGTTGAAATGCTAGAGGCAGCATCAATTGTAAATAATATTAGTGATAGGAGTTTGGTTTTACTTGATGAAATAGGTAGAGGTACTAGTACTTATGATGGTATTTCAATAGCATGGGGAATAACTCAATTTCTGCATGAAAATATCCATAAACCAAAAACACTATTTGCAACTCATTATCACGAACTTAATATGATGACAGAGTCATTTAAAAGAATAAAGAATTATAATGTTCAAGTTAAAGAAACAAGCT
>CACASE010000022.1 GCA_902535165.1 uncultured Bacteroidota bacterium | reverse complement strand
ATAAGACTGATGATGAAAAATCTTTGATTAGAAAAAAAGAGGACTCTGCTTTAGAGATGTTCCACGTGAAACAGTAGTTATGTTTAATGAAAAATATGATGTTATAGTTGTTGGCGCAGGCCATGCGGGTAGTGAAGCTGCTGCTGCATCTGCTAATATGGGATCTTCAACCCTTCTTATTACTATGTCTCTTCAAAATATTGCTCAAATGTCTTGTAACCCAGCAATGGGGGGTATTGCCAAGGGCCAGATTATTAAAGAGATTGATGCTTTAGGCGGCTATAGTGGAATTGTAACTGATTTTTCCGCAATACAATTCAAAATGCTTAACAAGTCTAAAGGTCCCGCAGTCTGGAGTCCTAGAGCACAGTCAGACAGAATGGTCTTTTCTGCTAAGTGGAGAGAAATGCTTGAACAAACACCTAATCTTGATTTTTACCAAGACTCAGTCGTTGGGCTTTTAGTTGATAAAAATTCTGTATGCGGAGTTGTAACACAATTGGGCTTAAAAATATACTCTAAATCTGTTATTTTGACTAATGGTACTTTTTTAAATGGATTAATTCACGTAGGTGAAAAGAATTTTGGTGGCGGACGAGTAGGCGAAAAAGCTTCATTCGGAATTACAGAAAATCTTTCTTCATTAGGGTTTAAGTCAGGCAGAATGAAAACAGGCACACCCCCAAGAGTCGATGGAAGATCTTTGAACTATAATATGATGGAAGAGCAGCCTGGAGATGAAAACCCTGGTAAGTTCTCGTTTTTACCTTCTACTCCAAAATTGTCAAAACAAAGAAGTTGTTACATAACCTACACCAGCTCAATAACCCACGATCTATTAAAAGAAGGATTCGATCGTTCACCAATGTTTAATGGGAGAATAAAAAGTGTAGGACCTAGGTACTGTCCTTCCATTGAGGATAAAATTAACCGCTTTGCTGAAAAAGAAAGACATCAAATATTTGTAGAACCTGAAGGCTGGAGTACTGTAGAGGTTTATGTTAATGGCTTCTCTACTTCATTGCCTGAAGACGTACAGTATAAAGCCCTGTGTTCAATTCCAGGTTTTGAAGAAGTTAAAATGTTTAGACCTGGGTATGCTATTGAATATGATTATTTTCCACCGACTCAACTTAAATATTCATTAGAAACAAAGCTTGTCGACAATTTATTCTTTGCCGGGCAAATTAATGGAACTACAGGTTATGAAGAGGCTGCATCTCAGGGATTAATGGCCGGCATTAACGCGCATTTAAAAATTAACTCCAAAGAGCCTTTTATATTAAATAGAGATCAGGCTTATATTGGGGTTTTAATCGACGACTTAATTACAAAAGGAACAGACGAGCCTTATAGAATGTTTACATCAAGAGCAGAATTTAGAATGCTTCTTCGCCAAGACAACGCTGATTTAAGGCTTACAGAGTTCTCACATGAAATAGGCCTTGCCAGTTTGGATCGTTTGGCCCTTGTTAATCAAAAGAAAAAACAAACACAATCTTTTATAGATTTTCTTACTAATCTAAGTGTTGCACCAGAGGAAGTTAACCCGATCTTATCTGAAAAAAATAGCGCTTTGATACCTCAATCAATGAAGCTTAGAAAAATATATGCTCGACCAAATATTACTTCAGAAGATATTTTAAAGCTAAGTAAAGTTTTGTCTTACGTAAAAGACAATAGTCTTAGCGAAGATATTATAGAACAAGTTGAAATTCAAGTCAAATATTCGGGTTATATTGAAAAAGAGAAGTTAAATGCTGAAAAACTTCAAAACTTAGAAAACATCAACATTCCATCTAAGTTTAACTACAATAAATTAAAATCTCTATCGTCAGAGGCTAGAGCAAAGCTCGAGGAAATTAGACCTAGAACCTTGTCACAGGCTTCTAGAATAAGTGGTGTATCCCCCAGCGACATTTCATCAATGCTCGTTCACATGGGCAGATAATGTTTCACGTGGAACAACACCTATGAAAACACCAATTAAAATAAAAGACCATTTCTTAAGCAAAGAAAGTTTTGTTGTTTCTGACTATAAACCAGGGGTTCTTAAAACAGAGCCGGGCCTAAATTCAAAAGAATTACAAAAATATTACAACTCGGATAAATATTTATCTCACTCAAAATCCAGTTCATTTTTTGGAAAAATTTATTCAAAAGCATCAACATTAATGCTTTCTAGTAAGTATAAAATGATCAAAAAACACATAAATCACAAATCTAATATAGTTGACTTTGGGTGTGGAAAAGGAGACTTTGTTTTAAAGCTTTCAAATAAAGGCTATAACTGTTCTGGTGTTGAAAATAACGAGCTAGCTATTTCCCAATTAAAGAAAAAAAACATAAAACATTATAAGTCTACTGATGAGCTAACTAAAAAAATAGATTTCATTATGTTCTGGCACTCTTTGGAACATGTTTCAAATTACGAATCTGTCTTGGACAGTTTAAAATCTTTAACATCAAAAAACGCTAAAGTCTTAATTGCTTTGCCAAACTATTTGTCGTTTGATGCAAGGTATTATGGATCAGCCTGGGCAGCATTTGATGTACCAAGACATAGGTTTCATTTTTCACCAAATGGACTAAAATCGGTTATGGCGAATTTTGGATTTAAGCTTGTTAACACACACCCTCTTTATTTAGATGCATTTTACATTTCTATGATTTCAGAAAAATATAAAAACAACAAATTGTATTTTTTGTTTGGGATATTCATTGGATTAATCTCAAATCTCATAGGTCTTTTCAATTCAAACTATAGCTCAAGCGCATTTATTTTTAAAAAAGCGATTTAAAGAGCTTTTAAGAGTTTTTGGTATTGTTAGCTAATGTTTTATTTAAAAAAAGCTTTTCCGTTGTTAAAGTTCAAATATAGAAGTTTTTTAAAAAACAAAGTGTTGTAAATACAACAATTACATCTGAATTAATTTTGTAAGGTCAAATGCAAGGTTTGTCATCACCATTTTGTTATTTGCCCATCTTTTAATGTGATAATGACTTTCTTCAAAAAGACCACTTATTTGCTCAATATTTTTGTTATTAACATATTTTGAAAAAGCTTCAAAGTTAAATTCGAATGAAGATTTAAATTTAACATACTGTTGCAGTCCGATGTTATTCAAATAAGCTTGTCTAAATATTTCATTTGAGTATTTTAAAAAGCTTTTAATTTCTTCTCGGTCTAATTTTGATATTGTCTCAGACCATTTTACAAGATTAGCTAAACTTTCTTTATTGCTTTTTGCTTGAAATGCATTCCTTGTTAATTCGCTAAATAAATTTTCATAAAAATCATTGTTACTAAAGGTTGCCCCACTTTTATTTGTAAAATAAATTTTTTGACATCTAGAATCCAATGTTTTTAATATTGAGCCCCTATCCTCAGCTATAAAAATAAATACAGTTTTATTTCCTGGTTCTTCAACCAATTTTAATAGTTTATTACCGGCTTCATTGTTTATTCTATCAGCCATCCAAAAAAGAACAACCTTATACCCTAATGCAAAAGAAGACAATGATAATTTCTTATATAAAGTTGATATAGTATTTATTCCTATTTGAGGTTGTTTTTTTATATCAAGCTTATCGTTCCAGCCTTTTATGTTTATTTCTAAATTATTTGACACAGCATATTCAATCCAATTTTTGCAATAAAAATCACATGAATTTTCAGCTTTTTTTTCTGAGTTTGGTATAGGAAAAATTATATGAAAATCAGGGTGAGCTAGGTTTGTGCTAAAATTTGTATTTGAATTATTGTAAGAAGAATTGAGCATAAAAAGACTTTGAGCAAACCCAATAGCTGATTTTAACTTGCCAGATCCAGCAGGGCCTTCAAAAAGAAAAGCATTGGGTATTCTACCCGAATTAATAATTGATTTTAGCTCTTTATCTACTTCCATTATTGGATTAAAAATAATATTAAAATGTTACAAATGCCATATATTTGAGAATATATAATGAGAACAATAGATCAGTTTAATTTTTGTAATCAAAAGGTAATAATTAGGGTTGATTTCAATGTTCCAATTGACGAGAATACAGTTACCGATACAAGCAGGATTGAAGCTGCAAAACAAACCATTGATAAGATTTGTTCGGATGGAGGCTCGTGTATTTTGGTTTCTCATCTTGGAAGGCCTAATGGTTTTCAAGACGATTTCTCCATGAAGAAAATAATTGATTCAGTTGAAAAAGTTCTCGGTAAAAAAGTACTCTTAAGTAATGATGTGATCGGAGAAGATTCAGTTCTAAAGGCTTCAAATTTAAAACCAAGACAAGTTCTATTATTAGAGAACGTAAGATTTCATAAAGAAGAAACAGAGGGGGATCTTAATTTTGCGAAGCAGCTTTCACAATTAGGCGACTGCTATGTAAATGATGCATTTGGAACAGCCCACAGAGCACATGCATCAACAACTATTATATCAAAGTTTTTCACAAATAAGTTTTTTGGAAAATTGCTTGAGAAAGAAGTGTTAGCTATCAAAAAAGTAATGAGTTCAGGACAAAAACCAGTACTTGCTATTCTAGGTGGAGCAAAAATTTCTTCTAAAATTCCTATAATAAAAAACATAATAAAAATTGTTGACGACATCATAATCGGAGGGGGCATGTCGTTTACTTTTTCTAAAGCACTCGGAGGTAATATTGGAAAGTCAATTTGTGAAGATTCAATGATAGATGTTTGCAAAGATATTTTAAAAACAGCAGAAAAGAATAATGTAAAGGTTCACCTTCCAGTTGATGCAATTTGTTCATTGGATTTTGATAATAATTCAACTAGGGAAGTTTTTGATATTATGAATATTGATGATGGTTATCAAGGAATGGATGCAGGACCTAACACTTTAAAAAGATTCAAGAAAGTAATACTAAAATCAAAAACAATTTTATGGAATGGCCCTGTCGGCGTTTTTGAGTTTTCAAATTTTTCAAATGGCACAAAAGCACTCGGAAAATACATTTCAGAAAGCACAGATAAAGGGGCCTTTTCATTGGTAGGGGGCGGAGATTCTGTTGCTGCTGTTAAGGCTTTTGGAATTCAAAATAATATGAGTTATGTATCTACAGGCGGAGGGGCAATGCTCGAAAGTTTAGAAGGGAAAACTCTTCCTGGAATAAATGCTTTACTATCATGAAATCATTAACAACAATTTTATTATCATCTTTATTTATTATTTCCTGTGAGAGCAGTAATACAAACTACAAGCCATTATCCTCAGGAAGATTACACTCTGTTTCAGTGGTTCTTGATAAACAAGATTGGGAATCTGAAATTGGAAAAACAATAAGAGATTTATATGCTGATGAATACTTAGGATTGCCTCAGATTGAGGAAAGATTTTCATTAAGCCAAATCGATTACAGTACTTTTTCAGGTTTTACGAGAACAGGAAGAAATATAATTTATATTAACAAAAGAAAATCAAAAGGCTCTAGTATTACGATAAATAAATATGCAAGACCTCAAGTATTTTTAGAAATTTCTGGAACAAATCAAACTGAAATTTTAGAACAACTTAAATCTTCAAAAGAGACTGGCATTTCTTATTTTTCCAAAGGTGAGGTTGTTGAAAATCAAAGAAGAATTTTACAATCAGTTTTAATAGATTCAGAGATTAAAGATCAATTTAATATCGAGTTAACAATGCCATCAGCATACAGTTTATTCAAAATGGAAAAAGACTTTTTATGGTATCAAAAGCCAACCAAATATGGCACATCAAATGTTGTTATATCTGAGCTTAATTTTTTGGATCAAATTACTATGAAAGAAGTTATAAAAATCAGAGATTCAATTTCCAAAAATAACATTCCAGGTCGACTTGAAAACAGCTACATGATTACTGAACAAGCGTATGAGCCCTTTTTTATCCAAACAAAAATCAAGCAATTCGAGTCTAGCGAAACCAGAGGAACATGGGAGGTGAATGGAGATTTTATGGGCGGACCATTTATAAATTATATTATTAAAGACACCGTCAATAAAAGGAGCGTATACCTTGAGGGGTTTGTGTTTTCACCATCTGAAAGAAAAAGGGATAATATAATAGAATTGGAATCTATTATAAAGTCACTAAAAATTTATAAAAAAGATTGAAATTATTTTGATTCAGAATCAGACTCAGCTTCTTCATCATCTTTAAGTTCTTTTTTGAATTCTTTTATTCCTTTACCAAAGCCACCCATAAATTCAGAAATTCTTTTACCTCCAAATAGAAACAGGATTACAACAACAATTATTAAAATCTGCCAGGGACCGATTGCAACAAGACTTATTAAAGACATATAGATTAAATTACTTTAAACAAATGTAAAAAAAATTAAACTAGTTATATATTAAATATAATAAATATTGGTATTGTTATATTTGCTTTGATGTCAAAAGCCAAGAACAATAAAAAACAAATTAGTAGTAATTATAGGCTTGCTGTTGTTAGAGAAGATTCATATGAGGAAAAGTTTGCCCTGAGCCTTTCTAAAAGAAATATTTTTTTAGCAATATCTTTTATAACTCTTTTTGTTATTTTGATAACAGCACTATTTATTTTTTATACACCAATCAGAGAATATATCCCAGGCTATGATACAACGAAAATCAGAATGCAGGCAGTTCAAAATCTTGAAAAAATTGACTCTATTATGATCTCATTGCAGAAAAACAAACAATTCATAGAATCTTTTTCTAGTACAATAAATGGAGAAGATTTTAATAGTATTTATTCTGAAAATCAGAATATCCAAAATATTGAATTAAGTGAGCTAGATGTTAATATCAGTATTGAAGATTCGATTCTAAGAAAAATAGTAGAAATAGAGGATCGTTTTAATATCATTGAGTCGGAGAAAAATGAAATATCCATCGATTTAATAAGTCCAGCAAATGGATTAATCTCAGAAGGTTTTAATTTTTCAAATAAACACTTCGGGGTGGATATAGTTTTAAAAGAACGAACTCCAATTAAATCTATTTCAGACGGCATTGTCATTTTTTCTGCATGGACTCTCAACTACGGATATACAGTAGTTGTCCACCACAAAAATAAATTGACTAGCATTTACAAGCACAATGAATCTATAAAGGTTAAAAAGGGTGATTTTGTAATGTCTGGCGAGGTTATAGCTCTGTCTGGAAATACAGGTGAGTTAACTACCGGACCTCATTTGCACTTTGAAATATGGGATTCACAAGGCCCTCTAAATCCAGAGGATTTAATTAGCTTTTAGGATGTTGTTGTTCAAAAGATTTTTTGCAAGGATATTTGCCTTTGTTGTTGTCAATAAAATTAAAAGATCTTACTGTAAGGCTCCTGAAATACAAAGAAAGACATTAAAAAAACTTATTGAAAAGGCAAAAAACACAAGCTTTGGAATTGATCATAACTTTGATGATATAAAAAACTATAAAGATTTTATTGATAGAGTCCCCGTCAGAGACTATGAACAAATAAAAAAATATATTGAAAGAATAAAAAAAGGAGAGCATGATGTTTTATGGCCTGGCAAACCAAAATATTTGGCTAAAACATCAGGAACAACAAGTGGGGTTAAGCAAATTCCAATCACAAATGAATCTATGCCAAACCATATATTGTCAGCTAGAAATGCATTACTTTTTTACATTTATGAAACTCAAAAAACAACGTTTCTAAATGGTAAAACAATTTTTATACAAGGCTCACCTGTCCTTAAAAACATAAATGGTATCCTTGAAGGAAGACTTTCAGGAATTGTAGCTCATCATGTTCCAAATTATTTAAGAAAAAATAATTTACCAACATTTAAAACAAACTCAATAGAAGACTGGGAGCTAAAAGTCGATAAAATATGTGACGAGACCATCAATGAAAATATGACAGTAATAGGAGGCATACCATCATGGGTTCAAATGTATTTTGAGAAGATTCTAAAGAAAGCTAAAAAGAAAAATCTGACTGAGATATTCCATGATTTTAACCTTTTCATATATGGAGGAGTAAATTTTTTACCTTATAAAAACATTTTTAAAGACTTGATTGGCAAGGAAATAGATACAGTTGAGTATTATCCAGCATCAGAGGGTTTTTTTGCATATCAAAACTCCCAATCAGAAAAATCATTGCTTTTACAATATGATTCAGGTATTTTTTATGAGTTTATAAAAACTGATGAGTTTAAAAAAGAAGACGCTAAAAGATACAATTTGGGTAATGTAAAAATTGAAACCAATTATGTGTTAGTTATTTCAAATAATGCAGGTTTATGGGCTTATAATACTGGCGATACAGTTAAGTTCACTTCCTTAAATCCACCTAAAATTTTGGTTACAGGCAGATATAAGCATTTCATATCAGCTTTTGGAGAGCACGTCATCTGTGAGGAGGTTGAAAAATCCATCTCTGAGCTTTGTGAAATAAAAGAAATTAATATTAGAGAGTTCACGGTTGCGCCAATGATTAACCCTAAAAAAGGGTTACCTTACCATGAATGGTGGATTGAGTTCGAAAATGAAAAAATTGATATAGGTTTTGCTGAAAAGGTACTAGATAAAAGTATGCAGCAAAAAAATATTTACTATAAAGACCTTGTAAAAGGAGGGGTTTTAAAAAGCTTAAAAATAATTGTTGTTAAAAAAGAAGGTTTTAATAAGTATATGAAATCTATTGGAAAGCTTGGAGGTCAAAATAAAGTGCCAAAACTTTCAAATAATAGAGAGTTTGTTAGTGGATTAGAGAGCTTTACTATTCAGTGATATCTTCAATTATTCGTATTTTCTTATTCAGTGTATAGGTTAGTTGTCTTGAATCACCTTTTGATTTTTTTTTGTCAATAAAATCAATATTAAAAAACTTAAAGAGTTTAGCTTCAAGGTTAACAATAGTTTTGTTTTTTCTTTTAACAGCATAGTCTTTAGTTTTATCATCCCTTATAAAAAGCTGCATCAGCTCGGCGTTTAATACATTTCTATTTCTAGTAAATAAAGAGAGGATACTTATTTCAATTGGCGATAATTGATGTGACACACCAGACACAGAAATAGAGCTTTCATCAAGTATGTATGTTTGCTCAATCATTTTATGATACATGCTTAATACAATTATTAAGACTGTAATAAAGAACAAAGCAAAATATACATATTGAAAAAACTCTTCTTTGTCTCTAAAAAAATATGATGCTTCACCAATTGGGTAATTGGCAATATTAGTTAAGTCAAATTTTTCAAATGCTGTTTCACCTGTCAACGTGTTTTTAATTGGCCCTATTAGGCGGTTATTTTTAACTATAAATTGGTTGGAAGACTTGTAAAATAATTCTTCATCCTTAAAGTTTTGAAAAGAGTTGTTTTGGATATCTACCACAAAAAATTCGGGAGTATCTGAATAGCTAAGAATTAATTTATCATCAAACTCAAAAAAGCGCTTTGCTTCTTTATTTTTTATATTAATTAATTCAATATTATCATTAATTACACCAAGTTTTTTCCACTCAAAACTATCCAAATTCAAAACATACAGATTCTCATTTCTTTTTTCTTTCTGGGTATTGATTTCTCTAGACATAAAGTCAAATACATAAATTTTGTTGTTAATAATAAAATAAGTTCCTCTGTCAATACCAACAGGTTCCTGCCCTTTAGTGTTAACCAATTCCCAATCTCCACTATTAAAATTAAATTTTGTTATTATCGATTTTGTTTGCCAATATCCATAGCCGCCAATTAAGAAAATATTCTCTTTATAAGAGAATAAATGAGCACCATATTGATTCCTGTGCGGGAATGATCTGTCAATCCTATCAATTGATCCATCAGAAAAAGTATATAATAGTCCTCCGCCTGGATATAAAAGATATGTTTGTGAGTTATGCAATAGAGGAATTAAAGTGCTGAAAGGAACATTTAAAGATTTCGGAATCTCTTTCGAGTATTCTTTAAATGTACTCTTTCCTTCTAGCTCTGAAATATAGTATCCATCTTCAGTTAAAATATAAAAGTATTTTAAGCTTTCACCCTCAACAATTAAAAAATCATCGTTTTCTATTGTTTGTGAAAAAGAAGCCCATGATAAAAGCAAAAGTGTTATCAACTTTTTCATTTAATTAAAGAACATGAAATAAACTATAGTTAGATAAATAAATACGATTAGAGAGCAAATCGTCAGATTCATTAATAGCGAAGAGGCAAACACCCCTACCATTACCACAGTAATAGACAATCCCAGTATTAAAGTTGACGCCCCCCAATGGCTATAGCCTTTGTCAATCAGCCTGTGATGTAAATGCACTCTGTCTGCTAGAAATGGAGATTTGCCTTTATACATTCTAATTAATGACGCCCTC
>CACASE010000021.1 GCA_902535165.1 uncultured Bacteroidota bacterium | reverse complement strand
CTTCATTATCTATAGCTAATTTATTTTCTTTAAGATGTAAAAAACTATATATAATTTGATCCACACCACTCAAATCAAATTCATTTATAGTATCCCCATTTCCAGTGTAGTAGGCAATGACTTTTGGTTTAATTTCATTTGTTGGTTCGTTAGAACAAGAAATAATTATTAAAAAAATTAAAATATATATTTTAGAACTCATACCTTCTTTCAATATTGATAGAATTTTTTAAATGATCCTTGGAATCTGAGGATCCACCAATCATAAACTGGAATTCGCCTTCCTCTACACAATTAATCATGTCTATGTCATAAAAAGCTAAATCTTTTACAGAAATATTAAGTGTAACAGTTTTTGTCTCACCAGCCTTCACATAAACTCTTTTATATGAAACTAACTCTTTAACAGGTCTTGTAACTGAACTGTAACTGTCATTAAAGTATAATTGAACGACCTCCTCACCATCAATATTACTATCATTTTTTAACTCAACAGTTACACTTATTAATTCATCATTTTTTTCTCTGGAAATTCCAAAATTTGAATAAATAAATTTTGAATAACTAAGACCGTATCCAAATGGATATAAAGGAGTTGTTTTTTCAAATGCATATTTATGGAAGTATTGAGATGGTTTATGATTGTATATCATTTGTAATTGTCCAACACTTCTAGGAAATGTCAAAGGTAATTTACCACTTGGATTAATATCACCAAAGAGCACTTCAGCTACAGCTTGACCAGCCATGCTGCCTGATTCCCAAGACTCCACAATTCCAGGAATGTTATCACTTATCCAAGGCTCGGCAATTGGCTTCCCGTTAACATAAACAACAATTACATTTCTGTTTAATTCTTTAAGCTTCTTGACTAATTTAAGTTGTTTACCAGCTAGATTGAGATTTGCTCTTCCCATATTTTCACCTGCTGTTTTTTTTGATTTAAGATTTCTTTGCGAATTGTCCCCAACAACCACAATAATTTGATCATAGTTTTTTGCGTAGTTTAGGGTGTTTGAAATATCTTTTTCCGAGATAGACCGTATATCCTCATTAGAATCAAAATAATCTATTTTAAAACCTTTACTTTCACCAAGGGATTTTATTCCCTCATAGATTGTAATTACATTCTCTTCGGGCTGATCAAAAACCCAATCTCCGAGAACTGAATGATTATTCGAATTTGGTCCGGTTACAAGTATTCTTTTACCTTTATTCTTGTCTAATGGCAAAATATCTTGATTCTTTAATAATACAATTGATCTTCTAGCAGCATTTAATGCAGTATTTAAATGTTTAGGTAGAAAAACATTTTTTTTTACTTCTTCAGGGTTGACCAAAGGGTTCTCAAAAAGTCCTAATTTAAATTTAGCATATAAAATTTTTCTGGCAGCGAAATCAATTCTTTCAATATCTAATTTCCCATCCTTTACTAATTCAACAACATTCTCTAAGAAGTTTGGACCATGCATGTTCATATCCATACCTGCGTCAACAGCAAAATAAATAGCTTGTTTGAAATCCTTTGCTATCTTGTGTAGACTGTTTATTCTATTTATGTCTAGCCAATCGCTCACATAGAACCCATCAAATTTGAATTCATCTCTCATCAAATCAGTAAGTAGTTCTTTGTGCATGTGCGCAGGTATTCCATTTATTTCATTGTGAGCAGCCATAACTGAATAAACTCCAGCATCTACAGCCTTTCTGAATGGCTTTAAATATATTTCTCTCAAAGATCTTTCAGAAATATCCATTGGAGACACGTTCAAACCATTAATAGGCTCAGAGCCTGCAACAAAATGTTTCGCACAAGCGATCACATTATTAGGTCCCGAAAAATCATCTGATTGTAGACCTTTTATCATTTCAACACCAAAGTTTCCAACTAATAGTGGATCTTCACCAAAGGTTTCACCTACTCTTCCCCAACGCGGATCTCTAAGAACATCAACGTTAGGTGTAAATGCCCAATGTGAACCGTGGGCTCTGACCTCCAATGCAGTTTCTTGACCAATTTTAAAAGCAATTTTTTCATCAAATGTTGATGCCAATGATATTGGAGAAGGATAAACTGTTGTTCCCGCTACCATTCCGTTTCCATGGATTGCATCAATACCAATTAATAAAGGAATTTTTAATCTAGATTTTTGAGCTAATTGCTGTAATCTGTTCGCCTCTTGCAAAGTTAAAACATGTAAAAAAGATCCTATTTTACCATCGACAACCATTTGAGCAATATCTTTTTTTAGTAATCCGCGGTATGAAGCTCTGCTATCGCTATTTAAAATTTGTTCTGCTGTCATGTTACGATCGGCATCAGTTATATAGTTTAATCCTACAAACTGCACCATTTGCGCAACTTTTTCTTCTAAAGTCATTCTTGACATTAAATCATCTAATCTAACCTCAATCGAATAGTCTTTATTTACATACTTAACTTCATCATGAGTGTTGCATGAAGCTAGTGTTAAGAAGATAATTAATAAAATAATTTTTTTCATAATTTATTTTTCTCCAATAATTTTTTTAATTACATGAACAGTAGTCATAAAGGTTATTTTATGAACAGAATTTTTATAATCTCCTATTTCAATGCGATTTTCGATGTAATTTAAAAATTCATTAATTGTACTTTTTCTATTCATATTAAAAAATTACAAAAAAAAAAGGAGTTAAAATAACTCCCCTTTATACGATTTAGAATTATAATTATTGTTGTTGAGGCTCAGCTCTAGTAAATACCCAAAAAGCACCTATCTTTCCTTCTTCTATGTAAGCATCGATAACATCATAGGATGTGACTTCTTCTCCATTAACAGTCTTTTTTACTTGAGCACCAGAAATAACCCATTCTCCAGGTTGATTTTCAACCTTCATTGTGTAGGAGAACCATGTATTCCAGGTGGGATTTTCAGATTCAAACCATCCTTTCAGAAATTCAATATGAGTATCAGCCCCATCAATTACAGATCCATCAGGTCCAACAATTTTAAAACTTCCCATTTGTTGAGTTGAGTCAATATTCATAGAAGCAATTGCATCTAGATCTCTGTTATTGTGAGCTTCAATATATTTATCCCATAAATCTAAATTTTCGGGATTGGCATCATCAGCAGGGATATCTCCGTCCGAAGTTCTTAAAAATCCAGGGGCTCTCTCAGCTTCCTTTTCAGCAGGAGCAGGTGATTCACACGAAAATGTGAAAATTGTTAAAAATGTAATTATAAATATTTTTTTCATAGTTGTAATTTTTTTCAAATTTAATCAATAATTCCATTCCATTGATTAACTCTAAAAAACTTACCATCTCTAAACCATATTTTATCAACTACCCTAAGTTTTTCTACTTCACCATTTTTATATCTGTTTTCTCTGAAAGAGACTGTGACAGTTTCATAATTATCACCTTCTCTTTTGAGAGGAATTGCATTGAAAACAAACCTTGTTATTGAATCATATGGCGATTGAATCTGAGTTAAAAATTCATTTGCAGGATTTATTACTGCAATTGGCTTACCCATTGAAGGTTCAAAAAACATAATGGTATCTGCAGAAATCTCATTCATAAAATCAAAATTACCATCTGCATAGGCTAAGATAGCATCTACTGCCAATTGAGCGATTTCATCTGATCCAAACTGAAATTTTTTACCTTCGTTTGCACCATAGTATGTCATACCAGCAGACTTTTCAACTTCAATTGTTTTTGTTTCACAGCTTAAAAAAAATGCAACTGTCAATAATAATATTATTTTTTTCATAGTCTTTAATTTAAATTTAATTTAATTCAGCGGCCCATTTGTTGACTCTGACTACCTTACCATCTACAACCCAAAATCTTTCTATAATTCTTTCCTTCTCAACTGAGCCATCTTTGGCGTATCTAATTTCTGTGAAAGGCACAGTTACAATGGTAAAATTATCAGAGCTTTCTGGTCGTAAAGGATAAACATTATATGGTGTTCTTACAATAGAATCATAAGGTTCTTGCAAAGACTCCACAAAATCATCAAATGGTTTAACAAGTTGAACAAGTTCTCCACCCTTTTCAGGGAAAAACATTACTGTATCTGCAGATCTCTCCATCATTAATTCAAAATCCTTGTTAGCATAGCCCATAATTACATCCATAGCAACTTGAGCATCTTCATCAGGACCAGGAATCATTTTATCTCCCTTTAAATTTCCCATAAGCCACTCACCTGCAGGTTTTGTAACTTCAACTGTTTTAGTTTCGCAGCCCAAAAAAACTGCGATAGTAATTATTAATAGTATTTTTTTCATAATTATAATTTTAGTTTGTGTTCCATTTAGCAGACCAAGCCATTACCCGAAAAATCTTTCCATTACGGATAAAAAATCTTTCGAATAAACGGTCATCCTCAACTGTTCCATCTTTTTTAAATTTTGTTTCTCTCGATGCAACAGAAACTACATTTGCTGTTTGACCTTCATATTGATGGGGTATGTACCCTTGAACCACTTGACTGATTGAATCATATGCTGACATATAATCAATAATAAAATTTTTGTCTGCAACGATGGGTTTTTTTTCAGAAGCAACAAACCAAGTAATTGTGTCTTCAAGTACTTCAAACATACCATCAGGATCCATATTATTCCATGATTGAAGTAATTTTTTAACAACATCTACATTGTCATCAGATGTCAAATAAAATTTACTTCCAGTATTCGGACCTAAAGCAATTTCACCTGCTTTAGCAGGTGTCTCAACAACTTTTGACTCACAACTTATTAAAGCTGCTATGACTAATAAAAATAATATTTTTTTCATGATAAAAGATTTAATTTGGTCTCATCCACTGAACTACCCTACTTATTTTATCTTCACTATTAAACCAAATTTTTTCATAAAAAAGTATTGATTCTGTACTACCATCTTTGTAGAATCTTTTTTCAGAAATTCCAGCGTGAACTACATTAGAATTAGTCTCCTCTAACTTTAATGGTATAATAAAATTATAATTTCTGGAAATAGAATCCCAATCTGATTGCCTCTGAACAATAAAATCAGTATTACTCATATCAACATCGAAAACACCAGCAGCATCACCAGGATGGAATTTTGCCATGTCGGTAGTCATTTCTACCATAGTTTGAGGGTCAAAATCAGCGTATGCTTCCATAAAAGTCATTGCTAGATCTACATACTTATCATCTGAAAGCATATATTTTTTTCCATTCCAGTTTCCATCCATTAGCCATTCCCCTGCTTTCTTTTCGACTTCAACTGTTTTAGTTTCGCAGCCCAAAAAAACTCCGATAGTAATTATTAATAGTATTTTTTTCATTTTATTTATTTTATTTATTTATAAATATTAGTAGAAACCATATCCTGAATTATTTGAAAAAATTGAAATTCCATTTTCTCCACCATTTAAAAGAGGAAGCATTTCTTTAACTAGACCGCTTGGATCTTCGTTGAATCTCCAATCAGCATATGCATTGTAAAGCTCATAAGAGTCCCAATGTTCAATCACGATATACTTATTTGATTCTTCATTGAAAAATGACTCAACGTGATTACAACCCTCATAATTTCTAGTTGTTTTCAGTCCAGCTTCTGATTTCATTAATTCTTGAAAAGCCTCATACTTTCCTTTTTTAATATCTGCGCTAACTACAATAACACTTCTTTCAACAGGACCAACAGAATTAACCATTCCAGTAGCATCAAAGTATTCTCCAGTTGAGATAATTTTACCATCTTTAAAACCAAAATTATGGTAAGAGGGTAAAGTAAAAATTCTTCCAGTTGAATTACTTTTTCCTGTCCATACGCCGTAAGCTCTCACACTACCATCAGGTTTCATTGTTAAGGTATCAATTCCAGGTAACCAAACTGGATTATTAAATTTTACATCTGTGTAATTATCGACATAAAACTCAGCGATTTGTTTTGATGAAGCATAATCAATTTGGCCCATTCCATACATCGGGGAAACATCAACAACATCTTCAGAGACAACTTCTTCCCATAAGTCCATATTTTGTGTTTCAAATGTTTCAACCCATTTTTGAGCTAATTCTTTATTTGCAGCATAATCAGGATGCTCATTTGAACAAGATGATACAACAAAGATTAATATAATAAGTAATGTTTTTTTCATAGTTTATAAATTTAATTTATTCATAATTGTTGTTTTTTAAATATAATTTTTATTTGTTGTGTTTAGTTTACTAAATCATTAATAATTGAATAGTTTTAAAAAATTCATAAAATAAATGTTAAATATTAAAGTTATTGCAAAAAATCTATTTTAAAATTAGAATATTATCATTCATAAGCCATAGCCAGAAATTCGGCCACACAAACAGGTTTTTCTTGACCTTTCTGTTCAAACACAATAGACATTTTATATTTAACAGACTGAACATTAATTTCTGCATCAACTAGTGAAATTAAAGCTCTAACATACCCTCCTGAAAAAGTTGGGCTCATAAACCTTACTCTGTCCAATCCGTAATTGACACCCATTTTTACACTTTTAATATTAAAAGTTTCATAAATAAACTTTATAGAAAGTGATAATATAAAAAAACCATGAGCTACTGTTGTTTTATAAGGTGAATATTTTTTTGATCTTTCAATATCAGTATGAATCCACTGCTCGTCATGTGTTAATTTTGCAAATGCATTAATATCATCTTGAGTAATTTGGAACCAATCAGTAATTCCAATTTCTTTTCCAATATATTTTTCTAAATCTTTAAGATTATTAAGCTCCGTTTTCAATTTTTGATTGTCCATTTGTAAAGAATTAATTTGATATTAATATAGTCATTTAATGTATTTTTTTTAAATTGTGAACATGACTAACAAACATTTTGATTTTCCATTCTATGAATGTGAATCTAAACTAAAAAATCAACCTTTTTTAAGACAGCCTATTGGAGATACATGGAAAGAATACACTTGGGGAGAAGCTGGATTAGCCGCAAGAAAACTAGCTACTGGCCTAAAAAGTCTAGGACTCAAAGAAAAAAGCCATGTTGGTTTAGTTTCAAAAAATTGTAGCGAATGGATTATTGCTGACCTTGCAATAACGATGGCGGGATTTATTTCAGTTCCATTTTTTCCTACTCTCAAATCTCATGAAATGAAGCATCTAATCGAATTTGGTGATGTTGAAGCTTTATTTGTAGGGAAATTGGAGAATAATTGGGATGAAATGAAAAAAGGTATTGATACTCAAAACCTTCCAATAATTGCATTCCCCCACTATGAAGGTAACTCAAAGGTTAATGAAGGTTATCAGTGGGAGGAATTTATTAATAAGTTTGAACCCCAAACAGAGAATTATTATCCTTTAAAAGATGATGTTTGGACTATAATTTTTACTTCTGGTACAACTGGAGATTCAAAAGGTGCTGTTATCAAGTATGAATCACTGATGAACACAAAAGAAATTCATGAAGCCTATAATCCGCTTGGTGTTAGTACATTTGGTGATAACAGGTTTATTTCATATCTGCCACTCAATCATATTTTTGAAAGAATTTGTATTGAATGGTCATGTCTTCGATATGGTGGAAATATAAACTTTGTAGAATCCTTGGATACATTTGGGAAAAACTTGGCTGAAGTTCAGCCAACAACTTTTCAGGGTGTCCCTAGGATTTATACAAAATTTAAAGAAAAAGTACTTGAAAAGATGTCTCAGAAAAAGCTTAATATTCTTTTGAAGATTCCAATAATCTCATCTATAATAAAGAAAAAATTAAGAGCAGCCTTAGGTTGGTCAAAAGTAAGAGTTATTGTCTCTGGCGCTGCTGCTATGCCTGTGCCATTATTAGAGTGGTATAAAACCATTGGTGTATACATTGTTAATGGTTATGGTATGACCGAAAATTGCTGTGTATGCACAAACTTAGATCCTTTTCAGCCATTGGGAGTTGGTTCAGTGGGTAAAAAAAGTAGTCCCAGTGTTGAGTTAAAAATTACAGATCAAGGTGAAGTTTGTATGTCAGGTCCTTTTTTACTTGATTCTTACTACAAGAATAAAAAAATGACTAATCAAACTTTAATCGACGGTTGGCTACATACAGGCGACATGGGTTATGTTGATGATGATGGTTTTTTATATATTACTGGAAGGGTAAAAGATA
Organism: uncultured Bacteroidota bacterium; assembly: GCA_902535165.1. GTDB lineage: Bacteria > Bacteroidota > Bacteroidia > Flavobacteriales > Flavobacteriaceae > Eutrophosalina. The sequence continues at coordinate 5,283 of CACASE010000021.1, read as the reverse complement.
TTTTTAAAACTAGCAAAGGTAAATATATTGAACCAAGCGTTTTAGAATCATATTTTGGGAAAGTAACAGAGTTTCAACAGCTTTGTATAGTTGGACTTGGGCTAGATCAACCAATTTTACTTGCAGTTCCAACTGAAATTGCAAAAAATGATAAAAATTCTGTTAATAAAAAACTTTCTGAATTACTTAATGAAGTAAATTTAGATTTGGATGGTTATAAAAAAATCAAAAAAATTGTAATGGTTAAGGATGAATGGCTACCTGATAATGGACTGGCTACTCCGACATTGAAAATAAAAAGAGCTAAAATAGATGAGAGATTTTCCCAGAGCTATAATGATTGGTATTCATCAGAAAATGATGTCATCTGGGAATAAAACATAGCTACATCTAGTAACCAGGTTTACAATTTCCAATTTTTGTGTAAATTTGCACAAAACAAGTTTAGAATTGAAAATATTCTTAAATTAGACCAAGAAAATAATTAACAAACTATATATTATGAAACTTAAATTCTATTTATCAAGCTTTCTTTTTATTCTTTCAGGTATTTTATTTGTAAATGCTCAGGAAAAAGGAGAGATGGTTTTTTCTGCATCTAAAAAATCTGAAAAAGCTGTGGATGCTCCTTCATCTACAACAGTGATTGATGCAAAAACAATCGAGAATAGACCTACTACAAATGTTACTCAACTGCTAGATAATGTAGTTGGACTTACATTAGACAGACAAGGTGCAAATAGATATAACATAACTCTTAGAGATGGTGCAAGTGTTTTTAATACAACATCTGTGGTACTTTTAGATGGTAGACAAATTTCTACTATTGGGCTACAAGTATTTGATGCTGCAAACACAAATCTCTCCGGACTTGATCTAGAAAAAATTGAAGTTGTTCGAGGTTCAGGGTCATCTGCATATGGTGCATACACAAATTCTGGTGTTGTTCACTTTATGTCAAAGGATCCATTTAAATATCCGGGAACATCGATAGAGATATCCTCTGGTGGCCTTGCAAACCAAGAGTCAATGCTTGGAAAAGGTAACTGGGATATTTTTCAGGCTTCTTTAAGACATGCCGCTGCAAATGATAGTGGTACGTTTGGATATAAAATTAATGCTAGATACAGTGAAAATGGAGAGTATGAAATTGATGAAGCAACAGCTTTACAGACCGGTGGTCAATTATTAGAAAAAGCAAATGGGTATAATGTAGATGCGACTTTATACTTCAGACCATCATCTAATTTAGAAATTACCGCACAAGCTGGTATTTTAGCAAGAGAGGGTCTTTCATGGAGTGAATTTTATGCAGAAGCATTTGAAAATAATGAAAATAACTTCTTTAATCTCAAGATGAAAAGTGGTAATCTGACTGCACAATATAGTGTTAGTAAAAGTGAATCACCATTTGATGCTGCTGATCAAGGTTATTATTACAGAACAACACAAAGGAATACATTTAAAAACACTAACGACATTAAAGAAAGTCAAGCTCAAATACAGTACGACTTAACTCTTGGAACCACGGATATTAGCGTCGGTTTAGACCATAAGCTTTCATCATTCAATACTAACTGGAATGCACAAGCATCTACTCCACAGGAGATGACTGCTGGTGGAATATTTGCTAGAAATGATGGCTCTGAGATAAGAGTATATGGTACTTATTTTCAAACTAACACTTCTATCTCTGATAATGTAAACTTGATTCTTGGTGGTAGATATGATCAATATACTAATATCAATGAGGGTGCTTTTGCTCCAAAAGCTTCTTTGATATTTAAACCTAGTGCTACTAGCTCAATAAGATTAACAGCTAGCCAAGCAACAACCAGTAGCAATGCTCAAACAATGTTTGCTGATCATGTAGGTTTGAGTTGGGGTTTCCCAAATCAGGTTATGGGAAATGCTACTCAACAAACATTTAACAATCCATATGTAACTTGGGCAATACCAGGAATTGATCAAATTCAGGCTGCTAACCCTGTATTCTACCAAGGACTTGGATTGGATTTATTTTCTATTTATTTGGGATTGCTTCCGCAAATGATTCCAGCATTATCTCAGTCAGTTGTTGGACTATTTGTTAATGTACCAGCATTTTTGCAAAATCCTATTGTATGGAATTCGGTTGTAGCTAACAGTTTTATCATACCTGTTGATCTTGTTGGTAATAACACTGATCTTGAACCATCTGATACTGCATCTATCGGAACAGAAACAACTTATGAAATTGGATATAAGGTCGAATTAGACAGATTTAAAGCTAGTATTGATATTTACAGACAAACCAAAGAAAATTTTTCAGCACTTGAAATAATAAGTCCTTTTGCTCAATTACCTGCTTCGGCTGCTACTGATATTGCAGATGCACTTGGATTTACATTCGGGAGAGCACTTGGTGGGTCTCTACTTGCAAGGGCATTAGGTCAAATAATGGGTAATGGATTCGCGACAGGATATACTGCTCTAACAGGTGCACCAACAGGAATCGTCAATACAGATCAATCATTCATGAGAGGACCTATCAACTTTGGATACAAAAATTTTGGTGAGATCGAATTTTATGGTGCAGACATTTCAACTGAGTATGCAGCAACTGAAAATATTTCATTGTTTGCAAATTACTCATGGTTATCTCAAAACTTTTTTGAAAAAGATGATGTAGGAGAAGGTGAAACAGGAGGTTCCACCTACAATCTAAATACTCCAAAACATAGAGTAAAAGCTGGAATGAGCTATTACCCATCAAAAGGCTTCTCAGGTGGATTATCGATGAGATATCAAAATTCATTTACAGCAGATCAAGGATGGTATAGTGGATTTGTTCCAAAAAGAACTGTATGGGATGCTAATTTAGGATACAAGTTTAGTCAAAAAACTCAGCTTGGAGTTAACGTGAGTAATCTACTTGGTAAAAAATATAGAGTTTATAATGGTATGCCAGAGATTGGAACATCTGCTGTTGCCTCTTTAAAATATCAGTTCTAAAACTCTAAAATTATCTGCTATCAATTCATAAATTGTATAACAGAAAAAAACTAAAGAAAGAGCAACAGCAGTTGCTCTTTCTTTTATTATAAAGGGTTTTAATTAATGAAAGTTTTTAAATCTTCGATCAATAACAAGAGTGCCTCTTTTAAGACAAATAAAAGAGCAATGAATGATCTTGTCAAAGAACTGAATTCATATTTAAAGCTAAGCAAGATACAAGGAAATGAATTTGCATTAAAAAAAGCTAAACAAAGTGGAAAATCATTATCTAGAGACAAGATTACAAAGCTTCTTGATAAAGACAGTCCATTTATAGAATTGATGCCTTTGGCAGGTCTCAATCATGAAAATGGATTCGGTCCTGGTGGAACTACAATATCAGGTATTGGTTTAGTTAAAAAAAAATTATGCATAATTAATGCAAACATAGGCACAAAAAAAGGGGGTGTTGTGGATTATGCTACAAGTTTAAAGAATCTGAGATTGTGTAAGATTGCCACAGAAAATAAACTTACAACTATAAATTTAGTTGAAAGTGGAGGTGCAAATCTCCCTGATCAGGATAGAGTATTTAATAATTATGGTGCAATGTTTAAAGACATGTCCCAAAGAAGTAAACAAGGCATATTAAATATTTCTATTGTTTTTGGAAACTCCACTGCAGGTGGAGCTTATGTTCCTGGGATGTCAGATTATACTATCATGTTAAAAGATCAAGCAAAAGTATTTTTGGCTGGTCCTCCCCTAGTTAAAATGGCAACAAATGAGGATTCAAGCGATGAGGAACTTGGAGGAGCAGTTATGCATAGCAATCTTTCAGGTGTTTCAGATTTTTTAGCAGAAAATGAAAACGAGGCTATAAAAATTGCTAGAGACATTGTCGAATTTAATGTATTAGATAAAATTATTGATGAAATAAGTGATAATAATCCACCTAAATTTGATAAAGATGAAATTTTAGGAATTATTCCTGAAAATCTAAAAACTCCCTTTGATATAAGGGATTTGATTGTAAGATTTGTTGATAATTCTCAATTTACCGAGTTCAAAAGTACATATGGAGCTACTATGAAGTGTGGATGGTCAAAAATTAATGATCATAAAATAGGAATTATTGCGAGTAATGGAGTCATATTCAGTGAATCTGCTAAGAAGGCAACCCAGTTTATTCAATTAGCAAATAAAAGCAATACACCATTACTATTTATACATAACACTACTGGTTTTATGGTTGGAAAAAGGCATGAGCAAAGAGGTATTATCAATCATGGTGCACAACTAATACATGCTGTTGCTGGTAGTGAAGTACCTCACATTACTCTTCTTGTTGGTAATTCTTTTGGAGCAGGAAATTATGCAATGTGTGGAAGATCTTTTGATCCAAGATTTTTATTTGCTTATCCAAATGTAAAATCTGGTGTAATGGGTGCAGAACAACTTGCTGGAGTTATGGAAATAGTCAAAATTAATTCTGCATTAAAACAAAATAAAAAAATTGATAAACGACAACTTAACAGAGATAAAAAGAAATTAATTATTGATGCAGAACAAAAAGCTTCTATATGGCATACAACCTCTGAAGTTATGGACGATGGAGTAATTGATCCAAGAGAAACCCGAAACCATTTAAAAGTTTGTTTAGAGGTAATCTATAAGGAAAAAATTAAAGGTTCTGAATCATATGGGACATTTAGAATGTAATTATGTTTTTTGACAAGAAAAAAATTGAAAATTTTGAAACAATTTCTTTTGATCATCTTATTGTTAAAGTTGAGAACAATCACATTGAAATAATTTTAAATAGAGCTAATAAAAAAAATGCCCTTAACTCAAAAATGATTGAAGAGTTAGCTATTTGTACAGATTATGTAAACTCTAATGATTCAATACGTGCAGTAATTTATAAATCAATTGGAGATACTTTTTGTGCAGGATTAGATCTAAACGATTTTAAAGAATCAGAAAATACAATACAAATTGCAGATATTTTTAACAAATTATACAAACCTAAGCTTGTTGTACTTGAGGGAGATGTATACGCTGGCGGTTTATTAATAGTTGCATGTGCAAATCATGTAATTTCTAAAAAGGATGTGAAGTTATCATTACCTGAGGTTAAAAGAGGTTTATTCCCTTTTCAAGTAATGGATTCGCTTTTAAGGATAATGCCAGAAAGAATTGTAATTGATTGGTGTACAAAAGGTAAAACCTTAGATGTTGAATATTGTCAAACATATAACCTTGTTCAAGAGATAGAAGAATCTAACATTACACTAAACATAAATA
>CACASE010000020.1 GCA_902535165.1 uncultured Bacteroidota bacterium | reverse complement strand
CAACTTTATTTTTTGATTGATTTGTTTTTAAATATAAATATGAAATTTGAATTGTTAGACTACTTAGTACAATTATTAACGTACTATAAAAAAATAAATTTGGCAACTGGAAGTCTACAAGCCAATCTGGTCTTCCCTTACTAACTAGGTAAGCACTTGTAAGTCCAGCAAATGTCATTGTTATACTTAATAATGCAAATAATAACATCATTTTTTTTGCCCTTACTTTGTTTGTATTTAGATTACTATCACTCATATGAACTTATCAAAAATATATACTAATTGAATTGAAGTTAGATAAAAAATTGTGAATAAAAATAGTCTTCTCGCAGATTCAGTATTCATTCTATTATATAAATTAACAGCAAACATCAACATTAACACTCCCAGAACAAGTACAATAATTGCTCCATAAATACTTAGTGATAAAGCACCTGTTAATCCAGAATAAGGAAATATAGAAATTATAATCATCCAGATGATATATAAAATAATTTGAATAGCAGTTTTTTTGTCTTTCTTTCCAGTTGGTAGCATATTAAATCCAGCTTTTTTATAGTCATCATCCAGCATCCATCCCAATGCCCAAAAGTGAGGAAATTGCCAAAAAAATTGAATCATAAATAAAGTGCCTGGTTCAATACCAAAACTATTTGTAGCTGCAACCCAACCTAACATAAATGGTATTGCTCCGGGTATTGCACCAACAAATACGGACAAAGGAGTAATGGGTTTTAGTGGTGTGTAGATGCATGTATATATAAAGACTGATACAGCTGCAAAAAATGCTGTTTTGTAATTTATTGTATATAAAATTCCCAGTCCTGTAAGAGTTAATAAAACAGATATCCAAAAAGCGTTTGATGTTGATATTTCTTTTGTTGGAAGTGGCCGTGTTTTTGTTCTATCCATTAATGCATCTTTATCCTTTTCAATTATCTGATTAAATGAATTGGATGCTCCAACCATACAATAACCACCAATGAGAAGAAGTACTAGATCAGAAAAATTTATCAGTTCTACTGCTAAAACATAACCTGCAAGGGTTGAGAAAACAACACTAAACGAAAGTCTCGCTTTAGTCAATGATAAAAAAACTTTGGATTTATTTGGAAGCACAATAAAATAAAAGAATGTAAAATTAGTCTAAAAAAATCCCTCGGCAAATAATTATTGCAACTTAAATATAATAGGGATGCTAAAGGGAACTCTCACAGGTCTTCCTCTTTGTTTACCAGGTGTCATTTTTGGCAATTTACCAATAATTCTTGAGGCCTCTTTTTCTAAATTTTTATCTGGTCCTCTAGTTCTAATAGCAGTTATTGATCCATCTTTAGCTATAGTAAATTGGACAAAAACTCTACCTTGTATACCCATTTCCTGGGCGATTTCAGGATATCTAAAATTTCTTGCTATATGTTTTTGTATTTGTTCTTGAAAACAAGACCTTCTTTGAGACTTAGGTACTCTTTCACAGCCTGGGTATAATGGAACATCTTCAATTATGGCAAAAGGAACATCTAAATCTAAATCTTCTTCGACTACTTCAACCTCTTCAACAATTTCTTCCTGGTCAGTTTCAGTAGATTCAATTATTGTTTCTTCGATTTCTTCCTCATCCTCAACTACTTCAATTATTTCAGGAGCTGGTGGAGGTGGAGGTGGAGGAGGTGTTTTTAATTGTTCAGTAATAGGAATTTCTTCATCGTCATCATCATCAACATCTAATGCAATATACCCATAGCCATCATCATCATAATTTTTATATTCAATTGCTTGCCAGGAGACAAATAGGACTATAAATAAGCCAATTGAAAAGTAAAATGTACTTTTTTTATTTAAATCTGCTTTTGGATTTTTCTTAGATCTCATTCTTCGCTAAAGTAATTTTTTTTTTATATAGTACAAAATAATTATTCCAAATATAACCCCTAAACTATTAGCTAATAAATCTCCAAAGTCGAAATATCTTCCAGAAGGTAGTACATGCTGGAAAATTTCTAAAACAAATCCAAAAAATATTGCAAATAAAAGCAATTTAAAATTTGATTTATAAAAATTTTCAGAGGCTAAACACCATAATATTGTTAATGAAAAATACATGACAAAGTGTACCAACTTATCAATCTCAAATAATTGAAATTTAGGTAAACCAAGGTCCGGAACAGGGATCAAAGAAAAAATTATAAGAAATAAAGTGTAGTAAACAGTAATTTTAGAAATATACCTTCTATCCAATTAACTCCTTGTATTGATTATTATCAAGAAGCTCACTAATCTCATCTGGATTTGAAACCTCAACTTTAATTATCCATCCCTCATCGTAAGGTGAATCATTAATGGATTCTGGTGCATCAGAAAGATTTTCATTAAACTCAATAATTTTTCCTGACATAGGTAAGAACAGATCAGAAACTGTTTTAACTGCCTCAACTGTTCCAAATACATCATCTTTAACTAATGTTTCATCCAATGTTTCCACTTCAACATAAACAATATCTCCAAGTTCGCTCTGAGCAAAGTCTGTAATACCAACTGTTGCAATATTGTCCTCCAATTTTATCCATTCATGATCTTTAGTATACTTTAAGTTTTCCTTTATATTCATTTTCCTAAATTATAATTTAAGTTAGATATAAAAAAATAAATTTTTAATTTCCAAAACTATATCTCAAAGTAAATCCAGATCGAATATTTGTTTGAGGAAATGCAGTGGAAATTTCATACTTAGAAAACAGATGATCATAAAAGAAAATTGTTGAAAAACTTTTACTCAATGCATAGTCAGCACTAAGTTTGAGAGAAAAAATTGATTGCCCTGCAGAAACTTTATTATCATCAATTTCTAAGTTTCTAATTACAGTTATATTTTTTCTAAGGTTTAAATCAATTTTAGCATTTAAATCTCCAATAAAAGTATTTCCATTGGAAGCTAAATTTGATCTTAATCTCAAATTTTTAATTCTGTATCCCATTCCTAATGTATATTCATTGCCCCATGATTCAGTAATTAAATTATTTGCTAAACTCAAGGAGACTGCTCTATCTTTAATAACATCAAATATAATTCTTAAAGAATTTTTTAATTCAAAATCCAGCCTTATTAGTGGATTAAATTGTTCAACTAAATTAATATTAGAAAAAATTATTTTGTCAAAATAATTTCCCGAATTATCAATCCCGTTCTGTGTAAAATTTAAATTATAATTAAAATTATTAATTGTAAAATTGGATCTGTAACCGTGTTGTACAGAAACACGTGAGAAAACTTGATCAAAAAGCTTCTCTAGTCCATCATACTGTAATGTCCAATTTAATTTTGGATTGCTTGTAATTGGGGTTAATGAAATTTTTGAGACATCAATTCCGGTATATGCAGACAAGAATGCCGGAATTAAAACAGCCTGACTTTCTTTGCTGTAGCCGACTGGAAAACCATCACTATCATAACTTATATTTCCTAAATTTTTTAATGAAATAAGTCTACTTGCAATCTGAATCCTATTTTTCTTTAAATTTTCAAAGTCACTAGAAAACTCAACGGATCTATCGTTAAATGAAGTTCTCAACATATTACTTGAAATAGAAAAATTTCCATAAAAACTACCATTGATTGCATTATAGTTATTTTCAACAATTGAGTAATTTTCTGAAAAATTATTTGAATAAGTCCTATTAGCATTTAAATCAATTTTAAGATTTTTAAATAATTCTATTTCTGCAGATAAATCAAACTTTGAATTATATACTTTTTGAAACTGTTGATTGAAATCACTAAAGGATGTTAACCAACCATTTTTTGCAATTTCATATCTCACATCTTTTTGTGATCCAAATACAAAACCAAAAGAGGGTTTTAAAGTACCTAAAAATCCTATAGAAGGTATATATCCAGGTAAAACTTTTCCTGAATTTTCACTGTAAGTTGATCTAATTCTTTTTAATAAAGTTAAAAAATCAAATAGAAAATTATTTTTTGTAAAATTTATTTGCCTGTAGAGTCTATCGAGATTCAAAGCTATATTTAATGTCTGATTATTTGAATTTTGAATAGTATTAACTCTACCCAATTTATTACCAAACTGATCACTTACATTATTTAATATGTCTGAACCACGCTGCCAATTAAAGTTTCCGTTGTATGAATAATTTGCATTAATAAAATCTAAAAATGGGAAATTTGATATTGGAAGATTATAGTTTGCTGTAAAATTTTGATTATAAAAATTAGGCTCACCGACATTAAAGAACTTTTCAAATAATTCCAATCTATTTCTTTCAGTTGTATTAATATCTTTAGTGAAAGATGGTATTAAACTTGAGTTTGATGCATTGTAATTTAAGATTAATGACTTTGATAAATTATGTGATATTGATAGCAACCAATCAAACATAAACTTAGATTGCGTAAACTCTGGTATTGGTATTTGATTTTCTGAAATTATACCTGAATAATTTATTTCTCTAAATTTCTGTTTAAATAAAGACCTATTAAAATTTCCAGAAAATGTTAAACTATTAGGTAATGGATTAAAATTAAATTCCTTTAACCACTTTAAATATTTTGAGTTTTTATTATTAAGAAATTTTTCAAATGGATAAATATTTAAAGTATTGAAAGTGTAAGAATATTGAGCATTGGCAACTACCATTTTCTTATCGGAATACTCCATTTCAAAATCTGTATAGTTATTTTCTGAATAACTGTATGACATATTTATATTTTCAATATCATATAATTTAGGTTTTTTATCATTAGTTTTTCTTTTTGATAAACCAAGAATACTAAAGCTTTTGGAATTAGAAATTAACCTAGATTGATTTAATATAGAATCTTTGTTTTCAGTAATGTCAAGAATTTTATCAAGGTCTAAATCATTATAATATGAATCATATTTAGGTTTTGTAAGTTCTTGTGAATGGGTATAACTTAATGGAATTTGAAGTCCCCATTCTTCAGGGAAAAGTTGTCCTGCATTAACATTAGTTATAAAAGAATATTGGCTGTAATTTTCATTACTTGTTTCATTTGGGGATTTATCAACTGAACCAAAACCATCAGTGGACATTCTTCCACTAAAAGAGACATTAGCAAAATCAGCAAAATTTGCATCAAAATTTGCTACTGCTGACCATCCACCATTACCATCAATTTCAGAAAGTCTTAATTCATTAAACCATACTTCTCCGGACAAGTTATTTCCAATTTTATCTGATGGATTTTTAAGTCCTAATGCTATCGTTTTAATTCTTCCAAGCGATGGATTGCCTTTTATTGAAAATTTATATTTTTTTTGGCCAGGCAGATTACTGATTGGGCTAAACTCATCTATAATATTTAAATCCTCATCAAAATAAATTGCATCATTTAATTGAACTCTGTCAGAAATTAATTTTAATTTGAATTCTAAAAATTTTTCTAAATTAAAATCAATTGAATTACTATCTGGCTGCCAAACTTTTTCTGGGCTATACCTATTAGATTGACCCAAATTATATGAGGTTGGTTTTAATGGTACTTCAATTTGATAATAATTTTCATTAATGTCATTTCCAAATCTCAAGAAAGCAACAAGTCTTTCGTCATATTTGTCATCTGCACCATCTCCAGGAAGTGGTAATTTTCCCATGATGGATTCTGCATGTAAATACATTTTTATTTTTTTATAATTTCTAAGATCAAGATTTATATTTTTATACACTGCTCGTGAATCCATAGGTTTTAAATCCTGAATTTTTAGAGATAAAGATTGCTCATTTTGTCTTATTATAGAATTATTATTTATAATTTCTTCTCTCTCAACTCCTGGTGGTAATACATAATTTACAGGTGACCTGTTTTCATTATCTAAAATATTAACACTACCAATCTCAAAGTTTGTTTCCCTGTTAATTGAATTATCATTATTTAATGGTTGATTATACCTTTTCCAATCGGTTTTTACTAGGTCTAAGGTTGCAAATCTGAGAGTAATTGGGTTAGAGAATCCTTTGACAGCTAACCTAATAAATCTTATTGTTTTTAAATCAGTTATTCCATTAATAGAATTGAAAAAACTACTATACTTAGTTCCCTCATAATATTCGGGAAAAATAGGAATCTTAAACTGAATCCATCTGGAATTATTAATAGATCCATTTGCAAGCTTTACATTTGAATTTTCCCTAATATCAGAAACAAATGGGTGATTTTCTTTTGTAATATTTTTCAGGATAGGCACCTTATATTCAAAATAACTGTCTACTCTGTTCATAGTATTATCGTTATTTACATCCTCAGTATCAGGAAGAGTAGTTGAACCTCTATTATTAGAACTCGTATCTGTTGGTGAATTGCCTTGACTCCCGTTATAGTTTTTATACCTATTTAATATTCCACCATCTCTATTTAAGTAATATTCATAATTATCACCCGATGGATCATTAGGGTTTCCATTATTATAATAAATTAACTCCTCTTCATCACTTAAACCGTCATATCCTAAATCTTGTTCTTGTCTTTGATTTGGATTTGAATTAAATGCATATACTAAAGATTGACTAGTAGGTGTTTTACCCCAATTTGATGTCTCAAATAAATCTGTGTCCTTAATTGGAAGTCCATTTTCATACTGTTTTTTACCATCATTAAGTATATCCTCAGAAATATTCCCCAAATGAAAAACAATTTCACCAATTTCAAACTCATTAGAATCATGATCCTCAAAATCATCAAGTATCCAAAATTGTATGTACTCTACATTAGCTTTTTTAAAATTTGTAGTATTGATCGACTTAGTAATAGCAGCCCAATTATTTTTTTTGTCTGAAATGAACTCATCTGTTTTGCTATTATTATATGGACCTTTTTCATCTGGATAAAATGAAAGATCAAATGTGGTCTGAGATCTCGATTCTCCCTGAAACAAATCTAATTCAGGGAAAATTTCATCTACATAAATTCTTCTTGTACTATTTTTAGATATTTCATCTGATGAAATTTCATCTGGACTTCGATATGAGTAAAATATTGGATCAATACTATACCAAGATAATTTTGCTCTGTTATATCCAGATTTTAAATTGTTTCTTCCAAAATCATAACCTTTGTATCCAACGGGTGTACTAGCAAGTTTCCATGAATTTACATCTCTTAAATCAATTTTATTTTGAGTACCTTCAAAATCATCTATATAAACGCTAGCTGTATTTTCATAACCAGATGATCTAGGATTTGAAGAAATTAAATATGCAAATTCGGTTCTTAAAGAAATATTTGAAGGCGTTTCTGTATTGATATTAGGCAGAATATTTACTACCCTAGTTAAGACTGGAGCTTCAGAACTATATATAGTATTAATCCCAAAAATTGTATTATTTACTGGTTCAATACCATAATTAGATTTTCTGCTAATTGATTTTTCACTCAAATTAATTAGTGAACCTCCAATTTTGAAATTTGGATTAAATTTATGTTCTACATTAATCCCTGAAAATCTTCTTTTTTGTTGAGAATAAAATGAATTGCTTTCAGTTGATATTTCTATTGGTATATTAGAATTTCTTAAAGCTTCATTTAAAATCTGTACATCCCCTGTTTGATAATTAACTATATAATCAATACCTTCTTGTAAAAGCCTGCCACCAGCTGTTACAACCACGGATCCCTGTGGTATATTGAATTCTCCCGTTGATATTGATCCATTATCCTGCGAAGATTTGTATTTACCCTTTAAATTAAACTTATTTTTTTCAATAAATTTTTCAGCTGATGTTTTTCCCTTTGAATATAATTCATGATACACATATTTTTTTTGATTTTTATTATAAGTTGAAATATCACTATAATCCTCAGAATTTGAATTTCTAAGTTTTTCAAAAAGAAATTCTCCAAATGGCTCAATAGTGGGAAAAATTAAAAGTCCTCTGTCTTGAATAATAGTAATTCCCTCAATAGCATCAAAAAAGCCATCTCCTCCTTGTTGTATATTTTGATTTAAATCAAGCTTATCTAAATCAAATAAATTTAATAATCTAATCTTTTCTAAATTTTCTGGCCATGATTCATTATCAATTGGTGAAATATAATTCAGTGAGGTAGGATCATTATAAAATATATTTAGTTTAAAATCATCTGTATTTACCTGATATGATCCCAAATCATATATATTTTTCATCATAAGCTTAAAAACAGGTTGACTAACATCATTTAAATTACTTTTTAACATTTTTAGTAATAATGCTGAATTAGAAGTTGTAGAATTAGAATCTATAGGATCAGATGAGAACTCACCAACTTGAAAAACTTCACCTTGATAAGTATATTGATATGCAATACCTAAAATTTCATCGTTGTTTAAAGATTGGTTCAGTGAAATAAATCCTAGCTGTTGATTAATTGTATATTCACTTTCATCCAATTTGCGTGCATTTTCTAATATAGTATAGTCTCTACCCTCACTTATTTGATCAGAATACTGAGAAAATCCACTACTTACATTTGAAATATTTCTAATGTTATCATTTAAAAAATTTAAATTTATTTGATTAGGATCAAATTTATTTAAAGAGTTATCTGGATTAGAATTAATATTACTGGAAATAAAAAAATCACTAGCAAAATCATCAATTCTAGTAAATCTTGGATCAACTTCTGCTAAATCCTGCAATGCAACAATACTTCTAACATCATCTGTTTCATTTGTTTGATTAGTAATCCAAATTTCAATCCTGGTAATATTAATTGGAGAATTTACATAAGGATAAGATTCTAAAAATTGATCAAAATTTTTTCTAAAAAAATGAGCTAAGAAAAAGTGTCTATTACTATCGTAATCTAAAGGGAAAAATGAAAATTCGTTGAATGCTCCATTTGTATTTGCACTAATTGTTGAGGATTGAGATCTTTGTTCTGAAATAACTGCATCAATTGTGGTTGCGCCAAATTTTAATTGTGTCTTAAATCCAAATAAACTTTGAGCACCACTAATAAGTGATCCACTAATTGGCATACTAACATTACCTAGCTCAACTTTTTGAATAATATCATCTTCATCAGGCGTATAATCTAATTTTAATAAATTTTGAAAATCAAATGTTGACTGAGAATCATAATTTGCATTTATATTTAGCTTAGTGCCAATCTTTCCGTTTAAACTTAATGATATTGCTTGATTAAAATCTAGATTAATATTGCTTTGATTTCTAACAGGGATGGATGGATTATCTCTCTTTAGATATCTTGCACCAATATCAATTCCAATAGAACCTTGTGGATTTAATTCAATTTCATTACCTCCAAAAAGTGACTCAAAAAAATTTGAATTTATATATAGGTTAGGTAGTAAATTTCTTTTTTCATCATCTCTATTTGGGTCCTGTAAAATAGATACTTGTTCGTTAAAATAATTTTTAATGAAATTAGATTTAAATAAATCTCTGTACTCTTCAGGAGTCAATGTAATTGGGAGTTTATAATCAATTTCTCCTATTTTACTTTGGTATACATATAAATTTAATTCTTGATCATAAATATATTTCGAAACTATTGACTCTGGAGTCTTTAATTTAAATTCCCCAATATAGACAGTATTATTGATTGTATCTAGACTAATTCTGTTCTGACTATATGTTATTTGAAATAATAAAAAAAAGGCAAGAATTAGAACTGCTCTTAATCGAACTCCGCTATTTGTGAACAATAAATCCAAGTAATTATAATTTGTTTAAAGCCTTTTTTATTAAAGTCTCAACATTTATACCAGGATTTTCAGACAAAATTTGAGTTAAAATTTTACTTGTTTGTTTTTGAGAGTAACCCAAAACCTCTAAAGCAGAAGATGCCTCAGTTGACTCATTAGTTAATGTTAAATGCTCATTTTCAGATTCATCAAGCATCATAACTTTATCTTTAAGTTCAAGTATGACTCTTTGTGCAGTTTTGGTACCAATTCCTTTAATTGATTGGATAATTTGCACACTACCACTCATTATCGCAGAAATAATCTCACCTGGACTTAATGAAGACAACATCATTCTAGCTGTACTTGCACCAACTCCAGAAACCGATATTAATAATTTAAAAAGACTACGCTCAGATTTTTTAAAAAAACCATACAAACTATGGGAGTCCTCTTTTATTATTAAATGTGTGAAAAGCTTGATATTTTCATCATCACTAATTTGAGAATAGGTATTTAACGAAATGTTTATACTATATCCCACGCCGTTACAATCAATAACAAGCTCAGTTGGGGATTTTTCAATTAATCTTCCTTTAATTTGAGTAATCATAATATAAATTTATTCATTTCTAGATTGTGCATCAACTACTGCAATTGCTGACATATTTACAATTTCCTCAACACTTGGTTTTAACTGCAAAATATGTACTGCCTTATCCAACCCCATTATTATTGGGCCAATTGATTTTGCACCATCAATCTCTTTAATGACTTTATAAGTTATATTGGCAGAATCCAAATTAGGAAAAACTAAAATATTTACTTTTTGGTTTCCAAGTTTCGATTCCTCAAACTTGTTTGTAAGCATGAGCTTATTTAAAGCAAAGTCTGACTGAATTGGTCCATCTACAATCATGTTTGGATGACTTCTTCTTAAAAATTTTACAGCATTTTCAACTTTATTAGCCATTGGGTGACTAGAAGATCCAAAATTTGAGAATGAAAGCATTGCAATAACAGGTTTATATCCAAACATTTTCGCTGTATTTGCAGTCATAATTGAAATATATGCTAATTCATTATAAGAGGGATTAATGTTTATTGAGGTATCGCTTAAAAAAATAGGACCTTTACTTGTAAGCATTAAGTTGGTAGCCGCTATTTTTCTAACTCCTTTTCCTTTACCAATTACTTTAAGAATTGGCTTAATTACCTCTGGATAACTCCTTGAGTACCCTGATACTAAAGCATCAGCCTCACCTAATTTAACCATCATTGAAGCAAAATAATCTCTTGTCCTTAAAAGTTTTACAGCTTGACTTAATGTTAAACCCTTTTCTTTTCTTTGTTTATAGAAAATTTTTCCAAATCTTTTAATTTTATTTTTTGACTTTTCTAAGCTTAGATCAATTATTTTTAGTTTATGCTCAAAATCAATTTCCTTCATTAATTTTTTGATCCTGTCAACTCTACCCATTAATATCGGTTCTGCAATACCCTCCTCATAAACTATTTGTGCAGCTTTCAACACTTCTAATCTGTCAGCTTCTGTGTAAATAATTTTTTTAGGATCTAATTTTGCTTTTGCTCTAATAAGACGAATAATTCGATCATCATTCCCTTTTCTTTTATCTAAATCGCGAGAATATTTATCCCAATTTTCAATTGAAACCG
This sequence comes from uncultured Bacteroidota bacterium, assembly GCA_902535165.1. Lineage (GTDB taxonomy): Bacteria > Bacteroidota > Bacteroidia > Flavobacteriales > Flavobacteriaceae > Eutrophosalina. Next base: position 4,548 of record CACASE010000020.1, on the reverse strand, counting down.
ATGCTACACCTGAATCAATAGCAGCTTTAGCAACTGCAACAGGTACAGTAGAAATTAATCTTGGATCAAATGGCTTTGGTATGATATAATCTTTCCCAAAAGATAATTTTTTTTCTTTATAAATTATGTTGACATATTCTGGCACAGGTTCTTTAGCTAATTTGGCTAAAGAATAAACAGCTGCCATTTTCATTTCCTCGTTAATTTTTGTTGCTCTAACGTCTAATGCTCCACGAAAAATAAATGGAAAACCTAAAACATTGTTTACCTGGTTAGGATGATCACTCCTTCCTGTTGCCATTATAATATCATCTCTTGTCTTTAAAGCTATTTTATAACTAATTTCTGGGTCTGGATTAGCCATTGCAAAAACAATAGGATTTTTATTCATTGATAATAACATTTCCTTTGTCATCATATCAGCCTTTGAAAGTCCAATAAAAACATCACTCCCATTAATACCGTCTGCCAAAGATTCAATCTCTACATTTTTAGATGCAAATAATTTTTTTTCTGGGCTTAGGTTTTTTCTTTTAGTATTTATCAAACCTTTGCTATCAAACATTAATATATTTTTCTTTTTTAAACCTAAGGATTTATACATTTTAGCACATGATATGGCAGCAGCACCTGCGCCACAAATTACCATCTTAATTTCTCCAATTTTTTTTTTGGCAAGTTCTAATGCATTAATCAGAGCAGCTCCAGAAATTATAGCCGTGCCATGCTGATCATCATGCATGACAGGAATATCCAGTTCATCAACTAATCTTCTTTCAATTTCAAATGCCTCAGGCGCTTTTATATCTTCCAGGTTAATACCACCAAACGTTGGAGAAATATTCTTAACTGTTTCTATAAACTTATCAATATTTTTCGTGTCAATTTCAATATCGAAAACATCAATGTCTGCAAAAATTTTAAATAATAGTCCTTTCCCTTCCATTACTGGTTTTGATGCCAATGGGCCAATATCACCTAAGCCTAATACGGCTGTTCCATTAGAAATAACAGCAACTAAATTTGATTTAGAGGTGTATTTATATACATCGTCAGGATTTTTATCAATCTCTAAACAAGGATGAGCAACACCAGGTGAGTATGCTAATGACAAATCTGTTTGTGATCTGTAATTTTTAGATGGAATTACTTTAATCTTACCTGGCTTAGGCTTAGAATGGTATATTAAAGCCTCTCTTCTTTTTCTTTCATTGCTCATATTTCTTAACTAAAGTGTTTTGAGTATGAATAATCAAATGTATTCAATTAAAGTTAAATTGTTTGGCTTGTTTTTTGAAATATTTAATAACAATGACTGTATAATAGTTAATATGATTAAACCTTTTTGATCTATATTTACGATCGCTGTGAAAAAAACTTTTAAAATATTATACCTACTTATTTTTCTTTTTGTAATACAACAAGGAAACTCACAGCTGAGTAAAATTCACTACATTCCACCATTAGCAACATCAAACAGTAGTAATAATGCACCTAATGAGCAGTGGTTCCATATATCAACACCTAGTGAAAATGATGTAAATTTTACAATCAAAAGAGGTGATGGATCTGCTTACTATGCAGATACTGTTTCGAATGCAAATCCATGGACAGCTAGAGCTAATCCTTCAAATGCTAATACTGATTTTGACAGATATGGGTATCTTTTTGCTTCTGAAAATGAGACAGATCAACCATTAGTTCAACATGGATTTATAATTGAAGCTGATCAAGAAATTTACGTCTCAACCAGATTTATAAGCCAAAGTAATAACCATGGTGGGGCACTTGTAAGTAAGGGCGAATCTGCTCTTGGATACAGGTTTTGGGCTGGGTCATTACAAGTTGGTGGAAATGGCCACATGAGTTTTTTATCTTTCATGGTGACTGAGGACAATACATTAATAACTATTACTCTCCCAACTGGAATTAATACCCTGTCTGGTCAAACAGGCACTATAAATGTTGGACCATTTAACAGAGGCCAATCATACGTAATTGCTGTAGAAAATAGTACCAACGGAATTATTGGATCTTTAATAGAGTCTACTAAACCAATTGTTGTTAACTCTGGATCTGGTGTTGGATCATTTGCAATTGGAGTAGCTGGTGGTCAAGATTTTGGGGTTGACCAGCTTGTAGGTGCAGAATTAGTTGGCTCGGAATATATTTTTGTAAAAGGTAACGGAAATAATTCATGGGAAAATGTTTTAATAATTTCTGATCAAAATAATACTGAAATAAATATCAATGGATCTCCATATACAGTAAATGGTAACCAAGTCACTTTGAATGAAGGTGATTTTTTAATTATTGAAGGTGATAAATATGTGAATCGAAATATGTACATAAGTACTAATAATAAAGATGATAAGCTTTTTGCATTTCAAGGATTAGGCGATGTGTATCAGGGCTTCAATGGCCAATATCCTGCTGCAAACCAAGGAATGGTTTTCGTACCACCACTAAGTTGCGGTACTAGTGGTAATGTAAATAATATTGCTAATATTGATAGTGTTGGTGAAGGACAAGGTAGTACATTTGATGATAATGCTCAGGTTAGTTTTGTAACTACAAAAGGATCAAGAGTATTAGTGAATGGAGCTCAAATTAATGAAGCAGATAATAATGTTACAAGAAATGATGTACTGGGTAATAATAATTATGAATCTTACATTGTTACAAACTTAAGCGGTAATATAAGAGTTGAGAGCAATGGTGAAATGTATGTATCATATTATAATACTAATGGTGCGGCCTCAACTGCTGGTTTTTATTCTGGTTTTACTAAACCTCCTAAATTTGAGATCAATTCTGAGTTTCAAGCAAAAGGAAATTGTGTTAATGAAGATGGATCATCCAATATCGTCTTAACGGCTGAAGGTTCATTTACATCATACTTGTGGGAGATCAAAAATAATGATGGAACATTCAGATCAGCACCAGGAAACTCAACATCTACAACCTATACTCCAACTGAATCAGGGACATACAGACTTAAAGGTATTTTAGAGTGCGATATTGAATTAAACTCTGATGAAATTCCTATTAGTATTTGTGCGACAGACTCTGATAATGATGGGATTATTGATAATATTGATTTGGACTTAGATAATGATGGAATTTTAAACTCAGTCGAGTCTGCAGGCAGTGGACTAATAGATTTTACAAATCCAGAAAGCCCGTTAATCAATATTAATCAAGGTGCTGCAACGGGTACATCAATTAATGGTATTATCTCTGGAACTATTGTGAAAACAAGAGATGATCATTCAATAACAGCAACAGCAAATGGATTTGAATCACAACTTAAAGCTGGTGCAGATCAGGAGTTAAAGTACACTTTGAATTTTAGTGAAAAACTTAACATACTTTTTAAAGATTCTGGTCAGACAGCTGTTATTGTCGATGGTGAAAGTTTCATTTTAAAAAGTCTTCCAGGAACTACTAATATTACCCTTTTAGACCCAAATGATGACTTATATATTGACACAGATTATGATGGTACATATGAAGATAATACTCTGCAGTATACCTCTAATGAAATTAGATTTAAGTTTAAATCTAGGGCAAACCCAACATATGAGTTTTATTCATACCAAATTGATGGAATTGAATTAATACACAAATTAAATAACCTCGGAAGTAATAGTGAAAGTCTAATAGTGCCAAGTGTGTTTGTAGTTGATTATAAATTAGATTCTGATGGAGATGAAATTTCTGATTATAACGATGCTGATAGCGATAATGATGGTTGCTGGGATGTTGTAGAAGCTGGTTATCTTTCAGAGGATGTTGATGGAATATATGGACCTGAGCCCCCACCAAATTCTAATTTACCTAATATTACCAGTGGAACTGTTGATGACAGAGGAAGAATTATTAATGATGATTATGATTATAATGATGAACCGAATAGCTATATAGATGATGGTGGTAACAAGATTTTCTTTTTTCAAGAAGAATCCACTGCTCCAGTTATTGATATTGAACCAGTTTCTTCGATAGCTTGTTATGTTGGTGCACCAGCTGAATTTGAGGTGTCAGCACAATCTAATCAAAAAATAAATTACTCATGGCAATTAAGCACGGACAATGGTTCATCATGGTCAGACTTACAAAATGACGATACATATTCTGGCGTTGATACTAATAAATTGACAATCACATCCACATCACTTTCAATGAATGGATACTTATACAGAATAAAAATAAATTCAGATTTCTATGCATGCTTCGTATACTCTGATGACAGCGCTGAACTCAAAGTTGAGGAGGAACTTCCAACCGCTAATACCATCGATGACTTAATTAAGTGTGATGACTCATCTTTTGGCGACACTAATGATGGAATTGTTTCTGGCTGGAACTTTAACGAAAAATTAAATGAAATACTTAGTGGAAATGAAAACTTAGATATATTATCATTAACATTTCATATTAGCTCAGAATCTGCAAATGATTTAAATGATAATGGTATCACAAATCCTGAAAATTATACCAACGAAAATAGCCCAAATGAGCAAGAAATTTTTGTAAGAGTTAGAA
>CACASE010000019.1 GCA_902535165.1 uncultured Bacteroidota bacterium | reverse complement strand
ACTAAACTTAAAATATGAGGTTTGATATCATCAAAAGAACTTTGGTTAATATTTTTAATTACAAATTTTCTTTGAAAATCATATAAACCCAGTTTATTTAAATTCTGACTTGAAATTCCTTTGGAATTATATGCTGTGTATTTAAATAAAGGCTTTGCTCTTTCTGGAAGAATGCTTATTTGACCATTAATTTTTAAATCACCATTATTAATTTCCAAAGTGTCACCTGGGATTCCAACACATCTTTTAACATAATTTGATTTTTTATCAATGGGTTTAATAACACCTTTTTCTCTTACAAAAAATTTTCTAACAGTATCAGCAGGCCAATTAAAAGTTACAATATCATTTCTTTTGATTTTTTGAAATTTTGGAAACCGTAGATAAGGTAATTGAGGCTTGTTCAAATATGACCTAATTCCCGTTCCAACAATTGTATCATGAACCATTGGAAATGAAACAACAGTTTTAGGCACCCTAGCTCCGTAGTGGTATTTACTCACAAAAAGAAAGTCACCAACAAGAAGAGTTCTTTCCAATGATCCTGTGGGAATAATAAATGGTTGAATAAAGTAAGTATGTACAACAGTAGCTAAAATAACTGCAAAAATTATTGAGCTAAACCATTCTTCAATGCCGCTTTGGGGATTCAAATCCCTGTTTTCAATGTATTTTACTTTACTTTCATAATTTATATAGATGATATAGAGACCAAGAGAGAAAATTACTAAAAGAGTATCCTTAATTTTATTCTTTCCAAAACTTCTGATTATTTCAATCCAAATTATTGGAAAAATTAGGAGGTTTACAATTGGAATGATTACTAAAATCATCCACCACCATGGTCTTTTAATTATCTTCATAAGGACTAGACCGCTGTATATTGGTATTAGAGAGAGTATTGGATTAAATCCAGCTTTTTTATAAAGACGCCATGTACCAAATGAATAAAGTAATTGATAAATAAGAAAAAAAAGTAACCATTCTGTCCAAGTCATAAAGCTAAATCTTTAAGTTATTAATTACATCATCAATACTGTACACTCCTTTTTTGCCAAAAATAAATTCAGCTGATAGAACTGCACCGAATGCAAAACTGTGCCTTCTATTTGCATTGTGACAAATCTTTATTGAATCATTTTCACTTATATATTCAACTTCATGATATCCTTTTATTTCTCCCTCTCTAATTGATTTAATATTAAATGTTTTTTGATCTACATTATTATCTGTAGTCCATTCAGAATAATTTGAATTTAATATTATATCATTGGCTAATTTAATTGCTGTACCACTTGGTTTATCAACTTTTTCTGTATGATGCTTCTCTAAAATTTCTAATCTATAATCAGAATGATTTTTCATTATTTTACCAAGAAAATTATTCAATTTGAAAAATAAATTAACTCCAATACTAAAATTTGGAGAGAAAATAAAACTGCCACCTACTGATTTACAATAATTTACTGAATCTTCTAATTTTTCTGTCCACCCAGTTGAGCCACAAACTACTGCAACTTTTGAGTCTAAACAGTTGATAATATGTTTATATACACTTTTTGGAGCTGAAAAAATTATTGCAACATCACTATTTCCTAAATCCATATCATGAGTTTCAATGTCAATAATTTTTGATATTGCATGACCTCTTTCAGAGAGTATTTTTTCAACTTCTTTTCCCATTTTTCCATATCCAATTATCGCAATATTCATAAGGTAATTTTTAATTTTATACCTAAATTTTGGTTGAAGATAGCATCATTTTCAAAATAAGGTTTAAATGAAAGATTTTCATCTACATTAAAATCAAGTAAATGAGCATCAATATTAGCATCTAAAATATTTAAAAAATAAAATCCAACTAAAAAGACCATTGATAAATCTTTATATTTTTTATGAAAATCTTGGCCATCCAGTAGTCTATCGTCATTTATAATTATACCCTGATATTGGTCATCAGTATAACCTGCCTTTCTTCTCTTATAGGCATCTCTGTACGACCAAAACTTTTTTTTATTAAAATCATATGAATATCCAGAAATACCAATAGCTGCAAAAACAATCGGTACCTTCCACGCTTTGTTGTTATATATTTGGCCTAGTCCTGGAAGCACAGCAGAATAAAAAGCAGCTTTTGAAGGTCTTAAAATATCTATTTGACTATTTGATTCCTCCTCTTGAGAGTATGAGAATACTGATAGGAATGTTATAGAAAAAATTAAAAAGAATTTATGATTCATTGAGTCTTTTGATCAATTTATTTAGTTCTGCAACATTCTTAAACTTAAATGAAAGTTGTCCCTTTTCATTTCTCATTTTTAACTCGAGAGTTGTTTTATATTTTGTCTCAAGCAATTTTATTTTTTTTATTAAGCCCTCATTATAATTTGTAAATCGTGATACTTTTTTATTGTTGAGTTCTTTAACTATTTTTTCAGTTTGTCTGACTGAAAGACCGTTTCTAAGTATTTTTTCATAAATAATTAGTTGAGTATCCTTAGACTTAATGTTAATTAATGATCTTCCATGACCCATTGAAATAAAATTATCTCTGATACCACTTTGAATAATTGGGTCTAGTTTAAGTAATCTTATATAATTTGAAATAGTTGATCTGTCTTTACCAACTCTTTTACTCATTTCATCATGTGATATACTCAACTCATCAATCAGACGATTATATGATATCGCAATTTCAATAGGGTCTAGATCTTTTCTTTGAATATTTTCAACTAATGCCATTTCAAGCGAGGCTTGATCATCAGCTTTTCTAACATATGCTGGAATGGATTTAAGTTTTAAAATTTTAAATGCTCTTAATCTTCTTTCGCCAGAAATTAATTCATATCTATTATCTTTAGTCTTGATTGTAATTGGTTGAATTAATCCTAGTTCTTTTATTGAAGATGCTAATTCATCTATATCTTTTTGATTAAAGTTTGTTCTCGGCTGATAAGGATTCAAATCAATTAAATCAATTTCAATTTCATCAAAATTTAAAGAAGCAGATTTTGTAAATCTATTATTATCCTCATCATTTAAAATTGCTGAAAGACCTCTTCCTAATGCTCTTTTTCTATATGCTTTAGCCAAACTAATTTAAATTTATTACTTCTTGAGCAAATTTAATATAACTTTTTGACCCTTTGCTAGTGGAGTTATATACAATTATGCTTTCACCATAACTTGGAGCTTCGCCTAAACTAACATTTCTAGGGATTATTGTTGAGAAAACCATATTACCAAAATGTTTTTTTACATCATTTTTAACTTGGTTTGAAAGCCTAAGTCTTGAATCAAACATAGTCAATAGAATTCCTTCAATTTCTAGTTTTTCATTGTGAACCTTTTGAACTCCCTTTATAGTATTTAATAATTTTCCGAGACCTTCTAAAGCATAATATTCACACTGGATAGGTATTATTACTGAGTCAGATGAAGTTAAGGCGTTTATAGTAATTAATCCTAAAGATGGTGGACAATCGATAATAATAAAATCATAAATTTCTTTAATTTTGTCAAGCATATTACTCAACATATATTCCCTTTTATTTGCATCAACAAGTTCAATTTCTACTGCTACCAAATCTATGTTAGCAGGAATAATATCAAGGTTCGGGCTTTTAGTTTGTATAATTGATTCTTCAATTTTACATTGATTTAGAAGGACATCATAACTAGACTTTTTATAATCATCTTTTGATATACCTATTCCGGATGATGCATTTCCCTGTGGATCAGCATCTATTAATAATACTTTTTTTTCTAATACACCAAGAGATGCGGCAAGACTAAGTGAAGTTGTTGTTTTTCCAACTCCACCTTTTTGATTTGAAACTGAAATTATTTTACCCATTATTTTTCAAATTCTATTATAAAAATTTCTTCATTTTCTTTTTTCATGTAAAGCTTTTCTCTTGCATATTTTTCAAGGCTATCTGGATTTTGCAAGTTTGATATTATCTTCTTATCCATTTGTATTTGATTTTCTAATATGTCTTTCCTCTCCTTTAATTCGCTTATTTCTTTATTCAACTTAATATTCACTAATATTGAGTTTGAGTCTATAAAAAAAATCCAAATGAAAAATACAACTGAGATTAAAATGTATAAGTTGCTAATAATTTTAAAAAATTTAGAGTTTTTAATTTTTTTGAAGATTTCCATATAGTAGCTGATCAATTTTATTCTTAATCAATTTAAAATCATAATCCTCATCTAAAATTATGTCCGCATATTTTTTTGATGGTTCAACAAATTTGTCATGCATAGGATTTATCATTTTGATAAATCTTTTTTGAACTTCAGCTTGACTTCTTCCTCTCTCCTCAACATCTCGAATTATTCTCCTATTTAACCTCTTAGATGAATCTACGTTCAAAAATATACTTAAATCAAAAAAATCTCTAATACTTTTTTTTAACAAAATCAAAATACCGTCTAAAATTAGAAGATCTCCTTGTCTGAGCAATAATGTTTTTTTAAGTCTTTTATGACTTTTATATGAGTAACAAGGTGTATTGATAATGGAACCATTTAAATATTCATTTATCTGTTGATAAAAAAAATCAAAATCTAATGATCCAGGGTCATCAAAATTAATTTTTGATCTTTCACTGAACGATAGATTACTAAAATCTTTATAATATGAGTCTAGTGAAAGATACTTTACATTAAAATTTTTGTAATGCTTAAAAATTCTATTCGAAAGGGTAGTTTTTCCTGAGGCTGTTCCACCTGCAATAGCAATAACAATCACTCTTAAGGAACTATTTTAAAAATACCCTTGTTATCCACTGCTAAATAAATAAATCCATCAGGGCTTATTTTTACATCTCGAACTCTACCTATGTTTTCAGCGACTTTCTCTCTGTATTTAACATTGTTATTCTGATCTAACACCAATCTTTCTAGATACATGTATTTTAAAGAACCTACAAGAATACTTCCATTCCAATCATAATATTTTTTAGAATTCAAATATTCAAATCCACTCGGTGCAATTGAAGGAACCCAATAATATAGCGGTTGTTCCATTCCTGGTAGATCTTTGTCATTTGTTATGGTAGTACCACTATAATTGATACCATATGTAATTTTTGGCCAACCATAATTTTTCCCAGATGAAATTATGTTAATTTCGTCGCCTCCTCTAGGACCGTGCTCATTAGTCCATATTTCACCTGTTAATGGATGTTTAAACATTCCTTGAGGGTTTCTGTGGCCATAAGAAAAAATTGCTTTTTTTGCTCCACTTTCATTTACAAATGGATTATCATTGGGAATTGTCCCATCCTCGTTAATTCTGTAAACTTTACCACCGTCTAAAGCGATATTCTGAGGATTTTTATTTCTATTTCCTCTGTCTCCAATTGTAAAAAATAAATAACCATCGTTATTAAATTGTAACCTGCATCCCCAATGTAAAGATGATGTAGTTAGTTCTTCACCATGGTATAAAATTTCAATATTTTCAAGAGAGTTATTAATTAGAGTAGCACTTGCAACTGCAGTGTTTGCTCCAGTGTCATTATCCCCCTTTGAAAATGAAAAGAAAATTTTATTATTTACACTAAAATTGGGATGTAACTCAATGTCAAGAAGACCACCTTGATTTTTCAAAAAAACATTGGGTATGTTTTCAATTTCAATTGATTCTCCATTGTAAACTTTAAACATTTTACCCCGTCTTTCAGTATATAAGAATGTATTTTTATCAATAAATTCTATACTCCAGGGAACATAATCTGTTTCATGAATTTTTTCAATTGTGTAATTTATTTCTGTTGGAGTAATTATAGTCTCATCCGTTTGAGCACATGAAATGCAAAAAGTAAGAATTAAAATTAGCTTTTTCATTGAATAAAATTAATAAAAAAAACCTCCTAATGGAGGTTTAATTAATTATTTAGTCTCTAAATATTTTCCAATTTCATTGAAATACCACTGAGTATCCATATAAGCTCCAGTAGCTATGATTTTTCCATCTTTCCACTCCCAGTAACCATAATAGTGAATTGTATTTGCTTCACCTGAAATCTTAGAGTTTCCAGTCCAGGTCAACCAATGATTTGTAAAAATTTTACCATTGTTGTAATACATTGTTGTTATGTTTGCATCATTGTGTTTTATGTTATCAAAAACTTCTTGATCTTGCTTATATCCAGCAACCCATTCCTCATTAGTAAATTCTACACCATTTACTAAATGAACAGCATCGTCAGCTAAATATTCATTTGCAATTTCAAAATTTCCATTGACGTAAGCAGCAGCAAGTTTTTCAACAATCTTACTTTCTTCACTGTTTGCATTTATAGTTCCTGACCAATCTCCATTATCAACTGAAATACCTTGTGAACAAGACGCCAAGACCATGATTATTATTAAAATAAATTTTTTCATATCGCTTAAATTATATTAGTTTTAAAAGTATTAAATATCATCATAATAAAAAATAGTTGTTTTTATAAAGTCGGGATGACAGGATTTGAACCTGCGACCCCACGGCCCCCAGCCGTGTGCGCTAACCGGGCTGCGCTACATCCCGCAGCTACAAATATAATTTAATGACAACTAACGTTGTACTTTTTTAGTCTCCAATAATTGTAGGGGAGAGGAGTGTAAAAACCAGCAAGAAGCATTATGGGAACTACCCACCATGTTAACATTGCACCGCCTGTAAGTAAGAGATCTGTTAAATTCATGGCTATTTCCATTCCAATCATGGATATAAAGGACATGCCAAGAGCAGTTTTTAGTGAGGAAAAAAAATCCATTTGTTTTAATAAAATTATTGTTTCAAGAATTATAGAAGTAATTAAACCATTTATTATTGCTAAACCCATTACTTCAAAGTTATTCCAATTATGATCAATGTTTTGGAAATAAAATATTGTACCAAAATCTCCAATTGAACATCCAGCAAGACACCAAAGAGTATTTGACTTAGCTCGTTTCCAAGTTGACTTACAGTTCCAATTCATACAAGCCTAAAAATAAGAAAAACCAATTAATTGAAATCAACTAATTGGTTCTTAGATTGTCGGGGTGGCAGGATTCGAACCTACGACCTCCGCGTCCCAAACGCGGCGCGATAACCGGGCTACGCTACACCCCGAAAACGGGTGCTAATATAAAACTCTTTATATTAACAACAAACACAAATTTTTATATTAATTTTGAGACCATGTCTCTTGAAAAAATTAAAACTTTAATTATCGGTTCAGGGCCTGCTGGTTATACAGCTGCTATTTATGCCTCAAGAGCTGATTTAAAACCAGTTTTATATACTGGAATGGAACCTGGTGGTCAGCTTACTACTACAACAGATGTTGATAATTTTCCTGGATATCCAAATGGAATTGATGGGCCAAAAATGATGGAAGAACTTAAAGCGCAAGCTGAAAGGTTTGGAACAGACGTTAGAATTGGAGAAGCCACTAAAGTAAAATTTTCTAAAAATGGTAACGATTTGCATGAAATTACAATTGATCATGATAAGGTTCTTCAAGCTGAGACAGTAATAATCTCTACTGGTGCATCAGCAAAGTATTTAGGTTTGGAAAGTGAGCAAAGATTAATTGGAGGAGGTGTCTCTGCATGTGCTGTTTGTGATGGGTTTTTTTATAAAGGTCAAGAGGTTGCAATAGTTGGTGGTGGTGATACGGCAGCTGAGGAAGCAACTTACCTTTCAAATATATGTTCAAAGGTTACTATGCTCGTGAGAAAAGGTGAAATGAGAGCTTCAAAGGCTATGCAACATAGAGTTAACTCTAAAGCTAATATTGATCTTAGATACAATACTGAGGTAGTCGAAGTTCTAGGAGATAATGTTGTAGAGGGTTTAAAAATTGTCAACAATAAAACTCAAGAAATTGAGGACATTAACATTACAGGGTTTTTTGTTGCTATTGGTCATAAACCAAATACTGATTTATTTCAAGGACAGTTAGATATGGATGAAACTGGATATATTAAAACAAATGGAAAGACAACCAAAACTAATATTCCTGGTGTTTTTGCATCTGGGGACGTTCAAGATAAAGAATACAGGCAAGCTGTGACTGCAGCAGGAACCGGCTGTATGGCTGCATTGGATGCAGAAAGATATTTAGCCTCTAGAGCTGATTAGTATGTTTAAATACAATTTATTTCTTTTTAAGGATTTGCCATCTGCATGGCTATGTGGTGTGCGTGTAATCAAATTAGATGATCAAGGTTGCCATGTTAAAGTAAAACATAATTGGTTTAACAGTAATCCATTCAAATCATTGTACTGGGCTGTTCAGGGAATGGCTAGTGAACTTGCAACAGGTATGCTAATAATAAATGTAAAAGAATCTTTAGGTTATGATATCTCAATGTTAGTAACTGCTAACTCCTCAAAATTTTATAAAAAAGCGAGAGGAAAAATCATTTTTAGTTGTGATGAAATGGATAAGGTAAAAGAAGTTTTTTCTAATTTAAATTCAAAAAATCAAACAGACTTTTTAAAATTAAAGTCTAAAGGTTATGACAGTGAAGGTGATTTAGTTTCTGAATTTACGTATGAGTGGAGCCTTAAGAGAAAATTTTAACATTTTTTTAAATAAAAATTATCACTATTGTTTATAATTTTAGATATGTCTCGTCAAGTTTTCAAGTACACAAAAAAAGTTTTAAAGAAAGTTACATTTAACTTTTATTTATTTAAAAAAGAATTAAAAAAAGCTTCTTTAGTTTTATTACCCCATGAATATGAAGAGCTTAAAATATGGGTTGAAAATTATATAAACAAACACCCACACCTAATTGGTGTACTTTAATCAATAATTTTAACTTTTATTTTAACATTATCAATCGGCCACTCTCTTTTATCAGTTTCAATGTTGGAAATAATATCAACAACATCCATTCCATTAATTACTTTACCAAATGGTGTATAATTCTTATCTAAGTGATAAGCCCCATTTTTATCTACAACAATAAAAAACTCATATGGTGAGGCTAGTTTATAAGGATTATCTATATCACTGCTAGGTATTGATATAACTCCTCTATGATGCTTAAATCCTTTCTTCGTATCAGGTGGTAATAAGTATCTTCCTATTTTACGTCTTCTTTTGGAAATTTCATATGAATCTGAATTTCCACCTTGAATAATAAAATCCTTTACCACTCTATGAAATGAAGTCCCATCAAAATATTTTTTTTTGGTTAAGTAGATAAAATTAGATCTGTGATATGGTGTTTCATTAAATAATTGAATATCTATATTACCAAATCTTGTTTCTATACGAACTTTATTTTCTTTATTTTGTTTATCATATTCAAAAAAGAATGGTATTGCATTCTCATCATTTAAAATAAATTCATTTGCTACAGACTTGACTGCATTTTTTTCTATTTTTTTTACTGATTTTTGTTCAATTACAGGTTTAGGTTTATTTTGACATGATGTTATCATGATTGCGCAAATCAATAAATTTGGAAAATGAAATTTGATGTATTTAAACATAGATTAATAAAATTAAAAAATAAATCTCTTCCTGGGGTTCAATCTCATTTAGAATTAGCACCAAAAAACAGAATTCAACTATTAAAAAAGTTTAAATTAAATTCGAAAACCCATGATGCTGGAGTCTCATTATGTTTTTACCCAGATTTAAATAACGATGTTATACTTCCATTTATTTTAAGAAATGAATACGATGGAGTTCACTCTAATCAGATTTCTCTCCCTGGTGGAAAAAAAGAGTATGATGATTCAGATTTAATTGAAACATCGAAAAGAGAAACTTTTGAAGAAATTGGAATAATAAAAGAAAACATGAATTTTCAATTCAAACTAACCGATATTTATATTCCGCCTAGTAATTTTTTAGTTAGGCCTTACATTTTTATTATTGAGAATACACCTTTACTAAATCCAAATCGTGATGAAGTTATTAAAGTAATAAAACCAAAACTTACATCTTTGATGAATTTAAATATTCAGTACGGTTACATTAATGAAAAAAAAATAGAGTGTCCCTTTTTTTTAATTGAAAATCATGTCGTTTGGGGGGCAACCGCTATGATTTTAAATGAATTTTTATCACTATTTGACCAATAATTTATTGTCTTATATTTGCCTAACTCAAAAAGGTGCCATTGTTCAAGAGAAATCCATTCGGTCATATACTTTTTATTAAAACCTGGTTGATTAGAATTTTGGGTCTCTTAACTCACCAAAGATTCAAAGGGTTTAACAAATTAAAAATTGAGGGCTCAGAAATTTTAAACAAAATTCCTCAGAAAAATGTATTATTTGTCTCAAATCATCAAACTTATTTTGCTGATGTTGTAGCGATGTTTCATGTTTTTAATGCGGGACTGAGCGGGAGAGTTGACTCAATTAAAAATATTGGTTACCTATGGAAACCAAAACTCAATATATATTTTGTTGCAGCTAAAGAAACAATGAGGGCAGGTCCTCTTCCTAGAATTTTAGCGTATGCTGGCTCAGTTTCAATAGAAAGAACTTGGAGAGACAAAGGAAAAGATATTAATAGGCAAGTAAAAATGAGTGATATATCTAATATAGGAATAGCGCTAGATGACGGATGGGTTATAACTTTTCCTCAAGGTACTACAACACCATTTAAACCAATTAGGAAAGGTACAGCACATATAATAAAAGAATTTAAGCCAGTAGTTATTCCTATTGTTATCGATGGATTTAGAAGATCCTTTGACAAAAAAGGTATCCGAATTAAAAAGAAAGGAATCCTTCAAAGTATGGAAATTAAAGAACCGTTAAAAATTGACTATCAAAATGATTCAGTTGAGTCAATTGTTGAAAAAATTGAATTTGCAATTGAACAACATCCCTCTTTCTTAAAGGTTGTCTCAAATGAGGAGTTAAGTGATATTGAGAAACTAAACACTAAAAGAAAATTTTAAAATTATTTTAGCGTTACAACTCTTTCTGACGGATTAAAAGGAGTTTCAATCAAGTTACCTTCTTTATTAATAAGTTCCAATTTTATCGAAACATCACCTTTATCCAGTCCTTCAATGTAATATGCATCCCAGCTGTCGATCACAAATTGGTGAAAAGTTGTGCCTTTAGGAAATGTTTCTTGCTTAATTGTTAATTTCACTTTATTACCTGTAGCTGATAGTTTTGTATTTACTAAGTAAAAATCAAGTAACAATTTTTCAGTATCCAAACCTTCATATGTTCCTTTTGGTCTGCTGTAGAAAAGAAACTCACTTTCTAAGTTGATTTTGTTTGAATCACCAATTTGGGTGAGAACATAAGCATCAGAATTTTTAACTGACTCATGGTATGATCTAGATAGGAAAGCTAAAACTACATTGTTTCCATCAGGAAGTTCATAATCAAAGTTTTGATCATAGTGTGCAGAGTATGGGCCATTATTTAAAATAAAATGGATGTGTTGTCCTTTAGCTGAATTTGCTAAGTCATAATCAAATTCTTTTTTTGTCTGGATACCTAGATCATAATTGTTAATATCAAAAGAAAAATTATACTTTTCACCAGATCTAATTATTTCTTTGATTTGAAGAGAAGAATCTTCATAAGCAGGAGAGCCTTCAATTTTTTTTAAATAAACTTTTTGTTGATTAAATGAACAAGAAATTAATGATATTGAAATAATAGATATAAATAATTCTCTTAGGAAATTGCCTTTTGATTTCATCATATTTGATAAATTTGAATAATGTCTATTAAAAGTAGTAAAATATATATCATTATTTCTTTTTTCTTTCTATTAAATTCTTGTGGTCTTTTAAGATCGGATAATAGAGACATAAATTATAAAATTGTAGATTTTGAGGAAAATACACCACCTGAAAAACCAACATATGAAAATGTTGAAGATTGGTTAGTGCATCCTCAAAAAGATCTAAAAGAGTATCCTTTTCTAGATAAAAATAATGGTTTGATGAGGGCAGATGTTTTCTTTATAGTACCTACTTTATTCACAGATAAAAGAAATAAAAATTGGAATTCTGATGTATATGATAATGATTTTGCAAATACTATGATGGAGTCAACAATCAAATATCAGTCAACTGCCTGGTTAGATTCAGGAAATTTATATTCCCCAAATTACAGGCAGGCTCATTATAAAGTTTTTGATGAGTTTAGATGGGAAAATGGAGGGAAAAGAGCATTTGAACTAGCTTATGAGGATATTAAAAGATCTTTTGAGGTATACTTGCAAAAATACAACGAGGGAAGACCAATTATTATTGCAGGACACAGTCAAGGTTCAGGACACGCAATAAGGCTTTTGCAAGACTTTTTTGATGGTAAGAAATTGAAAAGTAAGTTGATAGCAGCATACTTACCAGGCACTAGGGTAACATCTAATAATTTTTTTGATTTAGATTTGATGAGTTCACCAACTCAGACTGGAGGATATTTAACATGGAATACATATAAAATATTTAAAAAAGATAAAAAAAGAAATGTTACTGTCGATAGAGAATGGTTAATGGATGCTGAATGTTCGAATCCAGTAACATGGAATTCAAGTGGAACAAGTACGTATTCACAACACAAGGGTTTACTATTTTTAAATGAAAAGATATTCAGCAATGCCCTTGAAATTGAATATATACAAAATGGAGTTTTTTTACGAACTCCAAAAATTGGCCTATTTAAATCTCTGATAATATCTACTTTGCAGGATTATCACAGAGGCGATATTAATTTATTTTGGGAAGACATAAGACTGAATGCGATAATTAGGGTCCAGGAATATTTCAAAAATCTAGCTAATTGAGCCACCATATTCCCATCCCTCTCTAACAGGTTCTTTTATATATGCGTCTATATCTGGACGGTTGGTAATTTTCATATTTTTTGAATCATAATTTATTTTAGCTCCAAACCTTTGAGATAGTGTTCCAATTAGTGCCATCTCTGTTAGATCTGCCCCATAACTAAAGTTTGATTCAGGCAGATAGTTATTTTTGATAGCATCAATCCATTCCTGAACTGGCGTTTCATCACCCCATTTAAGTCTTGGTATTGTTTCTTTTGGCAAATTATTTTTGAATTCTAACCATTCTTCATCAGAAATTAAAAGTTTTGGGTTATTAGGTCTCCCTCCAGTTATCAGAGAGTTTTTTGAACCAACCATAATCATACCTCCAGCCCATAGCTCTTTGATTGGCCATGATGGATCAATTTCTGGTTTAAAACCACCTTCATACCATTTCATTGTTACACCTGGTCTATTGTTCTTTTCAGGAAATTTATATGTAACAATTGATTTCTCACATACAAAATGATGGTCATTAATTCTATTTTCAACATATGAATCAACTTCGTATGGCATTCCTAGATCTAAAGCCCAAAAAGGGCCATCTAAAGTGTGACAAGACCAATCGCCTAATTGACCATTTCCAAAATCATAAAATCCTCTCCATGATCTAGGGACATATACTGGATTATAGTCTCTAAATTTAGCAGGTCCTAACCATAAATCCCAATCCAGATGATTAGGAATCTCATACTTCGGAGGAGGAAAACTTTCTGGAAGTGTCCAATAGTGGCCAGGTCTAAAATCAAAACTTCCGATCCATGCATGAACTTCACGAACTTCGCCCAATACTCCAGCTTCATACCATTCTTTAATTTGTCTTACACCATTTGTTGTATGTCCTTGATTACCCATTTGAGATACAATATTGTAATAACTGGCAGCCTTTTTTAATGTTCTGCATTCCCAAACGTTATGGGCCAATGGTTTTTCCATGTAGACATGCTTACCTAACTCCATAGAAATCATAGCAGGAGCAAAGTGAGTGTGATCAGGTGTACTTATAATTACAGCATCAATATCTCTGTGCATTTTATCGAACATCACTCTGAAATCAGTGAATTTTTTTACACTTGGGAAAAGAGATTTAATTTTTTCATAACCATTTTTTGCTGTTTTATCATCAACATCGCACATGGCAACTATATTTTCTGATTCAAGAACAGGGTTGAAATTAGCTCGACCTCTTCCACCAACTCCAATTACAGCAATATTTAATTTACTATTTGGATTTTGACAACTTAGTATTGATGGGCTTATTAAAGTTGCACCAGTAAAAATTGTAGTTGATTTTAAAAAACTTCGTCTGTTTAAATTATTCATAAATTAAAAATTTCTGTAAGTTGAATCTAAATAGATATTCGCCTCATCTTCCTCAAACTTTGCTTTAGAATTATCCCAGTGAAGTGTTTTTCCTGGAAATCTTCCTGCAATGACACCAAGTAGGATGGTTTCTGTCAATCTAGACGAGTATGAAAAAGGCGCGGTACACTCATCTTTACCAAGACATGCATCTATGAACTGATGATAGTGTAAGTGGGACTCCTTTCCATAATCTCTTACTGGAATTTCACTTAAATCACCATTTTCAACAAATTTTGAAACATCAAAATCCATGTATTTATTATCCACAATCAATTTTGGAAGCTCCATAAAATGGGGGAGAAGTAGTTTTCCCTTTTCACCCATAAACATAGCTCCTTGTAGTGGAAGTTTATCACCATTAGGTAATTTTAAATCTTTATGTTTTCTTGGCGAACTTTTTCCATCTTCCCAAATCCATGTTAGTGTGTCAGTTGTATATTTTGTTCCAGGAAAAACATACTCAACATAATTTTTTTCAGGAAAACCAAAGTTATTAGGCTTTCTACATTTATTTTTAATAGTAATGGGGACGTCAAGTTCCAAAGCATTATAAGGAGTATCAAAAATATGAACACCCATATCACCTAAAGTTCCACAACCAAAATCGACAATTTTTCTCCACATGCCAGGGTGATAAATTTTTTCTTTGTAGGGTCTTTCTTTTGCTGTTCCAAGCCATAAATTCCAATCAAGAGAGTTTGGTATTGAATCTTCTCCTATTGGTGCAGGTCCATCATATCCCCAATTTTTTGGACACCACGCTCTAACTGTGCTAACTTTTCCAATAATTCCTGATTTAATTAGAAGAGTGGCTAACTTGTAATCATAAAAAGAATGAACCTGAATACCCATTTGAGTTATTAAATTTTTTTCTTCAGCCAATTTTTTCATTTTTCTAGCCTCAGAAACGTGGTGAGTCAATGGTTTTTGACAGTAAACATGTTTATTAAGGTTCATTGCCATTATAGATGCAGGTGCGTGAGTGTGATCTGGTGTTGAGACAATTACCGCATCAATTTCATCATGAATATTTTTTAACATTTCACGGTAGTCTTTAAAAAGCCTTGCATTAGGGAATAATTTTCCTGCCTCAATTAAAGCTTTATTATCAACATCACAAAGTGCAAAAACTTCAACATTTGTATGAGATGCTATGTCATTGAGGTCTGATTTTCCCATTCCTCCAACTCCTATGTGGGCAGTTTTTACTTTATCATTTATATTTAACAAATTAAAATTAGGTATTAGTGGTGTTAATCCTAAAAGAGATGTGTTTTTTAAAAAGGTCCTTCTTTTTGTCATTTTTATAATTTTTTAATTTTGATTTCTCTAAACCAAATTGGGCTATCATGGTCTTGTAAAGCTATGTATCCTTTTTTGAATTTACCATAGTCGGGGAATTGATCCCATTTTCCTGAATTTCTTCTTTCATACCAATCATCAGAGTAAGGAACAAATGAAACAATTAGTTCACCATTTAGCCAGTGTTCAACTCTCTCTTGAGTATATTTTATTTTTGTAGAATTCCATTCACCTGCAGGCTTTAACTTTTTAATTTTTTCATCAGCAGGATACATGGCATAGTCAGCGCCTGCTTTTTGCCAGTCTTCAAGCTCCGAGTTATTTAGTTTTCCCCAACCAAAATCATCAATTAGTTGATATTCGGGGGATACAGCATAGGGTGCAGAATATCCTTCTTTTACATGGTAAAAAACACCACTATTTCCACCCACAGGAAGTTTCCATTCAAGATATAATTCAAAATTTTCAAACTCCTCAATGTGATATATTATATCACCTCCACCTTCCCAATTTTCTTCTTTTTTTAATTGAGTATCAAAGGTTAAATTACCATCAATTGCAGCCCACTTTTTGGGGATTTCTTTACCATTATATGCTCTCCATCCATTAGTTGTTTCTCCATCAAATAAATAAGTCCATTCAGAGGATTTTTTTGAATTTTCACATGAAAATAAAAATCCAATCAAAAAACCCATCACGATGCCTTTGAACCAAGATATCCAGTATGCTTGATAATGAGTTACTTTCCAAAATAATCTCTTTTTTTCAGTAAATTTTTCGTGCCAAACACATAAATTTTTCATATTAATTATAAGTTAAGTTAATTTTTTCAAAAAGTTTAATTTCAGCAATAAATTGCCAATCCATATCTAATGTTTGATTAGCAGTATGATTGTGATGATCTTGATCAAGAATATAATTGTCAGGTTTGATTATGTTTCTGCTTTTTGCATATACTTTTTCAAAATTATCTCTTATTGAGCTAAATTCTTCCATTTTATTTAATAATAAACTTAG
>CACASE010000018.1 GCA_902535165.1 uncultured Bacteroidota bacterium | reverse complement strand
TACTTTTTTTGATTCTTTTAAAATAACACCTTCATTTTCTGCCTCAGAATCGGACTCTTTTTCAATTTTATCTTTTTCTTGAGTTGATTTCTTTCCCCAAGAAAATAGCTTTTTAAAAAAATTCATTACTGAAAGTTAGCTATAAAAATTAAAATAAATAAAAATAGAATTTTGTGGATTGTTAAGATTTTACTTTTTTGAAAGCCAATCATTAACTAAATCAGAGGGTAGAATTTTTTCTTGAAAAATATAGGCACCTGTTTTTTGGCTTTTTACCATTTTAATTGCCTTACTTAACTTTTTGGAACCAGTTTGAAGAGTTGCTACCGTTTTCTTTGCCATTACTTTATTTCTTTATGAATTGTATATTTCTTTAATATTGGATTAAACTTTTTTAATTCTAACCTGTCTGGTGAGTTTTTTTTATTTTTTGTTGATATGTACCTAGATGTACCCGGTTTCCCAGAATCTTTATGTTCAGTGCACTCTAAAATAACTTGAACTCTATTCCCTTTCTTAGCCATAATTTACAATTTAATTCCCTTAGCTTTAGCGTCCTTCAAAACCGCAGAAATGCCTTTTTTATTGATTGTCTTTAAAACAGATGTTGAAACTTTTAATTTAACCCACCTATCCTCTTCAGGAATGTAAAATCTTTTAGAGATTATATTAGCATTAAATCTCCTTTTGGTCTTATTAATAGCCTTAGAAACATTGTTCCCAAATTGAACTTTCTTACCTGTTATCTGACATATTTTAGACATAACTACATCTTTGGGATGCAAATAAACAACTTTTTTAGAGTTTTGGCAAATTTAAATGCTCAGATTTTTATGTAGTAAATTAATTGAAAAATCAACAGTTTTTTTAATATTTTCCAATCTGTCCCCATCAAGAAAGTATTCTTTTGTAATTGATTTATTAGGCGTTATTAATGTTATAAACACCTGACCAGTTTTGGAAATTTCATCATATTTTTCTGGCCCAGCATTTCCAGTTGTAGATATAACATAGTCTGACCTAAATATTTTTTTTGTTGATTTTGCCATTTCATATGCTGTCCATTCACTGACAGCAGAAACTTCTTTGATTTTATTTATATCAATACCTAAAATCTTACTTTTAATTTCATCATTGTAGACTACTACAGAACCCTGAAAAAAATTAGAGGATCCTGCTTTTGAAATTAATTTGGATGATAAGGCTCCACCTGTAATGCTTTCACATACAGACAATGTTTTATTATTTTCAATTAAAAAATCTTGAATTTCATTAATCATAATTTACTTAATCTTAACGCTGAAAACTTTTTTATCACCTAAAAACCCCTCTAAAACATCATCTTCACTAACTACTCCAACACCTTCAGGTGTTCCTGTAAACATTATATCTCCAATTTTTATTGTAAAATACTTTGAAGCATAGGCAATCAATTCATCTATTTTCCAAATCATATTTTTTGAATTACTTTGTTGGACAATTTTACCATTTTTTTCGAGCCTAAAGTTTATATTATCTAAATCATAGGTCTTGATACTTTTCCAATCTCCAATTAATGCTGAGTTATCAAATCCTTTGGATATGTCCCATGGTAAACCTCTTTCTTTAAATTTATTTTGAAAATCCCTTGCTGTGAAATCAATACCTAAACTGATTTGATTAAAATATTTTTTAGAGAACTTGGATTCAATATGTTTACCCAATCGATTAAATTTTAAAATTATTTCAATTTCATAATGGATTTCATTAGAAAATTCAGGTATGAAAAAAGGTTGATTTTTTTGAATTATTGAGGTATCTGGCTTTAAGAAAATTACAGGTTCATCTTCTTTTGATGAATTTAATTCATCAATGTGCTTTAAATAATTTTTACCAACACATATTATTTTCATTGTAACTTATTATTAAGCTTATTTAACCTTAATTGATTTAATATCTTTTTTGTGTAATTAGGGAAATCTGACTTCATAATCCAGCTAAAATAACCAGGATCTTTTTCAATCACTTCATCAATTTCTTGATTTTTATATTTTCCAAATGAAAAAACAGCTTTTTTATTATCATTTTCATACACAAACCCTGCTAAATCCAATGATTTTCTTATTGATGAGAATTTTGATAGATAATTAACATTATTTTCTAACTGTTCGTATTTATCTAACTGAGCTAAAAAAACCTCATAAGTTACTCTCGTATCACTCATTGATGAATGGGCATTATCATGTTCTTTTCCACAATAAAATTTATAAGCAGCAGATAATGTTCTTTTTTCCATTTTATGGAATATATTTTGAACATCAATGGTTTTAATTTTTGATAAATCAAAATCAATCTCTGCTCTTAACAATTCTTCTGCCAACAATGGTATATCAAACTTGTTAGAATTAAATCCAGCAAGATCACAATCTTTGATAAAATCATAAATTTCCTTGGAATAATATTTAAAAGTAGGCTCATTTTTAACCATCTCATCAGTTATTCCATGAATAGCAGAAACAACATTAGGAATTGGTATACCTGGATTAATTAACCATGTTTTTGAGTGTTCTTTTCCGGAGGGATAAACTTTAATTACAGATATTTCTACAATCCTGTCATTAACAACATTAACCCCTGTTGTCTCTAAATCAAAGAAGCACATCGGACGTTCTAAATTAATTTTCATTTATGAATTATATTTCAACACTATTGTCCCAATTTTGAATTAATTCTTTTACTCTTTTAAGAAAGAGCCCACCCATTGCGCCATTTATGATTCTGTGATCAAAACTTAATGAAATCATTATAACTTTTCTAATACCAATAAAATCACCTTTATTTGTTTCAATAACTCTTGGCAATTTTCTTATTGCTCCAAATGCTATGATTCCAAGTTGTGGTTGATTAATAATTGCAGTACCCGTTAAACTATCAAAAATTCCAATATTTGTGATTGTAAAGGTGCCATCAGAAACATCATCAGGTTTAAGATCATTATTCCTTGCATTTATAATTAAATCATTAGCCGACTTACATATACCAAGTAAACTAAGTTGGTCAGCATTTTTAATTACAGGAACTATTAAATTTCCATTTCCAAGAGCTGTAGCAATTCCTATGTTAATATCCTTTTTAAGCATCAAATTATTGTCAGATAATACTGCATTTAATGAAGGAAATTCCCTAAGAACTTGTGATACTATTTTTACTAATGGATAGGTAATAGTTAATTTAAATTTTTCTCTTTGTAAAAATTTTTCTTTTTGATTTTCTCTCCAGTCAGATAGATTGGTAATATCGGCCTCAATAAACATTTGGGCATGTACAGACTCATTTTTACTTTGAATCATGTGTTCAGATGTCATTTTCTCAAAACGTGAAAGTACTCGAGTAGTATCTGCCTCACTGAAACTTTGTTTTGCCTTTTCATAAAAACTTTTTTCAAACTCTTCTGAAGGTTGTTGATCTTCGCTTTTACCTAAAAATTGTAACAAATCTTTTTTTGTTAATCTACCACCTTTGCCAGAACCTTTTATTTTATCAAGTTGTCGATCTGTAATTTCCTCCTTTTCAATAATACTTCTTACAAGTGGAGACAAAAACGAGTGTTTTGATTCTTGCTTAGCTTCTTGAGTAACTTCTGACTCAGAGGGTTTTTCTTCAATTTCTAATAGTTCTATATTAGGGATAGTTTCTATAATTTTTTTACTAACCCCCTCATTAAGTTCAATGACACATAGGGTTTCACCAACTTTAACAACGTCATTAATTTCAAAACACTTTTCGATTAATACTCCCTCAACATCACTTGGAACTTCAGAGTCAACTTTATCAGTTGCAACTTCAACAATAAAGTCATCCATTTTTATATTATCACCTACATTCTTGAGCCAATTAACAATTGTTGCCTCCTCGACACTTTCACCCATTTTAGGTAATGTTAAATTATACTTGCTCATATTGAGTTAAAGGTTACAAAAATACTAAATAATGCTATGATGATGATTGTTCAAATGGAATTCTCTTAATTATGCTTCTTCCCAATGTTATTTCATCAGTATACTCCAAATTATCTCCAATTGATACACCTCGAGCAATAGTACTGAATCTTATACCATCCTTATTTATTTTTCTGAAAATGTAATAATTTGTAGTATCTCCTTCCATTGTAGCGCTTAGTGCAAAGATGATTTCATTAATTTCTTCACTTTCAACTCTATCAATTAAAGAATCAATATTTAATTGATTGGGGCCTATACCGTCTACTGGAGATATTTTCCCACCAAGAACGTGATATAATCCTTTAAATTGACCAGTGTTTTCTATAGCCATAACATCTCTTATATCCTCAACGATACATAGTGTTTTTGTATCTCTATTGACACTTAGGCATATATCACAAATTTTTTCGTCAGAAATAGATTTACATTTTTCACAAAAGACGACACTATCCTTTAAGTCCCTAATAGATTTTAAAAGAAGATCGATATCACCCTTTTCTTTATTTACTAAGTGGAGGGCTAATCTCAAAGCAGTACTTTTTCCAATTCCAGGTAATTTTGAAATTTCTTCTACAGCATTAGATAATAATTTTGATGAAAAATTCATATTGTAAATATAAGATAATAAGAGTAGTAGAATTGACTATATTTATACTAATACAATATTGATGTCAGAATCATTAATAATCACAATAGTAGTATTATATTTTTCTCTACTTTTCCTAGTGTCACAACTAACTAAAGGTAAAAGTGATAATAAGACATTTTTTTCTGGCAATAAAGAGTCGCCGTGGTATATAGTTGCATTTGGAATGGTTGGAGCATCTTTATCTGGAATTACCTTTATTTCTGTTCCTGGTGATGTAGGGGCAATTGATTTTACATATTTTCAGGTTGTTATCGGATATCTTTTCGGATATATGATAGTAGCTTTTGTTTTATTACCAATATACTATAAGTACAATCTAACATCAATTTATGAATATTTAGGTGACAGATTTGGAAGAAATTCTCATATGACAGGTGCGTTTTTTTTCTTTATTTCTAGAGTTTTGGGAGCAGCATTTAGACTATTCCTAGTAGCAATAGTTTTACAGGAATTTGTTTTTAATTCTTGGGGAGTTCCTTTTGAAATGACTGTGATTTTATCAATATTACTTATATGGATATATACTTTTAGAGGTGGTATAAAAACTGTTGTTTGGACTGATACGCTACAAACTTTCCTAATGATCTTATCTGTTATATTATCAATTTATTTCATAACTGACAGCTTAGATTTAACTTTTTCCGATTATTTAAAATCTGATGATTTTAGTATGCAAAATAAAATTTTTGTTACGGATAGTCTTCTTGAAAAAAATCATTTTATAAAATCATTTCTTGGCGGATTATTTATCACAGTTTGTATGACAGGTCTTGATCAAGATATGATGCAAAAAAACCTTACCTGTAAAACATTGCATGATGCACAAAAAAATATGGTTGTATTTAGCTTTATTTTGGTTGGTGTAACATTTATTTTTTTAATACTTGGAGCTCTATTATTCACATTTGCTGAAAATAATAATGTTTTGATGCCGATGCTTAATGGTCGAGAAAATACTGACTTATTATTCCCTCAAATTGCATTAAATGGAGGTTTAGATATCACTCTATCAATCACATTTCTACTTGGTTTGATTGCTGCTGCATATAGTAGTGCAGATAGTGCATTAACATCTTTGACTACATCATTCTGTATAGATTTTTTGGATATTGAAAAAAAGAGTGAGACAACTCAAAAAAAATTAAGATTCTACACTCACATCCTTATGAGTGTAATTTTAATAATAGTTATTGTAGTATATAAAAATTATCTGAGTACAAGTGTTATTGATAGCTTACTCATTATTGCTGGTTTTACCTATGGACCTTTACTTGGATTATTTGCTTTTGGTATAATAACTAAATATAAAATATACGATAGTCTTTCAATTTTTGTTTGTATAATATCTGTGATAATCATAACAGTAATTTTCTACTTACCACCTGAACTTATAGGTGGTTATAAAATAGGTTATGAGCTTCTTCCTTTAAATGGATTAATAACATTTGTCGGAATGTATATAATTAGAAAAACTACCACTTAATTAGAGCACTTCCCCAGGTAAATCCACTACCAAAAGCAGCAAGAACTACTATATCGCCTTTTTTAATCAAATTTGACTGATAGGCTTCAGTCAGAGCAATTGGAATTGATGCAGCTGTAGTATTTCCATATTTCATTATGTTATTAAAGACTTGAGAATCTGTTAGCTTCAACCTTTTTTGAATGTATTGGCTAATTCTCAAATTAGCCTGATGGGTAATTAATAAATTAATATCTTCTGTTTTTAAATTTGAATAATTCAATGCTTCAAAAATTACTTGCTCAAACCTTACTACTGCATTTTTAAAAACAAAGTTTCCGTTCATATATGGGAAATAACTTTTATCATCATCATTTTTAACAATCTTATCAATCCAAAAAGTAGTTGCAGGTTTAATTACTGCAAGCTCCTCTGCAAATTTTCCTTCTGAATGTAAATGAGTCGATAAAATACAGGAATCTGAGTCAGTTGCAGAAACTACTGCAGCACCTGCCCCATCACCAAATATTACAGAAACTGATCTTCCTCTTGAAGATTTATCAAGACCGCCAGAATGAATTTCACTACCCACAACCAAAATATTTTTATACATTCCAGATTTAATATACTGGTCTGCAATTGATAATCCATAAATAAAACCCGAGCATTGATTTCTAACATCTAAAGCTCCAACCTCTTTAATTCCTAATTTTTTTTGCAACAATACCCCTGATCCTGGGAAATAATAATCTGGACTCAGGGTTGAAAAAATTATAAAATCAATATCATTTTTATCTAATCCTGAATCACTGATTGCCTTCTCGGCTGCATAGGTGCCCATGAGCGAAGTAGAAAGCTTATCATTATTGACCCATCTACGTTCTTTAATGCCAGTTCTCTCTGTAATCCATTCATCTGAGGTGTCCATGATTTTAGTTAAATCATCATTTGTAACTATGTTATCTGGTACGTAAAAGCCAAGGCCTTTGATTGTAGATTTAGGCATTTTATTAGTTTTATGCAATTTAACTAAAAATGTCATTTTGTCATCATATTTTGTTTGGTATGTGATTTGAAAATATATTTGCAAAAAAATAATATGGCAAAAGGCAAAATAAACGTTTCAGTTGAAAATATATTTCCATTAATTAAGAAGTTTCTTTATAGTGATCAGGAAATTTTTCTAAGAGAATTAATTTCTAATGCTACTGATGCAACTCTAAAATTAAAACATATATCGAATATTGGGGAATTTAAAGAAGGTTTTAGCAATCCCATAATTGAAGTTAAAATTGATAAAAAAAATTCGAAGATTCATATCATTGACCAAGGAGTTGGTATGACAGAAACTGAAGTAAAAAAATATATTAATGAGGTTGCTTTTTCAGGAGCTGAGGAGTTTATTGAAAAATATAAAGATACTGCTAAAGATAGTGGAATAATTGGTCATTTCGGACTTGGATTTTACTCTGCATTCATGGTTTCAGATTCTGTAGAAATTATTACGAAATCATACAAAAAATCATCTCCTGCTGTTCACTGGTCATGTGATGGTTCACCAGAGTTTTCATTATCTAAATCTGATAAAAAAACCAGAGGAACTGAAATAATATTAAATATTTCGAAAGATTCTAAAAGCTTTTTAGAGGATAGCACAATTGGTGAATTATTGAAGAAATATAATCGTTTTATGCCAATTCCTATAAAATTTGGGACTAAAGAGATTACGAGCAATGTCGGTGATGGAGATAAAGCAAAAGAAGTTAAAGAGAAAATTGACAACATAATCAACATAACAGAACCTGCATGGACAAAAAAACCAAAAGATTTAAAGGAAGGAGATTATAAATCTTTTTATAAAGATTTGTATCCTATGAATTTTGAGGATCCTTTGTTTAACATCCATTTAAATGTTGATTATCCTTTTAATTTAACTGGTATTTTATATTTTCCTAAAATTACAAATGATATAAATCTTCAAAAAGACAAAATACAGCTTTATCAAAATCAGGTCTTTGTGACTGATAATGTTGAGGGAATAGTACCAGAATTCCTGACATTGTTAAGAGGTGTAATCGACTCTCCTGATATACCACTAAATGTTTCAAGAAGTTACCTTCAGGTAGACTCTGCAGTGAAAAAAATTTCAAACTATATAACAAGAAAAGTAGCTGATAAATTAAATTCCCTATTCAAAAAGGATAGAAAGAAGTTTGAAGAAAAATGGAATGATATTAAAGTTATTATTGAGTATGGAATGCTTAGTGAAGATAAATTTTTTGAAAAATCTGATAGTTTCTCGTTGTATCCATCTACTGACAATAATTATTACACTTACGAAGAATTGATTAAAAAAATTAAAAAAGATCATACTGATAAAGACGGTAAAACTATAATCTTATACGCATCAAATATTGAAGAACAAGACTCATATATAAAACATGCTAATAAAAAAGGGTACACAGTTCTATTACTTGATTCTCCAATTGTTAGTCATTTGATTCAAAAATTAGAAACCTCAAAGGACAATATATCTTTTGCCAGAGTTGACTCTGATGCTATTGAACAATTAATTAAAAAGGATGATAAGAGCATATCAAAACTAAGTGATAAAGAACAAGAAAAATTAAAGTCACAGCTAGAAGATGTTATACCAAAAGAAAAATACACAATTCAACTGGAATCAATGGATAGTGATTCACTCCCATTTATAATTACTCAACCAGAATTTATGAGAAGAATGAAGGATATGCAAAATACTGGTGGAAATAATATGTTTGGAAATATGCCAGAAATGTATAATCTAGTAGTTAATACTAACAATAAGTTGGTAACTTATATTTTTAATACAAAAACTAAAAACAAGAGAGATCGTTTAATTAAACAATCGCTTGATTTAGCAAAATTATCTCAAAATTTATTAAAGGGGGAAGACCTGACGCAATTCATAAAAAGGAGCTATGATCTCATTAAATAGTTTATGTTTATAGTATGAGATTAAAGCTGTTATATATTTTCATTTTGTTTTTGGGGTGCAATACCAAGAATGAAGGTTTAAATCTCAATTTACAGATTAAAGGACTTAAAAAAGGAGAAATAATAATCAAAAAGCTGAGCGATTCAGCATTTGTAAGTCTAGATTCCTTTTTAATCAACGGAAATAATAAAATTAATTTTAAATACATCCTAGTTGAACCTGAAATGATTTTTTTAGATTTAAATCTAAATGATGGATCAGATACAAAAACAATGAATTTCTTTGCTGAAAATTCAAAAATTGATATTGAAACGAGTTTAGAAAATTATGGTTTTAATTTGTCTATTAAAGGATCTACGAATGATTCAATATATCGAGACTATATATCTTTAAATAAAAAATTTAACAATCAAAAATTAGACTTGTACGAAAGATCCTTCAAAAATGTTAAATCTAATAACAAAGACAGTTTAAAAATTATTGAAAACTTGATAATTAACATTAATACAAGGCAATTTCTCCACAATGCAAATTATGCTGTCAGAAACTCAAAGTATGAAGTTGCTCCATATATAGCAATAACTGATTTATATGAATCAAAAAAAATACTAGATACAATCTACAAATCACTTGATGAAAAAATAATTGGATCTAAATATGGTATTCAATTAAAAAAAATGATTGAATAATTAACCAGAATACTCAACAAAATTTCTTGGTGTTTCATAAAGAACAATTGAAAGATCACATTCAATATCAATAGCATCTTTTAACCTATTCCAAATAAATATTGCTAGGTTTTCAGTTGATGGAATCAAATCTTTAAAATATGGGATATCTAGATTTAAGTTTTTATGATCAAGAACATCTTCAACTTCTTTTTTGATAATTTTTTTTAAAATAGATAAATCCATTAGCATACCAGTTTCAGGATCAATATCTCCAGTAAGTTTCACTATTAATTCATAATTGTGACCATGATAGTTTTCATATGAACATTTACCAAAAATATCATAGTTTTTTTCTTTAGACCAATTGTTATTTGCTAATTTATGAGCTGAGTTAAAATGTGCTTTTCTACAAACCGTTATTTTCATAATTCTTAAAGTGTTTAAAATGATCATTAATCATAATTCTCAACCATACTGTAAATTTATCAGGATTTAATTTTATTTCCGACTTTAAATCTGAGATTTTAATCCATTTATAATCAATAGCTTCACTTGGATTTAGTGTTGGGACTCCATCAAATCGACCGAACAAAACGTGATCATACTCATACTCACATAAGCCATTTGTAAATTCCTCCTTATAAACAAATGAAAAAATTTTTTTTAATTCAGTCACGATACCCATTTCTTCAACTAATCTTTTATTTGCTGATTCTAATAGTGAGATGTTTGGTAAAGGATGACTACAGCAAGTGTTTGTCCATAAATTTCCTGAGTGATATTTATTTGGAGCTCTTTTCTGCAATAAGATCTCAGAAGATTTATTAAAAAGAAAAATTGAAAATGCTCTGTGAAGTAACTTTTTTTTATGAGCGGTGATTTTTTCCTCAAATCCAACTTCATTATCGTTTTTATCAACTAAGATAACTTGGTTACTCATCTGAATATATTATGCTTCACCTTTAGGACCAAAACTTATTGGTATTACCTCTTTTTGAAAATTTTTAATTTTACCAAAGGATTTTTCATATTTGTTCAGATTCTCACCCAAAGCGTTAATAAATTTTTTAGTATGATCTGGTGTCAAAATTATCCTTGACCTAACTTTAGCTTTTGGTGCTCCCGGCATAACATTAATAAAGTCCAGTACAAATTCAGTTGGAGAATGATTAACTATAACAAGGTTGGAGTATAATCCTTGAGCTATACTTTCATCAAGCTCAATATTAATATTATTTTCTTTGGCTTTATCCTTCTTCATTAAACCTGATTCTTTTACTTTCTAATAAATCCTCATATTCATCAACATAACCAACAATGATATCATCATACTCACGATTTCCAGTACCAGCAGGTATTTTGTGTCCAACAATAACATTTTCCTTTAAACCTTCAAGATTATCAACTTTACCATTTACAGCCGCTTCATTAAGCACTTTAGTAGTTTCTTGGAAAGATGCAGCAGAAATAAATGATTTTGTCTGGAGCGATGCTCTCGTTATTCCCTGAAGTATTGGGAAACCAGTTGCATTTACAGCATCCCTGGCAACAACCAGCTCTTTATCTTCTCTCTTTAGAATTGAGTTTTCATCTCTTAACTCTCGTGTATTTACAATTTGACCGACTTTTAAATTTTCAGAGCTTCCTGCAAATTCTATAACCTTTTTTCCATAAAGATTATCATTTTCACTCATAAATGCATTTTTATGAACTATCTGACCTTCTAAGAAAATTGAGTCACCAGAGTCTTGAATTTGAACTTTCTGCATCATTTGACGTATTAAAACTTCGAAATGTTTATCATTAATCTTCACCCCTTGAAGCCTGTAAACTTCTTGAACTTCATTAACTAAGTATTGTTGAACGGCTGATGGACCTTTTATGTTGAGAATATCATTTGGTGTAATTGAACCATCAGACAGTGGCATTCCAGCTTTAACAAAATCATTTTCTTGGACAAGAATCTGATTCGATAGTTTAACCAGATACTTTTTAATTTCGCCAGTTTTAGACTCAACTATAATTTCTCTATTTCCTCTCTTGATTTTTCCAAAAGTGATAACTCCATCAATTTCACTAACAACAGCTGGATTTGATGGGTTACGAGCTTCAAAAAGTTCAGTCACCCTAGGAAGACCACCTGTAATGTCTCCAGATTTAGCAGATTTTCTAGGAATTTTAACTAAAATTTTTCCGTTCTCAACTTTATCACCATCTTCAACCATAAGGTGAGCTCCAACAGGTAAATTATAAGTTCTTATATTTTTACCTTTACTATCATTAATTAATAGTGTTGGAATTAATTTTTTATTTCTACTTTCAGAAATAACTTTTTCTCTAAAGCCTGTTTGTTCATCAATTTCAACCTGATAGGTAATTCCCTGTTCAATATTTTCGTATTGTACTTTACCTCCAAACTCTGAAATTATAACACCATTATAGGGATCCCATTTACATATAATGTCATCCTTTTTTATCTTCTTTCCATTTTTGACATAAATTGATGATCCATAAGGAATTATATTTGAACTTAAAACAATACCAGACTTTTCATCTAAAACTTTAATTTCACAAGTCCTGGAAATGACTAAATCTATTGATTTGCCATCATTATCCTTAGATTTTACGATTTTTAAATCTTCAATTTCAGTAATACCATCAAACTTTGAAACTAACTCATTTTCTTCAGAAATATTTCCAGCAATACCACCAACATGGAAAGTTCTCAAAGTAAGCTGTGTACCAGGTTCACCAATAGATTGAGCAGCAACAACTCCTACCGCTTCTCCAATTTGAACCATTTTTCCTGTAGCCAAGTTTCTACCATAACACTTAACACAAAGGCCTTTTTTAGCCTCACAAGTTAAAGGTGAACGAACATCAATTTTTTCGATAGGTAATTTTTCAATTTTTTCTACTAATACTTCATCAATTTCTTGACCTGCTGAAATTACAATTTCGTTAGTAAGAGGATCATAAACATCATGCAGAGATACTCTGCCTAAAATTCTTTCACCTAAAGTTTCAACTATTTCTTCATTTTTCTTTAAAGCTTCTACAGTGATTCCTCTCAGTGTACTACAATCTTCTATATTAATTATGACATCCTGAGCGACATCAACTAGCCTTCTTGTCAAGTATCCCGCATCTGCAGTTTTTAATGCTGTATCAGCTAAACCTTTTCTTGCACCATGAGTAGAAATAAAATATTCTAAAATTGATAAACCTTCCTTAAAGTTCGAAAGGATAGGATTTTCTATAATTTCACCTCCACCTGAACTTGCCTTTTTGGGTTTAGCCATTAAACCTCTCATACCAGTTAATTGTCGAATCTGTTCTTTCGACCCTCTTGCACCAGAATCTAACATCATATATACGGAGTTGAACCCTTGTTGATCCTCACTTATTCGTTTCATTGCTAATTCAGTAAGTGATGCGTTAGAGGATGTCCAAACGTCAATTACCTGATTATATCTTTCATTATTGGTGATTAGACCCATGTTATAATTTGAAATAATTGAATCAACTTCTTGATTAGCAGAGTCAATCATCGTATGTTTTTCATCAGGTATTATAATATCTCCAAGACTAAACGAAAGGCCACCTTTGAAAGCAAAAGTGAAACCCATTTCTTTAATCTTATCAAGAAAATCTGCAGTTTCAGGAACACTTGTTATTTTTAAAATATTACCAATAATATCTCTCAAAGATTTTTTTGTTAAAACTTCGTTTATGTAACCTGCATTTTCAGGAACAACTTCATTAAATAAAACTCTTCCTACAGTAGTTTCTATTAGTTTAGTTTCAAGTTCATTGTTGTCGTTAAGGTCAGTTGCTCTAACTTTAATTGATGCATTTAAATCCGCTTTTCCTTCATTGTAAGCAATTTTTACCTCATCAAAAGAGTAAAATGTCAAACCTTCACCTTTAACAATTTCATCTTTTGTAGACTTTTTTTCTTTGGTCATGTAATATAATCCTAAAACCATATCCTGCGATGGCACTGTAATTGGGGAACCATTTGCTGGATTGAGAATATTATGAGATGCTAACATAAGAAGTTGAGATTCTAAAATAGCCTCAGGACCTAAGGGGAGGTGAACAGCCATTTGGTCACCATCAAAGTCTGCATTAAATGCTGTACAAACAAGTGGATGAACCTGAATTGCTTTTCCTTCAATCAGTATAGGCTGAAAGGCTTGAATACCTAACCTATGTAATGTTGGAGCTCTATTTAATAAGACTGGATGACCTTTTAAAACATTTTCTAAAATATCCCACACAAGAGGTTCTCTTTTATCGATAATTTTTTTTGCAGACTTGACTGTTTTTACAATTCCTCTCTCAATTAGTTTTTTTACAATAAAAGGTTTGTAAAGTTCAGCTGCCATGTCTTTTGGAAGACCACATTCATATAGTTTTAAAGTTGGACCACCAACAATTACAGATCTAGCAGAGTAATCTACTCTCTTACCAAGAAGATTTTGACGGAACCTACCTTGCTTTCCTTTGAGTGAATCTGAGAGCGACTTTAACGGCCTATTTGCTTCTGTTTTTACAGCAGATGATTTTCGAGTGTTATCAAACAATGAATCAACAGACTCTTGTAGCATTCTTTTTTCATTTCTTAAAATAACTTCTGGAGCTTTAATCTCAACAAGTCTTTTTAGTCTATTGTTTCGAATAATAACACGTCTGTAAAGATCATTTAAATCTGATGTTGCAAATCTACCTCCATCAAGTGGAACTAGAGGTCTTAGCTCTGGGGGGATGACAGGAATAGCCTTTAAAATCATCCATTCTGGCTTATTTTCCTTGTTAATATTAGCTTCTCTAAATGACTCAACAACTTGTAATCTTTTTAATGACTCTGTT
This sequence comes from uncultured Bacteroidota bacterium, assembly GCA_902535165.1. Taxonomy (GTDB): domain Bacteria; phylum Bacteroidota; class Bacteroidia; order Flavobacteriales; family Flavobacteriaceae; genus Eutrophosalina. Next base: position 4,782 of record CACASE010000018.1, on the reverse strand, counting down.
TTTCTTTGTTTAGATGTTTCGTTATTCGCTTTATGTCTAAGTTCATATGAAAGCTCGTCTAAATCAATTCTAGATAAAAGTTCAATTAAACATTCAGCTCCCATTTTTGCAATAAATTTTTCTGGATCACTATCTTCAAGAAATTGATTTTCAGGGGGAAGTTTTTCAAGAACGTTTAAATATTCCTCTTCAGTTAAAAAATCCATTTTCTTATAAGAATTTCCTTCCTGGTCTGTAGCAGATCCTGGTTGAACGACTACGTATCGTTCATAATAGATAATCATATCTAATTTTTTTGTAGGTAGGCCTAATAAATAACCTATTTTATTTGGAAGTGATTTGAAATACCAAATATGCGCAACAGGAACAACTAAATTTATATGTCCAACTCTATCTCTACGTACCTTTTTTTCAGTAACTTCAACTCCACATCTATCACAAACTATACCCTTATACCTTATCCTTTTGTACTTTCCACAAGCGCATTCATAATCTTTTACAGGACCAAAAATTCGCTCACAGAATAATCCATCCCTTTCAGGCTTATGGGTTCTATAATTAATAGTTTCAGGCTTAAGAACCTCACCTCTAGACGCAGCAAGGATAGTTTCTGGTGAAGCCAGCCCAATTGAGATTTTATTAAATGATTTTGTTTTGTTTAATTCCATAAATGATATTTTTATTCTTCCAATCTTATATCTAAACCTAAACCTTTTAGTTCATGCATTAGTACATTAAATGATTCGGGTAGACCAGCATTAGGCATTTTTTCACCTTTGACAATTGACTCATATGCCTTAGCTCTACCAAGTACATCATCAGACTTTATTGTTAAAATTTCCTGTAAAGTACTGGATGCACCATAAGCTTCAAGAGCCCAAACCTCCATTTCTCCAAATCTCTGACCACCAAATTGAGCTTTACCACCAAGTGGTTGTTGAGTAATTAAAGAATATGGTCCTATAGATCTCGAGTGCATTTTATCCTCTACCATGTGACCAAGCTTTAACATGTAAATAACACCAACAGTAGCTGGTTGATCAAATCTTTCACCAGTCCCACCGTCATATAAATAGGTATTTCCGTATTTGGGCACTCCAGCTTCATCAGTTAGAGCATTAATTTCGTCTATAGTAGCACCATCAAAAATTGGTGTGGAAAACCTCTTATTCAAGTTCAAGCCAGCCCAACCAAGAACTGTTTCATAAATTTGACCAATATTCATTCTAGAAGGTACTCCAAGAGGATTGAGAACTATATCGACAGGTGTTCCATCCTCCAAAAAAGGCATGTCTTCTTGTCTCACAATTCTAGCCACAATCCCCTTATTTCCATGTCTACCAGCCATCTTATCTCCAACTTTTAATTTTCTTTTTTTAGCAACATAAACTTTTGCCAATTTCATGATACCGGCAGGTAGTTCATCCCCTACTGAAATTGTGAATTTTTCTCTTCGAAGCATTCCTTGTAAATCATTCTCTTTTATTTTGTAATTGTGTAACAAAGTTGACGCTAATGAATTTATTTTAGAATCAACACTCCAAGATGAATCAACTAAATGAGTGTAATCATCAATTTCATTTAGTAATTTCTGAGAATATTTTTTTCCTTTTGGTATTAGCTCTTCACCAAGATCATTAAATATCCCCTGACATGTTTTACCGTTTACAATGGAATAAAGCTTTTCAACTAACTTGCTTTTTAATTCTTTAAAAAGTATGTCATACTTAACTTCAAGTTTCTTTAGTTCTTCTTTATCGTCCGCTCTTCTTCTTTTATCCTTTATAGTCCTAGTAAATAATTTTTTGTCAATTACAATACCATTCAAAGATGGTGGAGCTTTTAAAGAAGCATCTTTAACATCACCAGCCTTATCTCCAAAAATTGCTCTTAATAGTTTTTCCTCAGGAGTTGGATCAGATTCACCTTTTGGTGTTATTTTACCAATCAAAATATCACCAGATTTTACTTCAGCACCAACTCTAATCATTCCATTTTCATCTAATTCACTTGTAGCTTCTTCGCTGATATTAGGAATGTCACTGGTTAGTTCTTCCATACCTAATTTGGTATCTCTAACCTCTAAAGAATATTCATCAATATGAACAGATGTAAAATAGTCATCCCTAACAACTTTTTCAGAAATAACAATAGCATCCTCAAAATTATATCCTTTCCAAGGCATGAATGCAACTTTTAAATTTCTACCAAGAGCAAGCTCCCCTGATTTAGTTGCATATCCTTCACATAGTACTTGTCCTTTAGATACTGTATCACCTTTCTTTACAATTGGATTTAAATTAATACATGTTCCTTGGTTGGTTTTTCTGAATTTTATTAGATCATATGTTTTTTCATCAGAATCAAAACTTGTAAGTTTTTCATCTTTTGTCATATCATATTTAATTGTAATTTTTTTAGAGTCAACATATACTACTTTTCCGTCCATATCAGCATTCAACAGCACTCTTGAATCTGAAGCAACTTGTTTCTCTAAACCAGTACCAACAATTGGAGACTCTGGTCTCATTAATGGTACAGACTGTCTCATCATGTTAGAGCCCATTAATGCTCTATTAGCATCATCGTGCTCAAGGAATGGTATCAAAGATGCAGAAATTGAAGCAATTTGATTTGGAGCTACATCAATGTAATTGACATCTTTTGGATCAACAACAGGATAATCAGCTTCTAATCTAGCAATAACCTTTTTATCTAAAATTTTTCCTTTTTTGTCACGGTTAATGTTAGCCTGAGTAATGAACTTACCCTCTTCTTCTTCAGCAGATAAATATTTAACATTTTTAAGATCAATTATCCCTTTTTCAACTTTTCTGTATGGTGTCTCAATAAAACCAAGATTATTGACCTTAGCAAATACGCTTAGAGAAGAAATTAATCCAATATTAGGACCCTCGGGTGTTTCAATTGGACATAGCCTGCCATAATGAGTGTAATGAACATCTCTAACTTCAAATCCTGCTCTCTCTCTGGATAGTCCTCCAGGTCCTAATGCTGAAAGTCTTCTTTTATGAGTTAATTCAGCTAATGGATTGGTCTGATCCATAAATTGTGATAACTGATTTGTACCAAAAAATGTATTGATAACTGAAGACAAAGTCTTTGCATTTATAAGATCAATTGGGGTAAAGACCTCATTATCTCTAACATTCATTCTTTCACGAATTGTTCTTGCCATTCTAGAAAGACCAACTCCAAATTGTCCTGACAGCTGTTCTCCAACTGTTCTTACCCTTCTATTTGAAAGATGATCAATATCATCAATCTCAGACTTTGAATTGATTAATTCTATTAAAAACTTGATAATAGTTATGATATCTTCTTTAGTAAGGACTAAGTTTTCCATATCTATGTCTAAACCAAGTTTTTTATTCATCCTATATCTTCCAACCTCACCTAAATTATAACGTTGCTCAGAGAAGAAAAGTTTATCAATAATTCCTCTTGCAGTTTCCTCATCTGGCGGTTCAGCGTTTCTCAATTGTCTATATACATGTTCAACAGCTTCTTTTTCTGAATTTGTTGGGTCTTTTTGTAATGTGTTATGAATTATTGCATACTCCGATTTATCATCAACCTCTTTATTGATTAAAACAGATTTAGTATTTGATTCTAAGATAAGCTCAATATTTTCTTTGTCAATTATTGTGTCACGGTCCAATATAACTTCATTTCTTTCAATCGAAATCACCTCACCTGTATCCTCATCAACAAAATCTTCGTACCATGAGTTAAGAACTCGGGCAGCTAATTTTCTACCGATTATTTTTTTTAGAGAGGCTTTTGAAACTTTAACTTCTTCAGCAAGATCAAATATTTCTAGAATATCTTTATCCCTTTCATAACCAATTGTTCTAAGCAAAGTTGTAACAGGTAATTTCTTTTTTCTATCAATATAAGCATACATTACACCATTAATATCTGATGAAAATTCAATCCATGAACCCTTAAAAGGTATCACTCTGGCAGAATACAACTTAGTTCCGTTTGCATGGAAAGATTGTCCAAAAAATACACCAGGAGATCTATGAAGCTGTGAAACAACAACTCTTTCTGCACCATTAATAATAAACGTACCACTTGATGTCATGTAAGGTATTACACCTAAATAAACATCTTGAACAATTGTTTCAAAATCCTCATGCTCTGGGTCTGTACAATAAAGCTTTAGTCTAGCTTTTAAAGGAACACTGTATGTTAATCCTCTTTCAATACACTCTTGAGTGGAGTATCTTGGTGGATCAACAAAATAATCAAGAAATTCCAAAACAAACTGGTTTCTTGCATCAGAAATTGGAAAATTTTCCAAAAAGGTTTTATACAAGCCCTCATCACTCCTTTCATTTGACTTAGTTTCTAACTGAAAAAAGTCCTTAAATGATTTAACTTGGATATCCAAAAAATCTGGGTAATTTGGAATATCTGCTGATGTGGCAAAATTTACTCTATTAGATAAACTCATAAAAATATTTTTAGTTAAAGAACAATTATTACTTAAAGCTACTCGCTTAAGATTGAGGTATTACTTTAATTCAACCTCAGCACCAGCTTCCTCTAGTGAAGCTTTGAAACCTTCAGCTTCATCTTTTGCAACATCTTCTTTGATATTACTAGGTGCATTATCTACAAGTTCTTTAGCCTCTTTAAGACCTAAACCTGTAAGTTCTTTAACTAATTTTACAACAGCTAGTTTTGAGCCACCTGCTGCCTTTAAAACCACAGTAAATTCAGTTTTTTCGTCAGCGGCATCACCTCCAGCTG
>CACASE010000017.1 GCA_902535165.1 uncultured Bacteroidota bacterium | reverse complement strand
AACAACTGCTTGGATACTTATTTGTTCAATTTTAATTGCATCAGTTGGTTTAAATGCGAACTCAACACCAGTAGTAATTGGTGCCATGTTAATTTCTCCACTGTTAGGACCCATTCTTGGGCTAGGATTTTCTATAGCAACAAATGATATTGAAACACTGAAAAATTCTTCTATAAACTTTATAGTTATGGTTGTCTTAAGCGTTGCTACATCATATTTATTTTTTCTAATTTTTCCTAAAGGTGAAGAGATATCAGAATTATTATCTAGAACTAAATCAGATTTAAGAGATGTTTTAATTGCTTTTTTTGGAGGCCTAGCTTTGATAATAGCTAAAACAAAAAAAGAAAATATTAGTTCAGCCATTTTTGGTGTGGCAATAGCTACGGCCTTGATGCCTCCCTTGTGTACAGTTGGTTTTGGTTTAGCTGAAAAAAATATGGATTATGCAGGCGGAGCAATCTTCCTTTTTGTAATTAACAGTATTTATATCATAATCGCGACATATATTGTTATAAAGATTTTAAGATTTCCTTTAGTTGATTATGCAAATTCGTCCAGAAGAACTTTTATAAATAGAATTGTAACTATTATTTCAATTTTAATATTAATCCCAGCTGTTATTAAATTTAATGATGTTATAAATGAAAGTTCTTTCAATTCTCAAAGCAAAGATTTTTTAAATAATGAATTAGTTGGACTACCAAATTTTGAATATTTAGTAAGGAGGGCTGAAATTGATTATAATGATGGAGATCCAAAAATTTCAATAAATACTTTCGGACAAAAGCCGCTTAATGAAGAGATAATATCATTTTTAAATATAAAAATCAAAAATTACAGTTCACTTGAAAATACAATTCTTGAGTTTAACCAGGAAAAATCAAACTCAACTAACTCAAATGAATTTATTAAGGAACTTCGTTTTAGAGATTCCCTAGAATTGGTTTCTAGATCAAATGAAATAAATAAATTGAATCAAAAGTTAAATGATTTAGAAAGTTTAAGTAAGGAAAAATTAATTTTTGAGTCATTAGCAAAAGAAATTAAAATTATATATCCTGATTTGAATCAATTTGAGGTTTTTGAAACAATTAAAACTGATTTTAATCAAATAGATACCGTACTGGTTTTCAATTTGAGATGGAATGATGAATTAGAAAATCAAGAGAAACTAAAACTGAACGAAAATGTAAGAAGTTGGTTGAAGTTTCAGCTTGAAAGTGATGTTTTTGAAATTAGAAGCAATAACGAATAAACTTATTTTTTGAGTTTTTTTAATAATTCAGAGGAATAAACAAAATCCTCTACCTCATCATTTCCAGAATTTAAAATTTCTTTATTCGTACCCTGCCATATTTTATATCCTTCTTTAAGAAAAACAATATTTTCACCAATTTCAATTACTGAATTCATATCGTGTGAATTAATTATCGTTGTTATATTGTACTCTTTAGTTATTTCTTGGATGAGTTGATCTATAACTATTGCTGTTTTTGGATCTAGTCCTGAATTTGGTTCATCACAAAAAAGATATTTGGGATTCATTACAATTGCCCTAGCAATTGCAACTCTTTTTTGCATACCTCCTGATAACTCAGATGGTAATTTTTTAATTGCATCCTTTAAATTAACTCTTTCAATAACTTTCATAGCTTTTTCATTTTTTTCATTTTCCTGAATTGTTGTAAGCATATCGAGTGGAAACCTTACATTTTCAAGAACATTCATTGAATCAAATAAAGCACTTCCCTGAAAAACCATACCCATTTTTCTACTTATTTCTAGCTTGTCATCATGATTCATATTTTTTGAGCTAATGCCATCATATATTATTTCTCCAGAGTCAACATCGTACAAACCCAAAAGACATTTTAATAAAACAGTCTTTCCTGATCCGCTTTGTCCAATAATAAGATTTGTCTGTCCTCTATTAAAGGCCGTATCGATTTCCTTTAGTATATCAGAATTGTCAAATGATTTATAAATGTTTTTTACTTGAATCATTATGAAAGTAATAGTTGAGTTACAATGTAATTTAAAATTATTATAATTATTGAGGTCCAGTAAAATGATTTTGTACTTGCTTTTCCAACATCAAGAGCACCACCCTTCATATAATATCCATGAAAAGAAGGCACAGTAGCTAAAATAAAAGCAAAAACTAATGTTTTAATATATGAGTATGTTATGTGGTATGAATCAAAATCCATTTGAATTCCCTGAATATATGCCTCACTAGGAACGCCTGTTAATGTCATAGCTAATAGGCCTCCAATAATTCCTAAGAACATTGAAATTGTGATTACAAATGGATAAAGAAGCATGGCAATTATTTTAGGAAAAACTAAATAATTTAATGAATTTATACCCATTACTTCAAGAGCATCAATTTGTTCTGTTACTCGCATTGTTCCAATACTTGAAGTTATGTATGATCCGACTTTGCCAGCCATAATTATTGAGATAAATGTTGGAGCAAATTCTAAAATAACTGATTGTCGTGTAGCAAATCCTATCAAGGTTTTTGATAGTAAAGGATTCTCTAAATTTAAGGCCATTTGGATGGATACGACACCTCCTATAAAAAATGATAAAATTGAAACAATTTGAATGGAATCAAGGACCAAGTCATTAATTTCCTTGAATATTTGTTTATATAGGATTTCCTTCTTACACGTTTTTGTGAAAGAAATTTTTATCATTAAAAAATACTTTCCTATATCATGTAGAAAATTCATTTTATAGTTGATAGGTTAATGCATTGATGTTCATTCCAGCTCCAACGCTTGCAAACAATATAACATCTCCTTTTTTTAAATTATGACCTTTGAACTTAGTTTTTAAAACTTCATCATATAATGTTGGAATTGTCGCTACAGATGAATTTCCATAAATATCAACACTTATAGGCATTATGTTTTCTGGAATTTCTTTGTTGAATTGCTTATAAAAATATTTGAGAACTGCTTCATCTAACTTTTCATTGGCTTGGTGAAGAAATATTTTTTTAACATCGTCAATATTTTTTCCACTATCCTCTAAACATTTCTTTAAAGCACCAGGAATATTAGATATAGCAAATTCATATACTTTTCTACCATTCATTTTAATATGTTTAACAGACTTTGTGTTTTTTGGATTATAAGAGGTTTCACAAAATAAATACAATGCCTCTTTTCCTGCTTTAGTAATTGTTTTGTGGGATAAAATTCCTCCAGGCTCTAAATTTTCCTCAATAATTGTTGCACCTGCACCATCTGCAAAAATCATTGAATCACGATCTGATTCATCAATTGTTCGAGATAGGGTATCTGCTCCAATAACCAAACATCTTTTGGCCATTTTGGATTTTATAAAAGCACTAGCTTGAATTACTCCCTCAATCCATCCAGGGCAACCAAAAATTATATCATAGGCAACACAATTTTCATTTAAAATATTTAGTTTATGTTTTACCATGGTGGCTACTGATGGAAGTGCAATATATTGATTGGTTCCATATTCAATATCACCAAAATTATGAGCTACAATTATGTAGTCGATTGTTTCTTTATCAATGCCAGCATCTTTAATTGCATTTTGAGCAGCAAAGGTTGCTAAATCAGATGTTTTATGTTCCTTATTAGCATATCTTCTTTCCTTAATTCCGGTTATTGTTTGAAACTTTTCAATAATTTCATCATTAGAGTTTGCATATTCATTTCCATCTTTATCAAAAAACAATTTATTGCTGAATGAGCTATTGTCAACTTTATTTTTTGGTATAAATGAACCAGTACCTGAAATGTGGATTGGCATAAATAATTTTTAATCTAAAATATGAATTAATTAGGACTCAATATAATCTTCAATGGGAGCACATGTACAAATTAGGTTCCTGTCTCCAAAAGCTTCATCAATCCTAGTGACAGATGGCCAAAATTTATTATTTATTAAATAGGGAATTGGATAAGCAGCTTGCTCTCTAGAATAATTTAATTCCCAATTATCACTTGTTAATGTTTCCAATGTATGTGGTGAGTTTTTAAGAATATTATATTCATCATCTTTGCTACATGTTAAGATTTCGCTCTTTATTGAAATTAAAGCATCACAAAACCTATCAATTTCCTCAAGGCTTTCACTTTCAGTTGGCTCAATCATCATTGTGCCCGGCACAGGAAATGAAACTGTTGGCGCATGAAAACCGTAATCAATCAATCTTTTTGCAATGTCCATCACATCAATTCCAAAATCTTCTTTATAATCTCTGCAATCAATGATTAATTCGTGAGCAGATCTTCCATTTTCACCTTGATATAAAATTTTATAGTCTTTTTCAATCCTTTTTTTAATATAATTTGCACTTAATATTGCTATTTCAGTAGCTTTCTTTAAACCTTTGCCTCCCATCATACATATGTATCCATAAGAAATCAGACATGCCATTGCAGATCCCCAAGGTGCAGCAGAAATAGCTTTAACCCCATATTTTTTTTCTACAGATCTGTTTGTTTGTGGCAAAAAATCTACTAAATGTTTTGCTACGCAAATAGGACCAACACCCGGTCCTCCACCTCCATGAGGGATTGAGAAGGTCTTGTGCAAATTAAGATGGCAAACGTCAGCACCAATTAAAAAAGGATTAGTTAGACCAACTTGGGCATTCATATTTGCACCATCCATATATACTTGACCTCCATTGTCATGTATTGTTTTTGTTATTCTTTTAATAGATGATTCAAAAACACCATGAGTTGATGGGTAAGTTATCATTAATGCTGCTAAATTGGTACTATGTTCTTCCGCTTTTAGTTTCAAGTCATCTTCATCTATGTTCCCGTACTTGTCGGTACCTACAACAACTACTTTCATTCCAGCCATAACAGCTGATGCTGGGTTGGTACCATGAGCTGATGATGGAATTATACAAATGTTTCGATTAGTTTGATTTAAACTTTTAAAGTAAGAACGAATCACCATAAGTCCCGCGTATTCTCCCTGAGCTCCTGAGTTGGGTTGCAAAGATGTTCCGCTTAAACCGGTAATTTCATTAAGTTGTATTTTTAATTTCTCAAGCATGAAATTATATCCTTCGACTTGTTCTTTCGGTGCAAAAGGATGGATATTGTTCCATCTTGCTGAGCTTAATGGCAACATTTCAGCTGCAGCATTTAATTTCATTGTACATGAACCCAAAGCTATCATTGAGTGGTTTAAAGAAAGATCTTTTCTTTCAAGACTCTTAATATACCTCATCATTGAAGTTTCTGAGTGATAAGAGTCAAAAACCTTTTCGTCAAGAAAACTTTTATATCTAACATATATTTCTGGAATCGAAACATATTTTGAATCTAATATTTTATTTTTTGTGACTTTATTAACTAAGGATTCAAATATTTCACAAATTTGATCAATATCATTAATTTCTGTAGCTTCATTAATAGAGATTGATAGCTCTTCATCATTGATATAATTGAAATTAATTTTTTTGCTCTCTGCAACCTCTTTTAATTTATTGGTTGGAAATTTTATATGCAAAGTGTCAAAATAACTCTTGTTGATCTGATCAATATTCAAGTTTTTTAGACGATTATCTAGAATCTTTGTTAGTTTATTGATTTTACTTGCAATTTCAGTAAGTCCGTTTTTTCCATGATAAACAGCATACATTCCAGCCATAACTGCTAATAAGACTTGAGCTGTGCATATATTTGAAGTAGCTCTTTCTCTCTTTATATGCTGTTCTCTAGTTTGAAGTGCCATTCTAAGTGCACGGTTTCCATTTCTATCTTTTGATACACCAATGATTCTCCCTGGTATAAACCTTTTGTACTCCATTTTTGTGGCAAAATATCCAGCATGTGGACCACCGTAACCAAGAGGAATTCCAAATCTTTGAGAGGTACCCACAACAACATCTGAATTAAATGCACTTGGTTCTTTAAGAACTGTAAGGGACATTAAATCAGCAGCAACTACTAGTCTACAATTTGATTTTTCTATTTTTTTTGATAATGCTTCTAAATCATTAATTTTTCCTGTTTTCCCTGTATATTGAACCAAGCACCCAAAAACTTTTTCATCAATTTTAATTGAGTCTGTAGTTCTTAATTCAATTTCAATCCCTAATGGTTCAGCTCTTGTTTGCAAGACAGCTAAGGTTTGTTCGAAAACATCATCACTTACAATAAATTTATTTACTTGATTTTTGATTTGATCTCTTGATCTACAACCATATAGCATAGTCATTGCTTCAGCTGCTGATGTTGCCTCATCCAACAAAGATGCATTTGATATTTCCATTCCAGTTAAATCACAAATTACAGTTTGATAATTTAATAAGGCTTCCAGTCTTCCTTGTGCAACTTCTGCTTGATAAGGTGTGTAAGCAGTATACCAACCAGGGTTTTCTAAAATATTTCTTTGTATGACAGGTGGTAAAATTGATTCATTGTAACCTAAACCAATATAGTTTTTAAAATATTTATTTTTTTGAGATAACTGGTATATGTGACTTGAGTATTGAGCTTCAGAAATTGCTTTGTCAAGTTTTAATTCGCCATTGTTTATGATTTCTTCAGGTATAGTTTGTTCAATTAAATGATCTAAATTTTCAAGTCCTAAAAAATCTAGCATTGCTTTTTCATCGGGGGATGAAATGCCAATATGTCTGTCTGAAAATGTTCTCATATTTAAAGTGTCAAAAATAAATAATATAGTGTAGAAAATGTTTCAAAAATCATGCACTTTTGTTAAAGTTTTTAACTTGTTTATTGACAATTTAAATTCTTTAAAAAATCTTATTGTTAACTTTCTAATGATGAGGATTTTACTTTGTTTTCAAGATCTTTTTTGTAAGCAATAATCTTCTCTTGAATTTTTGAATTATTTGATCCTAAAATCTCAACTGCTAGAATTGCTCCATTTTTTGCACCATCTAATGCAACTGTTGCTACAGGTACACCCCCTGGCATTTGTAAAATTGATAAAATTGAATCCCACCCATCAATAGAATTCCTTGACTTTATAGGAACTCCAATAACAGGAAGCGGAGAGTTCGATGCAACCATTCCAGGTAAGTGTGCGGCACCACCTGCACCAGCAATGATTACGCTAATTCCATTTTTATGGGCATTTTTACTATACTCCATCATTTTTTCTGGTGTTCTGTGAGCAGAAACTATGTCGATTTCAAAATCAATTTCAAAAAACTCAAGAATTTCAACAGCATCTTTCATCACAGGATAATCCGATTTGCTGCCCATTATGATTCCAACTTTTGACATATTTATTTTGACTTAATTTTTATTTTACTTTTTAACAATTTAGCACTTTGATAACCTTCGTCAAAGTTATTACAAATAATTGTTATATGCCCCATTTTTCTATTAGGCCTTGTTTCATTTTTACCATAAATATGTAAGTTGGCATTCTGAATTTTAAAAACAGTGTCTAAATTCTCATACAAAACTTCACCAGAATAATTTTCATCTCCAACTAAATTTAACATTATTGCATGTCCATCGTGTTCTGTATTGCCCAATTTTAAATTAAAAACAGATCTAATGTGTTGTTGAAATTGAGAAGTTTTACATGTTTCAATACTGAGATGACCACTGTTGTGAGGTCTTGGAGCTACTTCGTTAATTAGAATTGTTTCATTGTGTAGAAACATTTCAACGGCCAACAAGCCTACACACTTAAGTGATTTTGAAAGTTTTATAGCAAGTTCTTGAGCCATTTTATCTACTTTTTCAGAGATTTTAGCTGGACTTATAACAAATTCAACTTGATTTGAATCAACATTAAATTCCATTTCAACTGTTTTAAAACACTTAATTTCACCATCAGGATTTCTGGCAACTATGACACTGAGCTCTTTCTCGAAAGGAATTAGATCTTCAATTATCATTTCAGTGTCGGGAAGATTTATTGTATCCTTAGCAGATTTTAATATTTTGACGCCAAATCCATCATAACCAAATTTTGTCTTTTTCCATACGCAAGGAAATTTAATTTTATTATTATCGATAGATTTACTTAAATCCTCAATATTCTTAAAATATTTAAAATTAGCAGTTGGAATATCATAATCTCTAAAAAAGGACTTCTGTCTGTTTTTATCTTGGATAATTCTCAATGTTTTTGAACTGGGATACACCTCTTTACCTAAATTCTCTAATTTTTCAAGAGCATCCACGTTAATGTGTTCAATTTCAAAAGTTATCAAATCACATTCCTTACCAAAACTTAATACAGTATCAAAATCTTTGAAATCACCACAGTAAAACTTGTTTGTCATTTTTTTACACGGCGAATCTTCATTAAGGTCTAAGATATGAGTTTTGATATTCATCTTATTACATTCACTTAATAGCATTTTTCCTAATTGACCTCCTCCTATGATTCCTAAAGTTTTATCTAATAATGCTGAACTCATTTATACAAAAATACGTTAAATTATATTGAGTTATATAATTTAACTTTTAGATTCTAAAAGGTATATTTGTGTTAAACTTTCATTATGCTTAATGTCATAATTTTTGGTAAACCTGGATCTGGAAAAGGAACGCAGGCTGCAATGATTAAAGATAAATATGGACTTATACATATCTCAACTGGTGATGTTTTTAGAAAAAATACATCTGAAGGAACTGAGTTAGGAAACCTTGCAAAGCAATACATGAGTAAGGGTGAATTGGTTCCTGATAAAATTACAATAGCAATGCTGGAGTCTGAAATTAAAAGTTTTATGCCATGTAATGGTTTTATTCTTGATGGCTTTCCAAGAACTATTTTACAAGCGGAATCTCTTGATAAACTTCTTGTTAATTTAAATCTTAAAATTGATTTAGTTATTGCCTTGGATGTTCCAAATAAGAATCTAATTAACAGGCTACTAGAAAGAGGAAAAACAAGTGGTAGAGCTGATGATCAAAGCAAGGAAAAGATTAATAAAAGATTAGAAGAATATGACAATAAAACAAAACCTTTGATCATATTTTATGAAAATCAAAAAAAGTTTTACTCTATTGATGGAGTAGGAAGTTTGACAGATATCAATATTAGATTAGTTGATATTATAGATTCAAAATGTAATGACTGAGGATAATTTTGTTGACTACGTTAAAATTAATGTCAAGTCAGGAGATGGTGGTAAAGGTTCTACCCATCTTAGAAGAGAAAAATTTGTTGCAAAAGGAGGTCCCGACGGAGGAAATGGCGGTAGAGGAGGTCATATTATTTTTGTCTCCGATAAGAATTTGTGGACTCTTTATCATTTTAAGTTTAAAAAACATTTCAAAGCTGAAAATGGGGGAGATGGTGGTAAATCGAGGAGCTCAGGCTCAAATGGTATGGATCAAGTGATTAAAGTTCCTGTTGGAACTGTAGTTAAGGATAGTGAAACAAACGAAATTATTTTTGAATCCATCGATGATGGTGATAAAAAAATTGTAGTTCAAGGTGGCAAAGGTGGCCTCGGCAATTGGAATTTTAAATCATCAACTAATCAAACTCCAAAGTATGCTCAACCTGGAATAAAAGGAATTGAAAAAAAATTTATAGTTGAATTAAAAGTATTAGCAGATGTTGGATTGGTGGGATTGCCAAATTCTGGAAAATCAACACTTTTAAGTGTATTAACTGATGCTAAACCCAAGATTGCAGACTATGAATTCACTACCCTGAAACCAAATTTAGGTATTGTAAATCACAGGGACTTTAATACATTTGTAATCTCTGATATCCCTGGAATTATTGAGGGAGCATCAAAAGGGAAGGGACTTGGTCATCATTTTTTAAGACATATTGAAAGAAACTCAATACTCTGTGTTTTGATATCAGCTGAAACTAAAAATTTTTTAAAAACCTTTAATATTATTAGTCGAGAACTTAACAATTATAATACTGAGCTAAATGACAAGGAAAAGGTTTTGGTTATTTCAAAATGCGATTTAGTTGAGCCTAAAACTTTTAGTAAATTTAAAAAAGATGCTATGTCATCAATTAAAGATTTTAAAATTCATTTTATTTCATCTGTATCAATGCAGGGAATTCAGGAACTTAAGGATATTTTATGGCAAAAATTAAACTAATTTTTTTCTTGTTTTGTGTTTTTTTAAATGCACAAAACAGGGATAATGATATTCAACGTATTGATGAACTTAAAAAATTAGGTGATTCCTTATTTAAGGTATCAAATTATACTGACGCAGCTAAGGTTTACAAGGAACTTGTGCAAATCGACCCAAATAGTTTTGATTTTAATTTTAAATATGCATCTGCATTTGGTTTAGAGGTAGAGCAAATGCCTAGATTTAAACAAGCTAAGAATGTTCGTGAAATGGTAAAGTTATTTGAAAGGGCTTATGAATTAGATAATAAAAATATAGGCTTAAATCGTGCATTACTAGAAATATATTTAAGAGTTCCTAGGTTTTTTGGAGGAGGTGATAAAAAAGCACTATCAATTATTAAAAATATTAATACTATCTCAGAGGATGAAGGTAAAAAAGCACAACAATTTTATGATAAATATTAATTAATTGAGCAGTAAAGTACATTTTATTTCTATTGGAGGAAGTGTAATGCACAGCCTTGCAATATCTTTAGCTAATTCTGGTTATCAAATAACTGGAAGTGATGATAAAATTTATGACCCGTCTCTAACAAGATTAAAAAAATATGATCTTTTACCGAATGAACTCGGTTGGTTTCCCAAAAAAATTTCAAATGATTTAGATGTTGTAATTCTTGGTATGCATGCCAAGAAAAATAACCCTGAGCTACTGAGAGCTCAAGAGTTAAATTTAAACATCGTTTCTTATCCAGAGTTTATTTATAATTTTTCGAAGAATAAAACTAGAATTGTAATCGGCGGTAGTCATGGGAAAACCACAATTACATCAATGATTCTTCATGTTTTAAATGATAATAATTTTTCAATTGATTATGTTTTAGGTGCTCAGCTTGAGGGGTTTGATAATACAGTTTCACTTTCCACACAAAATGAGTTTATTCTAATTGAAGGGGATGAATATTTGTCTTCCCCAGTTGATCTCACCCCTAAGTTTCACAAATATAAAGCTAATATTGCCCTTATATCTGGCATCTCTTGGGATCATATAAATGTATTTGATAATCCTGAATTTTACGCAAAACAGTTTGATTTGTTTATCGATTCTATTGTTGATGGGGGTGTTCTTATTTTTAACAAGTTGGATTCATTATTATCTGATATTGTCAAAGATAACAATAGCTACATAAGAAAAATTGAATATAACCTTCCTGAGCATTCAGTTTCTAATAATAATGTTTTTATTAAAACCGGTGAAGGAAATATTCCTTTGCAAGTCTTTGGTGAACATAACCTGTCTAATATTGAAGCAGCAAAAAAAATATGTTCATTACTAGGTGTTTTAGATGATGATTTTTACAATTCCATCTCAACTTTTAAAGGTGCTAGTAAGAGGTTAGAAATTATTTATAAAGGTTTAAATAATCTTTTGATTCGAGATTTTGCTCATTCGCCAAGTAAATTAAAAGCTAGTGTGAATGCGGTCAGGGGAACTTTTTCAAATAAGTTTTTAATAGCTGTATTTGAACTTCATACATTTAGTAGTTTAGATCCAAAATTTATTCAGCAGTACTCAGGGTGTTTGGATAATTGTGATTTACCAATTATTTTTCTTGATAATAACAATAAAAAAATTCAAAACTCAGAATCTATTAATGATGAAGTAATTTCATCTGCTTTTAACATTAAAAATTTAATTATAATTAAAAGTAATATTGATCTCTTTAATTATTTAACATCTTTGAAGTATGATAATGCTTGTTTATTACTAATGAGTTCTGGTAATTTTGGTTTATTAGATCTTGATGATATAAAAAAATATATGAACAATGAACGTTAAAAATATTTTTTTTGATTTAGATCACACATTATGGGACTTTGAGAGAAATTCAGCATGTACATTTAAGCTTTTATTCGAAGAAAATAAACTTAATATTGATTTGGATGAGTTTTTAGATATATATATTCCTATTAATCTTAAGTATTGGAAATTATATCGAAATGAGTCTATAACAAAAGAATATTTAAGATATAATAGGTTAAATGAAGCATTCAATAAATTGAAACTGGATGTACCCTCTAAATTAATTAATAAACTCTCTGATGATTATATTGAAACATTACCAAAATTTAATTATTTGATTGAAGGTGCACTTGAATTGTTAGAATATTTAAAGCCAAAATATAAGTTATTTATTCTAACAAATGGATTTAAAAATGTTCAAGCTAATAAACTAAATAACTCTAAAATCAATACTTATTTCAGCCAAGTTTTTGACTCTGAATCGGTAGGTGTTAAAAAACCCAATCCAATTATTTTTCAATATGCATTGAAAAATTCAAATTCCAAACCAAAAGAGTCTTTGATGATAGGTGATAGTTTTGAGGCAGATATAATGGGAGCACTTTCAGTCGGTATGCAGGCAATTCATTATGCTAACTTTGGAGAAAAAAAGCATGATATGTGTTTAATTATTAATAAGTTAAACACTTTAAAAGATATTCTTTAATTTAATTGTCTTCTGAATTCCGACAAGAAAATCCCAGTAGCTACTGAAACGTTTAAAGAGGAAATTTTTCCTTGCATTACTATATTCACAACTTGATCGCAAAGTTTCAGCACTGATTTATTAACTCCTTGACCCTCCGATCCGATAATTATAGCTGTTCTTGAATTAAATTTATGCTCGTATAATGATAATAATCCTTTATCACTAGTTCCTACTAAGTTTATTTCATTTTCTTTGAGTAGAAAAATAGCATCCTTAATGTGATTTACTTTACAAATTGGAACATTAAATATAGCACCTGAGGACGACTTTATTGTTTCACCATTTATTGGGGAGCTACCGGTTTTAGGTATAATTATCAAATCAACATCGAAGCACTCGGCACTTCTTATGATTGCTCCAAAATTCTTTGTATCGGTTATTCCATCTAAAACTAAAATTAATAATGATTTAGTATTTTTTAATTTACCTTCTAAACCATTAATGTCTAAAGTTGATATTGGAGAAATCGTAGCCACGATTCCTTGATGATTATTTTTAGTTAACTTATTTAGTTTTTCAATAGGTACAAAGGAGACTTGAATATTTTTTTTATGAATTTTTGATTTTATATTGTCTAAGTACGAATTATTTTTTTGAAGAAAAACTTTATCAATTTCTATATCGTTTTCTATTGCTTCGTAAACAGCTCTTTTTCCATAAATCAGGAACTCCTTTTCTGAACTCATCAATTTTCATTAAAATATTTAACTAGCTCAATTAGTTTACCTTCCTTCCTTAAGTCAAGTTTATATTTTTTCCTGAAAGCTTTTAATTTTTCTTCATCAAAAATTTTTAGTTCCAGCAGTTTTTTATACTTGGTTGGAACTTCCAAGTACTTATCATTTATCTCAAAAAAATAAAATCCATCATCTTTCCATTCTGGATTGTCAGTTTTTCCATATCCGGATGTCGGTGCACTAATTCCAGCTTCAATTGGTTTTTGAAGCTTTTTTCTTGGGAAATAGTATAAACTAATATTGTCTAATTCAATACATTCTCTAAGAATACCAATTTCTCCAAATTCAGTTGTATTAATAGCGTGAAGTTTGTATTGGTCACCATTGATCTGAATTTTAACTTTGTCATTTATCTCAATTGGAGTTATTTTTCCATCTTTTCCTCTAATTTGAAAATTTTGAGCAACAAGATCAATTCTTATTTCGCCACTATAGCTATTACCATTTTCAAATATGATTTGACCTTTATCAAAGTCAGGGTTAAGATATGGAGTGCCATCAATATCTAAATCATAACTATTCATTTTATCAATTAAAAATACATTACCACCTCTAAATAAATTTTGTTCTGTGAGTTCAGAAAGATTTTGTGAATTAATTGAATTTATTAATAGAATAAAAAATATAATTTTTTTCATTTATTTGGTTTTTAATGTACTAATTTAAAAAAAAAGCGCCCCATTGGGACGCTTTTTTAAAATTTAAGTGATAACTAATTACTTAGTATCCCACCATAATTTTGTATCCTGGTTATCAGGTCCTTGAGCAGCAACAGCAGCATCATAGCTAGCTTTGTTTTGCGTAGGAACTAAACCTCCGTACCCATTTCTTACAGGTACTCCAGTACCAGTAATTGCAGCAGCTGGAGGTGAAAGGACTGGGAAGTCAAGTCTTCTCCATTCAGTCCAAGCCTCATAACCTTGTAAGAACATATCTGTCCATTTTGCCATTGCAATTGTTTCCATTGGATTTGATCCAAGAGTTGCAGACGCTGCAAATGAAGCAGCAGATGCAGATGGAACACCCCATCTTTCACAAGATGATTGGATACCTAACTTTAACCAAGTTAAAGTATCACCAACAGTTGTCCATCCTCTTTGATTAGCTTCTGCCATCGCAAAACATACTTCAGCGTATGTAGCAATCCATCCACCTTGTTGAGTACCATCATAGATGATTCTACCATCAATTCCAGATAAAAGAGTTTCTAAGATACCTGGATTTTCAAGTCCATATTCAAGACCAACATACTCAGTTCCGTTAGAAATTGCAGTACCATCAGCCATATATGGAAGTCTTGGATCACCAGTTGCTTTTAAGTGATCTATAAATAGTTCACTTACAACAAAATCATATCTTGTTTGAAATCTGTCTTGCCATGGATTATCAAAAGCATCACTAGTAAGGTAAGGATAGTGTAAATCACCACCTTGACCAATTACTCCACTATTATAAGCAGAATTGAACACACTAGCAGCTGTAGAAGAATCTACATCAGCCATTCTTAATGCAATTCTCATTTTGATAGTGTTAGCCATTACCTTCCATCCATTCATATTTCCTCCGAAAAGGATATCTCCATTTAAGCCACCATTATCCATCATTCCGATAGCAGCATCAAGATTTGATAACAAAGAAGTGTAAATTGCTTCAACAGAGTCAAATTTTGGAGCTGTATTTTCAGAACCCATTAAAGCTTCTGAGTAAGGAGCATAACCCCATCTATCAGTAATGTTTAGATAATAGTATGCCATCATGATGTGAGCAGCAGCTTTTTGATTACCATTACTACCACCACCAGTAACTTCACCAGGAAACTTCTCATTTAAATCAAGAATTTCCTTTAAGTCTTTTAGTGGTCCAGTGTAATAACCATTCCATGACCATTCTTCAGTATCATATCTTGAATAAGAAGTATATGTTACATCAGAAACAGTTTGAACATAATAATTCGGAGTCACAGGACTAACTATGTTAGGCATCCATGTCATAGCATTAGTTAGTAATGCGTCCGTTTTTTTAGAAGTTGGAGAGTTAGGGTTAACATTTTCGTCACCAAAGTCTACAGTTTCACAAGAAACTAAGAATAATGAGAAAACAACCGTTAAAACTCCAATTTTATTAATTAAATTTTTCATTTGATAAAAATTATATATTAAAATGTTAGACTTACGTTAAGACCTATTGTTCTTGATGGAGGTAACTGACCACCTTCAACGTTTCTATATCCAGTAGCGATTGATCCAGATCCTTCGATCTCACTAGGATCAAGTCCACCATGTGGAATGTTAGAATACAATAACAATAAGTTATTACCCACCAATGCAACATTTACGTTGTCGAATGGTGTTCCGTCAAGCAAGTCTTTAGAAAAGTTGTATCCTAATCTTGCTGTTCTTAGCTTAACATAAGAAGCATCATATAACCAGTTTTCGTGATTTCCGAAGAAATGCTGGTAAAAATAGAAACTAGCACTCATGTAAGTATCAACAGGCTCTCCACTTGCAGTAACACCTACTACATTTACTCCACCACCAGCTGAAACAGGGTCTCTTAAAGGATTACCTTTAGCATTAAGACCTATAGTATCCTCGTGAATACCGGAGTAGTATGTAAACATGTTAGTTGTAGAGTAGAAAGTACCACCTTTTTGGAAATCAAATCCAAGACCTAAATCCCAATTTTTGTAGTTCAATGTAGACGTTAATCCACCAGTGAAGTCAGGTAATAAATTACCTAGAATTTGTTGACTTTCATAAGTAGCTCTACCAGTAGAAGTTAAGATTTGAGTACCATTAGCATCTCTAGCCTTTTTTCTACCTACCCACATTCCCCATTCTTCACCAACTCTTTCTTGTAATTGTAAGCTATACCAAGAAGCCCAGCTGTCAAGAACTCTAACATCGATACCATCCGCCAACTTATCAGTGTACTTGTTTAAAGTAGCAAAGTTAACAGATAAATCCCAGTTAAAATCAGCAGTTGAAACAGGGTTAAGGTTTAAAGTCACCTCAAAACCTTCAGCTGAAGATTCACCAGAGTTAATAGCTAAACCAGTATAACCAGTTGAACCAGTTACAGGAATAGAGATTGGTTGATCTTTATCTTTTCTATCAAAGTATGTTACGTCAATACCGATTTTGTTATCAAGGAAACTAAATTCAGCACCAACTTCAAACTCACTTCTAGTACCACCTAGTAGGTTAGGATTTGATTGAGTGTTTGGAACAGCAAATCTTGGGAAAGTTCCGTATGCAGTTCCTACACTGTAAACCTGAGTTGTAGCGTACGTACCTGGGAATACAGGAGCTTCAGAATAACCAGCTCTTAATTTAGCAAAAGTTATATCTTGGCTATTAATTAATTCACTAAGAATTAAACTACCTGAAAGACCCCAAGTTTCGATTCTGTTATCATCAGGATTCGCAGTGGATCCCCAGTCAAATCTGTAAGAACCATCTAAGTATGCAATACTGTTGTATCCAACAGAAACACTCGCATATGTAGATAAAACTTTAGATTTAGATAAACTAGAAGAATAATTTGGTCTATCAACCGATGTTGCAATACTGTAAAAATCAGGTATTGATAACCCACCTACAGTCGATGCAGAAATTGATTGATTTCTGTTTTGAGTAGCTTGGTAACCCAAAATAGCTGAAATGTCGAAGTCTTCGAATCTTTCATCATATTGTAAAGTTGCAGCCAACTCATTTTGAACATATCTGGAAGTGCTTTCATTGAAAGAAGCTTGATCAATACCACCCCATCCAGTTCTTCCATTGTATTCATATGAATTAAATCTTCTTCTGGCTTCAACTGTAGCAGAAATATTATCATTTATTTCATAGTTAAGTCCAAAGTTTCCAAATAATGTATTTTTTCTTTGGTTATTTTGATCAACATAAAAGTCAAATTGAGGAGCATCCCAATACTTAGGAGTAGCATTTCTTGCAGAAATTCTATTCCAAGTGTAGTATTTACCCTCAAAAGCATAATTATTTGCTAATCTGTCCATATCCAATTGACGTTGCCACCATTGGCTAAAGTTTGCACCTAAACCACCATAACCGTTTACAGGGAAATTTAATGTTTTTCTGTACTGATAATTTAATGATGTAAATGCAGTTAACTTATCTGCAATTTTAACATCACCAGTAACATTAACATCAATCTGGTTCCTATCCGTGTTAGGGAACGGTAACTGCTCGTCAATTAATCTCATAGAACCTCTAACAGTCGCTGTATCTGAACCACTATTGAATGCAAGAGTGGTACTGTTTTCAACACCATTGTTAAAGAAGTCTTTTACGTTATCTGGATTTGGATTCCATGCTCTTAAGCTACCAAATTCTGGATGGTTAGGTATCCAACTATCCCAGTGTCTTACCATAGTTCCATCCATTGGAGGTCCCCATGATTCATCAGCACCATAATAAGGAATTTTGTGTCCGTTAAACGCAGCCCAAGATGCAGGATCTGTAGCCGGGTTATAAGTGAAAGTATCCCAATCTTGATAATATCCACCACCATACTCGTTCTGATACTTAGGAAGTAACGAAACAGAGCTAATTGATGTTGAATGATTAACAGTAAAGTTGTTTTCACCAGCCTTGGCTTTCTTTGAAGTTATGACGATTACACCACTTTTTGCATCAGCACCATATAGTGCAGTTGCAGCAGCACCTTTAAGTACTGAAATGTTAGCGATGTTGTCTACGTTAATATCTGACATAGCGTAAACTTTTACACCGTCTACAACATATAAAACGTCTGATTCACCTCTTAATCTTAGGAAACCGTTGTCAAAAGTTGAACTTGATCCGCCAATCATTTGAACACCGGCAACCTTACCTGTCAATGCGACATTAAGGTCAACTTGTTTACTTTCAGCAATCACATCACCAGAGACAGACTGTTGGGCGAAGCCAAGAGACTTTTTATCCCTAGAAATACCAAGAGCGGTTACTACAACCTCCTCTAAAGCACTTGATGGTGATAAGCTAAAATTTAAAGTTGATGATGCTCCAACAGTAGCAGATGCAGATGCGTACCCAACAAAGCTAACAACAAGAACATCGCCTTCAGAAGCCGAGATAGAATAATTTCCATCGAAGTCAGTTGTCACACCCGTAGAAGTACCTTCAACGACAATCGTTGCCCCTGGAAGAGGAACAGAATTATCATCAGTAACTGTACCAGAAACTGTTTTTTGAGCAAAGCTTAATTGAAATGCCATTAAAAATGACATAAACATTGCTTTAAAAAATAGTTTTTTCATAATATTTATTTATTTGAACCCACAAATATGTTAATAAATTGTTAATAAGCAAAGAAAAAAAGAAAAAAACTGAATTTTTTACAGAGGTATAAAAATAAAATACTTTTATTGAGATTAATGTAATTATTACTCACCCCAGTTGAGAATTCCTCAAAAAATAATAATTAACTCTACATTATATATATATATTCCATGCATGCTTGAAAAAAAATAGCCTTCAATCTTTTTAAATATTTTTTTTCTATTGATTTGATTAGTTCTAAAATTATTATACATTTGCAGCCCTTTTAAGAAGGAAAATTATATTAATATGCCAACTATATCACAATTAGTTCGTAAAGGAAGAAAAAAAGTTGTAAAGAAAAGCAAATCAGCTTCTCTTGTCGGATGTCCTCAAAAAAGAGGTGTTTGTACGAGAGTTTATACTACAACTCCAAAAAAACCTAATTCTGCTATGAGAAAAGTAGCTAGAGTACGTTTAACTAATGGTATAGAAGTAAATGCTTACATCCCTGGTGAGGGACATAATCTCCAGGAACATTCAATTGTTCTTGTAAGAGGAGGAAGAGTGAAAGACCTACCTGGTGTCCGTTACCATATTGTCAGAGGTGCTCTTGATACTGCAGGTGTTGAAGGAAGGTTACAGAGAAGATCGAAGTATGGTGCCAAAAAGGCAAAGGCAAAAAAATGATGTTCAAAATTTTATGAACCGCTCAATTAAAAATAATGAGAAAAAGAAAAGCTAAGAAACGTCCTCTACTCCCCGACCCAAAATTTAACGATCAATTAGTTACCAGATTTGTCAATATGCTGATGTGGGATGGTAAGAAATCTATAGCATTTAAAATATTTTACGATGCACTTGATATAATTGAGTCAAAAAAACAAGATACTGAAAAATCTTCCCTTGAAATTTGGAAAGATGGCTTATCCAATGTAATGCCACATGTCGAAGTAAGAAGTAGAAGAG
>CACASE010000016.1 GCA_902535165.1 uncultured Bacteroidota bacterium | reverse complement strand
TCTCTTACAGGTTTGTCTAGATCGTCAATAAATTCAAATTTTGGATCATCAAATGATGGTGAGAAAAATTTATGTCGAAATTTTGATTTAAAGTCTTTAGAACTCAAATCATTTCCACCCCAAGTGTATTCTGCAAAAGCGTAAATTCCACGTTTATAAAGTTCAAAGTGTGGCGAGTCATCATCCCATAAAGTAAGTAGCAGACCATCGAGTTCTTTTTCAACTGAAGTCAAAGAAAATGATTTAATTGATTCAATATTACTATAATCTTGTGGCATTAAAACCCATCTTGTTTGACCCGCTGTTGCACCCATTACTTTTAGATTATTTTCTTTATACCAGTCTATTGTTTTTAGATTTCCTTCTGCCCAAGGGTAAAAATAATTCCATCTCATATATATGCAGTTTTTTGGAAAATCGTCAAGATATTCAGTTAATTTTTTTTCATTTTTAATCCATATACTATCAACTCTTTGTTTTGAAAGTTTTGTATTTCTAGTAACCATCCAAACTCCACCATGTTTAAGATACATATCATCCCAAAATATTGGTATTCTATTATTTTGCTTAGCAAATTCAGAAACTTTATTTAACCACAGTAGATTAAGCTCAAATCCCTTTTTTCCATCTCTGTCAATAACTCTTACTTCATCACCTCCTACATGCAAAAATTGAC
Organism: uncultured Bacteroidota bacterium; assembly: GCA_902535165.1. GTDB lineage: Bacteria > Bacteroidota > Bacteroidia > Flavobacteriales > Flavobacteriaceae > Eutrophosalina. Next base: position 22,011 of record CACASE010000016.1, on the reverse strand, counting down.
CATAAGGAGTAGCTTCAATTGCGTCTTTATAAAGATCAAATTGAACATCATATGTTTCCTGATTTAGGGGATTGAAAGCCCAATCATTATCTGAGACATCTCTCAAAGCTTTATACTTGTCATGTTTAAGAATAAAAGAAGCATGCCCTAAACCTTGGATTAGTGGACTTATCTTAATATTCCTATCATTCGCATAGTCACTTAAGCTCTTCCACCAAGAAATGGAATAACTATCCGGAGCAGCAATAATTGGTCTTTTTTCATATCCAAGTTTATCTTCAAATTCTATGATTATGCCATTGATTTTTAAAGAAGCTAATTCGTCAATAAGTTTGAAATAATATTCTTTTTTTTCAGTATGGTGCTTAACATCTATATGAATTGATCTATATTTTAGAGAAGGAAAGTCCTTGATTGAAATAATTGGTAAATTGATATTTAGATCATTTGAATCAGTAATTAATTGGTTTAATGAATTAAATGAATAAAATAATCCAGCTTTATCCTTTGCAATAATTTCAATTTTTTCTTTTGAAATATTTAAATGATAACCCTCATCAGCTATGTCTAATTCATTGTCAATTTTAAATGATAAGTTATGTTTATTTGCTGTGCCTTTTTTCAGATTTAATGTTTGACTTAATAAAACTGGAAGCTCATTTGATTGCGAGAAAAAAATAAAATCTGATTTGCTATTAAATGATGATGATTTTCCATTATGTTCTGCTTTTTTTACAGACGGTAATAAAACAAAATTGTCATCAATTTTATTTTTTTGACATGAAGAAAAAAATATAATTATTAATATTATTTCGAGGACAACTTTCATAACGTAATTTGTTAACTCGAAAATTAGTAAATATTAAAGTAAAAAAAAACCCCAACATGGCGTTGAGGTTTGACGTGATCGCGGCACGATTCGAACGTGCGACCGTCTGCTTAGAAGGCAGATGCTCTATCCAGCTGAGCTACGCGACCAAATAGAGTATGCAAAAGTAATTAATTATATTTTTTTTGCAATTGATTTTAAAACAGATGTAAAAATTCAAATTATCAAATTAGCAATAAATTAATCATATATAAATTAATTATGCATAACAATCTCGAAAAAAATATGATTTTGACTTTTAATAGTACACTTTTTTGCATATTTTTAAAAATCGGGAGTAAAAGCTACACCCAACAACAATTAACTAACTAATTAATATGAAAAAATTTTTAGTATTATTTCTATTTCCTTTATTTGTTTTTTCACAATCCAAAACAGTTACTGGGATAGTAAATGATGAAAATAGTTCTCCACTACCTGGAGCAACTGTTCAACTCAAAGGCTCTGAATCGATTGGTGCTATCACTGATTTTGATGGAAATTTTTCTATCAGTATTCCTGCAGATGCAGAGCAAGTTTTAATCATCTCTTACATAGGATATCTAAATGAAGAGGTCGATGTCACAAATCAAATCTCCATAACAGTAGATCTTCAACCTGACACTGAAGCACTTGAAGAGGTTGTAGTCATCGGTTATGGTACTGTACTCAAAAGAGACTTGACTGGGTCAGTTAGTTCCATTAAGGTTGAAGATGATGTGTCAAGAGCTGCAGCAACCGTAGATCAACTTTTACAAGGTAGAGCAGCTGGTGTCCAGGTTACCCAAAATGCTGCTAATCCTAACTCAGGCGTTAGTGTTAGAATTAGGGGAACAAACAGTTTGAGAGGAAATAATGAACCTTTATATGTAGTTGATGGTGTTATTATATCGTCAGCTGGTGAAGATGTAAATGCAGTTGGAACTGGGAATACAGGTCAAGACCCTCAAAGTGGGTTAAATGGAATTAATCCTAGAGATATAGAAAGTATTGAAATTTTAAAAGATGCTTCTGCAACAGCAATATATGGTTCTAGAGGTGCAAATGGAGTTGTGTTAATTACCACTAAATCAGGCTCAGAAGAAGATGGTAAAGGAAAATTTAATGTATACTTTACATCAACTGTAGCTGATATAACTAAGACGTATGATATGTTGGATGGAGTTGGATATGCAAATTATTCAAATGCTGCTAGATTTGCAGCTGGAGAAAGCCCCAGATATAGAGTCGAGGGTGATAATGTTTTTTCATTTCTAACAAATCCTGATGGTACTCCGTCTGATGTTATAGATAATACCCCCAATGAACTTTATGATTGGCAGGATTACATATATGAACAAGGTATTAGCTCTAATTTGGGAGTTACATTTTCTGGTGCGTCTGATAATGGTGACTATTACCTTTCAGCTGGATTCAACGATATGAATGGTTTGATAGAAAATGCAAACTTTCAGACTACAGATCTAAGGCTAAACCTTAATTATGATATTAATGACAAGTTAAGAGTTGAAGCAAGACTATCAACATTTTTTAGTGAATCTGACTTTGCAGAGGGTGGAGATTTAATTGGTGGTGACCAAAGTTTTGTACAACAAACAGTATCATACAATCCTATTATCGCAAATGGCTTAGAGGATATAAGTGATTTTTTTGATGGAAATGTTTTATCAAACCCTATTGCTTGGATTGATGACTTTACTGATGAATCTAAAGAAAACAGAGTTATCGCATCTTTAGCAGTTAAATATAAATTTAATGTTCCTGGGCTTCAATATGAGTTCAGGGTAGGAGGTAATTTAAGAGATAAAGATAGAAGCAGATTCTATGGTTTAACAACATGGCAAGGTGCTAATGCAAATGGTTTGTATCAACAAATGAAATTAAATGCTCTAACCTATCAAGTAAATAATTTTTTAAGATATAATAGAAATTATAATAGAAATCACAGGGTAAATGCAACATTAGGTGTTACTTATGATGTTAGAGATGTTTCAAGCAGCACTTACGCTGTACAAGATTTTGTTACCGCTCAGTTAGGAACAGATCAACCATTTTTAGGACAAGTAATTTCAAATCCGCTATTACTTAGAGCAGCAGATCAACAAATGTTTTCATTACTTGGTCGTTTTAATTACACCTTTAAAAACAAATATGTTTTAACAGCTAGTTTTAGAAGAGATGGTGTATCTAAGTTTTCAGAAAATAATCGTTATGGATTTTTCCCATCATTTGCTTTAGCTTGGAGAGCTGGTTCTGAGAAATTTATTCAAAACCTAGATTTGTTTTCAAGTCTCAAATTTAGAGCTGGATGGGGACAAATTGGTAATCATGGTATTGGTCCTTATGGAACCTTACCTAATTACGGAGCATCATCGAGCCTATATGGTACCCCAACTAATGGAACAACTGTGCCAATTGTTTTAAGTAACATACCAAATCCTGATTTAACTTGGGAAACAACCGAACAATTAAATGTTGGAGTTGATTTTGGATTTGATAATGGTAAAATTTCAGGTACTGTTGATATCTATGAAAAGAATACTAAAGATTTATTACAACAAACACCAATTCCAACTTCGACAGGGTTCTCTAATATGTTAATAAATAGAGGTACTCTTGAAAATAAAGGTGTTGAGTTAGGTTTAGATGTTACTGTCCTTGATCAAGGTGATTTAAATATTACCGTAGGTGGTAATATTGCATTTAATAAGACTAAGATTGAAAATTTAGGACTTATTCCTGGAGATATTTTAATGGATAATGGATCTGGAATCTATGGTGTTCAACAAATTCCATCATATTTAGGAAATACTCCAAGTCGTGGAAATAGCATAAAATTCCCATTAAATATTTTCTTGGAAGGTCATGAGACAGCATTGTTTTATGGTTGGAAAACCGATGGTATTTTTAAGTCAGGGGATCAAATGTATAGAATTAACGGATCCATGTCTCAACCTGGAGACATTAAAGTTTTAGATTTAAATGGAGATGGTCAAGTTGATTTGGCAGACAGAACTATAATTGGAAATCCTAACCCAGATTATATCTACGGTTTCAATGTTAATTTATCATATAAAGGGTTTTCCATGAGAGCTTTATTTAATGGAACTGAAGGAAATGATATTGTAAATGGAAATATGTACAGATTCGGTTATGCTGAAGGAACCTATAGAAATATTATTAAAGAGGCTTGGACTGATAGATGGTCAGCAGACAATCCTAACGGTACATACCCAAGACTAGGATATTCATCCAATTTATTTGCTGCAGCAATGGACAGGTTTGTTGAGGATGGTAGTTATTTAAGGTTAAAAAATATTACTTTAAACTATGATATTCCAATTAAACCAGACAATTTCATTGATTCTGCTAATGTATATGTAACTGGAACAAATTTGTTTACATGGACTGATTATTCTGGTTATGATCCTGAAATAACCTCCTTCATGTATGATGGACTTATTCAGGGTGTTGACTGGAATAATAAACCAAACTCTAAGTCTATTTTAGTTGGTGTCAATTTAACTTTTTAAAAAATGAAAAAATTAAAATCTTTAAATAAAATGAAATACTTAAAATATTTATTAATAATCCCAATTCTCTTTACTTTGTCATGTGACTTAGAGGAGAATCCTCCTTTCCTTGATGAAACATTATATCAAGATGTTCAAAGTGCTGAGGCGGCTAGAGATGGTATTTACCAGTCAATTACTGGCTATAATACTCAGGAAAGACGTTTGTTTCTTGAAAATCTTTTTTCAGGCTTAATGTATACTGGAAAAGGGGGAAATAGAGTCACAACAAGAGATATGTCAACATTATGCTCTTTAAAGCCTGGATATCATATGGATGCCCAGTTTTTATGGCAAGGTTTATATCAAACGATTGCTAGAGCTAATGGTGCTATTGCTGCTGTATCTACTGTTTCAGATCCACAAACGCAGGACGAAGTTGCATTTAATGATGTTGCTGGACACGCTTATTTTGTTAGAGCATGGTCATATTTCAGACTTGCAAGACTATGGGGTGATCTTCCGTTATGGTTAGAATTACCATCTCAAGGAAATACAAATAAAGCCTTGTCGCCTGAGGTTGATGTTTACAGTCAAATTATTTCAGATTTACAGTCAGCTTCAGCTTTATTAAATGGTAATGCAGGGATAGGATATCCAAAGCAATATGCTGCAAACATGTTATTGTCAAAAGTTTACATGGCAATAGCAACAAATGCAAGTTTGCAAACCTCTGGAGGAGCAATGGATTATTGGAATATGGCATATGAGGAGGGAATGAAGGCATATGGTCAATATGCCCTTGTTAATGATTTTGGCAGTTTATTTACAGTTGAAGGTGAAAATTCAAGTGAATCAATTTTTGAATTACAAATCTCTCAAGATGCAACTAACTCTCAAATGGGTAGAAATTTTACGCCTTGGAAATACAAGGCCGGAATGCATTTTGGATGGTTTAGAGTTACTGCATTTCAGCATGACAATCACCTTTTGACTTACGGTGGTGATACACGATACAATCCAAATAATTTAAACACTATGCCCGACAAAAGATATGCTGCTACATATTTATATGATTATTACAGGTTTGATAGACCTGCTGCCAGAGTTAGAGCATATCCATCTGCGACATGGAGGAGTTCATTTGGAAATTCTCACCCATATTTGTTCAAATGGACAGAGAAAGATAGAACTCATAAAAACCAATTCAATAGTCAAAATATAGTTGATATGAGATATGGTGAATTATTGCTTATGCTTGCTGAAATCTCGAATGAGTTAGGTAATGGTCAAGAGATGACATATTTAAAACCTGTTCTTGATCGAGCTGGTGTGCCAGTTAGACCTGAATTTACACAAGGCCAAGCTTCATTTAGAGATGCTATAATGGAAGAATATAAGTTTGAATTAATTGGTGAGGGCCAAGATTCATTTCATGTTAGAAGAAGAGGAATGCAGTATTTTTTAAATCACACTATATTACCACACAATAATTCATTTGGTAAAAAAGTTGCTGTTGGTGCAAAGAAGTATGTTGCGAACAGAGAAGTAAAATTCTCTACTAATGAAGCTGAAATAATGAAATTTTTAATTCCATTAAGTGAGATTAATACTAACGAGTTAATCAATTAAAAATCATGAAGAATCTTATTATAATTTTATTATTGGTTTTTCCTACCTTGATGTTGTCTCAAACTGCCACAAAATGGCAACAAAAAAATGCTGACAAGATATCAAGTTACGTAATTGAAAAAATGAATTTAAATGCAGAAGATGCTACTTTTTTCAGTAAAGTACAGCTTGCTCAAATTGTTGAAAATGCAAATAATATCAAAGAAAGTGGAGCTTCAACTGCAGATGAAAAAAAAGCAGTTTACAGAACAGGTTATACTAATATTAAAGCCAAGCTTGATAAAAGATTTGGAAAAAAATTAGCTACTGATTTACTGAAGGCTGCAAATGAAGCGAGAAGCCAATAATTAATTACACTTAAATTTTTAAAAAGGAGGAAATTTCCTCCTTTTTTTTTCATTCAACACAAGAATTATTTATGAAAATAAAATATTTAATAATTTTTTTTATTTTTTCAATATCTTATTCTAATTCTCAACAAAATAAACAGAATATACTTTTTATTGGGGTTGATGATATGAGACCACTAACGAATTCTTATGGACATCATCAAATGAAAACTCCTAACATAGATAAGTTAGCCAGTGAAGGTATTCAATTCAATCAGGCATACACGAATATTGCAGTATGTGGTGCAAGTAGAGCGAGCATATTAACAGGTGTTCGAGGTAGCCAAGCAAGGTTTGTTAGCTACTACAGTAGAGCAGATGAAGATTTGCCCGAAGCAATAGATCTAGCTGAAATATTTAAAAACAATGGATACAAAACTTTTTCAATAGGAAAAATTTATCATCATGGTGAGGATAATATCAAAAACTGGGATTTTTTTAGACCATTCCAAAATCAGAAAGATTACAAAAATCCAAAATCATTAGCACAAATTGAGCAAAGAGACGAGTATCATCCAATAAACAAAAATCAGGTTAAAACACCTCCATTTGAGTACGCAAATGTTGATGATTTTGCATACAATGATGGAAAAGTTACAAAAACAGCAATTCAAAATTTAAAAAAATTAAAAGAATCCAAAGAACCATTTTTCATGGCAGTTGGATATATTTCAACTCATTTACCGTTTATTCAACCTGAAAAATATAAAAGTCTTTACAGCGACAAAGATCTTGTTTTTTCTGATTTAAGAACAATTCCCAAGAATGCACCATCTAGAGCTGTCCATGAATGGACCGAATTAAGAAATGCATATTTAGATATTCCCTCAAAAGGACCTGTAAGTCCCAAAATGGAGGAGGACTTAATAAGAGCTTATTATTCCACGGTTAGTTACCTTGATACTTTAATAGGTAAACTTGTTGGTGCACTTGATGATTTAGGTATGAGAAATAATACAACAATTATCTTTTGGAGTGATCACGGTTTCTTTTTGGGTGAGCATGGTTTTTGGTGTAAGCATCACACATTTCAAGAGGCAATTCATGTTCCATTAATTATATCATCTCCAGGGAAGAAAAAGAATATTCAGTCTGATGCTTTAGTTGAATACGTAGATATTTATCCAACATTATGTGAATTAGCAGGCATTAAACCCCCAGAATATATTCACGGAAAAAGTATGGTTCCACTTCTTGAAAATCCTAATATTAATTTTAAGTCAGAAATTTACAGTAGGTATCAGTTCAGAGAAGTTGTCCAAGATCATGATTTTTCATATCATGAAATATTGAATTATAATAAGTTTTATTTTGATAGGCAAGGGAATAAGAAACCTACTCATGATTCTGATGTAAAAGTAGGAGGTTATATGCTGTTTGATATGAAAAATGACAATAAACAGTCGATTGATATTTCAAAAGACACTAAATACAAAACAATTGTTGAAGAGTATTCGACAAAACTTAAAAAAATGAGGGATTTTACTAATAAACCAATAATTATAAAATGAAAAAAATAGTTTTAACAATGATATTTTTTGCGACACTAGGTTATTCGCAGAAAAAATTTATTAATGAGCCTTTAGTTTCAGAAATTTTTACAGCTGATCCATCTGCTCACTTTTTTAATGGAAAAATATATGTATATCCATCACATGATATTGTTGAGGAAAATCCTAAATATGATGATTGTGGAAGTCAATATGCTATGAGGGATTATAGAGTACTTTCTATGGACTACATTGGAGGACCAGTTACAATTCATGATGTTGCTTTAGATTTAGATGATGTTCCTTGGGCAAAAAGACAGTTTTGGGCACCAGATGCAGCAGAAAAAGATGGTAAATATTACTTGTATTTTCCAACCAAGGACAAGCAAGATATTTTCAAAATAGGTGTTGCAGTTGCTGACAAACCAGAAGGACCATTCAAATCAAAAAAAACACCAATTGAGGGAAGCTACAGTATGGATCCAAGTGTTTTCAAAGATGATGATGGTAAATATTACATGTATTTAGGCGGTATATGGGGCGGCCAATTGCAAAGATGGGATGAAAATAATCAATACATCCCCTCAGGATGTGAGACGCAGGATAATGGTATGCCAAATAGTCCAGCCATATCTCCTCGAATTGCATTAATGTCTGATGATATGGTATCTTTTGCTGAAGATCTAAAACCAGTAAGAATAATTGATAAAGATGGAAATCCAATTTTAACCAAAGACCATGATAGAAGATTTTTTGAAGCAGCATGGATTCATAAAAAAGATGGTGTTTATTATTTAAGTTATTCAACTGGAAATACTCATTATATTGTTTATGCTACAAGTGATAATCCGTATGGTCCATTTGTCTACCAAGGAGTGTTAAATAATCCTGTCCAAGGATGGACAAACCATCACTCAACATTGAAGTTTAATGATAAGTGGTATTTCTTTTATCATGATACTCAAATTTCAGGTAAAGATTTTCTAAGAAATGTAAAGGTAACAGAGATGTTTCATAATGAGGATGGTTCCATTGAAACAATTAATACAATTATTGATTAAAAGATGTATAATATTGGCTATGATTTGGGAAGCTCATCGATTAAAATAGCATTAACAAATGCTGTAACGGGAGAAAAATTTAATTTAATAAATGAGCCAGAACAAGAAATGCCAATTATATCTAAATCTAATGGATTCGCTGAGCAAGATCCAAATTATTGGTGGGAATTAATTTGTAAAGGAACAAAGAGAATAATAAAGGAAAGTAAGATTAATGCAAACGAGATTTTGGGTGTTGGGATCTCATATCAAATGCATGGACTTGTATTAATTGATAGGGATGGTAATTCACTTAGAGATTCAATCATTTGGTGCGATAGCAGAGCTGTAGAAATTGGGAATACTGCATTTGAGGAAATCGGACATAAAAAGTGTGTTGAACACTTGTTAAATTCACCAGGAAATTTTACTGCATCAAAGCTTGCATGGGTTCTTAAAAATGAACCTCAAATTTATGAGAAAGCATACAAGTTTTTGTTACCAGGAGATTTTATTGCTTATAAATTGTCTGGAGAAATTTCAACTACTGTTAATGGTCTCTCTGAGGGAATGTTTTGGGATTTCAAGGATGATAAAACAGCTGATTGGTTGTTAGATCATTATGGTATCGAAAATGATCTTGTACCAAATTTAGTTGATAATTTTTCAAATCAATGTTATATCTCATCTGAAGGCTCTAAACAAACAGGCCTTAAAAAAGGTATTCCTATTAAATACAGGGCAGGTGATCAACCAAATAATGCCATGGCATTAAACATATTAAATACTGGAGAGGTTGCAGCTACAGGTGGTACTTCTGGTGTTTTGTATGCATTAACTGAAAGTTTGGAGTCAAATGAATCTTTGCGGTTAAATAACTTCGCTCATGTAAACTACAGCAATAAAAATAAATTAATTGGAAAACTTCTGTGTATTAATGGCGCAGGTATTCAATATAAATGGATCAAAAACATTACAAATGCAAAAAATTATTCCCAAATGAATCTATTGGCTAGTAAAGTTAAGATTGGGTCCGATGGCTTATTGTTATATCCATTTGGAAATGGAAGTGAGAGAATGTTTAACAATAATGAGATTGGTTCATGTTTTAAAAACTTAAATCTCAATTTACATTCAAATAGTCACTTATATAGAGCTACACTAGAGGGAATCGCATTTTCATTCATGTATGGAATGGAGATTTTGATACAAGATAACTTTAGTCCAAGCTTAGTTAGAGCAGGTAATGACAACCTATTTCAATCAGATTTGTTTTCACAAACCATATCTACATTGATTGATAAAGAAATTGAAATATTTGATAGTACAGGAGCATACGGTGCTGCAAGAGCAGTTGGATGTGAACGTAATGATTTTAAATCTTACTCAGAAAAAATTACTAAAAACGACTATGTTAAATCTTTTGAACCGCAAAAGCAGAAAGGATTATATTTAGATGCATATAAATCCTGGAAACAAAATTTAGAAAAAATTATAAATTAAAGTATTATGGCAATTATTGGAAATAGAGAATTTTTTAAGGGAATCAATGAAATTAAGTTTGAAGGCAAAGATTCAAAAAACCCGCTAGCTTTTAAATATTATAATCCAGAACAAATAGTAGCTGGAAAATCAATGAAAGATCACTTCAAGTTTGCAGTTGCATATTGGCATTCATTTTGTGGTCAAGGTGCTGATCCTTTTGGTGCTGGAACTCAAAATTTTCCGTGGGATAAGTCTAATGACCCTTTTCAAGCAGCCAAAGACAAGGCTGATGCTGCATTTGAGTTTATTTCTAAAATAGGTTTTGAATATTTTTGTTTTCACGATTTTGATTTAATTCAAGAACCAACTGATTTTTCTGAGTCTGAGGACAGATTAAATTTTATTACTGATTATATTAAGGATAAAAAGAAAAATAGTGATATAAAATTACTATGGGGAACAGCCAATTGTTTCTCAAATCCACATTATATGAATGGGGCTGCAACAAATCCAGATTTTGATGTAGTTTCTAGGGCTGGTGGTCAAATAAAATTAGCATTAGATGCAACCATTAAATTAGGTGGTGAAAATTATGTTTTCTGGGGAGGAAGAGAGGGGTATATGTCTCTTTTGAATACAGATATGGGTAGAGAGCTTGATCATATGGCACAATTCCTTAAAATGTGTAGAGATTATGCAAGATATCAAGGATTTAAAGGGACATTTTTTATTGAACCAAAACCAATGGAACCATCTAAACATCAATATGATTTTGACACCGCAACATCAATTGGATTTCTCAGAGAATATGGTTTGGATAAGGATTTTAAAATTAATATTGAAGTTAATCACGCAACTCTAGCACAACATACTTTTCAACATGAATTAACGGTTGCCGCAAAGGCTGGAATGCTAGGTAGTATTGATGCAAATAGAGGAGATTATCAAAATGGATGGGATACTGACCAATTTCCAACCAATATTCAAGAAACAACTGAAGCAATGTTGGTATTCTTGAAAGCTGGTGGCTTAAAGGGCGGAGGAATAAATTTTGATGCTAAATTGAGAAGAAACTCAACAGACTCTGAAGATTTATTTTTAGCACATATTGGGGGAGCAGATACTTTTGCAAGAGCACTTTTAATTGCTGATAAATTGCTTACCGATTCTCCTTTGTCTGAAATGCTCAAAAAAAGGTATGAAAGTTTCGACTCTGGAGATGGTAAAAAGTTTGAAGAGGGTAAATTACAGTTAGAGGATTTGTATGATCTTGCAAAAGCTAATGGAAAATTAAAATTAAAAAGTGGTAAACAAGAATTAATTGAAAATATATTATTTAACTATATAAAATAAAAATTATGGATGTAACTAAATCAATATTTGAAGGATTAGATTGGTTTGTATTAGGACTATATTTTGCAATTCTTATCGGAGTTGCAGTATGGGTTGCTTTGCAGAGAAATAAAAATACTGAAGATTATTTTTTGGCAGGACGAAATGTTGGTTGGTTTGTAATAGGTGCTTCAATTTTTGCTTCAAATATAGGCTCTGAACATGTAGTAGGACTCGCTGGTACTGGTTTTTCGTCTGGAACCCCTCTTGCTCATTATGAACTTCATGCATGGATTGTATTACTTCTTGGTTGGTTATTTTTACCTTTTTACATCAGAAGTGGAGCCTTTACTATGCCAGAATTCTTAGAAAAAAGATTTGATAGTAGATCTAGGTGGTTTCTTTCTGTTTTTTCTTTATTTGCATATGTTCTTACAAAAGTATCTGTAACCATTTACGCTGGTGGAATTGTTGTTTCAGAACTATTGAATCTTGATTTTTGGGTTGGTGCGATTGGAATAGTTGTTTTTACAGGTATTTATACCATAATTGGAGGACTAAAAGCAGTTGTTTATACTGAAACCCTACAAACAATTGTTTTAATTCTTGGTTCTGTAATTATTACCTTCTTAGGTTTCCAAGAAGTTGGAGGGTGGGATGAATTAACAAAAACAGTTACTGAAGTTAGCCCCGATCATTTCAATATGTGGAGACCCTGGGATGACCCAGACTTTCCATGGGCGGGATTACTATTTGGTGGAACTATTGTAGGTATATGGTACTGGTGTACTGATCAGTATATAGTACAACGAACATTGGCTGCCAACAACATTACAATAGGAAGAAGAGGTGCAATTTTTGGTGCTTATTTGAAACTTTTACCGATTTTAATTTTTTTAGTACCAGGGATAATTGCTTATGCACTTACGATTCAAAACCCAGAAATTTATAGTGTTATAGACCCAGTAACTGGTGTTGAAAGAGCAGATAGAGCTTTTCCAATGCTAGTTACAACTCTATTACCTGTAGGACTTAAAGGTTTAGTAGCCGGAGGTTTGATGGCAGCATTGATGAGTTCACTAGCATCGGTGTTTAATTCTTGCTCAACAATTTTTACAATAGATATATATAAACAAATTAGTCCAGAAAAATCAGAGCAATTTTTAGTAAATGTTGGAAAAATAGCAACTGTTGTTATTGTTGTTCTTGGTATTGCCTGGATTCCTATTATGGAAAAAATTGGAGGTGGAGTAATGTATCAATATCTACAGAATGTTCAGGCATATATTGCCCCGCCTGTTACAACAGTCTTCTTACTTGGAATTATATGGAAGAGAGTAAATGCTCAAGCAGCAATTGTTACACTTTTTAGTGGTCTTTTTTTACTGATTTTAAGATTGGGCTCAGAGATTGCAACAAACGAGGGTATTATAGAGAGTGGATTTTTATATGATTTTGCATCTGTAAATTTTTCATATATGGCTATATGGATGTTTATTTTTTCTGTTGCTTTATGTATTTCAACATCATTATTAACATCCGAGCCCGATTACAAAAAAATTCAAGGTCTTTCATATGGAACATTAACTAGTTCTGATAGAATTAGCTCTGAAAAATCTTATACCACTATTGACGTGGTACTTTCAATAGTACTTGTACTAATTGTGATTGGAATTTTAATATTCTTCTCACCAATATTTTTTTAAATGAGAGTGTTTAAATTTTTGATAATTTATTTTTTTGGAATCTTATTTTCAATCGCTCAGGATCAAAACTCTTTTAAAAATATTCTCAAAGATCAAGGATATCCTTTAGATTCCTTTTATGTTGGTGGTACTATTAATCACTCATCTTTAGGCACTAAAATTGAAAAATTATTTTTGGGTGAATTTAATTACCTAACACCCGAAAATGCATCCAAGCAAACAACTGTGCATCCAAGACCTGGGGTTTGGCAATGGAAAAAACATGATGATTTTATAGATTTTGCACATAAAAATAATATTTTTCTAAGAATTCACGGTCCAGTTAGTCCACAGGCTTCTAAATGGGCTAAAAATGATAATAGGACTAAAGATGAATTAATAAAGAACATGGAAGAGTATTTTATTGCTCTTTGTAAAAGATTAAATAATGAAAAATCTGTGAAATGGATGGATGTTGTTAATGAAACTGTTTTAAGGAATGGTGAATGGTTCGCAGAAAAACCTGGTGACAATTCGTGGGAGAATCCATGGACACAAATTGGTTTAAATGATGATGGATTCCCTATTTATATAATTAGAGCTTTTGAAATTGCTAATAAGTACGCCCCAAATATTAGACTTGTTTATAATCATAATGGTGGAATGGAAAAGGTAATGTGGTTTAAGGTTTTGGAAACCATTGAATATTTAAGAAATAGAGGTCTTAGGGTTGATGGATTAGGATGGCAAGCTCACTTGAGAGGTAAAGGCTTAAATAAAGAAGATTTAGAATTTCTTTCATTATTAATTGATTGGGCTCATCAAAATGATATGGGATTTCATGTGACTGAGCTAAACTTTTGGCTTAGAAATGAAAATCCAAATTCAATTGAAACCAATAATATTCAAACTCTTTCTTATGTTAATATTCTAAATACATTAATTTCAAAGAAAGAAAATGGAATACTGACATTAAATCACTGGGGTTTAAATGACCGTCCTGGTAAGGGAAGTTTTCCTAAATATATACTTAGTATTTATGAAGATGGAAAACCTAAACAAGTATTATATGCATTAAAAAAAGCATTGAGAGAAAAAAAAACGAATCTTTATTTACGAAACTGATTAATCCAACGATTAGATCTTAACTGAATTTCAGGTATTCTTCTTCTATCATTGTTTCCTCCACAAATTATACAAACAACGTTTTTTCCTATGATTTCTTCTTTGACCTGTCTCAATGCTGTAATTGACATTGCACCAGCTGGTTCAGCAATAATATTGTGATGTTTTTCAAGATCTAAGATTGTTTTACATATCTCATCCTCATCGATAATTATGATATCATCGAGATATTCCTTGCAGTAATTAAATGTTAAATCTCCGACCTTTCTTACTGCAGCACCATCAACAAAATTATCTATTTCACTTAAAGTAATTACTTTATTTTGGTTAATTGATTTTTTCATAGTTGGAGCACCTGCTGGTTGAACACCAATAATTTTAGTTATTTTTGACAGTTGCTTAAAAACATTTATTGCACCTGATATTAATCCACCACCACCAATTGGTATGATTAATGTATCTATTTTTTCATTTATTTGATGTAATATCTCTAAAAATAGAGTTGCCTGACCTTCAATTATTTTATAATCATTAAATGGATGTATAAAATTTAAATTTTTTTGAGAACAAAAAACAACTGACTTATCATACGCTTCATAAAAATCTTTACCAGTTAATATAATCTCAACGAATTCTCCACCAAACTCTTTAACTTTGTCAATTTTAAGTTTTGGTGTTATCGTTGGCATAAAAACATAACCCTTAATTTTTTGTAGTTTACAGGTTAGGGCGAAACCTTGAGCATGATTTCCAGCACTTGCACATACGATTCCGTTATTTTTTTTTTCTTTATTTAGGGAGTTAATTTTATTATAAGCTCCCCTTATTTTAAATGATTTTACTAATTGTTCGTCCTCTCTTTTTATTTGAATGTTTGAGCAATAAAAATCTGAATAATATTTATTTTTTTGTAATGATGTTGTTAAAACAACACCTTTCATCGCAGCTTTTGCTTTTTTGATAAGATCTATTTCAATTAATTCAATCAAATTACTAAAATCATACTTTTTAAATTAATATATTTCTACCACCTTTTCTAATTGACTCAAATATTTTGTCAATGATAATCATATCTTTAAGACCCTCATCACCTCCAACATTGTTATGAGGAATATTATTTAATAAATAATTTGAAATCCCATCCATGTGAAGAGCTTGTTGATTAACTCTTGGAAAGTATAATTTTTTTTCAGAGGTTTCACCTGATAATATTCTCCACGTGTAAGCAGGAGATAGTTTAGCAAATCCATTTTGAAAATCTAAATTTAGATTATTTGAATTTGATGAAAACGAGGTTTTGCAATCTGCTGTAATCCCGTCAGGAAATTGCATTTTCCATTTGATTGTTTCATCAACTTCTTTAAATTTATTTAAGTTAGTTTTAAATTCTCTTGCACTTAACGAAATTGGTTCTTTTCCTGAACAATATCTAGCAGCCTGAATTGCATATATGCCAACGTCCATCAAAGCACCACCACCATATGATTTCTTTAGTTTCCAACTATCACGATCTCCAATTTTAAAACCAAATCCATTATTTATTGTTTTAAGTTTTCCAAATTTTTTATTTCGACAAATATTAATTATTTCAAGGTGGTATGGATCGTAATGAAGTCTGTAACCCACAAAAATCTCTTTTTTTACTTTTTTACTAATTTCAATCATCTCTCTAGCTTCTTTTGCATTTAATGCAAGAGGTTTTTCACAAATTACATGTTTTCCGGCTTCAAGAGCTTTTATAGTATATTCTTTATGCATGCTGTTCGGAAGAACTATATAGACTATATCAATATTATTATCATTAGAAATTGATTCAAAATTTTCATAATTATATATTTGATTATAATTTAGATTGTACTTTTCAGCCCAAATTTTCTCTTTTTGTTTAGTCCCAGTAATAACAGCTTTTAATTCACATTTTTTTGTTTCCAATAGTGCGGGACCTAATGCTTTTGATGAGTAGCTACCAAGCCCTACAAGTGCAATTCCTAATTTCTTAGAATTACTGCTCTTCGAGACTAAATTTTGAGGAAGTGAAAATCCTGCAACTGACGTTATTAAAGTCTTGTTAAAATATCTTCTTCTCATTTAAAAAATTCATATACTTTGAAAAATAATAATTTCTTTTTTTAAATTCAATTAATAAATGCATTAACTATAATAATTATATAATGAGTCCAATTAATAGAAGAAATTTCACAAAAACATCACTAATCGCTGGTAGTGTTTTATTTTTTCCAGGATGTATTATTAAAGAAAAAAATCCATCTTTTCTTTTTTTTAGTGAGGATGAGGCTAAATGTATAATTTCATTGTGTGAGCAAATTATTCCTGCTGATGAAATATTTGGCGGTTCGACAGATGCTGAAGTTGTCTATTATATAGATAGACAATTAGTTTCCTTTTTTAAGCACGACTCAAATATATACCGAGATAGTATTAGAAAATTACAAAATTTTTGTTTTAAAAACTTCAATACTAAATTCAATAAACTTGAAATTGATAAACAAATAGAAATTATAGAAATGATGGAGCAGAATAGTTTAAACTATTCAGAATGGCAAAACCCATCAATATTTTTTAATAAAATTCGTTTACATACAATGCAAGGTTTTTATGGATCACCAATACACGGAGGCAATAAAAACTACATAAGTTTTGATATTCTAAAAATTGATGGATTATTGAGACAAAGATTAGAGTCACCTTCAAAAATTTCTAAAAATGCTTCCTAAAAATCATGTGAATGTTGTTGTGATTGGATCTGGAGCTGGGGGTGGAGTGGTTGCAAAAGAACTGTCATTTTTGGGTTATTCAGTTGTGTTATTTGAAAGAGGTAAATGGATTTCTTATGATAATAATTCAAATGATGAATTGAGTGATCAAAGAAACCAGATTTTAGGTGCCAATTTTGGTCCTGATTTTATTAAAAATCCACGATCATTTATCAATAAATATGGAGATGAAGAAGTATTTAATTCTTTGAAAGGATATGGAAATATTGCCGAATGTGTTGGGTCTGGAACTGTTAGTTATGGTGCCATGGCATGGAGGTTTATGAGGGAAGATTTCACTATGAAATCAATTTACGGTCATGTAAAAGGCTCAACACTTGTAGACTGGCCCATTTCATATGACGATTTAGAGCCTTATTATGAAAAAGCAGAGTGGGAAATAGGTGTTTCAGGACACAATAAAAAAAATTCGTTTGCTTCGAATCGAAACAAGCCATATCCAATGCCACCATTTGAAATTAATAAAGAAGGAAAAATTTTGGAAAAAGCTGCAAAAAGATTAGGATGGAATGCTTTTCCAGTTCCAATGTTTAGAAATTCTAAACCCTACAATGGAAGAACGCCTTGTATGCGTAATAGTATTTGTGTTGGTAATGCTTGTCCAATCAGCGCAAAAAATGGAACACATAATACTGTTATTCCCATGGCAATTCAAACTGGAAATTGTGATTTGAGGACTGAATGTATTGTTTCTGAGCTGGTAATTGATGATAAATCATTAGTGAAGGGAGTCAAATATTTTGACAAGAATAAAAAAATGTATTTTCAAAGTTCAGATATTGTTGTGATATCTGCCTCTGCTAATGAAACTGCAAGACTGTTGTTAAATTCAAAATCAAAATTTTTTCCGAATGGTGCTGGAAATAATAACGATTGGGTTGGTCGTAATCTTCAATCTCACGCTTACACAGGTGCTGTTGGGCTTTTTGATTATGATATTTTAGATTTTGATGGACCTGGAGCAAACATAGCTATATCTAACTTTAGTCATAACAATAAAAAAATAATTGGTGGAGGTATTATTCATAACGAATTTAATAGACTTCCTTATCAATTTTCTCAAATAAGACCACCAGGATCAAAGTTATGGGGTTTAGAACATAAAAAATTCCAAAAAAATAATTTTAAAAGGTTATCAAGAATTAACGGACCAATACAAGAAATGCCAAATTTTCATTCTAGAGTGACTGTAAGTAAAAAAATTAAGGATCATTGGGGTATACCTGTCGTTCAATTTTCTGGAAAACGACATTATCTTGATCATGAACATTGTAAGTTTTTATCAAATAAAGCTGAATTACTATTAAAGGAAGCAGGTGCTGTAAAGACATGGAAAAATATTGGAGGAAAAGGACAAGGACGAGGCCAGCATCAAGCTGGAACTGCCAGAATGGGTAATGATAAAAAAACCTCAGTTACAAATAAATACGGTCAAATTCATGATATTGATAACCTCTTTATAGCTGATGGTAGTCTAATTCCTAACAATGCAGGATTCAACCCCTCACTAACTATCATGGCACTTGGATATTGGGTGGGAAATTATGTAGGCAATAATTTTAAACATCTACTTATTCATCAATAAGAGTAAATAAAAAAACCCTTGCAAAAATACAAGGGTTGAAGCGGAGAGACGGGGATTCGAACCCCGGCGACGGTTTCCCGTCGACAGATTAGCAATCTGCTCCATTACCACTCTGGCACCTCTCCAATTAGGAATCCAAATTTAAGTTTTAATTTAATATGTGAAAAAATAAACTAAATGTTTTTTGTAAGTTTTTTTACCAGAGCATTATTGCTAAAAAAAACTTTAAGAAATACTTTTATCACCGTATATAATGGAATTGCTAAAATCATTCCTACTATTCCAAATAAAATTCCACCTGATAATATAACTAAGAAAATTTCTAAGGGGTGAGATTTAATAGAATTTGAAAATATATATGGTTGACTTAAAAAATTATCAATTAATTGGGCAAATACATATCCGATTATGACATATGTAGTTTTTGGTATAATAACACTGCTAAAATCCTGTCCAAGATAACTTGTCATTGTAAGAAAACTCATTAATATGATTCCAATCAATGGGCCTATGTAAGGTATTAAATTCAATAATGCACATAAAAAGGCAATAACTACAGCATCTTTGACTCCAAATATTAAAAGAATGATAGTATACATTGTAAATAAAATAGTTATTTGAAATAATAAGCCCAAGAAATATCGAGAGAGCAATATTTTAATTTCAATAAGAGACTTCTCGATTCTCTTTTTCATTTTTGTTGGTAATAGTTGAGTAAATAGTTTTTCGAAATATTCTCCATCCTTAAGTAGAAAAAAGGTTATAAAAATCACGGATATAATACCAAGTGTGATTGATCCCAGAATTGATCCAACAGAGTTCAAGAGAACAGGAATGGCTTCCACACTGTTTTTAGTTAGACCTTCAATATCAACAAGACTTTGATTTAAATCAATATTGAATTTATTTAAGTAACCATTAAACTCTATATAAAGTGTATTTATTTTATCTTGAAAAGCATTAACGTTTAATAATGACAAGTTTTTACCTTGTTCCAAAACTAATGGTATCAATAGTGAAATAACTCCCAAAATAACAATTAAAATAAATGAGATTGCTACTATGCTTGCTAAAGTAGATCCAAACTTTAACTTAGAGGAAAGAAGCTTTACGACAGGTCTCGCCAAGAGGGTTAGAATTGAGGCAATAATTAAATATCCTACGATAATTTTTAATTCGTATATGATATATCCAATTAATATCATTGATATTAAATAAAAAATAGATTTTAATAGTGAATTTGGTACTAAACCTGAAAACATTTTGTAAATATATTATTTAATCATTGAAAAAATAGCACAAGCCATCATTCCTGCTGTTTCTGCCCTTAGTCTATTTTTTCCTAAAGAAACAAATTGAAAGTCTGCTAATTTAGCATTTTCTAATTCACTTTTGGAAAAATCTCCCTCTGGACCAATCATGATTAAATTATTTTTTTTTGAATCGTAAGCCTTAATGATATTTTTCTTTTGATAGTCTTCGCACGTAGCTAATAATTTATTTTCATCTTTGTTTTTTTTAACAAAATTCTTAAAATTTTGAGGCTCATTAAGTTTTGGTAAAAAATACTTATTTGATTGCTTTATGGCCGAAATTAAAATGTTCTTAGATCTTTTAACATTCATATTTTTTTTCTGTGATCTTTCGCAAATAAGTGGAGTTATCTCTGAAACACCAATTTCTACAGCTTTTTCTAAAAACATTTCAAATCTTGTTTGGGATTTTAACAATGATATAGCTACATGAAGGAAAGGTGGATTTTCAAATTTGGTTTTTGAAATTATTTCAAAGTTTGATTCTTTTTCTAGAATACTTATAATTCTAGCACTAAAGCAACAACTATTTCCATTGGTAAATTTAACTATTTGTCCTTCCTTTTTCCTGAGAACCTTCTTAATATGAATATGTTCTTTCCCTTCAAGTTTAAAAACCTTGGTTTGATTATCAATTTGGTCATTGTAAAACAGCTCCATTATATCTTATATCTGGCTTTAGAAATTTCTTTAAGATTAGAAAATTTTTTTTCATTGTATTTTAAATGTCCAACCATAGCAATCATTGCAGCATTATCCGTGGTATAAGCTCTTTTAGGAAAAAAAACATTTATATTTTTTTTCTTTTGAAAAGAGCTCCTAATTTCTGAGTTTGCCGATACGCCTCCTCCAAAAACAATATTTTTTATTCCAGTCTCTTTCACTGCTAGTAAAACTTTTTCTAATAAAATCTCAGTAATAGTTGATTGCAAGGATGCACACAAGTTATTTTGTTCTTTTTCAATAAAACCTTCAATTTTGTCAATACCATTTTCAACTGTTCTTCTAAAGTTTGTTTTTAAGCCAGAAAAACTAAAATTGAGACCATTAACATTAGGAATTGTGAAATCATATTTATTATTATCACCATTTTTAGATTTTTTGTCAATTAACGGACCTGCAGGATACTCTAAACCAATAACTTTTCCGCATTTATCGAAAGCTTCACCTATTGAGTCATCTAAAGTTTCACCTATTAATTTCATATCAAAATAATTTTTGCAAAGTACAATTTGAGTGTGTCCACCTGAAATATTTACTCCGATAAAGGGGAAATTACTCTTGACTTCACAATTATCATCAATAAAATGACAAAGTAAGTGTGCTTGCATATGATTGACCTCAATTAATGGTATGTTTAGTGACATAGCTAGTGATTTTGCAAATGATGAACCTACCAATAATGAACCCAAAAGCCCTGGACCCCTTGTGTAAGCTATGGCATCTAACTGATTTTTTTCGATATTTGCTTTAGAAAGTGCCAGATTTACGACAGGAATAATATTTTTTTGGTGGGCTCTTGAAGCTAATTCAGGAACAACTCCACCATATTTTTTATGCACCTCTTGGTTAGCTATAACATTAGATAAAATTTTATTATCTGATATTACTGCAGCAGAAGTTTCGTCACAAGAGGATTCAATTCCCAAGATTTTTACAGGCACAATCTTTGTTTTTGTAAATATAATGTTATCAGTTATCAAAAATATCTTTTCAAAAAATAAAAAAAAGAAACTCTTAATATTTTTATCCTTAATACT
>CACASE010000015.1 GCA_902535165.1 uncultured Bacteroidota bacterium | reverse complement strand
TTGATTTCTTTTCTTACAGGGGATGGGAGAAAAATTTAATTTTTAAAAGATTAAACAAGTTATTTTGAAAACATCTAACTACATTTTTATTTTACTACTGATTTTAAATTTAGGTTGCACTAATAATGAAGCTGATTTAATCGTAATTAATTCTAAAATATATACAGCAAATAAAAGCAACGACGTTGCAAAATCAATTGCAGTTAGAAATGGAAAAATTATTGATATTGACAGTATCAATTTAGATAATAAATATGAGGCGAAAGAAATATTAGATGCTAATGAAAAAACAATACTACCTGGGTTAATTGATTCGCATTGTCATTTTTATAATCTTGGACTTGATCAACAGGTTGTTGATTTGAGAGGGACAACTTCATTTGAGGAAATCATTGAAAGACTTAAAGTCTATGATTTAAATAACGAATCTAATGTGATTTTAGGTCGTGGTTGGGATCAAAATGATTGGGAGATTAAACAATTCCCTGTTAATACTCAGCTGAACAGCATTTTCAAAAATAAATTAGTTGTTTTAGAACGAATTGATGGTCATGCTTACATTGTAAACGACAATGCTTTGCAGTTAGCAAGAATAGATGAAAACACTCTTGTTCGAGGTGGCCTAGTTTTATTAAAAAACAATAAACCAACTGGAGTGTTAATTGATGCGCCAATGTCAATGGTTGATAAAGTTTTACCCGAAAAAACAACAAAAGAAAAAGTTAACGCATTGAAAGAAGCTGAGGAAATTTCGTTTAGTTATGGCTTAACAACTGTAGATGATGCGGGACTGGGAATGGAAATTATAGATCTTATTGATAGCCTTCATAAAACAAATGAATTAAAAATTAAAATTTATGCTATGGTAAGTGTGTCAAAAACCAATATTCAAAAATTAAAAAAATCTGGAAAAATAAAGACTCCAAAGTTAAATGTTAGATCCTTCAAAGTTTATGGTGATGGAGCTTTAGGATCTAGGGGAGCTGCTTTGAAAAAACCTTATTGTGATGATCCTCATAATTATGGATTTTTAAGAACTGATATCAAAGATTTAAAATATTATGCAAATGAAATTGCAAATATGGGTTTTCAGATGAATACACATGCTATAGGAGATTCAACAGTTTCTGTTTTACTGAAAGAATATCAAAAGGTTTTGAATGATATTGATGATCCAAGATGGCGGATTGAACACTCTCAAGTTGTTGACTTAAATGAATTCAATCTTTACAACGATAAAATTTTGCCCTCAGTCCAACCAACTCATGCAACTAGCGATATGTATTGGGCATATGATAGATTGGGTGAAAGAATTGAGGGTGCATACGCTTTTAAAGATTTACTTTCATCATCAAAAAGAATTGCTTTGGGAACAGATTTTCCTGTAGAAAGAGTAAATCCATTTCATACGTTTTACAGCTCTATCGAAAGAAAAGATCTTTCTGGCTACCCTGCTAATGGTTTTCAAATAGAAAATGCTTTGAGTAGAGAGGAGACCTTAAAGGGAATGACAATATGGGGAGCATATTTTAATTTTGAAGAAAATGAAAAAGGGAGTATCGAAAAAGGTAAGTCTGCAGATTTTATAATCATCGATCAAAATATCATGGAAATTGAAGCAGCTAAAATTCCTAATACCAAGGTTTTAAAAACATTTGTTGATGGAGAATTAGTATATCAAAAAGATGCTCTGTAACCAATTATGAAATTTCTTCCTGGCATTGGAACCAAATTAGTTTCCCAATAGTTTTCACTGAGAATATTATTTAAGTTTAGAAATATTTCCCCTGCATCATTGAAGGGATTATAAATAATATTTGAATCAATAATTGTATAGTTTGTTCTATCAGATCTTTCTGCATATCTAAAAATTATATTTTGGGAAAGATTTTTAAAATACTTAAAAGAGAATTTTGAAATAAAGTTATTTTTTAATGAGTTAAGTGAGTATTTTGAATAAGTAATATCACTCACGTAAGTATCATCACTTATTAAAGCGTATCCAAGTTTTAAAAACGAATTGTTTTTTAAATTAAATACTAAGTCTGTCTCAAAACCTGACGTTTTTAATGATCTTATATTTGTTGCTTGCCATAAGTCATCTACATTATTTTTAACATAGTCAATTATATTTTTAGAATCTCTCGAAAATATTGCTGAAGTAATAATAATGTTCTTAGAGCTATATTTAATACCAAACTCACTTGATGAGGCATTTTCAGGTTCTAAATTTTCATTTCCAATTGTAGTTCTATCACTGTAATACAAATCGGTGAAAGTTGGTATCCTAAATGTTTGACCAAAATTGGCATATAAGCGTAATTTTTCATTAAAATTAAGTCCAATATCTAAGCCTGGGAATGAATGAAATGATAGGTCTGAAAAATAGGTCAATGAAAAACCAGGCGATATGGTTAATTTTTCATTAAAAAGATTAAAAGTGTGATCAACATATAAGCTGCTACTTAATCTATCACGCTCTCCAAGATTATTACTTGTAATCGATACACTAGTGAATTCAATACCAAATCCTGTATTTCCAAATGAACTCAAATAATTAAAATTAACCTCTGCAGAAATTTTATTTGTTTTATGTAGATTTCTGTAAATCGAAGGATCACTTCTAACATATATATATTCATCTTGGTTTCTTCTCCAATATATCTTAGGTTTAATTAAAAGATTTCCAGAATTGTATATTGATGATACTCCAATAAGACTAGTTTGGGTTTCCTCATATTGATCTACAGCATCTGGGGAAGCATAAAATCCATTAGCTCCAAATTTTCTGTTAGATAACGTGGCTATAATATTTGTATTGGGATTATTTTTTGACAAACTTGACTTAATAAATAGATTATCTGATTTAAAATCTGTATTGTAGCGATAACCTTTAGACTTTTCTCTTGAATAATTAATCAAACCTCTGTAATTATTACTTGAAATATTTGAGTAAAGTGAATATTTAAAGTTTCCATATGAGCCACCAGAAATATTATTCAAGAATAATACTGCTTCCTTTTTATCAGACTTCCATGCAGACTTAGTAACGATATTAATTGCTCCATTAAAAGCATTTTGACCATAAATTCTAGCTGCAGGTCCTTTAATTATCTCTACTCGTTCGATTAAGTGAACTGGCAATAGCATATTTAATGTGTGATGACCTGTTTGCGAATCATCCATTTTCATGCCATCAATTAATAATAATGTTTGGTCAAAACCACCTCCCCTTATATAAAGATCGGCTTGAACACCTCCTGCACCCCGTCTTCTTATATCAAGACCAATTATCTGCTGCATTAGATCTATAATATTTGAAACACCACTCTCCTGTATTTGTGATGAATTAATAATCTCAATTGATCTAAAGTTTTTGGAGAATGGAATATTTATTTTAGTTTCAGAAACTATTACAGAGTCAAGGAATTGTTTTTTTTGAGAAAAAATCGACAGAGAAAAAAACAGAACAATAAACCAGGTATACTTCAAAAAGAATATAATTAATCAACTAAGATAATAAGTTTATTCTTTTTCATTTCGACAACACCTGATTGAATCTCAAGTGATGCTTCGCTCCCACTTAGAATATTTAAATTTTCTGATTTACTATCAAAATTACCTTTGAGTTTAATTTGTCCATTCTTTAGCGTCGATACTATTGGAGCGTGATTATTTAAAATTTGAAATGAGCCCTCAGATCCAGGAAGATGCACAGATGTTACATCGCCAGTATATAAAGTTTTTTCAGGGCTTACTATTTCAATAAACATAAGAATTTATTTTGCGTCAGCAATCATTTTCTCACCAGCTTCAATAGCTTCTTCAATTGTGCCTTTTAAATTGAATGCAGCTTCAGGGATGTGATCAAGCTCTCCGTCCATTATCATGTTAAATCCTTTGATTGTATCTTTAATATCCACTAATACACCCGGAATACCTGTAAATTGCTCAGCAACATGAAATGGCTGTGAAAGGAATCTTTGAACTCTTCTAGCTCTAGAGACAACAAGCTTATCCTCTTCAGATAATTCCTCCATTCCTAAAATGGCAATTATGTCTTGGAGCTCTTTGTATTTTTGGAGCATTTCTTTTACCCTTTGTGCACAATTATAATGATCATCACCTAAAATTTCAGGTGTTAAAATTCTTGATGTAGAATCTAATGGATCAACAGCAGGATAAATCCCCAGCTCAGCAATTTTTCTTGAAAGTACAGTAGTTGCATCAAGGTGAGAGAAGGTTGTTGCAGGTGCTGGGTCTGTTAAGTCATCCGCCGGAACATATACGGCTTGTACAGAGGTAATAGAACCTTTTTTGTAGAGGTAATTCTCTCTTGCATTGCACCCATTTCTGTTGCCAATGTAGGTTGATAACCAACAGCTGAGGGCATTCTACCTAATAAAGCTGATACCTCAGATCCAGCTTGAGTAAATCTAAAAATATTGTCGACAAAAAATAAAACATCCTTACCTTGACCATCTCCACTACCATCTCTGAAGTATTCTGCTACAGTCAAACCTGAAAGAGCAACTCTAGCTCTTGCGCCTGGTGGCTCATTCATTTGCCCAAATACAAATGTTGCCTTTGAATTTTCAAGTGCTTTTTTATCTACCTTGCTTAAATCCCATCCACCATTTTCCATGGATTCCATAAAATCTTTGCCATAATCAATAATTCCAGACTCTAACATTTCACGTAGTAAATCATTGCCCTCTCGAGTCCTTTCACCAACACCTGCAAAAACAGATAATCCACCATGCCCTTTTGCAATATTATTAATTAATTCCTGAATAAGTACTGTTTTCCCTACACCAGCTCCACCAAATAAACCAATTTTTCCACCTTTGGCGTATGGCTCAATAAGATCAATAACTTTTATTCCTGTAAATAAAACCTCTGTTGATGTTGAAAGTTGCTCAAAAGGTGGTGCCTCTCTGTGAATCGGTAACCCATTATCTTCACTTTTTGGTAGGTTTTCCATACCATCAATAGCATCTCCAATAACATTAAACAAACGACCATATATATCTTTACCAATAGGCATTTGAATTGGATTTCCAGTTGAAACTACCTCAGCTCCCCTTTGTAGACCATCAGTAGAGTCCATAGAAATTGTTCTAACCATATCCTCTCCAACGTGGGATTGAACCTCCAGGACAAGAACTGAACCATCATCTTTATTTATTTCCAAAGAATCATAAATCTTAGGTAATTCTGTATTTGTTGTATCAAATGAAACATCTACTACAGGACCAATTATTTGTGAAACTTTACCAACTTTTTTTGACATAATTGAGAGTTTAATTTATTACGTATTACTTGATGTGCAAATATAGCTTAAACTAAGATATTTTTTTTTAAAAAGTAAACAAAAAAAGGCGCCAGAAAGGCGCCTTTATTAACAATATCTGTTGATATGTATATTATTACGGATTTAATGTAAATGTAACATAATATTGACTACCAACCATTCCAGAACCAGGCATCATCATGTAATCTTGTCCTGTAAAGTTTGTTGCACCAATTTTAACTTTACTATTCAATTCTGGAACATCAAAATTCATTGCAGCATCAAACACCCATGTTGCCGGAATCTGACCTGAGAAAAATGATGAATCCCAATAATATGAATTGTGATATCTTGCTGAAACATTGAATGCAAAATCATCACTAATTTCAGTCGAACCTAAAGTGAACTTAGTTCTAATTTTAGGCGTATTAAAATACGTTATAAAATTAGGATCTACTTTAGACTGATCCATTTCATTATAACTGAAAGTTGCTCCAAAATCTAGTTTATCAATTTTAGTTTCTAATCCAACATTAACACCCATTGTAGTTACAACTTCATTTGTGTTATTATCAACACTAAATATTCTGTAATCATTCCGTGCCAAAGCAGGTACAGCTGATCCATCAAAAAATGAACCATAATACGGTACTATAACCTGTTTTGAAGCTATGAAATTATTGAAAGTACTCCAGTGAGCTGAAAGATCAACTGAGGCTTTTTTGCCGTTAAGTCTATAACCAAATTCTCTTGAAATTACATGCTGAGGCTCTACAGGTTTTAAGTTTCCTGGTGTTAATGTACCAGCCTGAAAATCTTGAAGAATAATACCGTTATTCATTACCATATCACCAGTTATAGTGTACTGATTAAAGTTTGAACCTGTAAATGACATCCTAAACCTGTCAATACTATCAGGTGAAGAACCCATTAATACAGCTGAACCAACATCTAATGCTATGTACTGATCCTGAGATGATGGATTCATAAAACCTGTCTGGTATGAAAATCTAATATTTTGCTTCTCCGATAAAAAGACTAATGCACCTAATCTTGGTGTAAACTGTCCATCAAAGTATTGGCTTTTATCATATCTCATAGAACCTGTTAGTTTAACAGCACCATTAAATAAATCTTTTTGAACTTGGGTGTAAACACCAAGTTGATTAAACTTAATCGGCTCGTCGTAATCAGTAAATAAAGATCCACCTGAATTAAGCACATATTCTCTAGCCTGAGCACCTAATTGTAGATCAAATCCACTTACCAGATCAGAAGCATTATAATTTACTTCAAAGTTATTACTTTTCGAATTGTCTTTGATTGCAGCTCCACCACCTGAAATAGGTGTTGTAGTAGCCGCATAATACGCTTGTTTAAATGCATCTGTGCCTGGAACTAACATGTTTTTGTTTGCCTCTCCTCTTGCAAATGCATGTGCTTGGTAATTCATCTTTGGTGTTACATAATAATCAAACATACTTGTATCACCAAAAAACATGATACCTCCAAGGATTTGATTTAATGCAGCTACAGGATTTGGATTAACCTGACCAAATAAATTTATAAAGTAGTTTTGTAGATAAGTGCCTGCCCATCCGCCTTGAATTCCGCCTGGCTGAGCATTGGCAATTCTTCCACCTAAAGCAGCCAAATCGTGAGTGTTTCCAGCATCTTCTATACTCGTGTAGGCTCTAAGGTTAAGATTTTGAGTTTTATATTCAATTCTGTGTTGTTGAATTCCAAAGTTTTTCAACATATTTCTGTTTGTTGCATGGTAAATAGTATTTCCAGTACCAACTTTTGAATTCAAGATCAGTTCTGAATTTCCATTGAATCTGTAATGACCAGCTATATCAATTTTAAAACTTGAAGCAATTCCATCAATCAAATCACTTTCAGCATATCCTTGCGTAGATAAAAGTTGTGATCCAAAATAATCTGGAGCAAAACTCCCCATAATTCTAGAAATTGCCGCGGCTTGACCAGAACCAAGTTGTCCCGCATTAACTAAACCAGGAACAACTAATCCCAAAAATGTTTGTGTCAAATTTAAATTAACAGCTTGTTCACCATACATATTTAATCCATCATAATCTGGAAATGTTGATGAATCAGCTAATTCAGTTGTACCAGGAATATATCTACCGTCCAAGTAATTAACATCTCTCATATCATTAGCTCCCCAATCTTGACCCTCAGTATAACTGATGTTTAGCTTTAGTGCAAATTTGTCGCTAAAAGCTTTAGCAAATCGAACACCAAGATCATAGTAGTGATTGTCACCGGAGAAATCTTGAGACGTTACACCATTTGTAAAGTATGCGCTAGTACCTTGAAAATCAAATGGGTTTTTTGAATTCATTAATAGGATACCTTTAAAAGCATTGGCCCCATACAAAGCTGACGCAGCACCTGGAAGTAATTCAGCACTTAATAGGTCTAATTGACTTAAACCAACTAAATTACCTGCAGCAAAACTTAAACCTGGGGCTTCATTATCCATACCATCTATTAACTGAACAAAACCAGTATTATCTATATTAGAAAAACCTCTAACTGATATAGTTTGAAGCAATAATCCACCAGTATTAATTTGAACTCCTTTTAAAGATCCCAAACTAGCATAAAAATCTGCACCTGTTGATTGAGCAAGATCTTTATAATCAAATCTTTCAATTGTAACAGGGGATTCAAATAATCTTTCTGGAACCCTAGAGGCAGATATAACGACATCATCTAATAAATTTTCAGATTCAGCTAGAGTGATGTACAATGATAAATTATCTGACCCAACTTCAATTGTTGCAGTTTCAAAACCAATACTAGAAACTGATAGCGAAAAAGGTGGGTTTTGATTAACTGTTAATGAAAACTCACCATCAAAGTTAGCGACAGCTCCAGTAGTGGAATCAAAAACAATATTTGCTCCAGGGATTGGGTTGTTATCTTCATCGACAACAGTTCCTGAAACATTAGTTTGTGCGAAGATGAAAGTACTTAATAATACAGCCATCAGGGACAAAATTCTTTTCATGATATAAAAATTTAGTTTTTTAGTTGCTTTATATAATCTGTAAATATAAGGGATTTTTAGAAAACTCATATTTTTTTACCTCTATAATGGGTAATTTGATAAAAATATGCTGTTTAAATTATAATATATAAAAAACTAAACCAAGCTTAAACTGCTCTAACTCCTTCGGAAAGCTTTGAATTTTTTTATTAAATAATGAATTCACAGACTTGTAAAGGCCTATATTCCAAGTATTAAAACCAATATTCAAGGTGATACCTAGTTGATCGAGATTTATAGGGATGCTATTTAACTTGTAGCTTTCCTGTTCATTTTCAAATTTATATGATGATGAAAACAATCTCGAATACTTTAAACCAGTATAAATTCTCCAAAACTTGTAATTATCGACTGACGAATTTCTCCATCTTATCTCAAACGGTATTTGGAGTTCAGAAAAATTAAATACATTTTTTTTGGGGATATCTCTGTTATTTAACAAAATATATGAGTTCGAATTTGACAACTTCATATTGTTGTTGAATGCATTTATTCCAACACCCAATCCAACACCGATTGCAAACTTGCCAGATTTTGATAATGGTATATCTCTTATAAATCCAAAATTAAAACTGCTAGAGAACTTATTTTCTTTAAAATTATCAAGATTGTTACCTAGAGAGTTGTAATAGACACTAAAGTATATTTGATCCTCTCTATATTTCTGAAGATTTTCTTGAGTATATCCAAAATACACGAACAAGAAAAATATGCAATAAATAATTCTAGGCATTAAGACTTCTTTAAACTAATATAAAGAAAAATATGAAGGCTAATTATTTTGGGTATAATCTCCTATTCTAGTAGTGTAGTTTATTTTAAGAGCATTAACTTTTCTAAGTTCTTGTTTTATATCAGAAATTAAACCCATTTTGGTTTCACCATCAACCTTAAGTGCAGTTGTTAGAACATTTTGAAGCTCTTCTCTTTTAGATGCTCTTTCTGCAAGAACATATGCTCCAACATCAGAAACAGTAGCAAACTTATCGTTTAACTGTATTCTTGGTTGATTTCCGTATTTATCTTGATATCTGGCGCTTGGTTTTCCAGCATATATGTATATGACTCTGTCCTTTTTATCTAATTTTTGAATTTGATCAGCAGCAGGCAACGTATTTTGAATCATAAGAGTGTTATCCCTCAGCACAGTTGCAACCATGAAGAAAAATAATAACATAAATACAATATCAGGTAACGATGCTGTAGATATTTTTGGTAACTCTCCGCTACCTTTTTTCTTAAACTTAGACATATTTAACTAGTTTTATTTGGTTCTGCCTCAGAAAGCTTCATAGGATACATAAGTTTAATAACACTTAACTTCTCTTTTAATTTTTCCTTAACTTTTTTATCAGTTCTTGGGTCAGTATATTTTTTATCTGCTTGAACATAATCCATATTTTCTGACGGATACAATCTCAAAAATTCTCTATTTCTTAATTGATTATATGCTGCCACTAATTCATTTTGAACAGATATGTAAACTTTATAATCTGTTTCTCTGTCATTTTTCAAAGAAATAATGGCCTTATCAGGATTATCAGATGAGCTTCTGTCCCTTGATCCCTGACAGTAGTCACATGCTTCCTCTAATAGACCACCTCCGTTATCTAAAAAAGCGACTGCTTCACTTCTTAAATCTTGGATATTCATAAGTTTTTCTTCAACCAAAATTTGATTATTTTTATTTACAACTACAGTAAAAATATTTCTTTCTTTAATGATTGGAGGATCAATGATTTCTTCCATGGGAGGAAGCTTTCTATTGATACCTGAGTCTGTTTCAATAGTGGTGGTTACCAAGAAAAAGATCAAAAGCAGAAAAGCTATATCAGCCATAGATCCAGCATTGACTTCAGGCGCAGATCTTCTTCCCATATTACTTTTTAAAAAATTTACTTACAGAGAAATAAATCATAATTCCACCTGCAATAAAAGTTAACAAATAAAATGTTCTAATCCCAGCCTCAACTAACTGTGATTCAACTGCTGAAAGCATTTTTCCATCTTGCATTGGAGTTTCAATACCAGATGAAAGAAAAAAAGCAACCAAGAAAACAAAAACAAATGAACCTATAGAAATTCCAGCTTTCTTTAGTTTAGATTTCTCAGAAACTAAGTTTTTTACAGAGAAGATGAGGGTCATTAATACTGTCACTAAAAGGACAAATAAGGCCAAGTTTATCATGATGGATACAAAGCCATAATTTCCCTGCATAGCAGACATTTCAATATATTCATCACCCTGTCCTATAATTACTCCTAAAACTATTAAGGCTAAAATAGCTAGTACAACTACAGTGATGTTTGTAATTTTTTGAATATTCATAAAACTAATTTTTACTTCTTATGTGAAACTAAAATATCAATTAGAGTTATGGATGCATCCTCCATATCATTTACAATACTATCAATTTTCGATACAATATAATTGTAAAATATTTGAAGAATAATTGCAACAATAAGTCCAAAAACTGTAGTCAAAAGAGCAACTTTAATACCACCAGCAACTAAAGATGGTTGCATAT
The DNA here is from genome assembly GCA_902535165.1 of uncultured Bacteroidota bacterium. Lineage (GTDB taxonomy): Bacteria > Bacteroidota > Bacteroidia > Flavobacteriales > Flavobacteriaceae > Eutrophosalina. The sequence goes on along the minus strand of CACASE010000015.1, from coordinate 12,163 downwards.
CACCTGCAGCTTGAATTTTATCAAATGCTTGGATCATACCAATAACAGTTCCCATAAATCCTAACATCGGCGCTAGAGCAATAAACAGTGAAATCCAAGAAACATTTTTTTCTAACTGTCCCATTTGAACTCCACCATAAGCAACAACTGCTTTCTCTGCACTTTCAACTCCTTCTCCAGCTCTATCTAATCCTTGATAAAATATTGAAGCAACGGGGCCAGGTGTGTCTTTACATACATCTTTAGCAGCATTAACTCCACCAGACTTTAAAGCACCTTCAACATCACTTATTAGTTTGTCAGTGTTAGTTGTAGCAAAATTTAGATAAATTATTCTCTCAATTGCAATTGCTAACCCAAGAATTAAACATGCTAAAACGATCCCCATAAATCCAGGGCCTCCTTCTATAAATCTATTTTTAAGTTCTTGTGTAAATCCAATTGATTGAGGTTCTTCAGCAACACTTTGTTCAACTTCCTGCATAGATTCAGTAACTTCGACAGCTTCTGATTCTTGTTCTTGATTAAATGAAGCAAAGCTAATTTGTCCGACAAACAAAAAGAAGGAACAAATTACTGATAATGATAATATTTTTTTCATGGTTATCTTATTATAGTTTTAAGGAATGCTAAATATATACAAAAAACTTAAAAACTCAAATCAATTGTAAATTGGATTTTTTGAAATATTAATTAATATTTAGGAACAAATAAATATTATTTAATGAATTTTTGTTTTTTACCATAAGTAAATGATCTCCACAGCCACTCTAATGGACCAAATCTAAATTTTTTCAACCATGGTTTAGACCAAATTAATTGCATTATCCATATGAGTAAGACTACAATAATCTGTAGCCATCTATCAATCTGTCCAAACAAACCAAAACCTATTCCAAAAAATAATAGTGTACACATAATTGATTGTGAGATATAGTTGGTTAATGCCATTCGACCAACAGCTGCAAATCTGTTCTTTAAGGATTTTAAAATATTTGAATTTACAAATATCATTAATATAGATATGTATGCAATACATAAGAATAAGCTTCCCCAGTAATTAAATTGAGATCCTAAGAATCTTGAGTATTCCCAATTCCAATCTGCGTTAAAATTTTTAATTAATCCTATTGTAATTAATATAAAACCTACAGGAAATAAAATGAAAATAGGTTTGTAATAATAAGCATTCGACTTGTTAGCAGTAAAAAAACCTAATTTATACAAAGCCATTCCAATCAACATCAAACCACTTACTCTCCAAAATCCATATAGTGATACAAAAAAATTAGTCTCTAGATATGTAGCGACAGCAGAATTAAATTGAATTTGTTGTGATAAATTACCAGTTATCATCCCAATTTCAAAATTTATTCTTTCCTGAGTTGGTGCCCATGATTGAGTCATTTCAGTTAATGAGTCAGCTGGCCACTCACCAATTGTAGCTCCAAAAAATAAATACATAATTGATTGTATACTAAAAATAATTAGACCGAGTAATAGCTGAATTGAAGGTTTTATATTCCTTAATGGATATAAAATAAATGCACATAAAGCATATATTACGAGTATATCTCCATACCAAATTAAATGCGCATGAAATAGGCCTATGATTAGTAGCCAAATAGTTCTCTTGTAATGCAGAACAGCTGATTTTCCAGTTTTCATTTCAGATTTTGATGTTACCAAAATTATTCCTGCACCAAAAAGAATTGAAAAGATATTCATGAATTTCATATCGGCAAATACATGACTTATAACCCATACCCATTTATTAACTCCATTTAAATCACCAAAAGCCATAGGGTTTGAATAAGCTGAACCCGGCATTGAAAAACTTTGTATGTTCATAATCAAAATTCCTAGAATTGCAATTCCTCGAATTATATCAAGTGATTGAATTCTTTCATGAACTTGAGTTGGTGTAAGAGACAATTTCAAAATTTTGGTTTAGCAGAGAGGAAGGGATTCGAACCCTCGATATGCTATTAACATATACACGCTTTCCAAGCGTGCGCCTTAAGCCACTCGGCCACCTCTCTAGTTCCATCAAAAATAATCTTAATTATTAAAATTGAAAATGTCATTTGCGTTTAATGTTGTTTGGAAAATTATTTCAGAATTTGAAAGACCATAAATTTTAGAAAGTTTATCAATAACATAAGTTATATATGAACTTTCATTTCTCTTTCCGCGATGGGGAGATGGGGACAGGTATGGTGAATCCGTTTCAAGTACAATATTTGAAATATGAATTTGATCTAGAAATTTATCAATTCCACCATTTTTAAAGGTAACCACCCCTCCAATTCCAATTTTAAAATTTAGATCAATAATTTTTTTTGCTTCTTCTAAATTTCCTGTAAAACAATGTAGTATCCCTCTTAGTTTTTTAGATTTATTTTTAAGTAAAATTTCATAAATATCATCAAAAGCTTCCCTGCAATGTATGACGATTGGCAAGTCTTCCTCAATAGCTATATCAATTTGACTCTGGAAAGCAATTTTTTGTTGTTTATAAAATGAAATATCCCAGTGCTTGTCTAATCCAATTTCACCAATAGCAACACAATTGTGATTCCTTAAATTTTCTTTGACTACATTTAATTCATCTAAAAAGTTTTCTTTAACATACACTGGATGTAATCCTGCCATCAAAAAAAAATTTTCTGGATAACGTTTAAGTGTCTCAATCATTCTTTGATTATACTTTGAGCTGATAGATGGAAAAACAAACTTTTTTATACCACATTGCAATGACCTTAAAATCATATCATCAAAATCATGATCAAATTGATCCAAATATAAATGTGTGTGAGTATCTATTATTTCCATTGATGTAAAGTTATTACATTAGTCGAAAATTATATTTTGAAATTAAAACCATTATTAAAAAAAAGTGAATACCTATCGAATTCTTTCAAAAGATTAAAGACTAATCACATTCAAGTTAAGGCATATATAAATGGAGTCAAAGGAATGTTTATTATTGATACAGGTGCATCTAATTCATGCATTGATTTAAAATTATATGATTTATATAATATAAGATATCAAAAAAGTTCAGAGAAGGCATCAAGTGCAACAGATCAAATTTCTAATACCATGATTTCAAAAAATAATACAATCAAAATTGGGAAATGGTATAATAATAATATGACAGTTGTTTTATTTGATATGACATTCATCAATAATACGCTGAATGAGCACGGAATAGAAAGCGTTTCAGGGATAATAGGTTCTGATTTATTAAAAAAAGGAAAAGCAATTATCGACTATTCTGATAATAAACTGTTTTTAAAATCCTAAATTTCAAGAGATTTTTTAACATTATTATTCATCAATCCTTCAATTGGGTTTTCTAGTAGTTCTTTAACTTTTAACAGAAATCCTACCGATTCTTTTCCATCAATTATTCTATGATCATAACTTAGTGCAAGGTACATCATAGGATGAATTTCAACCTTACCATGAACTGCGATAGGTCTTTCAATTATGTTGTGCATCCCCAATATGGCAGATTGAGGAGGATTTAAAATAGGTGTGGATAACATAGATCCAAAAACACCGCCATTTGAAATTGTAAATGTCCCTCCAGACATATCTTCAACAGTAATTAATCCATCCCGAGCCTTTAATGCAAGCCTTTTTATTTCCTTTTCAATTCCAGCAAAAGTTAACTTTTGAGCATCGCGAACAACAGGAACCATTAATCCCTTTGGCCCAGAAACAGCTATACTAATATCATAAAAATCAAACTTAATTTGTTGATCACCATCAATCATAGAATGTACGTCTGGAAAATCCTTTAATGAATTTACCACAGCTTTAGTGAAAAAACTCATAAACCCTAAGCTCACATCATGCTTAGTTTTAAATGTTTCTTTATATTTCTTTCTCAAATCAAAAATTGGTGTCATGTTAACTTCGTTAAAGGTTGTTAACATGGCCGTTTGATTTTTTACAGCAACCAATCTTTCAGAAACTTTTCGCCTCAGTAGTGACATCTTTTTAGATTCTATTTCTCTATTTTTTGAAATACTATCTATATCAACTTTTGGTAATGCTTTTAAGGCGTCCTCCTTTGAGATTCTACCATTTTTTCCTGAACCAATTACATTTTCAGGTTTTATTCCTTTTTCTTCTAAAATTTTTTTTGCTGCTGGAGAAGGAGCATCTATGATTTTTTTTGTTTCTTTTTTTTCTATTTTATCTTCTTCAATTTCTTTAATCAAGTTTGATTTATCAGCGGAATCAACTTTGATTTCTTTGGTTGCTTTCTTAGCAGTTGTATCAATAGTACAAACAATATCTCCTACTAAAACGGTATCTCCTTCCTCAGCTTTTAAAGTTATAATTCCACTTTCCTGGGCTGGTAAATCTAATGTTGCCTTATCTGAATCAACCTCAGCTATGGTTTGATCTTTTTCTACATAGTCACCATCTTTAACTAACCATTGTGCAATTTCAACTTCTGAAATTGATTCTCCGGGCGATGGTACAGGCATTTCTAAAATCATTTAACTATGTTTAATTTTTAAAATTAACATTTTTAATCATTTAATTCGAGATACTAGCCGGTTCAATTTGTTGGTCACTTTTTAAAACAATAAAGCTTGAGATAGCATTGTATGCATTTTTGTTATTGTATCCTGGTGTACCTACAAAATTATTAGTCCATGGATGAAAATAATACTCAAAATTTAGAGTGGAATTAGAAACATCAGAATCAAATTTATCTATTCTAACAGGCACAACCATTCCTGGACACCAGCCTGCCCTATCAGGGACCCAATTTCCTGCTTGATTACTTATTGGGTTAGACCCACATCCAATGGGGCCCATGTAGTGACTAAATTTATTTACGTTATTGATTTTAATTTTGTGAGTTCTATAACACCATTCAGCACATGCTCTTCCGTCACTGTCAGCTGGTGTTGCATGTCCCCATCCTGATATTATTGTTCTAAAATGTGCACTTTTAATATTTGGTCCAAAAGTTATTGATTTTTTTAGATCGAATTTTACTTGATCTAATTGAGTGTTTCCATTTTCTCCACCATAAGGTACCCCAGATAAAGAATTTCTGTTAAATTGTATGACTGGAGTAACTTGATAGTATTTATAATCAGGTGTTCCTGACAAATAATCAAATTCCAAAGAAATAACCCATCCACTAGCAACCCAGGTTTCAGCATATATTTTTAATTCAACATTTCCAGTGAGAATAGATTTGAAATCTGTTACATCGACCTCGAGTCCTCTACTAAGCTGAGAATTTCCAACTCCGTATGGTGTAATGTGACGAGCAATTTCATATAATTGATTATTATTTTGATTTTTAACCAATATGTTTGCAAATCTATCCCATGGATCACAACCACCTGCTGGACACTCCAATCGAATATACATTTTGATGGCTTCAATGTTTGAATTATCACTATGTAAATCAAAATTTTGTGATGCAGCTTGACTGTAGCCAGATCCCCATGCTAATCTTTTCTTTGAAAATGTTTTGTAATTGAATTTCAACTGAACTCCATCTCCAGATAAATTAATTTTAACATCCTGAGCCTGATCATTTTGGATGTTTATTGATCCAGTGTAAGACTGAATTTTAATTGGTGAAAATCTAACATGTACAGTTTTTGATTGATTGGCCTCTATTGTCAACGAGTTTTCAAAATTTAAATTATCAAAGGAAATTTCAAACCCCTCAGGACAATCAATTTTTAATGCAGAAGTCACATTTTTACTCTCAACTAAAACAGAGATTGTTGATGATGATTTTGATACCATTGTGTCATCAAAGCTAATCGATGTTTTATCAACTATTATTGAGGGTATTTCCGGAATAATCTCATCGTTTGTAGAATCGTCACTACCACCACAAGCAGTTAACATTACAAAAGTTATTAATAATATAAAAAATTTAAATCTCATAACCATCTATTTACCTTTTTACAATAATTTTCAAAGCTTTCTCCAAATTTTTTTCTCATTTCAATTTCTTCTGGTTCAATTTGGAATTTATTTATGTAAAATATAAAAATCGGTATTATAATACAACCAATAACATTATTGTTATATATAGCATAAGCCATAATCAAAAATAACATTCCAAGATACATAGGATTCCTCGTTATTTTATATATTCCACTAATTACCAAATTACTAGTTTTGTAAGGACGAGTTGGATCTACTGTAGTTTTTGTTTTAATGAACTTTAAAACAGCAGAAAAAATTATAATTAAACCTAAAATCAAAAAAATTATTCCAACGACTTTCAAATCAGGCTCAGAATATTCAATCTGAATATCAAATAAATAAATAATTCCGATGCACAATAAGGTAACAATTGGAGGAGGAATTTTTGTGTTTAAATATTTTTTCATTTTTAATACCTATAGTATTCTGGCTTGAACGGTCCTTTACTGTTTACTCCTATGTAATCAGCTTGTTCTTTTGATAATTCCTCTAACTCAACCCCAAGTTTATCTAAATGTAATTTAGCAACCTTTTCATCTAAATGTTTGGGCAACATATAAACTTTATTTTCATATTTATCAGAATTTAACCAAAGTTCTAACTGTGCTAAAACCTGATTAGTAAATGAATTACTCATTACAAAGCTTGGATGTCCAGTAGCGCAACCTAGATTTACCAACCTTCCCTCAGCAAGAATAATTATTTCTTTATTATCTATTTTATATAAATCAACCTGTGGTTTGATTTCAATTTTTGAGTTTCCATAGTTTTTATTAAGCCAAGCCATATCAATTTCATTATCAAAATGACCAATATTGCATAAAATTGCCTTATCCTTCATAATTTTAAAATGATTATCCTTGATGATATCCTTATTTCCAGTAGCTGTAACAATAATATCAGCATTTGGAATCGCATTCTTCATTTTTTTAACCTCATATCCATCCATAGCTGCCTGTAAAGCACATATTGGATCTATTTCAGAAATTGTTACTATGGCTCCAGCTCCTGAGAATGATGCTGCAGTGCCCTTACCAACATCTCCATACCCAGCTACAACGACTCTTTTACCAGCCATCATAACATCTGTTGCACGTCTAATTGCATCAACAGCACTTTCCTTACAGCCATACTTATTATCAAATTTTGACTTTGTAACAGAATCATTAACATTAATCGCAGGAATTGGCAATTTATTTTCTCTCATTCTTTCATAAAGCCTATGAACACCTGTTGTTGTCTCCTCTGAGAGTCCTTTTATTCCATTCACTAATTGTGGGTATTTATCTAAAATAAGATTTGTTAAATCACCTCCATCATCCAAGATCATATTTAATGGCTCCCTATTTTCTCCAAAAAATAATGTTTGCTCTATACACCAATTAAACTCCTCCTCATTCATTCCCTTCCATGCATAAACTGAAATACCTTTACTTGCAATTGCTGCAGCAGCATGGTCTTGAGTTGAAAAAATATTACATGAACTCCAAGTAACCTCTGCTCCCATTTCAATTAATGTCTCAATTAAAACTGCTGTTTGTATTGTCATGTGTAAACAACCAGCAATTCTTGCACCCTTCAAAGGTTTTTCCTTACTATACTCTTCTCTGAGAGCCATTAAACCTGGCATTTCAGCTTCAGCAAGACTTATTTCTCTCCTTCCCCAGTCAGCTAAAGAAATATTTTTTACTTTATATTTTAAAAATTTATTTCCCATTATATTATTTAAATTTTTTTTTAATTATATCAACATAATCTAATTTTTCCCATGTGAAAAGCTCAACTTCAATTTCTTTAACCTCTCCTGAACTAGATGTAAATGATTTTTTTACTTTTTGAGGCATTCTTCCCATGTGTCCATAACAAGACGTTTCAAAATAAATTGGGGTTCTAAGCTTGAGTCTTTGTTCAATAAAAAAAGGTCTTAAATCAAATATTTCTGAAACCTTTTTAGATATTTCCAAATCTGTTAAATTTATTTTAGAGGTCCCATTAGTATTTATGTAGACAGCCATTGGTTCAGCTTGACCTATTGCATAACTAACTTGAACCAAACACTCCTCAGAAACTCCAGCTGCAACAAGATTTTTTGCTATGTGTCTTGACGCGTATGCTGCACTTCTGTCTACTTTACTTGGATCTTTTCCAGAAAATGCACCACCACCATGCGCTCCTCTTCCTCCGTAAGTATCAACTATTATTTTTCTTCCTGTTAATCCTGTATCCCCGTGAGGACCGCCTATTACAAATTTGCCTGTAGGATTTATAAAATATTTAATATCATCATTAAAGTACTTTTTATAATAAGGATATTTTTTTAAAAATTCAGGAATTAAAATTGATAAAATATCAGACTTGATTTTTTCAAGCATTATTTTGTCATCGTCAAAATCATCGTGTTGAGTAGATAATACAATATTTGTAATTTTCTGTGGTTTATTTTCATCTGAATATTGTACAGTGACCTGTGATTTTGAATCTGGCCTTAAATATTTAATTTGATTATTCTCTTTTCTTAAGTTTGAAAGTTCAATTAGTAATTTATTAGATAAATCAATTGTGAGAGGCATGTAATCCTCTGTATCATTACAAGCATACCCAAACATAATACCTTGATCACCAGCACCTTGATCTTCAGGATTATCTTTAACTACACCCCTACTAATATCTGGTGATTGTTCATGAATATATGAAAGTATGCCACATGAGTTTCCATCAAATAAATACTCACTTTTGTTGTATCCAATTTTTTTTATAACATCTCTTGCTATCGACTGGATATCCAAATATATATTTGACTTAACCTCCCCTGCTAAAATCACCTGACCTGTTGTAACTAAAGTTTCGCAGGCAACTCTTGAGTTTTTATCAAATGCTAAGAAATTATCAACTAGTGCATCACTTATTTGATCCGCAACCTTATCTGGATGTCCTTCACTAACAGACTCGGATGTAAATAAATAACTCATTATTTCATATTATTTTTTGATTTATCAAAAACATAGTCTATAACTTCTTTATGTCTTTTGTCAAATCTAGCTTTACTTCCTGAAGCTGGCGCTCCATAAAATCTTCTTGAAGCAACTCTAAAAGTTTTAGCAATCTCTAAATGCATCAGTAAATGTCCCCAAGCACCCATATTTCTAGGCTCCTCTTGTGCCCAAACCAATTCATCATATGAATAGCTTTCAATTATTTTTTTTATCTCTTTCTCAGGCAGTGGAAACAATTGTTCTAATCTAACAATTGCTACATTAGAAATTTTATTTTTTCTTTTGTGATAAAGAAGATCATAATAAAACTTTCCAGAACAAAAGACTAGAGATCTAACTTCTTTTTGTAAATCCTTATCATCAATAACTGGTAAAAATTTCCCGTTTATTAAGTCATGAGTTTTTGAAATTACTTTAGGATGTCTTAATAAACTTTTTGGAGTTAGTAATACTAATGGTTTTCTAAATGTTGTTAATAGTTGCCTTCTTAATATATGAAAAAGGTTTGCTGGCGTAGTACAATTCGCTACATACATATTATCCTTTGCACATAATTGTAAATATCTTTCTAATCTTGCTGATGAATGTTCAGCTCCTTGACCTTCATAACCATGTGGAAGCATTAAAATAAGGCCATTTTGCAATTTCCATTTATCTTCAGCTGAAGAAAGATATTGATCAATCATGATTTGGGCACCATTACTAAAATCTCCAAATTGTGCCTCCCAAATTGTTAATGTTTTAGGCGATGCTAAGGCATAACCATATTCAAAACCCATAACACCATATTCAGATAAAGATGAATTATATATTTCAAATGACCCTTGAGTTTTTGAAATTTTATTTAGGGGAATATATTCCTTTTCAGTTTGTTCAGTCTTTAAAATTGCATGACGATGTGAAAACGTACCTCTTTCAACATCTTGACCAGAAATTCTAACATTATAACTTTCATTTAATAAGGTTCCATAAGCCAATAACTCAGCCATAGCCCAATCAATTTTATCTTGTTCAAAAAACATAGTATTTCTATCATTCATTAGCCGAGATACTTTCCTTAGGTAAAGTTTTGAGTCATCTAACTGAAAAATACTTTTTGCAACTTTTTTCAGATTATTTTGATTAACAACAGTTGAAAATGTATTTAACATTTCCTTGACTTTAACCCTCTTCAATCCTTTCCACTCATGCTCCATAAATGGAGTAATAACAACATTTTTTTCATTTTTGGCGTCAGACAAATCTTCATTTAATTCATCACTATATTCTTTTTCTAAATTCTCAATTTCATTTAATTCAATAACCTTTTCATCCAAAAGTTGTTTTGAATATATTTCCTTTACACTAGGGTGTTTCGAAATTGATTTATATAATTTAGGTTGAGTAAATCTAGGCTCATCCCCTTCATTATGACCATACTTTCTGTAACCTAACAAATCAATAAATACATCTCTCTCATAATTCATTCTATATTCTAAAGCAAAATTAGCAGCATGAACGACCGCCTCAACATCATCTGCATTAACATGTAATATTGGACATAGGTTTGCTTTTCCAACATCAGTACAATAAGTAGATGATCTACCATCGATGTAATTAGTGGTAAAACCTATTTGATTATTTACAACAATATGTATCGTTCCTGATGTTTTGTAACCCTTTAACCTCTCCATTTGAATAACTTCATAGACAACTCCTTGAGCAGCAATTGCAGCATCTCCATGTATAATTACTGGTAAGACATTTTTAGGTATTTCTTTATGGTACTTATCTTGTTTTGCTCTAGAAATTCCTTGAACAACAGGTCCAACTGACTCTAGGTGAGATGGGTTGGGAGCTAAATTCATATATACATTATAGCCCTTATCAGATTTTCTTTTTGATGTCCAACCGAGATGATACTTGACATCGCCATCAAAAATTTGCTCCTCGTAATCTTTACCATTAAACTCATTAAAAATTTCCTTAGCCGGTTTTCCAAAAATATTAGATAGTGTATTCAACCTCCCTCTATGTGCCATACCTACTACAAATTCCTTAACTCCTTTAGAGGCAGCATTCTCAAAAATTGAATCAAGTGCAGGTATAAGGGATTCACCTCCCTCAAGTGAAAATCTTTTTTGACCAACATATTTTTTTTGAAGAAATTGTTCAAAATTAGTTGCCTGAATTAGTTTTTTTAGAATATGTTTTTTTTGATTTTTATCAAATATTGGTCTATTGTCGTTTTTATTGAGTTTTTCTTGAATCCAACGAATCCTTTCAGGCGTTCTAATGTACATATACTCAATGCCAATTGAATCACAGTAAATTCTTTCAAGATGAATTAAAATATCTGTAAGGCTAGCATTTCCAATTCCAATAATTTCACCAGCATTAAATTTAAGTTCCAAATCATCATCGGAGAGTTCAAAATTTTCTAAGTCAAGATTTGGAATATATTTTCTTCTTTCACGAACGGGATTTGTTTTAGTAAACAAGTGACCTCGTGTCCTATATGCATTTATAAGTTTAACAACTTTAAATTCTTTTAAAATATTTTCAGGTATATGATCTTCTTTTTTTGATGCTTTATCAATCCCAAACTCAAAGCCTTGAAAGAAAGCTCGCCATGTAGGCTCTACAGATTCAGGATTAATTAAATATTGATCATATAATTCAGCGAAATAAGCTGTATGGGCCGTGTTTAAAAATGAGTAGGGATCCATAAAATCCTTTATCTTCTCAAAATTACAACTAATCTAGAATTTAAAACAAAATATTTCAAATTATCTTCCATAATCATCACTTATCCTAACAATATCATTCTCATCTGATGGATTATTTGAATCTGTATGTTGCCATATCTCAGCTATAACTGCAAAATCACTGAGACCAATTAGTCTATGTCTTTCCCCTTTCTTTAATCTTATTTGATCTCCAGTAACCAATTTTATTAAAGGGTTTTGGTTGTCATCAAAGCTTCTTGAAACACCAACCTCTCCTCTAAAAACTTTCCATATTTCAGCTCTTCTGTGATGATACTGCCAAGATAATTTTGAATTTGGATTTACTACCAAAATTTTAGGACTTAATTTGCCTCCGATTTTTATATTTTCAACATTAATTCCATCAAAAAATTTATCTGCAAACTCTTGTGCTTGTTTTTCTGATATTACTAAAAATCCACCCCAAGGCCTTTC
>CACASE010000014.1 GCA_902535165.1 uncultured Bacteroidota bacterium | reverse complement strand
ATCCAGAAAAATCTTTGACAAAAAAAGTAGAAGTTTCTGATGATGGGTTTAATTGGACAGAATTTGAGGAAGGGATACAAACAATTACCAAAAAACAAACTGATGAGTTTGATAAACTCATTGATGAAAATTTTGTTGATACATATTCCGAAAGTGTGATAGTTGGAACTGTCGTAAACATTACAGAAAGAGAGGCTATAATTGATATAAATGCTAAATCCGAAGGTGTTATATCACTCAATGAATTTAGATACAACCCTGAGCTAGCTGTTGGTGATACAGTTGAGGTAATTGTTGACATACAAGAAGATAAAACAGGACAATTAATTCTTTCCCACAGAAAAGCTAGAACAATCAAAGCATGGGAGAGAGTAATTGATGCTCATGATAAGGAAACAGTAGTTACAGGCTTTGTAAAATGCAGAACTAAAGGTGGAATGATAGTAGATGTTTTTGGACTTGAAGCATTTTTACCAGGATCTCAAATTGACGTTAAACCCATAAGAGATTATGATCAATATGTCAATAAAAATATGGAGTTTAGGATTGTTAAAATTAATCATGAATTTAAAAATGTTGTTGTTTCACATAAAGCATTAATCGAAGCTGATATTGAAGAACAGAAAAAAGAAATTATTTCTCAACTTAAAAAAGGTCAAGTTTTAGAGGGGATAGTAAAAAATATAACAACATATGGAGTTTTTGTTGATTTAGGTGGAGTAGATGGTTTAATACATATAACTGATTTATCATGGAATAGAATTAATCATCCAACAGAAATTTTAGAGTTAGATCAAAAATTGAATGTTGTGATCTTAGATTTTGATGATGACAAATCTAGAATTCAACTTGGAGTGAAACAATTGAGTAAACATCCATGGGAAAATCTTGATGATGATCTCAAACAAGGAGATAAAGTTAAAGGAAAAGTTTCGGTTTTAGCAGACTATGGAGCTTTTATTGAAATTGCTGATGGAGTAGAAGGGCTTGTTCATGTTTCTGAGATGTCGTGGTCAACTCATTTAAGATCCGCACAGGATTTTGTTAATGTTGGTGACGAGGTTGAGGTTATTATATTATCACTAGATAGAGAGGAAAGAAAAATGTCTTTAGGTATTAAGCAATTAACTTCAGACCCTTGGACTGACATTACTAATAAATATCCTATTGAATCAAAACACAAAGGTAAAATTAGAAATTTTACAAACTTTGGAGTTTTTGTTGAACTTGAAGAAGGAATTGATGGTTTAATATATATATCTGACTTGTCATGGACAAAAAAAATAAAACATCCGTCTGAGCTTTTTTCAATAGGTGATAAAATTGATGTTATTGTATTAGAGCTTGATGTAGATGAGAGAAAACTAAGTTTAGGACACAAACAAACAAAGAAAAATCCTTGGGATGATTATTTAAAGAAATTCCCTGTTGATTCTACTCATAAATTTAAACTTGAATCTATTTCTGAAAGAGGAGGATCAATATTTTTAAATGATGATCTAAGTGCTTTCGTACCTAAAAAACATACATTAAAAAATGATGGATCTAACCTTAAGGTTGGAGAAGAAGCAGATTTCAAAGTTATTGAGTTTAACAGTGATTTTAAAAGGATTGTTATGTCACATTCCGCTACATTCAAAAAAGAGGTTGAAAAGAAAAAGACAATAGCAAAGTCAAAAAATGAGGATGTTGATAAATCCAGACTTGGTGATATTGAAGCTTTGGCAGATTTGAAGAAAAAAATGGATGAAAAAGAGGATAGCTAAAATTATCCTCTTTCAATCTTTTCTTTTATCCAATCCCCAATCTCATTTGTCCCATATGATTTACCATTTACTGAGAGATCTTCAGTGACAATATTATTTACTATAGAATCGTTCACTAGATCGCGAATAAGCTTAGACTCATCTAGAAGATTAAAACTTCTTTCAAACATCATTGAAGCAGAAAGTATTGTTGCTAGTGGGTTAGCAATATTTTTTCCTTTAGCCTGGGGGAAAGAACCATGAATTGGTTCATAAATTGAAGTTTCTAAACCAACAGAAGCTGATGGCATCAAACCTATGGAGCCAGAAATGACAGATGCTTCGTCTGTTAATATATCCCCGAATAAATTACTAGTTATTAAAACATCATAATAACTAGGTGAATGTATTAATCTCATAGCCACTGCATCAACAAATTCATATGAAACACTAACCTCAGGATATTTTTCTTCTAAAGATTGTACGGTTTGTCGCCAAAGTCTAGATGTCTCTAGAACATTTGCTTTATCAATACAACATAATTTCTTTGATCTTTTCATTGCTAGTTCAAAACCAACTTTAGCTAATCTTTTAATTTCTTTGGTAGTGTATTCGCATGTATCAAATGCATAATCTTTCGATTTATTCCTACCTCTTTTTCCAAAATATATACCGCCTGTGAGTTCTCTTACAAAAACTAAATCTGTACCTTGAATTATTGATTTTTTTATTGGAGATTTTTCTAAAAGTGATTCAAAAGTATAAGTTGGTCTTATGTTTGCAAACAAACCCAATTCTTTCCTCATTCTCAAAAGCCCTTCTTCAGGTCGAACTTTTGCTGTTGGATTATTATCATATTTAGGGTCTCCTACTGCACCAAATAAAACAGCATCTGAGTTTAAACAAATTTTATGTGTTTCTTGAGGATACGGATCACCGGTTAGTTCAATCGCAGCAGCTCCCACTAATCCTTCACTCCATATAATTTTATGATTAAATTTTTTTGCAATTGAGTTTGAAACTTTTACTGCTTCTCTAATAACTTCAGGTCCAATTCCATCACCAGCTAATAATGCAATCTTTAGTTCCATATATCAAATAATATTTAGCATTTTTTCAGTTGCCTTTATAGCAGAGACAGTTTGATCTGAGTCTAATCCTCTTGTTATAAATTCTTTCTTTGAATTTTTCCATGTTATGAATGTTTCACACAAAGCATCAGAATTACTTCCAGGTGGAATAGTAACTGAGTAATCAGTTAAAATGGGTAGTAAATGTCCATTTTTCTTATAGAGTTTTTTTAATGCATTCATAAATGCATCAAATTGTCCGTCCCCAAAACCTGATTCAGAAAATAATTTTCCATTTATTTCAACTTTTATGTCAGCTGATGGTTTTTTATCTTTTTTATGTCTTAGGAAATAAGATTTTATTTTTATTTTTTCATGAATACTTCTAGTATTTAACACATCTGAAATAATATAAGGTAAGTCTTCGGCAGTTACTTTTTCTTTTTTATCACCAAGCTCAATAATCTTTTTGGTAACTTTTTTCAAATTCTCATCTGATAATTTAAGACCTAATTCATCTATATTTTTTTTGATATTGGCTTTGCCTGAGGTTTTACCAAGAGCATATTTTCTTTTTCTCCCAAATCTCTCCGGTAAAAGATTGTTGAAATATAGGTTTTTTTTATTATCCCCATCTGCATGTATTCCTGCAGTTTGGGTGAATACGTATTCACCAACAATCGGCTTATTGGGTGGAATCCTGAAACCACTAAATGTTGATACTAATTTACTCACTTTATAAAGGGCTTGCTCATCAATTTCAATTTTATAATTAGGTAAAAAATCTTTTACAGCAGCTACAATACTTGCCATTGGTGTATTTCCAGCCCTTTCACCCATTCCATTTATTGTGGTATGAATTCCACAACAACCAGCTTTTATAGATTCTAATGTATTAGCCACACTTAAGTCATAATCATTATGTGCATGAAAATCAAATTGAATATCAGGGTAATTAATAATAACTTCATTCAGGTACTTAAATGTTTCAACAGGATTTAAGACACCCAGTGTATCAGGCAATAAAACTCTCTCAACTGGTTGATTTTTTAAAAAACTTAAAAATTTTATTACATAGTTTTTTGAGTCTTTCATACCATTGCTCCAATCCTCAAGATATATGTTGGTCTTTATATTATTTTTTCTAGCATTTTGTATGCTAAGCTCAACATCTTTAAAGTGTTGATTTTGAGTTTTTTTTAATTGATATTTTAAATGATTTAGTGAGCCTTTAGCAAGAAGATTTTGAACTTTTGCTCCAGTTTTCTTCATCCATTCAATAGAAATACCATTGTCAAGAAAAGATAGGATTTCTACTTTGTCAACTAAATTTTCTGATTTTGCCCAATCAATAATTTTTGAAACAGCTTTAAATTCACCACTTGAAACTCGTGCTGACGCAACTTCAATTCTATCTACTTTCAATTCTTTCAAAAGTAGTTTTGATATTGTGAGCTTCTCATATTCGGAAAATGACATTCCTGATGTTTGTTCGCCATCACGTAGCGTAGTATCCATTATTTCAATTTTTTTCCTTTTCACTTTATAACGGCGTTTTCTTTGAAAAATTTTGTATAGATTCTTTTAAATTAAGTAGGTAATCAATGTCATCATAACCATTTAACATATTATTTTTTTTGTAATGGTTTATTTCAAAATTTTCATAATGGTTAGATCCTTGAATTTTTATAAGTTGATTTGTTAAATCTACGCGTATTAGTGTCGAGGGATCTTTGTAGATTTTCTGAAATATAATCTCTAAGAATTTTGGTGAAATTTGAACTGGTAACACTCCAATATTCAAACAATTATTTTTAAAAATATCAGCAAAAAAACTAGAAATAACACATCTAAAACCATAATCATATATTGCCCATGCAGCATGTTCTCTAGATGATCCGGAACCAAAATTTTTACCACCAATTAAAATTTTACCTGAATACATATTGTTATTGAGTACAAAATCTTTTTTAGGTAGATTATTAGAGTCATATCTCCAATCACGAAATAAATTTTCACCAAAACCTTTTCTTTCAGTAGCTTTCAAAAATCTTGCAGGTATTATTTGGTCAGTATCAATATTTTCTATAGGTAGAGGAACAGCAGTACTTTGTAATATTTTGAATTTTTCGTAAGCCATAACAATTATAAATCTCTAGGGTCAGTAACCATTCCTGTAACTGCAGCAGCAGCAGCAACAATAGGGCTTGCTAGTAGTGTTCGAGAACCAGGCCCCTGTCTACCTTCAAAATTTCTGTTGGATGTACTGACAGCATATTTACCAGGTGGAATCTTATCATCATTCATAGCCAAGCATGCCGAACATCCAGGTTCTCTCAGTTCAAATCCTGATTCATTTAAAATATTTAAAAGTCCTTCGTCTTTAATCGCTTTCTCAACCTTATGTGATCCTGGTACTAACCAAGCAGTTACGTTAGGATCTTTTTTTCTACCCTTCACAACATTTGTAAATGCTCTAAAATCTTCTATTCTACCGTTTGTACAACTACCTAAGAAAACAAAATCTATTTTTTTTCCTAGAATTTTATCTCCCTCAGAATAATCCATATATTCAAGAGACTTTAAGAAAGTCTCTTTACTTCCTCCGTGTTGATTAGAACTTGGAATCCCCGAATTTATTGGCATGCCCATACCAGGATTAGTCCCATAGGTGATCATTGGTTCAATTATAGATCCATCAAAAGTAAATTCTTTATCAAAAACAGCATCATCATCTGATTTTAGAGTTTTCCAATATTCCATAGCATCATCCCAAGTCTCATTTTTAGGTGTAAATTCTCTTCCTTTTATATAATTGAATGTTTTATCATCAGGTGCAATCATACCTCCTCTTGCACCCATTTCAATACTTAGATTGCAAACCGTCATTCTTCCTTCCATTGACATTGATGAAAAAATCTCACCAGCATACTCAACAAAATGTCCAGTTGCGCCAGATGAGGATAGTTTAGAAATAATAAATAATGCTACGTCCTTTGGAGTTACTGAGTGGTTAAGGTTACCATTTATATTTATTCTCATTTTTTTTGGTTTAGGCTGCATGATACACTGAGTTGATAAAACCATTTCAACCTCTGATGTTCCTATTCCAAAAGCTATAGCCCCAAAAGCACCATGCGTTGATGTGTGCGAATCACCACAAACAATTGTTGCACCGGGGAGAGTTATACCATGTTCAGGCCCAATGACATGGACTATACCATTTTTTTCATGACCTAAGCCCCAGTAAGAAATTCCATGGTATATAGCATTTTCTTCAAGCGCTTTGAGTTGTTTTGATGATAGATAATCTTTAACTGGTAGATGTTGATTACGGGTTGGGGTATTGTGATCAGCTGTGGCAAATGTTTTTTCAGGGAATAGGACTTTAATATCTCTATTCTTTAATCCTAAAAAAGCAACTGGACTTGTAACCTCATGAACCATGTGTCTATCAATAAATAAAACATCTGGTCCGTTATCAATTTTTTTAACAACATGCGAATCCCAAACTTTATCAAATAATGTTTTTCCCATATTAGATTTTTGCTAATTGAATAATGTTAGGTAAATCAGAGTCAGTAACTTCTTTATTTTTATCTGCAAATTTTAAGAATTGATTGTAAACTTTGTCCAATTGAATTTTAGTCAAGTCAAAACCAATATTTTTAGCCCGATAAGCCAATGCAGCTCTTCCACTTCTTGCAGTCAATACAATTGACGATTCATTAACTCCCACATCCTTAGGATCAATAATTTCATAAGTTTCCCTCTTCTTGATAACACCATCTTGATGTATACCAGAACTATGCGCAAAAGCATTAGCTCCAACTATCGCTTTATTTGGTTGTACTACCATGCCCATAAGATCAGAAACCATTCTACTGGTTTCAAGCAAAAGTTTTGTGTTAATATTTGTATCTAAATTTAGTTCCTCATGTTGTTTTAGTATCATTACAACTTCCTCGAGAGATGTATTTCCAGCTCTTTCTCCGATGCCGTTAATTGTACATTCAATTTGTCTTGCTCCATTTATTACCCCTTCTATTGAATTAGCAGTAGCTAGGCCTAAATCATTATGACAATGACATGAAATTGTAGCCTTGTCAATATTTTTAACATTATTTATCAAGAAATTAATTTTTTTTCCATATTCATAAGGAAGGCAATATCCAGTGGTATCTGGTATATTTAAAACAGTTGCACCTGCATCAATTACTTTTTCACAAACTAAAGCTAAAAAGTCATTATCAGTTCGTCCTGCATCTTCAGCGTAGAATTCTACATCATCGACATACTTTTTTGAGTACTTGACTGCCTCAATTGCTCTCTCTAATATTTTATCTCTTGTAGAATTGAATTTATGTTTAATGTGGGAATCAGATGTTCCAATACCAGTATGAATTCTTGGGTTTTTAGCATGTTTTAAAGCTTTTACAGCTACATCTATATCATTTTGAACAGCTCTAGTTAAACCACAAACACTAGCATTTTTTACAACTTTTGATATTTCTACCACTGAATTAAAATCTCCAGGACTTGATACAGGAAAGCCTGCTTCAATGATATCAACCCCCAAAGAATCTAATTTTTTGGCTATGGTTAGCTTCTGGGAAGTTTCTAGTTTACAACCTGGAACTTGTTCTCCATCCCTTAAAGTTGTATCAAATATTTTGATAGTATTTTTCATCAAAACGATTACAAGCTCGTAAAAATAGTAAAATATATATAATTAACAGGGGGGTTTCTCTCTTAGTTTGACCAAATACTACTTTTAGGTGGACTCGCATCTAAAGAAATTTTAACTTTAGTTGTTGGATGAATAAATTCTATACTTTTTGCATGTAAACAAATGCTTTTGTCTTTGTTAGCTCTTTTTGCACCATATTTTACATCTCCTTTTATTACACAACCAATATTTGCTAATTGGGTTCTAATTTGATGATGTCTTCCAGTCTCTAATATTATCTCAATTAAAAAATATTTTTTTAAATTTTTAATGAAAGTATAATGTAGTATAGCTTTTTTAGATTTTAATTCATTCTTGTTAACAATAAAGGATTTATTTTTTGCTTGATTTTTTTTCAAAAAATTAATGAGAGTTCCTTTTTTTGGTTCCGGCGATTTTTCGGTTATAGCATGATAAATTTTTTTTATTTTTCTTTCTTTAATTAACTTATTCATTCTTACTAGGCTTTTGCTTGTCTTAGAAAAAATTACTAGACCACTAGTTGGTCTATCTAATCTGTTGACTAAGCCTAAATATACGTTTCCAGATTTTTCATATTTAGTTCTAATGTAGTTTTTAACTTTATCAACCAGTGATAAGTCTCTAGTGTAGTCTGATTGAGACAACTCTCCAGGAAATTTATTGACAATAATTAGGTGGTTATCCTCATAAACTATATCCATTAGAACTAATACATTTCTTTTTTATTGGGAAATTTTTTTGACTTAACATCTGAAACATAATTTTTGACTGCTTTTCTAATAGTTGAATTTAGATCTAAATATCTTCTTAAAAATCTAGGATTAAATTCATTTGTTAAACCTAGAAGATCATGAATAACTAGTACCTGACCATCTACAGCATCCCCTGCACCAATTCCAACAAGTGGGATGTTAGTTTTCTTATGGATTCTTTTTGACAATTTTGAAGGAATTTTTTCTAAAACACATGCAAAGCATCCTAATTTTTCTAACTTATTTACGTCTTTTAATAATTGATTAGCTTCATGCTTGTCTGCACCTCTTACGCTATAAGTACCAAATTTATATATGGATTGTGGTGTTAATCCTAAGTGTCCCATGACAGGTATCCCTGCATTTATTATTTTTGAAATTGAGTCACTTATTTCACTTCCTCCTTCCAATTTGACAGCATGAGCTCCAGATTCTTTCATAATTCTGATTGCTGATCTTAGAGCCTCTTGAGGATCAGATTGATAAGTTCCAAAAGGAAGATCTACTACTACAAGTGCTCTTTTAACTCCTTTAACTACAGATTTAGCGTGATAAATCATTTCATCTAAGGTAATAGGAACAGTTGTTTCGTTTCCTGCAATAACATTAGAAGCTGAGTCACCGACTAAAACAATATCAATATTAGATTCATCAATAATTCTTGCAAATGTGAAATCATAGGCAGTTAACATACTTATTTTTTCTCCTTTAAGTTTCATCTCTGAAAGAGTTTTTGTGGTGATTCGTCTGTAGTACGTTTTTTTCATTTGCCAAATGTAATTAAAAATTAAACTAAAAAAACTGCCATAGTGTCAGCTATATAAAATGGCATAAATCTTGGACTAGGTCTGCTAAATTTTAATTATGAGTAAAATAATTGGTATAGATTTAGGCACAACAAATTCATGTGTTTCTGTAATGGAAGGTAATGAACCTGTTGTCATTCCTAACGCAGAGGGTAAAAGAACAACTCCATCGGTGATTGCATTTGTTGAAGGTGGTGAAATTAAAGTTGGTGATCCTGCCAAAAGACAGGCTGTTACCAATCCTACAAAAACAATCTCATCTATAAAGAGATTCATGGGAAGCAAATTTTCAGAGTCAAAAGATGATGCTAAAAGATCTGCTTATAAAGTTGTAAAAGGTGATAATGATACATCAAGAGTTGATATTGATGGAAGATTATATACTCCACAGGAATTGTCCGCGATGATTCTTCAAAAAATGAAAAAAACTGCAGAGGATTATCTTGGTACAACTGTTTCGGAGGCTGTTGTTACAGTTCCAGCATATTTTAATGATGCTCAAAGACAAGCAACTAAAGAGGCAGGTGAGATATCAGGTTTGAAGGTTCAAAGAATTATTAACGAACCAACTGCTGCAGCATTAGCATATGGCCTTGACAAATCAAATAAAGATCAAAAAATTGCTGTATACGACTTAGGTGGAGGTACTTTTGACATATCTATCCTTGAATTAGGAGATGGTGTGTTTGAAGTGTTATCAACTAATGGTGATACTAGACTGGGTGGTGATGATTTTGATGAAGCAATAATACAGTGGATGGCATTTGAATATGAAGAAGAAGAAGGTGTTGATTTAAGAAAAGACCCAATGGCTCTTCAAAGATTGAAAGAGGCAGCTGAAAAAGCTAAAATTGAATTATCTTCATCTACACAAACTGAAATTAATTTACCTTACATTTCTGCAACTGATGCAGGCCCAAAACACTTAGTTAAAACTTTAACCAGGTCTAAGTTTGAACAATTATGTTCAGATCTTGTCAAGAGATCAATGGAACCTGTTAAGAAAGCTTTAAAGGATGCAGGATTAAATAAATCGGATATTGATGAGGTGATTTTAGTAGGAGGTTCAACAAGAATTCCTGTTATTCAAAATGAGGTAGAAAAATTCTTTGGTAAAAAGCCATCAAAAGGAGTCAATCCTGATGAGGTTGTCGCAGTAGGTGCAGCTATTCAGGGTGGTGTACTAACTGGAGATGTTAAAGATGTTTTATTGTTAGACGTTACACCTTTATCTTTAGGTATTGAAACTATGGGTGGGGTAATGACAAAGTTAATTGAATCTAATACTACAATTCCATCAAAAAAATCACAAGTCTTCTCAACTGCTGCTGATAACCAGCCATCTGTAGAAATCCATGTTTTACAGGGCGAAAGATCAATGGCAAAAGACAATAAAACCATTGGAAGATTTCACTTAGATGGTATTCCTCCTTCACCAAGAGGTGTTCCTCAAATCGAGGTAACTTTTGACATTGATGCAAATGGTATTATTCAGGTTACAGCTTTGGATAAAGCTACTAATAAATCACAGGATATTAGAATTGAAGCATCCTCTGGACTCACTGAAGAAGAGATTGAAAAAATGAAAAAAGAAGCTGAAGCGAATGCTGAATCTGATAAAAAATTGAAAGAAGAAGTTGATACTCTAAACAGTGCTGATGCTATGATTTTTCAAACTGAAAGTCAGTTAAAAGAATATGGCGATAAAATACCTGATGATAAAAAGAAGGCTATTGAAGATGCTCTTGAAACATTAAAAAAAGCTCATGAATCAAAAGATATTGAATTGATAAAAACTGAGCTTGAAAAAATTAATGAAGCGTGGAAAAATGCATCTGAAGAATTGTATAAAGCTCAGGCAGAATCTGCAAAATCAACTGATCAAGAACCTAAAAATTCTAGTAAGAAAAATAAAGGCTCTGATAATGATGTTCAAGATGTAGATTTTGAGGAAGTAAAATAATCAATAACTATAATTTATAAAAACGTGTCTTTGGACACGTTTTTTTTTGCTTTGTATTAAAAATTTATACACATATGTATTACATTTGCCATCTAATTTATTCTATATGAAAAGTGTTATAACATGCGACTTAGAAGGTGTAATAGAAACTATAAACTCGGATGGTGAAAAATTATTTGGTTATCCAAAAGAAGAGCTTATTGGTAAAAAGAGAGTATCTTTATTTTCATCTGGTGAAGTAGTAATTCAGAATGTTGGAAAATGGCTTTCATCTGCAATAAAAGATGGAGAACATAATACCAAGACATATTTTATAAGAAAGGATGGATCCAAGTTTAATGCTGCAATAAAAATAACCCCAACTTTTAAAAATGGAAAAAATAAGCCTCAAACTGGATATTGTGGAATTACAATTCCAATTAATGAGGAAGTAAAAATTCCAATTAAATTTTCAACAATATTTATTAAGTGGGCCTTCGCAATTACAAGGGGAGGTTTTACAAGTGCATCACTTTTTCCAATTTTTACGCTAGCTGCATTTTTTGCAGGATCGGGTGATGGTTTATTTAATGTACTTTCTTTGATATTATGTTGTCTAGGTATAGTTTTATTGCATGTTTCTTCCAACTTATTTAATGATTATTATGATGTAAAAGATGGTACTGATGGTGCCAATACAGAATATTTTAATGCTGGTTTAAATTCAACCGTTCTTGAGGGAGCTCAACTTTCAGGTGGAAGCAGAGCAGTAGAGCTAGGTTTAATTACACATAAGGGAACATTGTCATTGGCTAGAAAAATGTTACTTGGAGCATTACTAGTTACTGCACTTTTACTTTACAATAGCTTTTTAATAACTGGAGAAATAGCAAATGCACAAAATGCTCTCATCCTAGGAGTTGTTGGAGGACTCTTGGGCTATTTTTATACAGCTAAACCCATTAGGTTAGTTTCGAGAAGAGGTCTTGGTGAAGTTGCTATTTTTTTAGCATTTGGACCAGTCCTTACACTTGGAGCTTTATTTGCAATCTCAAGCAATACTGTTGAACTATTTTCAACTGAATTTTATAATGCACTATATCTAGGAATTCCTTTTGGTTTTTTAACGACAAACATATTATACATCAACCAGTATCCAGATACTGTCAGTGATGCTTCAACTGGAAAAAATCACTTAATTGTTACTTTAGGCAAGAAAAATGCAAGGTGGGGTTATTTACTATTATTATCTGCTGCATTTGGATCTTCAGTATATATGACTGAAATATTTGCTGATAATCTATTAAATTTCAATAAAAATTTATTTTATGCTGGTAATGCAATATTGTTTATTTATGGTTTTCTAGCATTTATCAACTTATTTAAAAATTATGATAAGAGAGAATTGATTCATTCGAATTTAAAAACGATATATTTACAGATATTTTATGGATTGTTTATGGTAATAGTTCTTAATTTATTTTTTATTTAAATGTTTATTGAAAAGGCAAAAAATATTAAAAATGATTGGTGGAGATATTTCCTTGTTGGTCCGCTAATTATTTTTTCCTTTTGGCAAATTTTAGGAGCAATACCTTTTGGAATAGGACTTGCCCTAAATATGGATCCAGAAAATCTTGATGCACTCCAATCCAATGATATGGCTGCCATGTTTTCTTTATTTCCAACAAAAAATGTTGCATTAGTATTATTTTTATTAATGTTTGCTGTTGGCTCTCTTGGATTGTACATAACGATTAAGTTTTTACACAATCAATCTTTAACATCATTAACTACATCAAGAGATAAAATCGATTTTTCAAGAGTATTTTATTCTTTTTTCTTAGTTATTGGTATTACAATAATTTTATTTCCAATTGATATATTTTTATCCCCAGAGGATTATGAGCTTACCTTTAACCTCGATCAATTTTTAATCCTTCTCTTAATTTGCTTAACGCTGTTGCCAATTCAAACAAGTTTTGAGGAATATTTGATGAGAGGCTATTTGCTACAAGGCATAGGAATCAATACTAAAAGTAGATTTTTAGCGTTTACAATACCATCCATTTTGTTCGGTCTATTGCATTTTGCTAACCCTGAGATCGATAAACTCGGTAATACATTTATTTTCGCTTACCTAATTATGGGTTTTTTCCTTGGTTTGATAACACTAATGGATGAAGGATTAGAATTAGCATTGGGATGGCACTACGCAAACAATGTTGCTGCTGCATTATTAGTTACTGCAGATTGGACAGCTTTGCAAACTGATTCAATATATAAATATGTTGGCGAACCTGATGTGACCTCTCAAATATTACCAGCATTAATTATTTTTCCTATTCTTATCTATCATTTTTCTGTCAAATACAAGTGGTCTGGTTGGAAAGAAAAATTGTTTGGAAAAGTAAAGATTTAATTATGGGAATGAATAAAAATTCAATTTTTGCTTGGGCATCATTTATCCTTTTTTTAATCGGATCTGCGCTTATACTTTTAGGAGTATTTAAATACCCAGAATATTTAGTTGAGCTTACGCTCGCTGGATTAGGTTTTATAACAATTGGATGGGCTTTTAATGCCCTCAAGGGGAGAGTTTAACTAATTTATTTTCCTGTCATTTTTTTTGGATCAACCCACTGATCAAACTCACTGCTGGTTAAGTACTTTGATTTAATCGCTTCTTCTTTAAGAGTTGTACCATTTCTATATGCATTGTTTACAATTTCTGCAGCTTTGTAATATCCAATTTTATTGTTCAGTGCAGTAACGAGCATCAATGAATTATTTAGATGTTCTTCAATTATTTTTTTATTTGCTTTTAATCCCTTAACGCAATTTTTTTCGAAACTAATTACAGAATCAGTTAATAATTTTAAGGATTCTATAATTTTTGAAGCCATTAGTGGTTTATACACATTTAGTTCAAGATGACCTTGAGTACCAGCAAAGCTTATAGTGTAATCATTACCAATAATTTGAGCACAAACCATACAAATTGCCTCACATTGTGTTGGATTAATTTTTCCAGGCATAATAGAACTTCCAGGCTCATTTGTAGGTAGAATCAACTCAGAAAAACCAGCCCTAGGACCACTTCCTAGCAATCTTATATCATTTGCTATTTTGTAAATTGAAATCGCAAGTTGTTTAATAGATGAGTGTGTTTCAACTATAGAATCATGAGATGCAATCGCTTCAAATTTATTTTCTGCGACCTTGAAATTAATATTACAATGCTTTGAAATATTTTTCACTGTTAATTTGTCAAAACCATCCGGACAATTTAATCCAGTCCCAACTGCTGTTCCACCAATTGCCAATTCAGATAGATGATCTAATGAGTTTCGTAAAGATTTTAAACCATGCTTTATTTGTGATGCATATCCGGAAAATTCCTGTCCCAAAGTCAATGGTGTAGCATCCATTAAATGGGTTCTACCAATTTTTACATCCTTGTCAAATTCTTTTTCCTTTGCTATTAAAGTTTTATGAAAGCTCTCAAGTGCTGGAATGACATTTTCCTTAACCAATTTAAAAGCTGCTATATGCATAGCAGTAGGAAATGAGTCATTGGAAGATTGTGATTTATTTACATCATCATTTGGTTTTAGAGTTTTATTAATTTCATTTAACTTTTTACCCTCCAAAATGTGTCCTAAATTTGAGATAACTTCGTTTATATTCATATTAGTTTGAGTACCGGAACCCGTTTGCCAAATAACTAATGGAAATTCTTTATCATGTTTACCATCGATTATTTCATCACATGCTGTAACAATTAACTCCATCTTCGCTTTTTCAAGTGTTCCTAGTTCATAATTAGACTTGGCACATGCTTTTTTTAAAATAGCGTATGAATATATGATTTCAATGGGCATTGAACCCTCTTCACCAATCTTAAAGTTATTGATTGATCTTTGAGTCTGGGGTCCCCACAACGAATCCATAGGGATTTGTACTTTTCCAAGGGTGTCTGACTCTGTTCTGAATTTCATAGAACAAAAAATATATTACAAAGTTACAAAATAGCGTTCAAAAGATGTTCATAAACTATTTATAATAGTTTTTTTCGGAAATAAAACTTATGTGTATCTTTGATTGTAATGTTTGAGTTCGATCAATATTTAGGCTTTCTTTTATTTATGACAGTCGTAACAATGGGATTCTGGCTCATGATACTTCTTTTAACTTTTATACTACCTTACTGGGTCACTGGTTCCTTTTTTGAATGGTTAAATGAAAGAAAAAATAAAAATTCCAGTAAGTAGTTTATTTATCTTCCTTGCTCATTAAATAAGACTTTAAAAAAACATCTATATCTCCATCTAGAACTGCATTAGCATCTGCATTTTCTGTAGAAGTTCTAACATCTTTAACAATTTTATAAGGGTGTAACACATAATTTCTTATCTGAGAGCCCCATTCAATTTTCTTTTTACTTTCTTCAATTTCTTTTCTTGTTTCTAACTTCTTATTTAGTTCTATTTCATACAATTGGGACTTTAATAGGATTAAAGCTTTGTTTTTATTGTCTAATTGCGAGCGAGTTTCTGAGTTTTCAATTACAATTCCGCTAGGAATATGTTTTAATCTTACTGCAGTTTCTATTTTATTGACACTTTGTCCACCTGCTCCACTTGATCGCATTGTTTCCCATTCAATCTCAGAATTATTTATTTCGATATTGATTGTTTCATCAACAAGTGGGTAAACATAAACTGAAGCAAATGAAGTATGTCTTTTTGCATTGCTATCAAAAGGAGAAATTCTAACTAATCGGTGTACTCCATTTTCTCCTTTTAACCAGCCAAATGCATATTCTCCTTGGATCTCTATACTGATTGTTTTGATACCAGCAACATCTCCCTCAACAATATTTAACTCCTTAGTTTTGAATTTTCTTTTCTCGCACCACATTGAATACATTCGATACAGCATGTTTGCCCAATCACAACTTTCTGTTCCTCCAGCTCCAGCTGTAATCTGAAGAACAGCTGACATCTCATCGCCCTCACTTGATAGCATATTTTTAAATTCAATTGATTCAATTGTATTTTTTGCTTTTTCAAAGGATTTTGCTAAATCTTCTTCTGTAACATCATTATTTTTAAAGTAATCATAAGTAATTTCTAACTCATCACACAGGCTATGAGCATCATTGTAATCATTAATCCAATCTTTTAGTAATTTGATTTTTTTTAGAATAATCTGAGCATCATTAGGGTTGTCCCAGAATGTTGATTCAAATGTTAGATTTTCTAATTTAGATATTTGACTTTTTTTTTCCTCTAAGTCAAAGATACCTCCTTAAAGCACCAAGGCGTTCTATTAAGTTTTTTATTTGTTCAAGCGTTATCAAACTACTGTAAAATTAAATAATTTAATTGTTTTAAAATACTACATAAATTATATTTATACTAGAGCAAACATATTCTTAATTATAAATGGAAATAAATTTAATTAGTGATACAGTTACTAAGCCATCAGGTGAAATGATAAAATTCATGAATAACTGTGAGGTTGGTGATGATGTATTTAAAGATGACCCGACTGTCAACATGCTCGAGGAAAAAGTTGCAAAAATGTTTAATATGGATAAGGCATTATTTTTTCCGTCAGGTACTATGACAAACCAAACAGCTATTAAAATTAATACCAACCCAGGTGATCAATTAATTTGTAGTAAAACCGCACATGTTTATAACTACGAAGGTGGTGGAGTTAGTTTCAATTCTGGTGTTTCTTGTAAACTCATAGATAAAGAGAGAGGTTTTTTTAATGCCAAGGATGTTTTAAATTCAATTAATCCACCTGATTTTTACCATAGTCCAAAGACAAGTTTGGTTTGTGTAGAAAATACAACTAATAAAGGGGGAGGAGCATGCTGGGATATGAATGATTTAAGAGAGATTGCTGATTTATGTAAAGAGAATGATCTTAAATATCATTTAGATGGGGCAAGAATTTGGAATGCTTCAGTAAAAAAAGGTATTGAATTTTCGCTTTTTGGAGAACTATTCGACACAATTTCTGTTTGTTTAAGTAAAGGATTAGGTTGTCCGGTAGGATCTCTTTTGCTTTGTTCTGAAAAAGATTTTAACAATGCGATAAAGTATCGAAAGATGTTTGGTGGAGGCATGAGACAATCAGGATATTTAGCAGCTTGTGGATTATATGCTTTGGAAAATAATATAAATAGATTAGAGGAAGATCACAAAAAGGCAAAAGAAATTGAAGAAAGTTTAAAATCACTTTATTTTGTAAAAAAAGTTGAAGAAGTTGAGACCAACATAATCATTTTTGAAATTAATAGTAATTATAGTTCAGAAATTTTTATAAGTAAACTTCAAAAAAAAGGAGTTAAACTCATTGGAATGGGTGATAATAAACTTCGTTTAGTTACTCATCTTGATTACTCTGACAATCATCACGAAGCTTTCTTAGATATACTTTCAAAGGTCACTCTGTGATATTTAATAAAGCTTTTGGTTTTTTTCCGTACTTTTGCTCATTCTGGTATACACTGGTGCATGAAAAACAAAATTAATGCTCACGAAAATATACTTTCTTTAGTTGGGAAAACTCCTCTCATAAAGTTAAATAGAGTAACCAGTAAATTAGAGGGCTCTTATTATGCCAAGTATGAGGCATTCAATCCTGGACATTCTAATAAAGATAGAATTGCTTTACACATTATTGAATCTGCAGAAAAGAAAGGATTGATTGATAAGGATACAACCATTATAGAAACAACATCTGGAAATACTGGTTTTAGTCTTTCGATGGTATCAATGGTAAAAGGTTATAAATGTATTGTTGCTGTTTCATCAAAATCTTCACCTGATAAAATTGATATGTTAAAATCAATGGGAGCAAAGGTTTATGTTTGTCCTTCAAATGTTCCAGCTGATGATAAAAGATCTTATTATCAAGTAGCAAAAAGACTAAATGAAGAAATAAAAGACTCATTTTATGTTAATCAATATTTTAATGAATTAAATATTGATGCTCATTATGAAACAACAGGTCCCGAAATTTGGAATCAAACAAATGGTAATATTACTCATTTAATTGCGAGTAGTGGGACAGGAGGAACAATTTCAGGGATTGGAAGATTTTTGAAAGAAAAAAATCCAGACATTAAAATTATTGGAGTAGATGCTTATGGTTCCGTGTTGAAAAAGTTTCATGAAACTGGTGAATTCGATTCAAAAGAGATATATCCTTACAGAATTGAGGGCTTAGGTAAAAATTTAATTCCTACATCTACAGACTTTTCAATCATTGATTTATTTGAAAAAGTAACTGACGAAGATAGTGCTCATGCATCCAGAGAAATAGCTTCAAAGGAAGGAATGTTCGTTGGTTATACATCTGGAGCTTGTTTACAGGCAATTCGACAACTAAACAAAAAAAAGCTGTTCTCTAAAAACAGTGTAATCGTTACTATTTTCTGTGATCATGGATCAAGGTATATGAGTAAAATTTACAGTGATAAATGGATGAATGATCAAGGTTTTGAAGAAAAAAGTATCGAGCAAGAATCATCAATAGAATATATACGTTAAAATGTCAGATTTATTTAAAAAATTCGAAAATAATATGGGACCATTAGGAAAATGGGCCTCAATTGCTGAGGGATACTTTGTATTCCCTAAACTTGAAGGAAAAATATCAAATAGAATGACTTTCAATGGAAAGGAAGTTATCACTTGGAGTGTAAATGATTATCTGGGTTTATCAAATCACCCTGAAGTTAGAAAAGTTGATAGTGAAGCTGCTAAAAATTATGGATCTGCTTATCCAATGGGAGCAAGAATGATGTCAGGTCATACAGGTATGCACGAAAAGCTAGAAAATGATTTAGCTGAATTTGTGTCAAAAGAAAGCGCATATGTGCTAAACTTTGGATATCAGGGTATTCTATCAATTGTTGACACTTTAGTTAATAAAAATGATGTTGTTGTATATGATATTGATTCTCATGCGTGCATAGTTGATGGTGTTAGATTACATGTTGGAAAAAGATTTACTTTTCAACACAATGACATTGAAAGTCTTGAAAAAAATATAATAAGAGCACAAAAAATAGTTGATAAGACAGGAGGGGGGATTTTAGTAATTTCTGAAGGTGTTTTTGGTATGAGAGGAGAGCAAGGTAAAATTAAGGAGATAGTTGAATTAAAGAAAAAATATGATTTCAGGTTGTTAGTTGATGATGCTCATGGATTTGGAACACTTGGAGATGATGGATCAGGCGTTGGTAAAGAGCAGAATGTTATGGACGATATTGACGTTTATTTTGCCACCTTTGCAAAATCATTAGCTTCAACTGGTGCTTTTGTTGCAGGCTCAAAAAATGTAATTAAGTTCTTAAAATATAACATGAGGTCACAAATGTTTGCAAAATCTTTGCAAATGCAGTTAGTTGTAGGTGCAATAAAAAGACTTGAAATTCTTAGGAATGAGCCTCAACACAGAGAAAAGTTGTGGAAAAATGTTAAAGCACTGCAAACAGGCTTAGTAAAAAGTGGATTTGATATAGGAACAACAAAAAGTTGCGTTACACCTGTTTTTTTAAAGGGTGATGTTCCGGAAGCAATGGTACTGGTAAAAGATTTAAGAGAGAAATACAATATTTTTTGCTCCATAGTAGTTTATCCAGTAATTCCTAAAGGTTTAATACTTTTAAGATTAATACCAACTGCAACCCACACCATTGATGATATAAATGAAACTTTAGATTCATTTTTAGCAATTAGAGACAAATTGCAGAACGGTTACTATAAAAAATTATCAGAGAGAATTACTGTATAAATTTTAGTTTATAAAATTTTTTTACATTTGCACTTTGATGAGCGTGCAGAACCACAAAAAAATTATTGACGCCTCAAAACTTTCATTAATTCTTAATCGATTAGCAAGTCAGTTATTTGAAAAACACAATGACTTTTCTAATGCCGTTATAATTGGTATTCAACCAAGAGGTAAAGTGTTGTCCATCAAGTTGAAGGAATTAATCGAAAAGAATTATAATATTTCAAAAATTAATATTGGATTTTTAGACGTTACTTTTTTTAGAGATGATTTTGGAAGAGAAAATAAGATTTTAAGTGCAAATAAAACATCCATTGATTTTATTGTGGAGGATAAAATAGTGATTTTGGTTGATGATGTGTTGTATACTGGAAGGAGCATTCGCTCAGCTTTGACTGCATTACAGTCATTTGGAAGACCAAAAAAAGTTGAACTATTAACTTTAATTGATAGAAGATTTTCCAGGCATTTACCGATTCAACCTGATTATTGTGGAATTCAAGTTGATTCAATAAACAACCAAAGACTGACTGTTAGGTGGAAAGAGAATGATGGTGAAGATGCAGTTTACATATATAAAAAAGATGGGAAAAATTAGTGTTTCTAATTTATTGGGAATTAAATATTTATCAGAAAATGATATTAATCTAATTTTTGAAACTACTAACAACTTCAAAGAGGTTATAAACAGAAAGATTAAAAAGGTTCCAAGTTTAAGGGATATTACTATCGCTAATCTATTTTTCGAAAATAGTACACGAACAAAAATATCATTTGAACTAGCTCAAAAAAGACTTTCTGCTGATGTAGTGAATTTTAGTTCATCTGGTTCATCAATAAAAAAAGGTGAAACCCTAGCTGATACAGTTAACAACATTTTATCTATGAAAGTTGACATGGTAGTAATTAGGCATCCAAGCCCTGGTGCTAGTGTCTTTTTATCAAAAAATGTTAAATCTTGTATTATTAATGCTGGTGATGGTTGTCACGAGCATCCTACTCAAGCATTATTAGATGCATTTACAATTAATGAGAGATTAGGGGCTATCAGTAATAAAAAAATTTTAATTACTGGTGATATTATGCATTCAAGAGTAGCACTTTCAAGTATATTTATTTATAAAAAATTGGGAGCCAAAGTCAAAGTATGTGGTCCCAAAAGTTTAATACCTAAATATATCAATGAACTTGGAATTGATTATGAGCCAAACTTTGATAAAGGTCTTTTGTGGTGTGATGTTGCAAGCATGCTTAGAATACAAAATGAGAGAATGAAAGATAGCTATTTTCCAACAACAAGAGAGTATGCTCAACAATATGGTTTAGACTTGAATAGACTAAATTCTATAAAAAAAGAAATCGTAATTACCCATCCAGGACCAATTAACAGGGGAGTTGAGTTAAATAGTGATATCATAGATTCCGGTAAAACAGTTATTCTAGATCAGGTTGAAAATGGTGTTGCAGTTAGAATGGCCGTGATGTATTTACTAGCATCTAAACTATGAGCAGTAATTTTATTAGAATTTTTTTTAAAAAAAACACTGATTTAAAACAAGTTAAAACTGAATTATCAAATAATTTAGATTCCAATTTAGTTTTGGAAATGGATGACTCAATTATTATTGACAAAAAAATAATAGATTTCTTAAATTCGTATAGTAAAAAATCAAAAAAATCCTTTATTGTTGTCTCATCTAACCTAAATTATCAAGTCCATTCTTTTAATCTTGTCCCTACATTTCAAGAGGCAAAGGATATAATACAGATTGAGGAAATAGAGAGGCTTATTGGCTAATGAATAATTCATTAAGAATATTAGGTTGCTACTCAGGTTCGGGTGGTTATAGAAGATATCCTTCTTCACAGTTGTTAATACTAAACAATAAAAATTATTTAGTTGATTGTGGTGAGGGTACTCAATTTCTATTAAAAAAATATGAAACTAAATTAAACTCAATAGACAATATTTTTATCTCTCACCTTCATGGTGATCATTATTTTGGATTGCCAGGACTAATTTCTCATTATAACCTCAAGGGAAGGACTAAAGATTTATCCATTTATGGCCCAATTGGATTAAAAAAAATTATTTCATTAATCATGAAATCTAGTAATTCATGGACAAGCTATAAACTAAATATAATTGAACTGGAACCGAAAGATTTGACATTTATTGATAATGATAAAATTAGTGTAAGTAGTATTAAATTATCTCACAGAGTCCCTTGTACAGGTTTTGTTTTCAAGTTAAAAATAAATAATTCAAATATTTCATATGCTTATTGTTCTGACACTGCTTATGAGCCATCGATATCTGATAAACTAAAAAATATAAATATTTTATACCATGAGTCAACTTTTTTAGAAAAACATGTACACTTGGCTAAAAAAACAAAGCATTCAACCGCATTGCAAGCATCAAAAATTGCAAAAGCAGCTAATGTTAATAAACTAATTTTAGGTCATTTCTCAGCTCGATACAAAGATTTAAATGAATTTAAAATTGAAGCCCAGTCAAATTTTAAAAACACATTTCTAGCCCAGGAGGGAGAGTTATTTACATTTTAATATTAAATTTAATATTATGAAAGATTTGTCAGATTTCAGAGTTAGTTATGAAAAATATAATCTTAGTGAAGAATCAATTGTTGATAACCCATTAATACTTTTTAAAGAATGGTTTGAACAAATTTGTGATTCAAAACAAATCAAAGAGCCTAATGCAATGACACTTAGCACTGTCGATAAAAATAATACACCAAATAACAGAGTTGTTTTATTAAAAAAGTTTTCAAATGAAGGTTTTATTTTTTATACAAACTACATGAGTAATAAAGGTAAAAGCATGTCAAATAATTCAAATGTTTGTTTGTCTTTTTTTTGGCCATCTCATGAAAGACAAGTTATTATTAAGGGTAAATGTATTTTTATGTCTAAAAAAGAATCAGATGAGTATTTTTACTCGCGCCCTATTGATAGTCAAATTGGTGCAATTGCTTCTGATCAGAGCAGTGAAATTCCCAATAGAAAGTATATTGTCGACAAATTTGAGGATTTAAAAAAAAATCATAAGAAAATTACAAGACCAGAACATTGGGGAGGTGTGATTGTTCATCATGAAACTATCGAATTTTGGCAAGGGAGAAAAAATAGACTTCATGACCGAATTTTTTTCACCAAATCAGCAAAGGGAAAATGGAGTTATTCCAGACTTAGTCCGTGAAAAAGCTTTCAATCATAAGACATGCAAAGTCAGATTGGAGTCATAATCTTCCTGATTTGAACAGACCTATATCTCGAAAAGGAAGAAATGATGCAGACGTAATGTCTAACGTAATTCAAGATTTAAATTTAGAACCCCAAATTATATTTTCTAGCCCTGCAACAAGAACTATTCAAACTTATCAACGTTTAAAAAAAAATATTTCAAGTTTCAATGATATCAGCTTTATTAAATCGAAAATGCTTTATGATTTTTCAGGTTATAATGTTTTAGAATTTATTCATTCAATTGATGATAAATACTCGAACGTCATGATATTTTCTCATAATAACTCATGTTCATTTTTAACAGCTGAATTAGGATTAAGTTATATCCATGTTCCAACATGCGGATTATTAATTTTTGATTTTGATGTATCTTTGTGGAGTCAAGTTTCTGTTGGAAAATTCAATCATTATTTTCCAAAATCATTTAGATGAAAGATTATATTTTTAAAAATAGAGAATTAAGTTGGCTAGATTTTAATGCGAGGGTATTGCAAGAGGCTGAGGATAAAAAAGTGCCAATCATTGAAAGATTGAGATTCATAGGAATTTTTTCTAACAATCTTGATGAGTTTTTTAAGGTCAGGTATGCTACTGTTAAAAGGATTGCTTTGTCAGGAAAAAAGCAAAAAAAGCTATATAAAGGCCCAAATGCTACTGATTTACTTCAAATGATAACAAACAAAGTTATTGAGCTTCAAGAGAAAAGTGACCTGGTATTAGAATCTATTATTGATGATTTGAAACATGAAAATATTTTTTTTGTTGATGAAAAATCAATTCCGAAAGAGTTTAGAGAATATATAAATACTTTTTTTATTGAAAAGATTCAACCACAACTTGAGGTGGTCATTCTTAATAAGAAATCTAAATTTCCAAATTTATCCGATACATCATCTTTTTTGACAATAAAAATTAAAACTAAAGATGAGAAGATAAAGTTTGCTTTGATCAAACTTCCAAATCAAATTGATAGATTTATTGTGTTAAGTAAGTCTGAAAAAAAGTATATCATTCTCGTTGATGATATAATTAGGTTTCATTTAGATGAAATATTTGAAATTTTTGCTCCAAAAAAAATAGTGGCAAATATGATTAAAATTAGTAGAGATGCAGAGCTTGATTTTGCTTATGATATTTCTAAAAGTTACTTAGAAAAAATATCTCAAAGCTTAAAAAACAGATCTATTGGGGAACCAGTGAGATTCCTTTATGATCAAGATATTGAGAAAAGCACATTGAAATTTCTATTAAATAAGTTAAACTTTAATGACAACACTGATAGTATAATTCCTGGATCAAAATACCATAATAGAAGGGATTATATGAATTTTCCCTCAATAGGCAAAAGTACTTTAGTTTACAAGGATTTAACTCCACTTAATATTAAAGATTTTAATCTTAAGCAAAATATTTTTGAAGCAATTAAAAGAAGAGATTTTTTATTACACACGCCTTACCAAAAATTTACTTACATACAAAAATTTCTTACAGAAGCTTCAATAGACCCAAGTGTAAATAAGATATCTATTACAATTTACAGATTATCTAAATTATCAAGTGTTGCAAATGCCTTGATTAATGCTGCTAAAAATGGAAAAGAAGTTATAGTTCAAATTGAATTACAAGCTAGATTTGATGAAAAAGCTAATATAAATTATGCTAAACTTCTCGAAGAGAATGGTGTTAAATTAATTTTTGGAATTGAAAGTTTAAAAGTTCACGCTAAGATTTGCGTTATTGAAAGAAAAAATA
>CACASE010000013.1 GCA_902535165.1 uncultured Bacteroidota bacterium | reverse complement strand
TTACAATCAAAATTTGCCTACAGAATATTGAAATCAAAATGGATTGATTCCACTCAACATGATTACACATCAACAATTCAAATTGTTGGAATTGATAATATTGGTTTAGTAAATAAAATAACCACCATAATTTCTGATAACCTAAGTATCAATATGAGAAAAATGTCCTTTGATACCGAAGGTGATGTGTTTAAAGGATCGATAACTCTAAGAGTTAAAAACAAAAAAATAATTGATAAACTGATTCAAAGAATAAAAAAAATTAAGGGAGTTTATAAAGCAGTTAGAGATTAATATTTAATTTAGATAATAATTTATAATGACCGAAAAAATCAAAAATAATCAACAAGTTGTAAAAGATGTTTTCTCAAAATACCTCGATTCCAAGTCACATAGAAAAACTCCTGAGAGATATGCAATATTAAAAGAGATTTATGATTTGAATGATCACTTTGATATTGAATCACTTTACTCATTGATGAAACAAAAAAAATACAGAGTAAGTAGGGCTACTTTATATAATACAATTGAATTACTACTTGAATGTCACTTAGTTAGAAAACATCAATTTGGATCAAACCAAGCTCATTATGAAAAGTCGTATTTTGATAGACAACATGATCATATTATTTTAACTGATACTGGAGAAGTAATTGAATTCTGTGACCCTAGAATTCAGCACATCAAAGAAAGTATTGAAGATATTTTTAATATTAATGTTGATAAGCACTCTTTATATTTTTATGCGACTAAAGAAAAAAAATGAAAATTGATTTAATACTAGGTCTCCAATGGGGTGACGAAGGAAAAGGAAAAATTGTTGATTTTTTAACTAACGATTATAATATAATTGCTAGATTTCAAGGAGGTCCAAATGCAGGTCATACTCTAGAATTTGATGGAATTAAACATGTTTTACATACTATTCCCTCTGGAATTTTTCATGAAAATAAAATTAATCTCATTGGTAATGGAGTTGTCATTGATCCAGTAATTTTTAAAGAAGAAATTGAGAAATTAAAAGAATTGAATGTTGATCTCAGTAATAAACTATTAATATCAAGAAAAGCTCATTTAATTCTACCAACTCACCGTTTAATAGATAAAGCTTCGGAGCTTTCTAAAGGAAAGAAAAAAATTGGATCTACACTTAAAGGTATTGGTCCTACATATATGGACAAAACTGGTAGAAATGGACTTAGGATTGGAGATTTAGAACTTGATGGCTGGGAAGATAAACTCAATACTTTAACAAATAAGCATCTTAACCTAATAAATAATTTTAACGTTGATATAGATTTTGATATTAATAAATTAGTTGAAGAATTTACTAATTCAATAAATTTTATAAAATCATTAAGATTTATTGACAGTGAACATTATTTAAATGAATCTATAAATAATGGAAAAAAAATATTGGGTGAAGGAGCACAAGGATCCTTACTTGATATTGATTTTGGTACCTATCCTTATGTAACATCTTCGAATACAACTGCAGCTGGAGCTTGCACTGGTCTTGGAATAGCTCCAAATAAAATAAATAATGTTTTTGGAATTTTCAAGGCTTATACTACCAGAGTTGGTAGTGGTCCATTTCCTACTGAGCTTAAGGATGAAACTGGAGAAAGAATGGCTAAAATTGGTAATGAATTTGGAGCCACAACTGGAAGACCACGAAGATGCGGATGGTTGGACTTAGTCATACTAAAACATTCAATAATTGTAAATGGAGTTACAGAATTAATAATGATGAAAGGTGATGTGCTTTCAGGAATTGATAGAATAAAAGTATGTACAAAATACAAGTATAAAGGAGAAACTATAGATTATTTGCCTTATTCAATCGAGGATGAAAATATTGAACCAATTTATGAAGAAATTAGTGGTTGGGATGAAGATATCACTAAAATAAAATCATTCACTGATTTACCTCAAAATTTTAAAAATTATATTAATTTCCTAGAGGATAGTTTAAATGTAAAAATTAAAATAGTTTCCGTTGGACCTAACAGAACACAAACAATCTTTGTATAGAAATAAATATTTTTATCTACTAACTCTAATTTTTTTTTCAGTGAGCTCCATATCACAAGAGAAAAATATTGTTATTGAGAGCGCTGGATCATTTGATCGAAACCAATCATTATACCCTGATGGTAATATACTTAGTGAAAGTGCAAATAAAAAAGTTCATTTAACACATGATAATATGGATATTTTTTCAAAAAAATCCATTTTTTTTCAAAAAAGGAACTCTTTTATTGCCACCGGAAATGTTCATGTTAAACAAGGTGATTCAATAAACCTTTTTTGTGATTCGTTAAACTATAATGGTTTAACCAGAAAATTTTCAAGTTATGGATCAGTTAAATTCATTAATGATGAAATGGAGCTAAATTCAAATGTTCTTTTCTTTGATAGAAATGCGAACGAAATTTATTTTAATAAAAATGGAAAAATAATTGATAGTGTATCAACGATAAAGAGTAAGGAGGGTAAATATTTTATTGATGAAAAAAAATATGAGTTTAAAGAAAATGTAATTGTAGAAAATCCTGATTATAAGATTAGATCCAATATGATGGATTATTTCCTCAATTCAGAAATTACACTCTTTTACAAATTTTCAACAATTATCACGGATGATTATACAATCTTTTGTAATGAAGGTTTTTATGACCCACAAAAGAAAATAGGAGTTTTCAAAAAAGATGCTAAAGTCAATAGTCAGAGCAGAACAATTTTTGGTGATAGTATTTTTTTTGATGAAAATAAAAAATATGCCAGTGCATCTAGAAACATAAAAATTATTGATGAAAAAGAGAATTTAATTATTAAAGGCGAATATGCAGAAGTATTTGAAGAATTGGATTCAGCTCTGATAACAAAAAATCCAGTGGCAATAAATATTACAAAAACTGATTCACTTTTTATAAAGGCAGATACATTAATATCTTTAGGTGCTTCTCAAAATAGAAAAGTTATTGGATATTACAATGTCAGATTTGTTAAAGGATCAATGAGTGGAAAATCTGATAAAATTAAAATTGATAAATCGGAAGGATTAACAACTTTAAGTAGAAATGATTTAACCGAGAGACAAATTCAAATATTAAGTGAAAATGAAATAAATAAAATAAATCCAATTATATGGGACGGTAATAGTCAAATCAGTGGAGATGAAATTATATTAAAAGAGGATTTAGATAGGAATGTAATAGACTCAATTAAAATCTCAAACAATAGTTTTATTGTTGAAATTGATACACTGGGCCTAGGTAATAATTTTAATCAAATGAAAGGAATTAAATTATTTGGAAAAATCGT
This sequence comes from uncultured Bacteroidota bacterium, assembly GCA_902535165.1. Lineage (GTDB taxonomy): Bacteria > Bacteroidota > Bacteroidia > Flavobacteriales > Flavobacteriaceae > Eutrophosalina. The sequence continues at coordinate 28,456 of CACASE010000013.1, read as the reverse complement.
TGATAATGAATTAAGTAAAATTAAGATTGATAAAAATGCTGAACTAATATACTATATGTATGACGATAATTATGATTTAATAGGAATTGATAAGGCAATAGCGAGTTCTATATTAATTTCATTTAAAGATAATGGAATAGATGATATTATGTTTTTAAATCAGCCAGAAGGCACTCTTTATCCGGAATCAAAACTTGAGGAAAATGAAAAGAAACTATTTGGATTTATAGATAGATTTAATGAAAGAATTTCAGAAATAGAAAATTTTGATTAATAATTTTAAGGACTTCCAAGCTCAAATTGTACCTGAACCTCTGGGAATTGAAGTTGTCAAGGCCAAAGGATCTTACATCTATGATAAAAAGAAAAAATACTTAGACTTTGTAGCAGGAGTATCAGTTTGTAATCTCGGCCACTCTGATAAAAGAGTAATCAAAGCAACAATAAACCAGTTAAAAAAATACTCTCATGTAATGGTATATGGCGAATTTGCACTTGAGCCTAGTATAAAATTATGTGGTTTATTGGTTGAAAACTTACCTAAAAATTTAAATTCTGTATATCTTACAAATTCAGGAACTGAAGCAGTTGAAGCCGCTTTAAAACTATGTAAAAGAATTACTGGAAGATCAAAAATCATTTCTTCCAAAAATTCTTATCATGGAAGTACACATGGATCTCTTAGTGTCTCTGGATATGAGAAAAGAAAAAGAGCTTACCGGCCACTTTTAAGTAATATTAATTATTTAAGCTATAATGATTCAAATTTAAATTTAATTGATGAAAATACAGCCTGTGTAATACTAGAGACAATACAAGGAGGGGCTGGTTTTATTTTACCTAAAAATAATTATTTAAAGAAAATCAAAAAAAGATGTAATGAAGTTGGTGCATTATTAATATTAGATGAACTTCAAACAGGATTAGGGAGGACCGGAAAATTATTTGCATTTGAACATTTCGGTATTTCACCAGACATTCTATTACTAGGAAAGGCATTAGGTGGGGGATTTCCAGTTGGTGCTATGATTACTAAAAAATCTTTCATGAATAAGTTCCAAATAAATCCAATATTGGGACATATAACTACATTTGGTGGACATCCTGTAATTGCTGCTGCTGGTTTTGAGAGTTTGTCAATTATTTTAAAAGAGAGACTTTCTAAAAAAACATTAGAAAAAGAAAAGTTGTTTAGAAGCTTACTCAAACACCCATATATACAAGAAATTAGAGGAAAAGGACTAATGATTGCTTTGATTTTAAAAAATGAAAAACTAGCAAATCAATTAGTTTTAAAATCATTGGATAATGGATTAATTTTATTTTGGCTTTTATATGAAAAAAAAGCTGTAAGAATAACACCACCTCTAAATATTTCTGAAACAGAGATTAAAAAGGGATGTAAAATAATATTAAGCATCCTTGATTCCATTTAAAAATGTTAATAAGTATTTGATAAACTTCATCTGAAAAAAAATTAGCATGAGAGTAAGTGTATAATTTTATTTGAGATTTATATGTATAACGATAGTAGAAATCTAATTAAAAAATTTGAAAAGATGATTTCAGAAGATTCATCTATCTTTCTTGACACTGACGAAGTTGAAGAAATAATTCTCTATTATTTTAATGAAGGGGACATAATTATGGCAGAAAAAGCTGTTGAATTAGGAAATAATTTATACCCAAACTCAATTAACATAAGTATTTTATACTCTGAAATTTTAATTTTAAAAGGTGAAATAACCCAATCATATGATTTAATTGATGATCTGTTAATTATAAATGAAAATAGCCAAGATCTTCTTTTTCAGAAATGTAAAATTTTAACGAAACTAAAAAAATATAAAGAATCAATATCAATCTTAAAAAATATTCCAAAAAGTGATCAATTAAGCTTCTTTGTATTGGATTTATTACTTAAAAATTATATGAATCTAGAAAATTATGAAAAATCAATTAGAGTACTAATTAAAATTCTGAAAATCTACCCAGAGGATAAAAACTACTTTGATAAATTAATATCATGCTATAATCTTTCATTAAAAGATGACGAAGCGATTAGTTTTTTAAATAAGTTTTTAGAAAAAAATCCTTACTCAGCCCATGCTTGGTATGAAATTGGAAAATTATATTTTAAAAAAAATAAAATAAAAGAGAGTATAGCCGCTCATGAATTTGGGATCATTAGTGATGAAACATTCTCATCTTGTTATGTCGAATTAGGTAAGATATATGAAAAGAAAGAGGATTTTAAAAAATCTATTTATTACTACAAAATTTTAAATAATTTTAAAAAAGAATCCTCATTCAGTCTTTATAGATTATCAAGATGTTATGAAAAAATTGAGGATTACGATAATGCGCTTAAGTACTTAAATTTGATAATTGAAAATGATCCGCTCTATGAAAAAGCATGGATATCAATTGCCAAATATTACTTAAGAAAAAATGATCACGATAAGGCCATTGAAAATCTTAACAAAGCCTTAAATATTATTTCAAACAATTATTAGTAGATTTACTTCGATGAAGTATAATACTACTAATCATTATTTATTTCTGACTTTTAAAGGAATGTTAATGGGCATCGCTGATTTAATACCTGGTATTTCTGGTGGAACTATAGCTTTGATAACAGGTGTCTACAAGGACTTAATAACTGCTATAAGTAATATAAATATTAAAATTTTCAATGAAAGTTTTTCAAAAAAATTTAAGCCAAACAAATTCGATGTATTATTTTTTTTAGTCTTTGGTATTATACTTAGTATTTCAATTTTTAGCAGGTTAATTTTATTCCTTCTTGAAAATTATGAGAATCAAATAAGCTCATTTTTTTTCGGGTTAATTGTCTGTAGCATTTATATCCTATTAAAAAAAACTAAAAATTTAAAATTCATAGATCTTGTACTTTTGATAATTACAGCTTTAATTATCAATCAAATCATAGTAAACGTAACTGTAAATCAGCAAATAAATTATTCATATATTTTGTTATGTGGGTTTATCTGTTCATGCGCAATGATTTTGCCTGGAATTTCTGGATCATATATTTTGTTAATTTTAGGTGCATATCAATTTATTCTAGAAAAACTAAATTCAATATTTATATCTGGATCTGATTCTTACATTTATGTATTGAATTTTATAATAGGTGCAGTTTTTGGAATCTTAACTTTTTCCAGAGTAATTAAATGGCTACTTACCAACTATGAAAATAAAACAATGATTATTATGATTGGATTAATTTTAGGATCAGTATTTAACATACTTCCAATAGTCTCTGTAAATGAAAGTATTTTTTTAGAAATATTTAATTTCTTTACTAGCGAATTTTCAATAATCATATGTACCATAACTGGGTTTTTTATAATATTATTTTTGGAAAAAATATCGAAAAAGAATGAAGTATAATAGAGATTGGAATAATGTAAATTCTATTGAAATTTTAATTCATGGATTGGTAATGGGAACAATAAATAAACTTCCCGGAATTTCTGGTGGCCTTTATTCTTTAATTATTGGTTTTTATAATCATTTAATCAATTCAATTCAATCTTTGAATTATAAAAATTATCAAGTGCTTAAAGACGATGGACTAAAGTTATTTTTAAAAAAAATAAATGGATTCTTTTTATTATTTATATCTGTAGGTATGATTTTGAGTTATTTTACTACATCTATAATTTTAGATTATTTCATAGCAGAGAATGAACTGCTGGTTTGGTCAGTGTTCTTCGGTTTAATAATTGGTTCAGTTTATATTTTATTTAAAAGAAAAGATAAAACAAATTTACAAGCAGCTCTATTTCTAATTTTTGGATTAGTATTTGGAATAATTTTAAGCGTAAGTGAACCCCTTTATGAAAACAGAAATATAGTTTTTGTTTTTTTCTGTGGATTTATTAGTATTTGTGGTATAACTATTCCGGGACTTTCTGGTTCATTCTTACTTATTTTGCTGGGTAATTATAAACTTTTATTAGTGGATTCTGTAAATAATTTTTTCAATTTAATCACAAACATCTTTTATCCAAATGACCAGAAATTAATTGTCGAGAATGAAATGATAAATATCCTAATTGTTTTTTTTATTGGATCAGTATTAGGTCTTGTTATACTTTCAAAATTTTTAACTTACTTGACAAAAAGATATCCTAGTCAACTTGATCACCTGATAATTGGTTTTGTAATAGGCACATTACCTATAGTTTGGCCATGGAATCAAATAAAAAATAATCTAAATCAAATTGAAATTGCAAACTCAGTCAATTACATAGCTTTTGGATTAATTTTGCTAGGGGTATTATTTACAATATTTATTAATAATTATGTTGACAAAAAAAATATACGGATTAATAGGTAGAAATATTAATTATTCTTTTTCAAAAAAATACTTTACACAAAAATTTAAAAATGATAAAATTGATAATTGTGAGTATTTAAATTTTGATATAGATAAAATAAGTGATTTTAAAAAAATTAATTTATGTAATATTAATGGCTTTAATGTTACAATACCATACAAAGAAAAAATTATTGGATATCTTGATGAAATTGAGGAATCAGCTAAGAACATAGGAGCAGTAAATACAATTAAAATTTTAAAAAATAAATTAGTTGGATATAATACCGACTATTTAGGTTTTATAAATAGTTTTAATAAAGAGTTAGATTATAAAAATGTATTAATACTTGGAAGCGGTGGAGCATCAAAGGCAATTCAATATGCAATTAAAACTAAAAAAATAAATTTTGATGTTGCCTCTAGAAAGAGTGATGTAAATCATATTGCTTATAATCAGATCGAAAGTTTGGAAAAATATGATTTAATCGTAAACTGCACACCACTAGGAACATATCCTAATGTAAATGAAAAGCCAGATTTAAATTATGATCAATTAAATGATAAACATCTATGTTACGATTTAATTTATAACCCAACTGAAACTTTATTTTTAAATGAATCAAAAAAAAGAGGAGCAAGAATTCTAAACGGTTTACAAATGCTTAAACTCCAGGCTGAAGAAAGTTGGAAAATTTGGAATAGTTAGAGTTAATAAAATATTACTAACTTATAGCTATATTTTTATGTCTAGCTCCAAAAAAAATATAGTTATCGATCTAAAAAACAACTACAAAGAGAAAAATGTTCTCATTGAGAATTTAAAAGAATTAATTCAATCGTCTGTCTCAAATGCTGAGAAGATTAAAAGTTTTAGTTCTATTAGAGAAAAATGGATTAAAATTGGCAAGGTCCCCACTCACCTATCTTTTGGATTAAACAATTCCTATAAACATCACGTAAAAATATTTTATGATTTTTTATACTTAGATAAAAAAATTAAGAAAAAAGATCAAGATAACAACAAGAAATTAATGATTAGCCTATTGAATGATGCTAAAAGAGTAAAATCATATGGTGATAAGTTAAAAAGCTATAGAGATCTACTTATATTAATTAAAAAATGGAATTTCCTTACTGGACCTGTAAAAGCTGTAGATGAAAAAAAATTAAATGAAGAGTTTGACTCAATCATTCAAACAATCAAAAATGAAAAGAAGGATTATCTTAAAAATAGAGATGCTCATGATGAGAAAAATATTCAGATTAAAAAAGAACTACTAGAAAATTTTAAAAAATTAATGAATAAAGATGGGAACGAAAAAAATGAATGGATTAAAAAAATCTCTGAAATAGAAAAAATAAAGAATGATTTCATTGGAATTGGACCAATTAAATCTAAACTAAATAATGATTTATGGAAAGAATTTAAGATTTTAAATTTGGATTTTATCAAACAGAAGAATTTATTCTTTAAAAATTTAAAAAAAACATATTCAGAAAATATTAAGCTTCAACTTGAGCTGATTCAGCAATGCAAAATATTAAAGGAAAAAGAAAAAATTAATATTTCGGACCTTCAAAATTTGAAAAATGATTTTAAGAAAATAAAGAATGTCCCGTTTAAAAGAAATAGAGATAATTGGAATAATTTTCTAAATGAGTATAATCAATGTTTTTCAAAAATTGATAAAGTAAATGAAGAAAAAAATAAAGTTGAAAAGGAAAAGATAAATGTGAAGAAAAATTTAGTTGAACAATTAAAAAATGATTTTTCAGTTGAAAAAATTAGTCAAGTTACTCAACAATGGGAGAAGATAGGTAAAACATCAAAATCAAATGAACTAAGTTCTCTCATATCAATAGTAAAGAAAGAATCAAAAAAAATAGGTTTATCTGACAAAGAGTTAGAAGCTCATATTATTAAGATAAAGTCTAAACTCATGAATGATGGTGAAAAAAATAACGAGAAAGTTAAATTGAGAAAGAAAATTGATGATTTGAATAAGCAAATCTCACAGCTTGAAAATAATTTAAATTTTATTAAAAAAGGTTCGGATAGTAAGGTTCTAGATGGTGTTTATAGTGATATAGAAAAGCTGAAAAGTCAATTGCAAAAAAATGAGAAAAAATACACCTTGATCAAGTAATTATTTTTTGACATCATTCCAAAAGTTATTTAATTCCTCATCACTACAATTATCGAAATCAAGATTTTTTGACTTTAAAATTTTTTCGACTTTGTTGAACCTATCAATAAATTTTTGTGTTGATTTCTTTAGTGATTCGTCAGAATCTATCCCAATATGTCTAGAATAATTTATTAAAGAAAAAAGGATATCTCCAAATTCCTCCTCAATTTCTGATTTATTTTGGGAAAGCAAAGCAGAATTAAATTCTTCAAATTCCTCTTTAATTTTATCTACTGTATTTTTCACGTTTGGAAAATCAAAACCAATACTTGCAACTTTATCTTGAACTCTATAAGCTTTAATAAGACTTGGTAAATGATTGGGAACACCAGATAAAATTCCTTTATTTTTATCCTTTACCTTTAATCTTTCCCAATTTTTTTTTACTTCATCAATACTATTTACTTTGATTTCCCCATAAACATGAGGATGTCTGTAAATTAATTTTTCAATCAATGAATTTAAAACATCATTAAAATTAAATTTTTTATTTTCTGATGCAATCTTGGAGTAAAAGACAATATGTAAAAGCAAGTCTCCTAATTCATCTTTGATATCATCATATTTTTTTTTATCAATTGCATCAACTAATTCATAGGTCTCCTCAATTGTTAACTTTTTTAATGTATTAAATGTTTGCTTTTGATCCCAAGGACATTTATTCCTTAATTCAGACATAACATCAAGTAAATCCTCTATTGAATATTGATTTTTATTTTTCATTTTTTGAAAAACTTCATTGGGTAATTAACCTCAATTTGACCTCTAGAAATTTTATTTAATTTTTTTTGAATCAATGTTTTTTTAAACTTTGATATCCTATCTGTGAATAAAATACCTTCAATATGATCATATTCATGTAAAATAACTCGCGCTAATATTCCAGAAAAGTTAAATGATTGAAAGTTAAATTTTTCATCGTAAAAATCAATTTTAATAGAATCTGCTCTTTTAATATCTTCCCGAATTTCTGGAATACTTAAACATCCTTCATTGAAATTACATGATTCGGCCTCAACTATAGTTAAGTTAGGATTAATAAAAACTCTTTTTAAATTATTTAATTCAAATTCTGTAACATTGTTTTCTTCAAAAAAAGGTGAAGCATCGATAATAAATAATCTAATCGATTTTCCAATTTGTGGAGCAGCTAAACCAACACCTTCAGCATTATACATAGTTTCCCACATGTCTTGTAGTAAGTTTTTAAGGTTTGGATAAGAGGAATCGATATCATCGCATTTTTTTTTTAAAATTGGGTTTCCATATGATAAAATTGGTAAAATCATTTATTTTTTTTTAAATATGAATCTAATATAATGGAGGCACTTATTTTATCAAGATTTTTTTTGTCAATTTTTACTTTTCTTTTTTTAGTTATTTCGTTTAAATATATGGCCGATAACTTTGATGTGTAACGCTCATCTTCTCTATGAATTTTTAAATTAGGAAACAGAATCTTAATTTTTTTTATCTCATCAATTATAGTTTTTTCTAATTCAAAAATATTATTTCTATTATTTTTAGGCAGTCCAATTACAATAGTTGAAATACTTTCCTCTACTATGATTTCTTTCAAAAAATCGATCAATTTCTTGGTATCAATGGTCGTCAAAGGAGATGCAATTATCTGAAGTTCATCTGAAATTGATATGCCACATCTTTTTTTACCATAGTCTAAACCAAGAATTTTACTCATTTAACAAAATTAAGTATTAATTATATTCTGTCTAACAAAAATATATATTTGAACGATAGTTATATTTGTAAAAAAATGTAATGAAAGAAATTATTGAATTATTGTGGGAAGACAGAGGATTAATGGATAAAAAAGAATATTCCGATGCAGTACTAAAGACTATTGATCTATTAGATAAGGGTGCTATTAGAATAGCTGAAAAGGTAAACAATGATTGGGTTGTGAATGATTGGATCAAAAAAGCTGTTATTTTATATTTTCCTCTAATGAAAATGAAAACGATTGAGATTGGCCCATTTGAATTTCATGATAAAATTCCTCTTAAAAGAGGTTTTGAAGAAATGGGAATAAGAGTGGTTCCTCATGCTATATGTAGGTATGGATCTTTTATAGAAAAAGGTGCTGTTTTAATGCCAAGTTATGTCAATATTGGTGCAAATGTAGGATCTGGGACAATGGTTGATACATGGGCTACTGTAGGAAGCTGTGCCCAAGTTGGTAAAAATGTTCATATAAGTGGTGGTGTTGGAATTGGTGGAGTTTTAGAACCCGTACAAGCTTCTCCTGTCGTAATTGAGGATAATGTTTTTCTTGGTTCAAGAAGTATTATTGTTGAGGGAGTAAAAGTTGAAAAAGAAGCAGTCTTGGGTGCTAATGTTGTGTTAACAGGATCTACCAAAATTATAGATGTTACGGGCTCAGAACCTATTTATTTAAAGGGTTATATTCCTGAGAAATCAGTAGTTATACCAGGCAGTGAACCAAAAAAATTTAATGCCGGATCCTTTAATGTTCCTTGTGCCTTAATTATTGGAAAAAGAAAGGAAAGTACAAATAAAAAAACTTCTCTTAATGATGCATTAAGAGACTACAATGTCTCTGTATAAATAGCATGACAAACTTTAATATAGAAGTTCAAAAATGTGTAGAAATACTCAATAACGGTGGAATAATTTTATACCCTACTGATACCATTTATGGAATTGGATCTGATTCACATAATAATCAAGCAATCGATAGAATAAATAAATTAAAAGGAAGTGATTCAAAAAAACCACTAATTCACTTAATGAATAGCTTAGAAATGGTTGAACAATACGTGAAAAAAATACCTGATTTTGCCAAGGAATATTTGAATGATAAAAAGCCAACTACAGTCATCTTCACTGATTTAAATAAAGAAAAATTAACCTATGAAACACTTGGTATAAGAATACCAAAAAATAATTTTTGCTTAGAAATTATTAAAAAATTAAATAGACCAATAACATCAACTTCAGCTAATATTACTGGCTCTACATTTCCAATTAAAAACTCAGATATTGATAAAAATATTATTGATGGTGTAGATTATTATGTGAAAAGTATTAGAAGTGATAAACAAATACCCTCGAAAATAATCAAGGTTTTAGATGAGAATAATTTTGAAATAATTAGATCATAATTTGATGAACGATATATTTAAAAATATAAATATTTCAATAATTGATACTATTTCAATTGAAGCTGAATTAAGTGGAAAAGAAGTATATCTGGTTGGAGGTTTTGTAAGAGACCTAATTTTAAATCGTAAGAATAAAGATATTGATGTTATGGTTGTTGGTAATGGTATAGATTTTGCCAAACTCATATCAAATAAATTAAATAAAAAATTACAGATTTTTAAAAACTTTGGAACAGCTATGCTGAAAACTGAGAATTATGAAATAGAGTTTGTTGGAGCCAGAAAAGAAAGTTATTCAAAGGATAGCAGAAATCCTGTTGTTGATCAAGGCACACTAGTTGAGGATCTCTCAAGAAGAGATTTCACTATAAATTCCCTAGCAATATCATTAAATAAAAAAAATTATGGTGAAATTATCGACTTATTCAATGGAAGAGCTGATATTGATAAAAAAATAATTCGTACACCACTAGATCCAAGAACAACTTTTCATGACGATCCTTTGAGGATGATGAGAGCAGCTAGATTTGCATCTCAACTTGACTTTTTAGTTGATAAAAATAATTTAGAATTTATTAAAAGTGAAAAAGAGAGAATTGAAATAATTTCTAAAGAGAGAATAAATGATGAGTTAAATAAAATTTTAATGTCAAAAAAGCCCTCTATTGGATTAAAAGTTTTAAAAGAAAGTGGATTATTGGAATTAATTTTGCCTGAAATTTGTGATTTACAAGGAATTGATGAGATCGAAGGTAAAACTCATAAAGATAATTTTTATCATACTTTAAAGGTATTGGATAATATATGTGAAAATACCGAAAATCTTTGGTTAAGATGGGTTGCTCTTTTACATGATATTGGGAAACCTAAAACAAAAAAATTTAACAAAAAAATTGGTTGGACATTTCATGGTCATGAATATGTTGGATCAAAAATGGTAGATAAGATTTTTAGGCGTCTAAAACTACCATTGAATGAAAAATTAAAATATATAAAAAAGCTTATTTTATTAAGTTCTAGACCAATTGTTTTATCTCTGGAGAACATTACCGATTCAGCAGTGCGAAGATTAATTTTTGATGCTGGTGATGATATCGATGATCTTTTGACCCTTTGTGAAGCTGATATAACTACAAAAAATGAGCATTTACAAAGAAAATATTTAAACAATTTTAAAATAGTCAGGGAAAAGATTAAAATAGTTGAAGAAAGGGATCAAATAAGAAATTTTCAACCTCCAATTTCAGGTGAAGAAATTATGTCCTCATTTGGATTAAAACCATGTAAAGAAATTGGTATCATAAAAGAATATATTAAAGAAGCAATCCTAAATGGTGTAATATCTAACTCATATGATGAAGCTAAAGAACTTATGTACAAAAAAGCCAAAAGCTTAGGATTAAAAATTAATGAATAAAAGATTTATTTTTTTTTAGTAAACTTTCGCTAGTATTGGTATTGCTTGTAATTCTTGCAGGATCTCTTGTTCGCATGACTGGAAGCGGTATGGGTTGTCCAGACTGGCCAAAATGTTTTGGTTATTTAATTCCCCCAACAAATATTGAAAAAATTACTTGGAAACCTGAAAGAGAATATGGAAAGGGAGTAATGATTTTATACAAAAAAAGTTTTTATAATTCCAGAAAGAAATTTACCTCAAAAGAAAAATTTGACGTTGCTAATTGGACTAAATATACCAAACACGATTATACAAAATTTAGTCCAATGAATACATGGTTTGAGTTCATTAACAGATTAATAGGTGCGATTGCAGGCCTATCAACTTTAGTGATGTTTATATTTTCTTTCAATTATTTTAAAAGGAATAAAAAAATTGTATTTTTTTCAGCTCTAATTGTATTTTCAATGGGTTTTCAAGCTTGGCTCGGTAAACAAGTTGTAGATTCTAATTTAGCTCCATATAAAATTTCAATTCACATGCTGATGGCAATTCTTATTGTTTGTATGTTAATCTATCTTATTAAAAAAGCAAATGTTAAATATTAATTTTCTAAGAAAATTTATCCTTTTTTCTATGTTTCTGATGCTAGTTCAAATTTTATTTGGACTTAAGGTTAGGGAATTTATTGATTTAAATATTGATATTTATGGTTTTGACAAGAAAAATCTTTGGCTCTCAAACCCTAATATTGAATTCTATATTCATAGGAGTTTTTCAATTTTAATATTAGCATCAAATATTTTATTATTTATATTTTCATCTAAACTTAAATTAGAGATGAAATGGATCAAATTAATTTTAATTCTAATCTTAGTTGAAATTATTGCTGGTGCATCGATGTATTATTTTTCTTTTCCAATACTATCTCAGCCACTACACTTATTTATTGCGATTCTTATTTTTGGATTTCAATTCAATTGGTACCTAAATATTAAAAATTAATTGGTCCTTAGCATTGAGTGATTTTCATAATTACTTAATAAATAATTAAGTGATGTTTCCATTATATCCCCCATTGATTGAGAATATTTGAATTTATTGTCTTTAGTCAAATGATAAATTTGTTTAGTAAGACTTTGTACATTTTCATCAATTGAAATAATATCTTTTTTCATTGACTCGATCAAACTATTTATTCTTTTTTTTGAACCCAAAACTCTTTTAACAATAATAGCTCTCTCCTCTATTTTATATTGATTGATGGAACTATTGATAAGTTTTTCTCTAATTAAATCAATAACAGGTTTGTTTTCTTTGAAAAGCTGAGGTCGATACACTTTAAAGTCACCCTCAAATGATTGTTGATCGAAGTCAATCGCACGAATTTTATAGACAACCTGATCGAAATCATGAGTTGGAATTATAACATAATTATAGGCTCTCATATCACCCAAGAGTCTTATCATACATCTTTCGCTAAATTTTACAAACTCTTTTGCAATTTGAGATTTTTCACTGTCAGAGCACTTAGTTAAATAATTTTTAAAAAAATCATCACCTGGGATTCCCGTTATGTGTTCTTCAATTAAAGTATCATTATAAATTATAAAATTTAAATTATATGGTGAAGTGATATGCTCTAACTCAAGACCATAAATTCTTGAAGAATCTGCAACCTTAACATAGTAGTATGTAAAATTATCATTTAATTTATTTCTAATCTTTATGCGAAAAGGATTAGAATTACCAAAAGTGCAATAATCAATAGCATCAACAACTAAAAAATCGATATTTTCATTACTACCATCAGAGTACAATAGGTTGTATACAAGTTTTAAATTTTTTTCAATTTCAAATCTTTCAGAGTCATTAAAAAAAACTCTTTGCCATAATGTATCATTATCATCATTATCAATAACCTTTACAGATCCAACATACCTTTTAAGATCATTATATTCAATAGGGATTTCTTGAATGCGATTGTAATTTTTTAAATAATCCTCTAGATAGTTTGAAACTTTATAGCTAGGCTTCTTTTTTGAAATTATTACATCTTTACTTTTATTACTCAAAACAAAAATTTAAGTAAAGCTAAAATTTTTAGATTTAAAGCTTTCTAATTAGTAGTTTTGCAAGTTAAACTATTTAGAATTGAATTTCAATCTTCAGTCAAATTATAAACCAGCTGGTGATCAACCAAAAGCTATTTCAAATCTAGTTGACGGAATTAAACAAAATGTTAGATACCAATCACTTGAGGGGGTTACTGGATCAGGTAAAACTTTTACTGTAGCAAATGTAATAAAGGAAATAAATCAACCTACACTCATAATTGCCCATAATAAAACTTTGGCAGCTCAACTTTACAAAGAGTTTAAAGATTATTTTCCACATAATCTAGTAGAATATTTTGTTTCATATTATGATTATTACCAACCCGAAGCTTACATCCCTATTACAAATACTTATATAGAAAAAGATCTTTCGATTAACGACGAAATTGAAAAGCTAAGATTGAGTACTACAACTAGCTTGCTTTCAGGTAGAAAAGATGTAATAGTTGTCGCATCAGTATCATGCTTATATGGGATTGGTAACCCTGTTGACTATAAAAAAAATACAATTGTAATTAATCAAAACTCTAATATTTCACGGACATCTTTTTTAAGAAGGCTTTCAAACTCATTGTATAGTAGAAGTACATCTGATCTCAGTCCTGGCTCATTTAGAGTAACTGGAGATGTTGTAGATATTAGTTTAAGCTACAGGGATTGCATTATTAGGGTAAATTTCTTTGGAGATCATATTGAATCTATTGATGAAATTTTTTACACCGAAAAAAATAAAATTAATCAAATTGAGTCAATTTCAATTTATCCAGCAAATATGTTTTCTACTCAAGAAAGTACTCTTCTAAAAGCAATTGATCAGATACAGATAGATCTTGGGAAACAAGTTGATTTTTTTAAGTCTGTTGGAAAAAATTTGGAAGCTAAACGATTAAATGAAAGAACATTATTTGATATTGAAATGATGCAAGAATTAGGTTATTGCTCTGGAATAGAAAATTATTCAAGATACATTGATGGTAGAGAACCTGGTACGAGACCCTTTTGCCTCATTGATTACTTTCCGGATGAATTCTTGACTGTAATTGATGAGAGTCATGTTACTATTCCACAAATAAGAGCAATGTACGGAGGAGATAGGAGTCGAAAAGAAAACCTGGTTGAATATGGTTTTAGACTTCCATCAGCAATGGATAATAGACCATTAAATTTTGAAGAGTTTGAGGGATTACAAAATCAAGTAATATTTGTTAGTGCAACACCGTCTGATTATGAGCTTAATAAATCTGAAGGAATTATTGTAGAACAAGTTATTCGACCTACAGGATTATTAGACCCTGAGATTGAAATTAGATCAACTGAAAATCAAATAGATGATGTTTTGGATGAAGTACAAAAACAAATTGAAAAAAATCAAAGAGTATTAATAACAACATTGACAAAGAAGATGGCTGAAGAACTTGTTGGTTTTTTAAATAAGGTTAAAGTAAGGTCTAAATATATCCACAGTGATATAGATACAATAGAGAGAGTTGAAATATTAAATGAATTAAGATCTGGAGCTTTCGATGTACTAGTTGGAGTCAATCTTCTGAGAGAAGGATTGGATTTACCTGAAGTATCGCTGGTTATAATATTAGATGCTGATAAAGAAGGTTTTCTTAGAAGCAAACGATCATTAATACAGACGATAGGTAGAGCAGCTAGAAATATTAATGGTAAAGCTATAATGTATGCAGATAAGGAAACTGAAAGCATCAACCATACATTAAGGATTACGCTGGAAAGGAGAAAAAAACAAATTGATCATAATATTAAAAATGGAATAACTCCAAAACAAATCATTAAAAATATAATGTCAACATTTGATGCAAAGGAAAAAGAAGAAACAAATATTAATACTTTAAAGAATAATAAAGAATTCAAGATTGATATTAATATATCCGACGAAAAAAGAAAAAAAATAATTTCTGATTTAAGAAAAGAAATGGTTAAAGCTGCAAAAGATTTGGATTTTATTGAAGCTGCTAAACTAAGAGACTTGATTGATAGATATAAAAAAAGCGGGTAAAACCCGCTTCTTTTTATTTTACAGCAATTAACTTCTTCTTATTATTTATAATGACCTCATTTTTTTTAGGAAGCATTATTCTTAAGATTCCATTATCATATTTTGAAGAGACTTTATTCAAATCGATAGTTTCTGGAAGGAAAAAGGATTTTTCAAAATAATTATAATCAAATTGTTGTCTCGAGTAATTGTGAGAGATATTTGATTCTTTCTTTTCCTTGCTAACTTTTAAATAATCATTTTCAATTTCAATTTGAAAATCCTTCTTATTGGATCCAGGTACTGAAAATTCTATTTGAAAGTTGTCTTCGCTCTCCATTATATTGTATGGAGGAATATTCATCTCTTTAACATTGAAAAAATCATTAAAGAATTCATCAAACATTATAGGATAATTTGTTCTTTTTATAATATTCATAATTATTATTTTTTAATTAAACATTTTACATGAATATTACAAAAGATGAGCCGATCTGATTTTTATGCCGTTTTGTCTTATTTTAATAAAAATATCATGTCATTATGACACTTTTATTTTAAAACATCTTTTATTATCTCTGTTACATTCGAAAAACTAGAAGCACTAAAAATTTGTAATCCTGAATCATCAATAATTTTTTTTGCTTCTTTTGAATTTGTACCCTCAAGCCTCACTATTATTGGAACTTTTATTTGATCCTTCATATTTTTATATGCTTGAACTATACCTTTTGCAACTCTATCACACCTTACTATACCACCGAAAATATTAACTAAAACAGCCTTCACTTTAGGATCCTGCAGAATTAACTTAAAAGCTACTTCAACCCTATCAGCATCAGCAGTACCACCGACATCCAAAAAATTTGCCGGTTCGCCACCTGATTGTTTTATCAAATCCATAGTAGCCATAGCCAAACCTGCACCATTAACCATACATCCAATATTTCCATCAAGATCAACGTAATTTAAACCGACAGACTTAGCCTCAGTTTCAACAGGATTTTCTTCAGATTCATCTCTTAAATCAGCATATGAATTATGCCTAAAAATAGAATTGTCGTCAATAACCATCTTTGAATCAACAGCTATTATCTTATTATCAGAAGTTTTCAACACAGGGTTAATTTCTAATAAGGATGCATCAGATTTAATGTAAGCATCATATAAGGAAGAAATAAACTTTATCATGTTCTTTAGAGAAACTCCACTTAACCCTAAATTAAATGCTACTTTTCTTGCTTGGTTAGGCATTAAGCCAATAGAAGGATTAACTTCTTCATAAAAAATAAGATTTGGAGTATTTTCGGCTACTGACTCTATATCAACACCTCCTTCTGTGGAATACATTATCATAAACTTTGAGCTAGACCTGTTAAGGAGAATTGATATATAAAACTCTTCATGTTTATTTTCTCCAGGATAGTAAACATCTTCAGCAATTAATATTTTATTAACAAGCTTACCCTCTTTTGAAGTCTGGGGAGTTTTTAACATCATTCCTAATATTGATGAGGCGTAACTTTTCAACTCATCAGCATTTTTTGCAACCTTAACACCACCACCTTTACCCCTACCACCTGCATGAATTTGAGCTTTTACAACGAAAAACTTTGTTCCTGTTTCAGTGGACAATTTATTTGAAATATAATCAAGATCTTTAATGTCTGAGAGAGTATATCCTCTTTGTATTGGCACCCCGTAAGTATTGAGCAATTCCTTAGCTTGATATTCGTGAAGATTCATTAATGTAAAAATACTAAAAAGTTATTGCCATAGGTCTATTTTTGTTTCATTTCTAACGATATAAAATAATTTTATTACAAATAAACCAAATCGTCAAAACTACCTAACGTATTTATAAATTCGCGATGTGAAAAACTCAAAATTAATACAAGCTGCTTCAGAATTTGGCTCACCTCTATATGTTTATGATGCGAATAAAATTAAACATCAATATAACAGGTTAGTTAAATCTTTCAAAAGTGTTAAAAACCTACAATTAAATTATGCAGTTAAGGCTCTTTCTAATATTTCAATACTTAAGTATCTTATTGATTTAGGCTCAGGAATAGATGCAGTGTCTATTCAAGAAGTTCATTTGGCATTAAAAGGTGGAATTAATCCAGAAAAAATTATTTATACACCCAATGGAGTTTCAATGGATGAAATTAAATTCGCTTCTGAATTAGGAGTTAAAATTAATATTGATAACCTATCTGTACTTGAGGATTTTGGTAATTCACATCCTGAAATACCAATTTGCATTAGAATAAATCCTCATATTATGGCGGGTGGTAACTCTAATATTTCAGTTGGTCATATTGATTCTAAATTTGGAATAAGTATCCATCAAATACCGCACTTAAAAAGAATAGTTGAAAACACAAAAGTTAGAATAAATGGAGTTCACATGCACACTGGTAGTGATATTTTAGATATTGATGTATTTCTTAGGGCAGCTGAAATTTTATTTGAAACTGCTAATCATTTTGAGGATTTGGATTTTATAGATTTTGGGAGTGGTTTTAAAGTTCCATATTACCCAGGTGACAGCGAAACAAATATAGAGGAGCTTGGGAAAAAATTGTCAAAAAGATTTAATTTATTTTGCAAATCATATGGAAAAAATCTGACTTTAATTTTTGAGCCAGGTAAGTTTCTAGTGAGTGAAGCTGGTAAATTTATATGTAAAGTCAACTCAATTAAACAGACAACTTCAACAGTTTTTGCCCAGGTAGATTCTGGCTTTAATCATTTTCTAAGACCTATGATGTATGGTGCAAATCATCATATTGAAAATATTTCTAATCCAGATGATACAGAAAGATACTATTCAATAGTTGGATACATATGCGAAACAGATACTTTTGCTTCAAACAGGAAAGTCTCGACCATTAGTATAGGAGATTTACTTTGTTTCAATAATGCTGGAGCATACTGTCATACTATGTCAAGCAACTACAATTCAAGATACAGACCTGCTGAAGTATTGTATATTAATAATCAACTAAAGCTGATTAGAAAAAGAGAGAATTTTGATGATTTGATTAGAAATCAAATAAATATTTTTAATGAATAACACCCGAGCAAACAAGCTCATCATCTGAATAAACAGCTATAAATTGTCCGCTAGTAATTGATTTTTGAGGCTTCTCAAAAATAAAATAGTAAAAATTATTTTTTTGAAATACATAAACTTTTTGAAGCGCTTGACGATATCTTATTCTAGCTTTTAGGTTATCATTTTTTAATACTGTTTTTGTTTCAGAAACAAAATGAATTTTTTTCTTTAAGACTTTTAGCGCTAATCTATACAATCCAGGATGATCTGCTCCCTCTCCAACATATACTATATTTTCTTTAACATCAGTACTCAATACGTAAAGAGGATTTTTTCTCCCCCCTATTGAAATTCCCTTCCTTTGGCCAATCGTATAATAGTGTGCTCCATTGTGATATCCAACTAAATCTCCATCAAATTTTTCATAAAAATAATTCTGGGACAAAGCATCATAATTATTTGCCTTTTCTTTATTAAAATAATTCTTATGAGTATCCTTAATTAAGACGACGTCACCTTTTTTTGGTTTTAATTTTTGTTGTAAAAAATCAGGTAACTTTACTTTACCTATAAAGCATAAACCCTGAGAATCTTTTTTACCTGCTGTAATAATTTGATTTTCTTTGGCAATTTTTCTAACATTATTTTTTAACATTCCACCAATTGGAAATATTGTTTTACTTAACTGAAACTGATTTAATTGACACAAAAAATAAGATTGATCCTTTGTCTTATCTCTACCAGCTAATAAATGAAAAAAAGTTTTTTCATTTTTGTGAGTTCTTTTTATTTGGGCGTAATGTCCTGTAGCTATAAAATCAGCACCTAAATCCATTGCAATTTTTAAAAAAAGATCAAATTTAATTTCACTATTACATAAAATATCAGGATTCGGTGTATTACCATTTTTATACTCATCAAACATATAATCAACAATCTTCTTTTTATATTCTTTACTCAAATCAATCACTTGAAAAGGAATGGATAATTTCTCTGCTACTAGCATAGCATCATAACTATCTTCAAGCCATGGACATTCTTTGGATATTGTTGCATTTGTATCATGCCAGTTTTTCATAAAAATACCTAGCACATCATACCCCTCCTTTTTAAGAACATATGCTGCTACACTAGAATCTACACCACCTGACATAGCTACCACTACTCTTATTTTAGACTTATTAGTCATTATAAAATCTATTTTTTTCTTTGATTCTGCTGCTTTTGAGCCTGTTCTGCAGCTTCTTGAAGTTTTCTTAATCTTCGTTGAAATCTACCTTCTTTCGCAGGTTTCTTTTTGTTTTCTTCAATTTCTTGTAAGATTTTTTCTTCATCTAAAATTACATTTTTGATTGTAAGCATTATTAGAACTGTTAGAATATTAGATACTGTATAGTATAATGATAATCCAGCAGCAAAATTATTGAAGAAGATAAGCAAAGTAAAAGGTATTATATACATGATAATTTTCATATTTGGCATTCCTGGTTGCGATGGCTGCATCTGGTTAGTGCCTTGCATTTTTGTGTAAACAAACATAGTTGATCCAGCAAGAATTGGAAAAAGACTTATGTGATCTCCATATAGAGGAATATAAAATGGTAGATCAGCAATAACATCATATGTACTTAAGTCATCAGCCCACAGGAAAGATTCTCCTCTAAGTGCAAAGGCAACAGGGAAAAAACAGAATAGTGCATAAAAAACAGGCAATTGAAGCAATGCAGGTAAACAACCTTGGACTGGACTAGCTCCAGCTTGACTATAAATTTTCATAGTTTCTTGTTGTCTTTTCATTGGATCATCCTTATACTTTTCTGAAGCTGCAGCTATTTCTGGTTTTAGAATTTTCATTTTAGCTTGAGATAAATACATTTTGTACTGTACGGGTGACATTGCTAATCTTGTCAATATTACCATAATGATTATGGCGATTCCAGCTGAAAAATGATTACTAAGAAATTCATATAATGGAAAAAAAATGCTTTTATTAATCCATCCAAATATTCCCCATCCAAACCATATAGAATCCGAAATTTTATAACCATAATCTTTAATAATATAATAATCATTTGGTCCTATGTACCATTCAAAATTTTCCTTAATTTCTCCATTAGAGTTGGAATCTATAGGAATCATGGATTCAAACTTTTTCAAATATTTTCTATTGTCACTATCTGAATCTAAATTTTTAGAAGAGAACTGTATTTCATCTTTAATATCATCAAAAATTAAAATTGAGTTAAAGAAATGTTGTCCATATGAAATCCATTTCGCAGAATCAATATCATCGTCATCACTATATGCACTCAGATCACGAACATCTTGATCTTTATCTTGGTAATTTAAGTAAGTATATCTATTCTCATAATCCTGACTTTTAGAATTCTTTAAAGAACTTAAAGTCCAATTTAAATCAATATCAGAGGACCTATTAAGTAATGAGCTGTAGCCCTGAGAATGAACGTCTAATTTTAATAAAAATCCTTTGCGAGGAAGCATGTATTTAAAAAATAAAACTTCACCATTATCATGTTCATAGAAAAAATTAATTTCTTGTCCTGAAGAGTTTTCAACAATATTATATTCATAGAAAAGAAGAGATGAATTGTAACTACGATTGTTAGTATTAAACAGAAATGAAAAATTTTGATTTTGATCAATTATTTTAAAAACTTTTTCGTCTAAACCACTATAATTTTTTAGAACTGCTTCTTTAATCTGTGCACCTTGAGTTGAAAATATCAACTTAATATCATCATTTTCTAATTCAATAAATTCATTAACATTATCTCTCTTAATCGGATTTGAATTGAAACTTGACCCATTTGCCAAGTTGTTCTCCTCAGAAGGGGAAATTTCTTGTGAAATTGTAGTATCGACTTGATTAAACTCTTCAATTTCAGGCTGAAACATAAACAACCATATAAAAGCTGCAATCAAAAACAGAAAACCTATTAATTGTGTAATGTCTAATTTATTTTGTTCCATTTATATGGTTTTTTTGCAGGCCTCAACAAAAGATACAAATAATGGATGAGGATTTTTAACTGTGCTCTGGTATTCAGGGTGAAATTGAACTCCAACAAACCAATCATGGTTTGGTATTTCGATAATTTCCACGAGACCTGTTTCAGGATTTAAACCTGAAAATACCATCCCAGCTTTCTTTAATTTGTCCATATACTCAAAGTTTAGCTCATATCTGTGTCGATGTCTCTCATCTATTACTTCTTTTTTATATATTTTTTTTGCTAAAGTATTTTTTTCAATCTTACATTTCCAGGAACCTAATCTCATAGTACCACCTTTTTGATCGACATCAATTTGATTTTCCATTAAGGTTATGACAGGGTGTTTTGTTGAAATATCCATTTCTGTTGAATTAGCATTTTGAAGATTAACTACATTTCTGGCAAATTCTATAACAGCCATTTGCATTCCTAAACAAATTCCCAAAAATGGGAGATTATTCTCTCTAGCAAAACGGATTGATTGAATTTTGCCCTCGATACCCCTTTCGCCAAATCCTGGAGCAACTAAAAGACCATTCAAGCTTGATAATTTATTCTTAACTGTTTTTTCATTGATATCCTCCGAGTGAACTGGCACTACATCAATTTTCGATTCATTTTCAGCTCCAGCATGAACAAATGATTCGAGGATAGATTTATAAGAGTCTTGTAATTCAACATATTTACCAATTAATCCAATTTTAAGTTTAGTTTTTGGATTTTTAATTTTATTAACAAAGTTTTTCCAATCATTTAAATCTGATTTTTTTACTTTGGATATATTTAATTTATTTAAAACAACTTGATCTAATTTTTCATTTTGCATCAAAAGTGGAACTTCGTAGATTGTTTTGGCATCAATGGATTCAATAACAGAATTAACATCTACATTGCAAAAAAGAGCAATTTTTGATCTAAGCTCATCAGTTATTGTTTTCTCTGTTCTACAAACAATAATGTCAGCATTGACTCCACTTTCCATCAATTTTTTTACTGAATGTTGAGTTGGTTTAGTTTTTAATTCACCAGCAGCTGATAAAAAGGGCAAAAGAGTCAAGTGGATAACTAAACTATTACCTTCTCCCACATCCCACTTAAATTGACGAACAGCCTCAATAAAAGGGTATGACTCAATATCACCAACAGTTCCACCAAGTTCGGTTATGATTATATCATATTTGTCCTCAGATTCAATTAACTTAATTCTTCTTTTTATTTCATTAGTAATATGAGGGATCACCTGAACGGTTTTTCCTAAAAAATCACCTTTTCTTTCTCTGTTAATAACTGATTGATATATTTTTCCTGTGGTTGTGTTATTTATTTTTGTTGTTTTTATGCTAAGAAACCTCTCATAGTGACCCAAATCCAAATCTGTTTCTGTTCCATCGCTGGTAACATAACATTCACCATGTTCATATGGATTTAAAGTACCAGGATCAATATTTATGTACGGATCAAATTTTTGAATAGTAACATTTAATCCTTTTGATTGTAAAAGCTTGGCCAAAGATGCTGAGATAATTCCCTTGCCCAATGAAGAACTAACTCCACCAGTTACGAAAATATATTTAGGAGTTTTACTCAAACCATTCAAATTCCGACTTCAAAAATACAAAACTATTTATTGCTAATTCAATTTTGATAGTCAATTATATCTAGATCTTCGTGTTTTAAAATAAAGAATGATGTGTTTTTGAATCCATTTTCATTTTCAAACACATAATTAAACTTGTTTTGCATGGATTTAGTTTCTCCAATTTCTAGGGAATTCTTAAAACTTTTTGAAACAGAAATCCTATATAAAATATCTTTTATAATATCAAAAGACTTAATTGAAATTCTGTCTGGATACTTTTTAAATTTTGTTAAAAAATTTTGTTGGAATTCTAAAAAAATCTCACTTGAGTTAGGGGAAGAATTTGAAGGATACATAAAGCTTAAATTTCCTAATTTCTCATAATTCACATTAGGATTTTCATAATTTTCATTTGATACAGTTGAAAATAATTTAATTTTTCTATCATCAGTTATTTGAGAATTTAAAAGTGAAGTAACACTTGAGACTAAATTTGGTTTCTTTGTTTCAAGAAATACCCAATTTTCTTTGTTAAATCCAAGTAATGAATCTGTAACTTTTGGATCCACAGAGTTATTAATTTTATTTAAATCAATTATTTCAGCTAAAGGAAATCTTTCTAATAGCGCATTCTTAGATTTTTGATTTAAAGAGTCTGAAATAATCAATGCACACTGGTCTTGATTGTTTAAAATCAAATCATCAATTATCCTAAACATTTTTTGTCTTTTCAATAAATCATTAGCCTCTGGTACTATTGTATTAGAATTTAAGTTAATTCCATCATAAACAAGTGGTGATATCGAGTTAGATTTGAATTCCTTTTTGAAAAAAACATTAAAATTTCTATTAATTAATGGCCCTATAATCAAATCATAATTGTCAAAATCATTATTTTCTCTTATAATTTCAACTTGACTTATATTATTGTCAGTGTCATAAACATCAAGATCAACAGAAACATTATTTTTTTTCAATTCATCAATTGCATGGATAATCCCATTATAAAAATTAATAGAAATGGTTGTTAAGTTTATCTCTTTAAGATAAGAGTTAAGATTTTCAACAGAGTCAATTTCAATTGATGGAATCTTAAATGGTGCTAAATAAGCAACTTTGAGCAGATCTTTTTTGACCTTTAATTTTATTGGTTCAGAAACTGTATCATTAGAAATTATTTTGTCAACTATTTTTGCATTCTCAATTTTTCTTAAGGTTTTTTTTAATGGAATAATTATTATTGCTTTTTTCTTTAATTTCTCAGTATTTAATTCAGGATTATATTTTATAATATCATCAATTTGGAGATTAAACTTATTAGAAATACTATATAAAGTTTCTTTCTTTTTGACCTCATAATTTATTAATGAATCAAACTCAACTTTCGAGGATTCACTTTGACCTGAACTAATCAAACAGATAAAAATAAATATGTTAAATAAAAGTAGATTTCTCATTCCCATTCAATTGTTGATGGTGGTTTTGAACTTATATCATAAACAACTCTATTTATACCTTTAACATTATTAATGATTTTATTAGATACATTTTGAAGAAATTTATATGGAATATCAACCCAATCAGCTGTCATCCCATCAGTGGATGTTACGGCTCTTAAAACCACGCAGTTTTCATATGTTCTCTCGTCGCCCATGACGCCTACAGATTTCACTGGAAGTAAAATTACACCTGCTTGCCAAATACTATCATATAACCCTTCAGATTTTAGAGCTTCAATATAAATATGATCAGCATTCTGTAACATTTCAACTTTTTCAGCATTGACCTCACCTAGTATCCTTATACCAAGACCTGGTCCTGGAAATGGATGTCTTCCAAGAATTTCTTGCTTAATTTTCAATTCTTTTCCAACATTTCTTACCTCATCTTTGAATAACATATTTAAAGGTTCAATTACAGAAAGATTCATAAAATCTGGTAATCCACCAACATTATGATGTGACTTAATAGTTGCTGAAGGTCCTTTAACAGAAATTGATTCAATTACGTCTGGATAAATAGTTCCTTGAGCTAACCATTTTACATTTTCAATTTTTTTTGATTCCTCATCAAAAACATCTACAAAAACTTTTCCTATACATTTCCTTTTCTTTTCAGGATCAATAATTCCGTTTAGTTCTTTATAAAACTTTTCCTTAGCATCTACTCCCACTACATTCAAACCCATACCCTTGTATTGCTTTAAAACTGACTCAAACTCATTTTTTCTCAATAATCCATTATCTATGAAAATACAGGTTAATTGATTCCCAATAGCTTTATTTAGTAAAACAGCAGCAACAGATGAATCCACACCACCTGATAAACCTAAAATAACATTGTCAGATTTGACCTCAGATCTAACATTATCAATTGCAGAATCAATGAATGAATTAGAGGTCCATGTTGCTTTAATTTTTGCAATTTTTTTTAAAAAATTTTCTAAAATTAATTTTCCATCTTCACTATGATAAACCTCAGGATGAAATTGAATTCCAAATGTATTTTCATCATTAAATTTAAAAGCTGCATTGTCAACATCTTTTGTACTTCCTATTCTAATGGATTTTCTGGGTAGTTCAACAATTGTATCTGCATGGCTCATCCAAACTTGAGAGCCATTTTTAACACCTTCAAATAATGCAGATTTTTCTGAAATTGAAACTAAATTTGCTCTACCATATTCCCTTGAACTTGATAAATCTACATTTCCTCCAAAATTATGAGCTAAATATTGAGCTCCATAACAAATACCTAGTAATGGTAATTTACCTTTAATATTATCAAGATTAATTTTTAAAGAGTCTTTAGATCGAACTGAGTATGGAGATCCAGATAAAATAACAGCAGAGTATTTTTCAAGATTGTAATTTTTACTATTATAAGGGAAGATTTCACAAAATATATTTAATTCTCTAACTCTTCTAGCAATCAACTGTGTATACTGAGACCCAAAGTCAAGAATAATTACTTTATTTGGCATCTTCAAAAATACATCAATAAATTAAATTTCAACAATATTTATACTATTATCAAATGGCGATGTAGATTGATAAATGATATCAATTAATTCTTTTCCCTTATATGAGTAAAATTCAGAAAAATTGATTTTTCTTTCCTGAAATAAACCATCGGGATAAATTTTATTGTATATTTTTTCAAGGGTATTAATGATTCCCTTTACTTTTACTTTTTGAGACTTAATTATTTTTTTTTCTAATAAATTCATTAAAGAAATTTGTTTAGCTTCAATCGACTTTATGGAAGTTTTCAAGTTTGCATCAATATCGGCAATCTTTTTAATTAAATCTTCATTGAGATTTTTTATAATATTTTTCTCATTCTCTAAGCTTATATCATTTTCTATATTATTTTTTATAATTTTTCGGAGAAATGAATCTCTTGAATCCAAAAAATCAGTTATATCCATATTGTATTTTTTAATTGATTCAACTTCTCTTCTATTAAGAAGAACAAATGAATTTCGAACAACTAAAATTGGGAAAGAAATTTTGTGATAGTTGAACAAACTTTTTAATTGAAGCCAATATGAAATTTCTGCATTTCCACCAACATATGACAAATTGGGTAATAAATACTCTTGATAAAGTGGCCTCAAAATAACATTAGGAGATAATTCCTCAGAGTTATTTTTAATTTTATAGATAATTTCATCTTTTTTGTAAGAAATATTACTTCCTAACAAATGATATTTGCCATTTAAAAAAGTTAATCTATGTCTTTTTTTATTATTGATATAAAATAAATTTAAATCCCTAGGATTGACTTGAATTTTAATTTTATTTCTATAAAGTTCAGTTAATTTTTTATTAGTCTCACTTACAAAACTCTTAGTTGAAAAATTCTCAACTTCATCAATAAAGTATTTTTTAAATGATTTTTTGAATTCCTTATCATCTGCATCGATGATTACAAGACCATAATCTTTAAATAAAGTATGGATAATTTTTCTTGTTGATTCAGCTAAGGATAAATTTTTTGAATATGATGATGCAAATAAATCATATATATCATTTTTAAATGGTTTTCCTTCAAAATTTTTGTTTATTTCCTCAAGGATTTTAGTTACATGTAATGGTTTTATTTTACCAGTACAAGAATCATCATCATTAGAAGCGATCTGATACTTATTTGAGTATGTTTCAAAATATTTAATTTCTTCAAAATCATGATCTTCACTTGCCATCCAAAAAACTGGAATAAAATTAAATTCTTTATATGTTTTACTGAGTTCAACACAGAGTTTAATTGTGTGTAAAATTTTGTAAATAAAATATAATGGTCCTGTGTTCAAGCATAGCTGATGTCCCGTTGTTACAGTAAATGTATTTTTATTTTTTAATTTTTCTATAGAATCAAGTACTAAACCAATATCGGAGATACCATTGTACTGAGATTTTAATACGTTGTACAATAAATCTCTTTTTTTTAAGGGAAAAGATGATCTTTTTTTAATAATTTTTTTGTAATTATCTAGTTGGTTTTTATAAGAAAAAAAAGAATTTAATTTTTCTGATTCAATATAATCACGAACTAGCTCTGATGGAAATGGAGTATCTTTAATATTTATTTTCTTAATTAACACTATTAAAATTAAATTCTGATAATTTTTTAATTGGTATTTTTTTGAAAAAAAGATTCAACAAAATCAACTTTGTCAAATAATTGAATGTCATCAATTGATTCTCCAGTTCCAATGTATTTTATTGGAATGCTAAGCTGATCTGAAATACCTATAACAACACCACCTTTGGCAGTTCCATCAAGTTTAGTAACCATCATTGAGGTAACTTTTGTAACCTCGGAAAACTGCTTTGCTTGTTCATAAGCATTTTGTCCAGTTGAGCCGTCCAGAACTAACAATATTTCGTGAGGAGTATTTTCCTTTAACTTTTCCATAACTCTTCCAATTTTGGAAAGCTCATTCATCAAGTTCACTTTGTTATGTAATCTCCCAGCTGTATCTATAATTACCACATCATAATCTTTATTAATTGCAGAATTTAGCGTATCATATGAGACTGAAGCTGGATCACTACCCATTTTTTGTTTGATTAAATCTACTCCTGCACGTTCTGACCACTCTTCTAATTGCTCTATTGCAGCAGCTCTAAAAGTATCTGCGGCACCAATTAAAACTGAAAGTCCCTGAGATTTAAAAAATTTAGCAAGTTTACCAATTGATGTTGTTTTTCCTACACCATTAACTCCAACAACCAAAATAACATATGGTTTATCATTAATATTAAAATCATCCTTATTGTCATCAAAAATTATATTGCCAATTTCCTCCTTTAAAATAATATCAAGTTCTTGTGCGTTAGTGTATTTATCCTTTGATACCCTTTCCTCAATAGACTCGATAATTTTAATTGTAGTTTTAACTCCAACATCAGATGTTATAAGAATTTCCTCAAGCTCATCTAAAACCTCTACATCAACTTTTGTTTTACCAACAACAGCTTTCTTTATCTTTTCAAAGAAAGATTTACTTGTTTTTTCTAAGCTCTTATCTAGATTTTTTTTGTCAGTTTTCTTAAATAATCTTTTAAAAAAACCAACTTTTTTTTCTGG
>CACASE010000012.1 GCA_902535165.1 uncultured Bacteroidota bacterium | reverse complement strand
AGACGATGCATCTTTCAGAATTTTTCTCTGAAAAAGCATTGATTAAGTATAGATTGAAAGTCGAAATTGAATACTTTATTAAATTAACATTAACAGGAATTGATCAACTTAAAAACTGGAATGTAAAAAGTAATTCTAGTTTAAGAGATATTTACAAAAACTTTGATAATAATGATTGCGATCAAGTTAAAAATATCGAAAAAATTACCAATCATGATGTCAAAGCGGTAGAATATTTTTTAAAAGAAAAATTTAAATCATTAGGTTATGAAGAATATTCTGAATTCATTCATTTTGGACTTACATCTCAAGACATTAATAATACTGCTATTCCACTTTCTTTCAAGGAGTATATTGTAAATTATTACAAATTATTAGATAATTTTTTATCAAAACTTAAAAATAAAGCTCAAGAATATAAAGAAATTACTATGTTGGCCAAAACTCACGGGCAACCAGCATCACCTACAAGGTTAGGTAAGGAATTTGAAGTGTTCATTGTCAGAATTGAAGAACAATTAGAAAATCTCAAACAGATTCCATTTTCTGCTAAGTTTGGAGGAGCTACAGGTAATTTTAATGCTCACCATTTAGCTTATCCAGAAACTGATTGGAAAGATTTTGCTCAATCATTTGTTAGTGATATGGGCTTAAAGTTATCATTTCCAACAACACAAATTGAACATTATGATAATCTTGCTGCAATTTTTGATAATTTAAAAAGAATCAATTCAATTTTAATTGATTTTAATCAAGACATGTGGCTTTATATCTCTATGGATTATTTTAAACAAAAAATTAAAAAAGGTGAAATTGGTTCATCAGCCATGCCGCACAAAGTTAATCCAATTGATTTTGAGAACTCGGAGGGTAATTTAGGGCTAGCAAACTCATTGTTTAATCATTTATCATCAAAACTACCTGTATCAAGATTACAAAGAGATCTAACTGATAGTACAGTTTTAAGAAACATTGGTGTTCCAATTGCTCACACAGTTATAGGACTAAACTCGAGTATCAAAGGACTTGATAAAATTTTTGTAAACAAAGAAAAAATTGATGAGGATTTAGAAAATAATTGGATTGTCATTTCTGAGGGAATTCAAACGATTCTTAGACGAGAGGGGTATTCAAAACCTTACGAAGCTCTAAAAGATTTAACTAGAAATAATAAAAAAATTGATAAATCAACACTTACTAAATTTATTGATTCACTAAACGTAAGTCAAGAAATAAAAAATGAACTCAAAGAAATAACACCTTATAATTACACTGGAATTTGAAACTAACAAAGATTCATTTTGTTGTCGCAATTATAATTATTGCTATCTCATCAAGACTAATTCCACATCCACCAAATTTTACACCTATTACTGCAGTAGCACTTTTTTCAATAATTCATTTTAAAAACAAATACTTAGGTATATTATTGCCCATATTTTGCCTGCTTATCTCTGACCTTATAATTGGAATATCAATAATCAATTTGTTTGTATACTTCTCATTCATCTTAATTAGCTGCGTTGGCTACTTTTTTGGTAAAATAAATATCAAATCTGTTTTACTTTCAAGTTTAATTTTCTTTATAATTACAAATTTTGGTGTTTGGCTAATTGGTTACCCAAAAACAATTGAGGGATTTATAAGTTGTTATATTGCTGCAATACCATTCTTTGGATGGACAATTACTGGAGATTTATTTTACTCTTACACTTCTAAGCTATCATTAAATTTTTTTAAAGGAAAATTATTTTCTATTCCTTCAAATTAGGTTTATCAATAGTTTCATTTTCAAGATTAAGTTTAATTTTTCCATTTGAAATCCTTGATATATCCTTGTCAATTTTTCCAAATTCGTCAGAAGTTTTGTTATAGTGATTAACAACAGTTTTTAGAGTATTACCTAGCTTATCATGGTAAAGCTGGTAACTAGCTAAATGATTTGAAAGGTTTCTTACATTTTTAATAACTGTATCTATTTCTTTTTCAAATTTTAAATTGTTCAATGCTTTCATAGTTATTTGTAACATTGGAAACAGACTCATCGGGGAAACTATCATTACTTTTTTGAGATATGCGTAAGAAACAAGTTCATTAGAATTTATTTTTAAACTCCCTACTCTACTATTAAGCAAGTCTTGATATAGCCCATCTGCAGGGATAAACATAAATGCATAGTCTAAAGTTTTTTCTTGTGGTTTTATATATTTTGATGTCTCATCAATTCTTGATTTAATGTCCTCTTTAAATTTTTTCTCTAAAACTTTTATTTCATTTTCATCACTGCTTTCTATCATTCTATTGTAATTATCTAATGAAAATTTAGCATCTATTGGAATAATGTTATCGTTTACCTTTATAATTGCATCCACCATCTCACCATTTTTAAAAGAATATTGCATTTGAAATATTTCTGGTGGCAAAACATTTGAGAGTAAATTCTCTAACTGTATTTCACCAAAAATACCTCTCTGTTTTTGATTTCCTAAGATCTTTTCAAGAGATTTCATTTGGTTTGCAAAACTTAAAACCTGTTCATTTGTTCCTTTAATTTTTGCAAGCTCAGCAGTAACATCTTTAATAATCTTGTTAGAATCAGAAAATTGTTTTTGCATAGTAGATTTTGATGATATTTGAAAATCTGAAATTTCCTTGTTAATAATCTTTAATTTAGATTCTATTTCTAGTCTGCTTTTTTCTGAGTTATCGCTTATCTCTTTTCTAATATTTTGGATTTGATTTGATAAATTATTAGAAAGCTGAATAATTACATCAGAATTCCCTCCATTACTATTACGATACATGAAAGCAATCAATATTGAAATGATAATAACAAGAACTATTATGATGATTAATTCCAAAATTTACTTTGTTAAGTACATTTTTCTTCTTGAATATAATTCATAGAAATCATCATCTTTTAAATCATTAATGAATAGTATACTTTCACCAGTACTTTTCATTTCTGGGCCTAAATTTTTATTGACATTTGGAAATTTACTGAACGAAAAAACAGGTTGTTTAATAGCAAAACCTTCAAGATTAGGTTTAAACTCAAAATCATCAATTTTATTTTTTCCTAACATTATTTTAGTTGCATAATTAACATATGGTTGTTTGTATGCTTTTGAAATGAATGGAACTGTTCTTGAAGCTCTTGGATTGGCCTCAATTATGTAAACTACATCATTCTTGATCGCAAATTGAATATTTATTAATCCTACAGTATTAAGTGCTAAAGCAATTTTCTTTGTATGATCTTTAATTTGCTGGATAACAAAATCACCTAAATTAAATGGAGGAAGTGTAGCATTAGAGTCTCCTGAATGAATTCCACATGGCTCGATATGTTCCATTATACCAATAATTTGAACCTTTTTACCATCACAAATTGCATCAGCTTCTGCTTCGATAGCACCATCCAAGTAATGATCCAATAAAAGTTTATTATTTGGAATTTTTTGTAGTAAATCTACAACGTGAGCCTCTAAGTCTTCTTTGTTAATTACAATCTTCATTCCTTGACCACCTAAAACATAGGATGGTCTAACCAGAATTGGAAAATTTAGAGAATCTGCTAGTTTTAGTGCTTGATCAGCAGTTTCTGCAACTCCAAATTCTGGATATGGGATATTATTTTTTTTCAATAGCTCAGAAAATGAGCCCCTGTCCTCAGCAAGATCTAATGATTTATAGGTAGTTCCAATTATCTTGACTCCATGTCTGTCAAGCTTTTCTGCTAATTTTAAAGCTGTCTGTCCACCTAGCTGAACTATTACACCCTCTGGCTTTTCATGTTGAATAATGTCATATATATGTTCCCAAAAAACTGGCTCAAAATATAATTTATCTGCAACATCAAAATCGGTGGAAACAGTCTCTGGATTACAATTTATCATGATGGTTTCATAACCACATTCAGATGCTGCCAGTACTCCATGAACACAACAATAGTCAAATTCAATTCCCTGACCAATACGGTTTGGACCAGATCCTAAAACAACAATTTTCTTTTTATTTGTTGATAAGCTCTCATTTTGAGTATAAGTAATTCCTTTTTTATCTGTTATTTCCTGTTCGAATGTAGAATAATAGTAAGGCGTAAGAGCTTTAAATTCTGCAGCACAAGTATCAACTAATTTATAGACTCTATTAATATTATTTTCTTTTCTCTTTTTATAAACTTCACTTTCAAGACAATCTAACATATGTGCAATTTGTCTATCTGCAAAACCTTTTTGCTTGGCCTCAAGTAAAAGTTCTGTAGAGATATTTGATATATTGTATTTTCCAATTTCATCTTCAATGTTCGATAATTCTTCATACTGTTTTAAAAACCACATGTCAATTTTTGTGATTTCGTAAATTCTTTCAAGTGAAATACCAATTTTAATGGCGTCATAAATAACAAAAACTCTGTCCCAACTGGCGTATTTTAATTTATTAATGATTGTATTGTAATCCTTGTAACCTTTTCCGTCTGCACCCAATCCATTTCTTTTTATTTCTAATGATTGTGTTGCCTTATGTAAAGCTTCCTGGAATGACCTACCTATTGCCATAACCTCTCCAACAGCTTTCATTTGTAATCCTAATGTTCTTTCTGATCCTTCAAATTTATCAAAGTTCCATCTTGGGATTTTAACAATGACATAATCCAAAGTAGGTTCAAATAATGCTGAGGTTGATTTTGTAATTTGATTATCTAATTCATCAAGAGAATAACCAATTGCTAATTTACTTGCCACTTTAGCAATAGGATAACCAGTAGCCTTGGATGCTAAAGCAGAGGATCTTGAAACACGAGGATTAATTTCAATTGCAATTATATTCTCATTGTCATCAGGGCTAACTGCAAATTGTACATTACACCCACCTGCAAAATCACCAATACTTCGCATCATTTTAATTGCCATATCCCTCATTTTTTGATAAGTGGTATCAGACAAAGTCATAGCTGGAGCAACTGTTATTGAATCTCCTGTATGAATACCCATAGGGTCCATGTTTTCTATAGTACAAATAATAACAACATTATCATTTTTATCTCTCAATAATTCTAGTTCATATTCCTTCCATCCAATTAGAGCTTTATCAATCATTAC
Organism: uncultured Bacteroidota bacterium; assembly: GCA_902535165.1. Taxonomy (GTDB): domain Bacteria; phylum Bacteroidota; class Bacteroidia; order Flavobacteriales; family Flavobacteriaceae; genus Eutrophosalina. The sequence goes on along the minus strand of CACASE010000012.1, from coordinate 34,996 downwards.
TTCGTGTATTGGTGATGCTTCTAAGCCTCTGTTGAGCAATGTGTCAAATTTCTCTTTTTCGTAAACAATAGAAGCTCCAGTACCACCTAAAGTAAATGATGGTCTAACACACAGAGGGAACCCAAATTCTTGAGCAATTTCTTTTCCTCTTAAAAAAGATGTTGCAGTCTCTGAAGGAGCATATGGAATATTAATTTTTTCAAGTAAAAGTCTAAATTTTTCCCTATCCTCAGTAATCTGAATTGCATCAATATCAACACCAATAATCTCGACATTAAATTCTTCCCAAATACCCTTTTCACCAGCCTCTATACATAAATTTAACGCAGTTTGCCCACCCATTGTTGGTAAAACAGCATCAACTTTATGCTTTTTTAAAATCTTTTTAATTGAATTTGTATTAAGCGGTAGCAGGTAAATGTGATCAGCCATCACTGGATCAGTCATTATTGTAGCAGGATTTGAATTGATGAGTATAGTTTCAATTCCATCTTCTTTTAACGATCTTAGTGCTTGAGATCCAGAATAATCAAACTCACACGCCTGTCCAATAATAATTGGTCCTGAACCAATTATTAAAATACTTTTAAGATCTTTTTGAAGGGGCATCTTTTGGTTTACCAATATATCAAAAAAAAGGTGTTACTAAAATAGCAACACCCTTTTTTTATTAAATTTTATCAACTCATTTTTTATGACTAGGTTCACTTGAAATACTTAATTTTTTGCGTCCCTTTTTTCTTCTTGCCGACAATACCTTTCTACCCTCAACAGTAGACATTCTTTCTCTAAATCCATGTTTATTTTTTCTTTTCCTATTAGATGGCTGAAATGTTCTTTTCATGAAGAAAAATATTTTAAATTTCGGCCAAATATACAATAATTTAATTTTAGAGATTATATAAAATTCTTTTTTTACTTTTACCATAAACATCAAAATGTTTAATAAAGTATTTAAGCTCATACTATGTATTGCAATATTTGGATTTTCGATTCAACAGTTCATTGGTGATAATATTGGAAATGGAATAGCCTTAATTTTTTTATCATTAACATTTCTGCTTTTATACTTTAAAAATGAAATTCTTATAATAGCATTTCTTAGGATGAGAAAACAGGACTTTGAGGGTACTGAAAAATGGTTAATGAAAATTAAAAATCCAGAAGCAGCACTAATAAAAAAACAGGTTGGTTACTACAATTACCTCTTTGGTATAGTTTACTCTCAAAGAAACTTAACAACTGCAGAAAAATATTTTAAAAAAGCTATTTCTTATGGTTTAAACATGAACCAAGATCTTGCTATGGCAAAATTGAGCCTAGCAGGAATCCTAATGCAAAAAAGAAGAAAAAGAGAGGCTGTAATGCTATTAAACGAAGCAAAAAAACTGGATAAACATGGTCTCCTTATTCAACAAATAAAGTTGATGCAAACTCAAATGAAAAGAATCTAATTCCCAGATATTAATTTTGGAAGATTTTTATTGAACCAACTTGCTTTCCTAAGAATTATTGCATGTGTTCCTCCTTTCAAAAAAATTGCCTTCTTAATGTAAACTGAAGGAAAAACTAAATCATTCACTCCATGAATATGAATTATTTTTTTTGGTGGATTTTTTTGATTCCAATTAACTAACTGATCGATAGACCAATTTAAATAGTTTTTATCTCTAACAGATAAATATTTTCTGTATAATTCAATTCTGTTTTTTATTATTGGGCCGAAAACAAAAAGTGCAAGTGATTCAAAATCATCAATCCATTTAACATTAAAAAATTTGTAAGCTTTTGTTTTTCTGCCTAATTGCATCATCAATGGTAATTCATTTTTGGTTTTAACACTTGAAATAATAATTATTTTATGAGTCTTAATAAATTTTGAGATCTCCTGAACAACTATACCACCAAATGAAACTCCAATTAAGACTATATTTTCGCCTTTAATTTTTTTTGAGATTCTTGATGAGTATTCATGAATGGATTCATCGCTAATAGGCATTTCCCACTCTAAGTAATGAATATTAAAATTTTCAGGGAGGCTTATGAAATCAAAAATTTTTGAATTCGCAGCCATTCCCGGCATCATGTATACATCGTATATAATTTGTTGATTCACTTTTAAATACTAAAATTCAGCGCAAATTTTGTATATTTATCTTCACAAAAGTATAAACTAACAAACTTTATGTCAACTTTAAATATCAATGATAATAACTTTTTAAGACAATTTGAAGTTAATATTAATGGCCAATTAGCTAAGGTTGAATATGCATTACAGGAAAGAAAGATCTTTCTAACCAAAATTATACTTCCAGAAAACACAACTGATCAATTCAAAGAGGATTTTTTAGTTCAAATTTTTGAAATAATTAAAGTCAGGAAACTAAGAATGATGCCTACATCATCTGAAATTAAAAAATTCTTAAAAAGCAATAAAGAATATATGGACTTATTGCCTATTGGTGTAAGACTTTAGGTATATTGATTAAAGCTTTCGCCCTTACTGTTAAATCATCATCAATTTTTTCAAGTTTACAATTTATGATATTGTCAACCAATTCTTTTGACCAAATTGCTTTAACTCTAATATAATTGTCTGTATAGCCATATATATATCCATCAGAGTTCTTAGACTCAAATAAGACAGGTCTTTCACTATTTATGTTATACTCATAAAAAGTCCTCTTCTTTTTTAATGATAAATGTCGAAGAATTTTACTTCTTTCAGACTTTACATAATTAGGAACCTTATTTTCTATTAAATTGGATTCAGTATTGTCGCGATCTGAATATGAGAATACATGTAAATAAGAAATGTCTAATTTTCTTAAAAAATTTAATGTTTCATTGAAATCTTTTTCCGTCTCACCAGGAAATCCAACAATTACATCAACTCCGACGCAACAGTTTGGCATCAAAGTTTTTATTTTATTTATTCTAGATTCATAAAGACTAGTTAAATATCTTCTCTTCATCAACTTTAGGATTTTATCTGATCCACTTTGTAATGGGATATGAAAATGATTGACAAATTTTTTACTTCTATAAACAAAATCAATTATTTCATTGCTGAGAAGGTTTGGCTCAATTGATGAAATTCTTAATCTGGCTAAATTTCTAATTTTATTAAAATGTTTAATCAACTCTAAAAAATTACTCTCTTTTACACCAGAATTAACATCAAAAATCCCAAAATCTCCAATATTTACACCTGTTAAAACAATTTCCTTAATACCATTTGAAACTAAATATTTTGCATTCTCAACTAATTGTAAAATTTGTCCACTCCTTGACTTTCCTCTAGCCAATGGTATAGTACAGTATGTACATTTATAATCACATCCATCCTGTACTTTTAAAAATGACCTTGTTCGTTCACCCATTGAAAAAGAATTTTTGAAAAAGTCTACAGAATTAATTTCGCAAGAATGAACATTATTATTTTCTTTATGGTTAAGATTTATATAGTTTAAAACATCGAACTTCTTGTCAGCACCAACAACTAAGTCTACACCGGATATTTGTGATATTTTTTTTGGCTTTAATTGGGCATAGCATCCAATTGCAACAACAGAAGATTTAGGATTTTTCTTTTTTACTTTATTTACAAGGTATTTAAATTCTTTATCAGCATTCTGAGTGACTGAGCAAGTATTTATGATATAAATATCGGAGGATTCATTGAAGCTAACTTTTTGAAATCCTTTTTTGATAAATTCTCTTGAAATTGATGACGTTTCTGAGTAATTTAGTTTACAACCTAATGTTTTGAATGCTACTTTCAATTATTTTTTTTGCAAATATAATTTTATATTATAAAAGACATGATTAAAAAAATATTTGCAATTATTGTTATTATTTTTATTTCCTGTGAAAACTCGAAAGTAAACTCTGAAAATATATTTAGATATAATGAATATTCAAATATTAGCTCACTCGACCCTGTATTCTCATCAACACTAAGAAATATTTGGCCATGCAATCAAATTTTTAATGGCCTGGTTAGAATGGATAATAATCTCAATGTTGTGCCAGACATTGCAGAAACTTGGACTGTAAGTGCAGACAAAAAAACATATAGTTTTAAACTTAAAAATGGTATATATTTTCATGAATCAGAGTTTTTTGAAAATGGTCAATCAAGAAATGTGAATGCCTATGACTTTGAATATAGTTTTAACAGATTAATCGATAGTGATGTTGCCTCACCAGGTGCTTGGGTCATGAACAATGTAGAAAGTTTTGAGGCAATTAATGATTCTATTTTTGAAATTCATCTAGACAATGAGTTTAATTCGTTTCTTGAAATATTGACAATGAAATATTGTTCAGTTGTTCCAAAAGAGGTAGTTCAATCACTTGGAAATTCATTTTCAAAAAAACCTATTGGGACTGGTCCATTTAAATTCAAAAGATGGGATGAAAATATAAAATTGGTATTGGTTAAAAATGAAAATTATCACGAATTCGATAAATCAGGTAAAAGACTTCCATATTTAGATGCAATTTCTACAAGATTCATTCCAGACAAAAAAAGTGAATTTATGGAGTTTTTATCTGGAAATCTAGATTTTATTAGTTCACCCGAAAATACAATTATTGACCAAATATTCAATTTTGATGGTAATCTTAATGAAAATTTAAAAGATGAGTATTCTCTTTCCAAAAGTCCCTATTTAAACACCGAGTATATTGGATTTAATACTTCAACAAACCTTGAAAAAGATATACTTCTTAGAAAGGCTATTAATTATGCAATTGATAGAGAAAAAATGATGAAATTTTTAAGAAAAAATATTGGTTATCCAGCGGTGAGTGGATTAGTTCCTAATGGATTAAACAATGATTTTTATTCAGATAGATACTTTAAGAATACTGAATTAGCAAATAAATACTTAGATGAGTATAAAAAAATTAATAACATTGATAATATCAGTTTAGATTTGACAACCGATGCTCAATATTTAGATATTTTAGAATTTATCCAATCTGAATTAAAATCATTCGGTATTGATTTAAAAATTAATATTACTCCTCCCTCAATATTGAGACAAGGTAAAGCAACAGGTAAGTTTAACATTTTTAGAGCTAGTTGGATTGCTGATTATGCCAATCCAGAAAATTATTTTTCACTTTTTTATTCTAAAAACCATACACCTTATGGTCCCAACTACACATTTTTTCGAAATGAAGAATATGATAAACTTTACGAACAAACACTGTCATTAAAGAAAAAAGATGATTTAAATAAGATTTATAAAAAATTGGAAGAAATTATTAATGAGTTTTCTCCGATTATTCCTCTGTATTATGATATGAGCGTTAGGTTAAAACAAAAAAATATTTTTGGTCTAACAAATAATCCATTAAATATTCTTGATTTGAAAACTGTTTATAAAAAAAAATAGGTACTATTCCTGTTTTGAGCTTTCTTCATCATCTGCTGGATACTCTTTGGCAACTAGTGCCTCTTCAGAAGCTGAAGCTTCCTCAACTGGTGCCTCCTCAGCAGCTGGAGCTTCCTCAACTGGTGCCTCCTTAGCAGCTGGAGCTTCCTCAACTGGTGCCTCCTCAGCAGCTGGAGCTTCTTGATTTGATGATTTTTGGTTTTTTAAGGATAAACTAGCGTATCTGTTTTTAAACTTATCAATTCTACCAGCAGTATCGACTAGTTTTGTTTTTCCTGTGTAATAAGGATGGGAAGTCCTTGAGATTTCTAGCTTAACTAATGGATAATCGACCCCATCAACTTTAATTGAATCTTTAGTTTCAACAGCTGATTTTGTAATAAAAACATCATTGTTAGACATGTCTTTAAATGCTACTAGCCTATAATTTTCTGGATGTATACCTTTTTTCATCAGTTAAACAATGGGTGCAAATTTAGTTTTTTTTTATTATTATGCAATGAATATTCATAATAGATAATTTCTATTTATTTTTACAAATATTATGGAATACGTCAATCAAAAAAAATTAATTTATCAATACGGCTTACTTACTGGTTTAATTGCTGTAATATTTGAAGTGATGCGCTTTGTACTTCAAATTCATTATTCAAACGATGGGATAACAACTCTTGTAAGTCTATCAATATTATTTGGTGGAATTTTAGCTGGATCTCTTGCTGTAAAAAAAGATAATAATGGTTTTATTTCATTAAGTAAAACTTTAAAATCAGGTGTTGGTATTGCCTTAGTTTACACCCTAATATCAATAATGTATACACTTCTGCTTGTAAATGTTTTAGAACCGACCTTTTGGGATAGAAGCGCTCAAATTGCTTATGAAGCTGCTAAAGAGCAAAACCCAGAAGCTATGGGCAATGTTTCATATGATGACTTCAAACCATATTTTGAATGGATTACATATGGTATATACCCCATAATCATTGCATATGCATTATTTTTTGGTTTTATTTTTAGTTTGGTAATTGGGATGGTTATAAAAAAATCTGAATAATAACAATGGATTTATCTTTAGTAATTCCTCTCTACAATGAAAGTGAATCAATTTCTGAACTTGATAAAAAAATTGAATTAATTCTATCAACTTCAAAACTCAGTTACGAAATCTTATATGTAGATGACGGAAGTAAAGATGATTCTTGGAAAAAAATAATTGATATTTCAAAAAGAAACCCAAATACTCACGGATTAAGATTCTTAAAAAACTATGGTAAATCTATGGCGTTATCTGCAGGATTTTCTGAATCAAAAGGATCAATTGTTATTACAATGGATGCAGATCTTCAAGATGATCCTAACGAAATAATTCCCCTTTACAATATGGTTAAAAATGAGTGCTATGATTTAGTTTCTGGTTGGAAAAAAAAGAGATATGATTCTGTTATTTTTAAAAATATTCCATCCAAACTATTCAATTGGGCTGCTAGAAAATCATCAGGTATAAATTTGCACGATTTTAACTGTGGAATAAAGGCTTACAAAAAATCAGTTGTTAAGGAGATTGAATTAACAGATGGAATGCACAGATATATTCCAGTATTAGCAAAAAACTGTGGTTTTAACAAAATATCAGAAAAAGTTGTGAAACATCATCCTAGAAAATATGGAACAACTAAATATGGAGCAGATAGATTCATGAAAGGTTTTTTAGATCTATTAACCTTATCCTTTGTTCAAAGATTTGGAAAAAGACCAATGCATTTTTTTGGATTATTAGGCACAATTATTTTGTTAATTGCTTTGCTATTTTCAATATATCTGGGAATAGATAAATTATTTATCAATAAATCTGGAAGATTAATTACAGAAAGACCGGAATTTTTTATTTCATTAGCTACAATGGTAATTGGTCTTCAATTTTTTCTAGCAGGTTTTCTAGGTGAATTAATTTTGAGGACAAGAAAAAATAAGGATAATTATATAATTAGTGAAAAGACTAATTCAAAATAATTATGAGTTTTAAAGTAAGGAGTTTTAATGAATGGACAACTGATGTTTTTGATAAAAAAACTATTTCAAATGTCATCAATTTAAAGAAATATGATCAAAATCAATTTGATGATTCGTTCTATAAAAATCTAGAGTTTGGAACTGGCGGAATAAGAGGTATAATGGGAGTTGGTCCAAATAGAGTAAATAAATATACATTTGGAAAAACTACTCAGGGTATATCAAACTATTTAAATAAAAAATTTAAAAATAAAGAGATTTCAGTTGTAATTGGAAGAGATTGTAGAAATAATGGTGAAGATTTAGAGAAGGTAGTTAGTGAAGTTTTTTCGTCAAATAATATAAAAGTATATAAGTTTAAATCCATTCAACCCACTCCAATAGTATCCTTTGCTATTAGAGAACTTAAATGTACATGCGGAATAGTCCTTACAGCCTCACATAATCCAAAAGAATATAATGGTTACAAAGTTTATTGGGAAGACGGAGGACAAATTGTTCCCCCAATTGATAGTAGATTAACTGAGGAGATTGATGGAGTTAAATACTCAGAAATAAAATTTAAACAAAATGAAAATCTAATTCATACGCTAGACAGCTCAATAGAAGAATTATACGTTGAAAAATCATTATCCTTTTTCAATAAATTATATCCAAATACAGAAAAAAATTTAAAAATTGTTTTTACCTCTTTACACGGAACATCACACAAACTCATTCCAACACTTTTAAAAAAAACAGGGTTTTTTGAACTTAAACTAGTTGATAAACAGATGACTCCGGATGGTAATTTTACTCATGCAAAATCATCAAATCCTGAGGATAAGCTAGCATTAATAGATGCAATTGAAATCGCAAAAAAAAATAATAGTGATTTAGTTATTGGAACTGATCCGGATGCTGATAGATTTGGAATAGTTGTTAAAGATTTTAATGATGATTTTATACAAATAAACGGCAATCAATCAATGATTGTACTAACAGACTTTTTACTATCAAAATTAGAATATGACAAAGCCAAATCTTTCATTGCAAGTACAGTAGTATCTACACCAATGATGCAAAAAATAGCAGATAAAAATAAAGTGAAATTAATTTTGTCTTTAACTGGTTTTAAATGGATAGGCAAAATGATAAATGATTTTCCATCATTAAATTATATATGTGGAGGTGAGGAAAGTTATGGTTTTTTAGCTGGTAATTTTGTTAGAGATAAAGATGCACTCACATCCTCTTTATTGATTTCGGGACTATGTAATGAGCTGAAAAAACAAAACTCCTCATTTTTTGAGAGACTTGTTGATTGTTATGTAAAATATGGTTTCTACAAAGAGAAACTTGTATCAATTAAGGAAAGGGGAGAAAAAGGATTTAAAAAAATTAGTGAAACAATTAATTCTTTAAGAAAAAATCCACCAGCTAAACTAGCTAATGATGATTTAATAAGAATTTATGATTACAAAGAGTCATTATTGACTGATAAGTTGAATAATGTTTCGTCAATTTTGAATTTTCCTAAATCAAATCTTTTAATTTTCGAATCATCAAATGGTTCAAAAGTAGCTGTTAGACCCAGTGGAACTGAACCCAAGATTAAATATTATTTCAGTGTTAATACGAATCTTGATAAAAAAAATGATTTTAAAATAAAAGATGAGTTATTAAATAAAAAAATTAACTTGTTGATAGAGCAGTTTATTTAGATGTATTTTAAAAGAGTTTTAAATTATGTTTTCGCTTTCAAAAAATATTTTTTATTAAATATTCTTTTTAGTGTTTTTTATGCGCTTTTTAGTGCAGTTGCTTTTCTTTCACTTATGCCAATGCTTGAAGTTTTATTTAATGGTGTCAATGATATTAAAGAAGCGCCTCAACTTGAATTATCCAATAACCTGGGTGAGTTTATTGAAAATTGGCTCAATTTTCAGGTAAGTAGTTTTGCTGCAGATGATAATCAAAAAGCTATCCTTTTTGTAGTTGGTGTTGTTATTATTTTATTTTTCTTAAAAAATATTTCAAATTATTTTGCTTTATTCTTTTCTACTTTAATTAGAAATGGTGTTATTAAAAATCTTAAAAAAAATATTTACGAAAAAATCATAACCCTACCATTAAGTTATTTTTCAAAAAATAAAAAAGGAGATCTAATATCCAGAATGTCATCTGACGTAATTGAAGTTCAGAATTCATTTTTATCAATAATTGAAATATTTATCCGAGATCCATTGACCATTGCTTTTACAATTGGAGCAATGTTCATTATTAGCTATAAACTAACTCTTTTTGTTATAGTATTTATTCCTATCTCTGGTTTCATAATATCTTTTATTGGAAAAACATTAAGAAGGAAATCGTTAATTGTCCAAAAAGAACAAGCTGAGCTTACATCAATAACTGAAGAAACTATAAATGGAATAAAAATTATCAAAAGTTTTTTAGCTGAGAGTTTTTTTAAAAATAAGTTTGATAAAACGAATACTAATTTTTTAAGTTTTTCAAATAAATTGATAAACCGACAAAATGTTGCTGCACCTCTTAGTGAGTTTTTAGGAATTCTTGTTATTGCTGTATTGCTATGGTACGGTGGTCAATTAGTACTAATAGATATGGAACTTAAACCTGCAGCTTTTATTACTTACATGGGCTTAGCTTATGGTGTTTTAACACCTGCAAAGTCAATAAGTAAAGCTTTTTATTCATTGAAAAAGGGTAATGCAGCTGCAGAGAGAGTATTTGAAATAATTGATTCTAAAAGTGAGTTTTTTGATGATTCAAATAAAGAAAACTTAAATTCATTTAAAAAATGTATTGAATTTAAAAATGTAAGTTTTAAATATGAAAATGCAACTGTTCTAAATAATATCTCACTTAAAGTAAATAAAGGAGAAATGGTTGCAATTGTGGGCTCATCAGGTAGTGGAAAATCAACATTAGTTAATTTAATCCCTAGATTTTTTGACATAATATCAGGAAAAATATTGATTGATGATATTGATATTAATGATTTATCAAGATTAAAAATTAGGTCTTTGATTGGTATAGTTAGCCAGGACTCTATACTATTCAACACCTCAATCAAGGAAAATATTATCCTTGGAGATAGTAAAGGAAATATAAATGAAAAACTTTCAGAGTCTTTAAGCATTGCCAATGCTGATGAGTTTATTAATGAACTTGACGATCAAGATAATTATAATGTTGGTGACAATGGTTCAAATCTTTCGGGTGGACAAAAACAGAGACTTGCTATTGCAAGAGCAGTTTACTCAAATTCTCCAATATTAATTCTTGATGAGGCAACATCATCTCTAGATTCAAAGTCTGAAAAATTGGTACAGGACGCTATTGATAAATTAATGATTAATAAAACATCTATTGTTATTGCCCACAGATTGTCAACAATACAAAATGCAAATAAAATTATTGTTTTGGATAAAGGTGAGATTGTAGAACAAGGTAATCATGATCAACTTATTAAAAATGATAGTTACTATAAAAAATTGATAACCCTTCAATCATTCAAGTAAGAGTTTTGTTGATAAATTCTTCAAAAGGTTAAAAACAATAATAATAATAAACTACTTTCTAGAATTTTTTAATCTAAATTTGAATTAGTAGCAATGGTATCATTTTTTAAATCTAAAAATTCTGAGATTTTTGCTGTAAACACTACAGTTAAACTGAGGAAAGATGATATCGAAAAACTAATTTGGCTATTTTCAAACTCTGAATACTTAGATAAAAAAATTATCAATCAGAATTTTATAGGTCCCCGAAAAACGATGGTAACACCCTGGTCTACCAATGCTGTAGAAATTAGTCAAAATATGGGAATAGAAAATATTATTAGGATTGAGAAATTTTTTCCATTTAGTGAGGATACTGATTACGACAGCATGACAAGCCAACTTTATAAAAATTTAAATCAAGAAATTTTTAAGATAGATATTAAGCCTGATGAAATAAAAGAAATTAATAATATTAAAAAATATAATGAGGATGAAGGTTTAGCATTAAGTAATGATGAAGTAGAGTACTTAGAAAACCTTTCAAAAAAGATAAATAGAAAATTAACTGATTCTGAAGTTTTTGGATTTTCGCAAGTCAACTCTGAACATTGCAGACATAAAATTTTTAATGGAACTTTTATAATTGAGAACAACCAAATGTCAGAGTCACTATTTGAGCTAATAAAAAAAACAACAAAAAAAAATCCAAATCAAGTTGTTTCTGCTTATAAAGATAATGTTGCATTTGTAGATGGACCACTTGTAAAACAGTTTGCACCTAAATTTGGTCACAAACCTTCTGTATATCAAGAAACTGATTTAAATACTGTAATATCACTTAAAGCAGAAACTCATAATTTCCCAACCACAGTGGAACCATTTAGTGGAGCTGCAACTGGGTCAGGTGGAGAGATTAGGGACAGACTAGCAGGCGGACAAGGATCTTTGCCGTTAGGTGGAACAGCAGTCTACATGACTCCTTATCCAAGGTTTGAAAATCAAGCAATTGGCTTTAAAGACAGAAATTGGTTATATCAAAAACCCAAAGAAATTTTAATCAAAGCATCCAATGGTGCATCTGATTTTGGAAATAAATTTGGTCAGCCTCTTATTTCTGGTTCACTTTTGACATTTGAACACAATGAAAATAATAGATTACTAGGTTATGATAAAGTAATCATGCTAGCAGGTGGGATTGGTTTTGCCAATTCTAAACATTCAAAAAAATTAAAGATTAAGGAAGGTGATTTAATTATTGTACTTGGTGGTGATAATTACAGAATTGGTATGGGTGGTGCCGCTGTATCATCAACTGAGACTGGAAAATATAGCTCAGGGATTGAGCTTAATGCAGTTCAAAGATCTAATCCTGAGATGCAGAAAAGAGTTTCTAATGCAATCCGGTCAATTGTTGAGTCAAGTAATAATTTCATAAAATCTATTCATGACCATGGTGCTGGTGGTCATTTAAATTGCATTTCAGAATTAGTTGAGGAAACTGGAGGTGTTTTAAACGTTGATGATTTACCAATTGGAGACTCAACTCTTTCAGCCAAAGAAATAATTGGAAATGAATCCCAAGAGAGAATGGGATTGGTAATTAGTCCAGATGACTTAAAAAAAATTGAAGAAATATGTAAGAGAGAAAACGCACCAATGTATGTTGTTGGAGAAGTTAAGGAAAACTCTAGGTTTCTTGTTCATTCATCAACAAACAAGAGAAAAATAATTGATCTTGAATTATCAGATTTTTTTGGCAATTCGCCAAAAACTATGTTGTATGATAAAAAGTTAAAATTTAGTTACAGCAATTTTAAATACAACAAAAGTTTAATTGAAGAATATTTAGTTAAGGTTTTAAATTTAGAATCTGTTGCTTGTAAAGATTGGTTAACTAACAAAGTTGATAGATGTGTTACAGGAAAAGTTGCAATGCAACAGTGTACTGGTCCTTTACAGCTTCCTTTAAATAATTGTGGGGTTATGGCTCTAGATTTTAATTCCATGGATGGTGTTGCAACATCAATTGGACACTCTCCATTAACCAGTTTAATTAATTCAGGAAGTGGCTCAAGAAACTCAATTGGTGAAGCTTTAACAAATATTATTTGGTCACCTTTGAAAAATGAATTGAGCTCAATTTCACTCTCTGCTAACTGGATGTGGCCGGCAAATAATGAAGGTGAAAATTCTAGACTTTATGAAGCGGTTAAAGCATGCTCAGATTTTTGCATAGATCTAGGTATAAATGTACCAACTGGTAAAGACTCACTCTCAATGAAGCAGAAATATCCTAAAAAAGAAGTTATTGCACCAGGTACCGTGATTATATCAGCTACAGGTCATACAAACGATCTTAGAAAAACAATTGAACCTTATTTAACTTACAATAATTCAAAGATATATTATATTAATATGTCCTCATGTGAATATGAACTTGGAGGATCTGCACTATTTCAAGCATTTAATAAAATTGGAGAAAAATCAAATGATATTTTATCAGCAAAAAAGTTTAAGAAAATTTTTAATTCAATACAAATAGCAATAAAGAATGGTTTGATTGAATCTGGTCATGATATTAGTTCAGGTGGTATGATTACCTGCTTACTTGAGATGTGTTTTGTTAGTGATAATATTGGATTAAATATTGATTTATCGCAAATAAAAGAACAAGATGTTGTTAAAGTTCTGTTCAGTGAAAACCATGGGTTAATTATTAAAGCAGATAAAAAAATTGAAAGCCTCCTAAAATCGAAAAACATAAGCTTCTACAGCTTAGGTACTTGTGAAAAAAGTAATTTCATAGATATCAAAAAAGATAGTTTTAATCTAAAGTTAGATATTGATTACTACAGAAAAATTTGGTTTAATAAATCATATTTATTTGATCAATTACAAACTGAAAAAACCAAAGCTAAAGAAAGGTTTGATAACATTTCCTCAAAATTGAGCTTTCAGTTTCCTGAATGGTTTAAACCAAATTTTACTTTTAAAACAACTAAAAAAATTAAAGCCGCTATCATCAGAGACAAAGGAAGTAATTCTGAGAGAGAAATGGCATATGCTATGCATTTATCAGGGTTTGAGGTTGTAGATGTTCACATGACAGACCTTATTTCTGGCAGAGAAAATTTAAATGATGTAAATTTTTTAGTTGCTGTTGGTGGTTTTTCAAATTCTGATGTTCTGGGATCAGCAAAAGGATGGGCAGGGTCATTTTTATACAATGAAAAAGCAAAGAGAAGTTTAGAAAATTTTTATAAAAGAAAAGACACACTCTCTTTGGGTGTATGTAATGGATGTCAGCTATTTATAGAATTAGGCTTATTACACCCTTATGACAAGCTAAAACCAAAAATGGAATTTAATGAATCCAATAAGTTTGAATGCGTATTTACAAGTGTGAAAATTAAAGAAAATAACTCAGTCATGTTTAAAAACTTTTCAGATTCAGAACTTGGAATTTGGTCTGCACACGGTGAAGGAAGATTTAATCTTCCCTTAGATGAAAAAAATTATAATATCATTGGCAAATACTCTAAAAGCACATTCCCAATAAATCCAAATGGTTCTGATTATGATACTGCTATAATATCGGATAAAGATGGAAGACACATCGCTATGATGCCTCATCTTGAAAGATCTACATTTCCATGGAATTGGGGATATTACCCGCAATCTAAAGAATCTCACGATATATCTCCGTGGATATATGCATTTATCAATGCCTATAATTGGCTAAAATAAAATCATTTTTACTATGCGTGCATAGTATTTTTTTATATATTTAATACATGTCAAGAAATACTATTGATCATGAGTTAAGATATACATGGCAGACAGTATCAAAGATGTATAATGAAGAGGCATCTAAAATTGGTGGTTCAATGGCAATTGGTTTTGCTCTTCTGAGCTTGAATCCAAAAAAAGGTACTCCATCAACATCGCTAGGACCTAAAATGGGTATGGAATCAACTAGTTTGTCTAGAACATTAAAAACTATGGAAGATTATAAGCTTATAGAAAGGGTACCTAATCCTGATGATGGAAGAGGAGTTTTGATCCAATTAACAACTTTTGGAATTGAAATGAGAGATACTTCAAAAGCAGTTGTAATGAAATTTAACAATGCAATCATAAAAAAAATTGGAAAAAAAAATATTGATAATTTTTTTAATGTAATGGAGGAAATAAATAAGCTAATTAAGAACAAAGAGATTTTCTAAATGAATAAAAATATATCAAAAGTTGCTGTATTAGGTTCTGGAATTATGGGCTCTGGAATAGCATGTCATTTTGCCAACATAGGGGTTGAAGTTCTTCTTCTTGATATATGTCCAAAAGAGCTAAATGCAAATGAGTTAAAACAAAATTTAAGTTTAGAGAGCAAGAAGGTAAAAAACAGAATTGTGAATGATATGTTTCAAAAGTGTATCAAATCTCGACCATCCCCTATCTACAACAAAAAATTTCTTGATAGAATTAAGCTTGGAAATTTTGAGGATGATATTCACAAGATTAATGAAGTCGACTGGATAATTGAAGTTGTTGTTGAAAAACTTGATATCAAAAAATCAGTATTTGATTTGGTCGAAAAACATAGAAAAGCTGGCACAATCATAACATCAAATACATCTGGAATTCCTATTGAATTAATGAATGAAGGAAGATCACATGATTTCAAAGAATGTTTTGCAATAACACATTTCTTTAATCCACCAAGATATTTGAATTTATTTGAAGTTGTCCCTGGACCTGACTGTAAAAAAGTAATACTTGATTTCCTACTGGGCTATGGTGAAAAATTTTTAGGAAAAACATCTGTTTTAGCAAAAGATACACCAGCGTTCATAGGAAACAGAATTGGAATTTTTGGAATTATGAGTCTTTTTCATCAAATCAAAAGTGGTGAATATTCAGTTGAAGAAGTTGATAAACTAACAGGCCCTGCAATTGGAAGACCAAAATCAGCAACTTTTCGAACTGCTGATATTGCTGGTTTGGATACAATGTGTCATGTAGCAAATGGAGTTTATGAAAAATGTAAAGATGATGAATCAAGAGAAGTATTTAAATTACCTGATTTTCTTCAAAAAATGCTTGAAAATAATATGTTAGGAAGTAAAACTGGAAAAGGTTTTTATAAAAAAATAAAAGATGATAATGGCAAATCCAAAATTTTAGCTCTTGACCTGAACACATTTAAATATAATGAGCAAAAAAAAGTGAGTTATGAAACTTTAAAAAATGCTAGAAAATGCAAGAAAAGAGATGAAAAGTTTAAAACACTAATTAGCGGAAATGACAAAGCATCTGAGTTTTATAAAGAAAATTTTGCTAGAATGTTTGGTTATATACAAAACAGAATTCCTGAAATTTCTGATGATATTACAAGTATTGATGCAGCATTAAAAACAGGATTTGGATGGAAAGATGGTCCATTTGAAATATGGAATTATATTGGTGTTAAAGAGGGTGTTGAATTAATGAAAAATTTTGATTTAAAACCTGCTGGCTGGATTAATGAGATGATTAAAAAAAATACTAATAATTTCTATAGAATAAATAATGGATTTAGAGAATACTATGACATAAATTCAAATTCATTTAATAAAATATCCGGTCAAGATGGTTTTGTTATACTAAAAAATACCCCTGAAAATAAAGTGATATGGTCTAACAATGAAGCAAGACTAATTGATATTGGAGATGATATTTTGAATCTTGAATTTGGGTCGAAAATGAATTCAATTAATCAGAACATTATCAAAGCATTGGATAAATCTATTGACATTGCAGAAAAGGATTTTAAGGGACTAGTTTTAGGAAATGAATCTGATCATTTTTCTGCTGGTGCTGACATCAGTGTTATTTTTCTTGCTGCAATTGAGCAGGAATATGATGAAATTAATTTTTTCATGAAAATGTTTCAAAATACCATGATGAAATTAAGATACTCATCCATTCCTGTAATTGGTGCTCCACATGGTTATACTTTAGGTGGTGGCTGTGAGGTATGTTTACACTGTGATAAATTAATTGCATACAGTGAAACTTACATTGGACTTGTAGAAGTCGGTGTAGGGCTTGTTCCTGGTGGTGGTGGACTTAAAGAAATGGTACTTAGGGCATCTGATAAATTTAGACCCAATGATGTAGAAGTTAATTTGTTACAGGAATATTTCATAAATATAGGTATGGCTAAAACCGCAACATCAGGTTTTGAAGGTTTTGATTTAGATTATTTAGTTAAAGGAAGAGATCACGTAGTAATGAATAAAAAAAATCAAATTTCAATAGCAAAACAAGCGGCTATAAATATGTATGAAATAGGCTATACAAAACCAATAAAAAGGACTGATATAAAAGTTTTAGGTAAGCAAGCACTAGGAATGATGTATGTTGGAGCTGATTCAATGTTGGCTGGTGGCTACATATCAGAACATGATAAAAAAATTGCAAATAAAATTGCTAATGTATTATGTGGTGGTGAATTATCTCAAGCAACAAGAGTCTCTGAGCAATATTTGTTAGATCTAGAAAGAGAAGCTTTTTTATCATTATGTGGTGAAAGAAAAACGTTAGAAAGAATTCAGTACATGTTAAAGAATGGAAAACCTCTAAGGAACTAATATGAAAGAAGCATATATAATAAAAGCATACAGAACTGCAGTTGGTAAAGCGCCAAGAGGTTTTTTTAAGTTTAAAAGACCAGATGAATTAGCTGCAGAAACTATTGAATACATGATTTCTCAAATCCCTGACTTTGATAAAAAATTAATTGATGATTTAATTGTAGGTAATGCCATGCCTGAAGCAGAACAAGGTTTCAATGTAGCAAGATTAATTTCTCTGATGGGACTTAAAGTAGATGATGTTCCAGGTGTTACAATAAACAGATTTTGTGCTTCAGGGTTGGAAACTATAGCAATAGCAACAGCAAAAATCAAATCTGGAATGTCAGATTGCATTATTGCTGGTGGGGTTGAAAGTATGAGCTATATTCCAATGACTGGATTTAAACCTGTACCAAATTATAATACAGTTTCCAACGGAAAAGAGGATTATTATTGGGGAATGGGTTTAACTGCTGAACAAGTTGCAAATGAATACAAAGTTTCGAGAGAAAGTCAAGATATTTTTGCCTATGAATCACATCAAAAAGCTATCAAAGCATTGGAGGAAAAAAAGTTTAGTGGACAAATTGCTCCTATCAAAGTGAAAGAAATCTACCTTGATGAAAATCTAAAAAAGAAGGAAAGAGAAACGACCTTCAATGAGGATCAAGGGCCTAGAAAAGATACCAGTATTGAGGTTTTATCAAAATTGAGACCTGTTTTTTCAGCGACTGGATCTGTAACAGCTGGAAACTCATCCCAAATGAGTGATGGAGCTGCGTTTGTAATGATAGTCAGTGAAAAAATGTTAAAAAAACTAAATGTAGAGCCTATTGCCAAATTAATTGGTTACAGCGTTGCTGGTCTTCCTCCTAAAATTATGGGTATGGGACCTGTTAGAGCAATTCCAAAAGTTTTAGATCAAGTTGGAATGAAATTAAAAGAAATTGAACTATTTGAGCTTAATGAAGCTTTCGCATCGCAATCAATCGCTGTTATAAACGAATTAAAATTGGAGAAAGATATCGTTAATGTGAATGGAGGTGCTATTGCCCTTGGCCATCCCCTTGGTTGCTCAGGTGCTAAACTATCAGTTCAATTATTTGATGAGATGAAGTTAAGAAAATTAAAGTATGGTATGGTCACTATGTGCGTTGGTACAGGCCAAGGTGCTGCTGGAATATTTGAAAAATTATAATTATGGAAATATTAGAAAAAAATTTGACAAGAGGTGGTGAATTTATTATTAAAGAAACAGATTGTAATGATGTGTTTACACCTGAAGATTTTACAGAAGAACAAAAAATGATGAAAGATGCGGTTCATGATTTTGCTGAAAAAGAAATTTGGGGTAGAAAAAGTGAATTCGAGAAACACAACTATGATCTAACATTTGAGGTGATTAGAAAAGCTGGTGATCTTGGATTCTTAGGGGTTGGAGTTCCTGAGGAGTATGGAGGTCTTGGTATGCCATTTACCTCATCAATGCTAGTTTGTGATTACATTTCAGGAAGTTCAGGATCTACTTCTACAGCTTATGGAGCCCATACTGGAATTGGAACTTTTCCTATTCTACTTTATGGAAATGAGGAACAAAAGAAAAAATATGTTCCAAAATTAGCTACAGGAGAACATATAGGAGCATATTGTTTAACTGAACCAACTGCTGGATCTGACGCAAATAATGGGAAAACCAAAGCGGTACTGACAGCAGATAAAAAACATTATTTGATAACTGGCCAAAAGATGTGGATTTCAAATGCGGGATATGCTGATATTTTCACCGTTTTTGCAAGGATTGAAAATGATAAAAATATAACTGCATTTATCGTGCCTAACGATCCAGAAAATGGTATAAAACTTGGGAATGAAGAGTCAAAACTTGGAATACACTCATCTTCTACCAGACAAGTTTTTTTCAATGAAACAAAAGTGCCCGTGGAAAATATGATTTCTGAAAGAGGGAATGGATTTAAAATTGCTATGAATGCTTTAAATATTGGAAGAATAAAACTTGCTGCTGCTGCCCTTGATGGGGAAAGAAGAGTAACAAAGGCTGCTATACAATATGCAAATCAGAGAGAACAATTTAATTCCAAAATAATTGAATTTGGTGCAGTAAAAGAAATGTTAGTTAAAATGGCAACAGAAACTTATGTTGATGAATCCGCAACATATAGAGCTGCTAAAAATATTGAAGATAGAATTTCAATTCTTAAATCCAATGGAAAAACACATCAAGAATCTGAATTAAAGGGTGTGGAAGAATATGTTGTAGAATGTTCAATCTTAAAAGTAGCTGTCTCTGATCACCTTCAGAATTGTACAGATTTAGGAATTCAAGTTTTCGGTGGTATGGGTTATTCAACAGAAACTCCTATGGAATCTGCTTGGAGAGATGCAAGAATTGCTAGAATATATGAGGGAACAAATGAAATAAATAAACTTGTTATAATTGGTATGATTATTAAAAAAGCATTGAAAGGTCATTTAAATTTAATTGAAAAAGCTGAAGAAGTCGCGAGTGAATTAACTGAAATACCTAGTTTTGAGATTCCTGAATTTGATGAACTTTTTGCTGAGGAAAAGTATGTGATTAAGAATCTAAAAAAAGTTTTCTTAATGCTTGCCGGTGCTGGAATGAAAAAATTTGGAATGGATTTAGAAAAAGAACAAGAAGTTTTATTAAGAATTTCTGAAATAATAATTGAAATATATATGTCTGAATCTGCAATTTTAAGAACTGAAAAAAATTCAAAAAGATTTGGATCTGAAAAATATTTGAGTCAAATAGCAATGAGTAAACTTTATCTTTATGAGTCATGTGAATTAACAATTAAAAAAGCAAAAGAGTTAATTGTTTCACTTTCTGAGGGGAGTGAACAAAAGTTTTTATTGGCTGGTTTAAAGAGATTTACTAAATATTTTAATTATCCTAATACTATTGAATTAAAGAGGCAGGTAGCTGCAGTCTTAGAGGCTGAAAACAAATATCCTTTTTAAATTATAAGTATATCTGGCTCAGATTTATTGATATATAACTTCATTTTCAAAATGGGAATTTGGCATTTGTGTAAGAATGGTTTTTGAGTATACCTTTAACAATATTCTTATTTATAATTTTGATATGAAATGATTTTAGTAAAATGTTTTAGAAAGCATTTATGAGTTTCCATCTCCTGCTTTTTAGTAATTAGTCTAGTCTAAATCCATTTGATTCCATCCACTCATCATTATATATTTTACCTACATATCTGCTTCCAGAATCATGCAACAGGACAACAACAATATCATCTTTTTTAAAATACTTTTTTAACTGAATTACCCCTTTAATTGCTGCACCACATGAGTTTCCTGCAAAAATACCTTCCTCTTTTGCCAGTTTTCTAGTATATCTAGCTGCATCCTCATCATTAACTTTTTCAAAGTGATCAATTAAATTAAAATCAACATTTTTTGGGATAATATCTTCACCAATTCCTTCAGTTATGTAAGGATATATCTCATTCTTATCAAATACACCGGTTTCATGATATTTTTTAAATGCTGAACCATATGTGTCGATACCCCAAACTTTAATATTACTATTTTTTTCTTTTAGATATTTAGCAACTCCAGAGATAGTTCCACCTGTACCAACACCAACAACAAAATGGGTAATTTTACCATCTGTTTGCCTCCAAATTTCAGGGCCTGTGGTTAAATAGTGTGCTTCTCTATTAGATAAATTATCGTATTGATTTACATACCACGAGTTCTCAGTTTCTTCACTAATCCTTTTGGCTGTTGAGTAATAAGATTTTGGATCATCAGGCTCAACATTAGTTGGACATATTACGACTTTAGCTCCTACCGCTTTGAGAACATCGACTTTCTCTTTTGACTGTTTATCCGTTGTTACACATATCAGCTTGTAACCCTTTACAATAGCAGCTAATGCTAAACCCATACCTGTATTCCCAGAGGTTCCCTCTACAATTGTTCCACCGGATTTCAACCTACCATCTTTCTCAGCATCTTCGACCATCTTAACAGCCATTCTATCTTTAACAGAGTTTCCTGGATTGAAGTACTCAACTTTTGCTAAAACAAGGCTTTGAACATCACTGGTAATCGTATTTAATTTTATTAGTGGTGTATTTCCAATTGTTTCTAGTATGTTATTACAGTAATTCACTTGTCATTTACAAATTTAAATCATTAAGATAATTTAAAACTTGAATTTGGTTTAATTTTAGATATGGTTCTAGATGGAATCAAAAGCATTAGCATAGATATAACAATGACAACTAGATTTATTAAAAGTATTTTTATTGGGTCAATTTCAACTGGGACATGATCAGAGTAATATGTCATTGGATCAAGCCTAACTAAAGAAAATCTTTTTTGAATAATCATTAATGATAAAGAAATAATATTTCCCCAAATTATTCCTTTCATTATCAAATAGAAACCGTTAATCATAAAAATTTTTCTAATTGATGAATTATTCGCTCCTAAAATTTTTAATCTAGAAATTAACTTTGTTTTATCTAGAACAGTAACTAAAAGAGCTGTTATCATATTAATTCCACCTACAGCAATCATTAAAATCACAATCAAATAAATATTCGTATCAAATAATTTAATCCAATTGAAGATTTCAGGAAATCTTTCAGAAATTTTTTGAATATCATAGTCTGGTGGAATTGATGAAAATAAAAAATCTAAATCTTGTTTTTTTAAATCATTTTTTTCAATGTATACCTCTAATCCTCCAGTAAAATTATCATTCCATTTATTTATCAGTTGAGATTGTTTAATATTTCCAAAAACTAATTTTGAATCAAACTCAGATATTGATGAGTTATATAATTCAAGAACCTTTAAGTTTCGTACTAATGGAATTTTACTATTTTGATCTTTAAAAAATAGAAACTTTATATAATCACCCTTTTTAACATTTAGCTTTTTTGCTAATATGTCAGAAACTAATACTTCACTAACTTCAATATTTAGTAAGTCTTTATTTTTTACAAATTGATTAATAGAACTAAAACCATTATTATCTATTCCTTTAAAAACTATGTCTAAAAAAGTATTGTTAACTGGAATTATGCCAGGATTATATACGACTTTATTTATATCACTAAAATTTTTACTGTTAAAAAATTGATTATCTATATTATTTAAATCAATTGGATGATAGGTTGAAAAACTTTCATTTTTAAAATTTGAAATATAATAATCACCAGAGACAGTAATAAACTTATCTCTAATTTCATTTTGAATCCCAAATCCAATAGATACAGAAAAATTAATAACTATTATTGCTATTATAATTGATAGGATTGAAATTTTTATTATCGGAGATGATATAGTATTTTTATATCTCTTGTAACTAAGAATTCTTGATGCTAAAAAATTTTCAAATTTCAAAATCTATTATTGTATTTATCAAAATTAATTTTTTTTTAATAGTCTCATTAAATATAGTTGCACAAAATAATACAATAATCGGCATTGATAAAACAGAAGAATATTTACCGCTAATTATAGATAAAAATATTGCTATTGTATCCAATCATACATCACAATTTATAAAAGAAAGTAAAAGTATTCATTTGGTGGATTCACTTTTAAAATTAAATGTCCAAATTAAAAAGGTTTTTGCTCCTGAACATGGGTTCCGTGGAAATTTAGATGCAGGGGAAAAAATTATTAATTCTATTGATGAAAAAACAGGCATTCCTATTGTTTCTTTATATGGAAAAAAAAGAAAACCGAGCTTTGAAGATTTAGATGAAATTGATGTTATAATTTTTGACATTCAAGATGTCGGAGCAAGGTTCTACACATATCTTTCTACTATGCATTATGTTATGGAAAGTTGTGCAGAAAATAATATTGAGTTAATTGTATTAGATAGGCCAAACCCCAACGGTCATTATATTGATGGTCCGATTATGACTAAAGAATCTATGAGTTTTGTTGGCCTACATCCAGTACCTATAGTTTATGGTATGACAATAGGTGAATATGCAAAAATGATAAATGGAGAAAAATGGTTAAGAAATAATCTAAATTGCAAATTGAAAGTAATAAAAATTACTAACTATGATAGAAATAAGAAATATAGATTAACATTCAAGCCATCTCCAAATTTACCAAATCAACAATCAATTAATTTATATCCTTCTCTTTGTTTTTTTGAGCAAACACCTGTTAGTGTAGGTAGAGGAACAGAGAAACAGTTTCAAGTAATTGGAACACCATACTGGGAAAATTTTAAGTTTAACTTCACTCCCAAATCAATGCCAGGTGCTAAATATCCAAAACATGAAAATTTAACTTGTTATGGGCTTAATCTTGAAAATGAAGAGTACCTATCAAAAATTGATTTGAAATGGTTAATACTTGCCTACAAAAATGAAAAAAATAAAGATAATTTTTTCAAATCTGGATTTCACAGGTTAGCAGGAAATAAGCTTTTAGAGGAACAAATAAAAAAAGGATTATCAGCGAAAGAAATTAGAAAAACATGGAAAAATGGATTAGATAATTTTAAACTCATTAGAGAAAAATATTTAATATATAATTAATCAATCCCCATGAATTTGTGCAGTTGAAGTGAAAGATTCCAATTTGGATTTTCTTTTATGAAATTAAATATGAATGACTTATTTTCTTCAAATCTATCCCATTCAGGCTGAAGAAATAATTTACATTTTTCTGTTACTTTTTTGGACTCATCTAATGCAAATTCCAAGTCATGTTTATTGTATATAATAATTTTGAGTTCATCTGCAATTTTATAGATTTCTTTTTTAGGAAGTTTTTGTTTTTTAGGCGATAGACAAACCCAATCCCAATTACCTGAGAAATTATAGGCACCTGATGTTTCAAGATGAACAACCATTTTATTTTTTTTGATTTTTTTTGTCAATATCGTCATGTCCCACATAAGCGGTTCACCACCAGTTATAATAACCAAATTAGTTCCATTAATTTTTGAAACAATATCATCTACAGCAACGATTTGATGTTTTCCATGATCCCAACTTTCTTTAACATCACACCAATGACAACCAACATCGCAACCTCCTATTCTAATAAAATAAGCAGGTTTTCCAGAATGAAAACCCTCTCCTTGAATTGAGTAAAAGGTTTCCATTAGTGGTAAATTGTTTGAGTCTATATTCACATTTACAAATATATTACAGATTGTAGTAAGTTATATTAAATGATTAATTTTAATGTATGAAAGAAACCAATACGCTCCCATTCCATTTAGCAATACCGGTTTATGATTTAGAAAAATCAAGAGATTTTTACAAAAATGTTTTAGGTTGTGAGGAGGGAAGAAGTAGTGATCATTGGGTTGACTTTAATTTATTTGGTCATCAGTTAGTCATTCATTACAAAGAAAAATCTATTGAAAAAATTAAAACAAACCCTGTTGATGGCAAGGATGTTCCAATACCTCATTTTGGAGTTATATTAGAGTGGAATCAATTCCATAATTTTTCAAATCAATTAATTAAAAAGGGGATTACTTTCATTATTGAACCCTATATTCGGTTTAAGGGTTTACCCGGTGAACAAGCAACGATGTTTTTTAAAGATCCCTGTGATAATGCTTTAGAGTTTAAATCCTTTAAAGATTTTAATCAAATATTTGAAAAATAATATATTAATTTTTATAAGCCTGAAGTGTATTTGTTAAGAGCATGGCTATTGTCATAGGTCCAACACCACCTGGAACTGGGGTTATAAATGAAGATTTTTTTGAAACATTTTCAAAATCAACATCACCAACAATTTTATAACCCTTGACTGAGTCATCAGGAACTCTTGTAATTCCTACATCAATAATAATTGCCCCATCTTTTATCATGTAATCCTTAATAAAATTAGGCACACCTAAAGCAGAAATTACTATATCTGCTTGCTTTATTAAATCCTCAATGTTATTAGTTCTACTATGAACTAATGTAACAGTAGAATTTCCAGGATTGGTCTTTAAACCCATTAATATACTAATTGGTTTACCAACAATATCTGATCTTCCAATAACTACAGTATGTTTTCCCTCAGTAGATACCTTATACCTTTTTAATAATTCCATGATCCCATTGGGAGTTGCAGAAATGAAAGTTGGTAGTTTAAGTGCCATTTTTCCAAAATTTGTAGGATGAAACCCATCTACATCTTTTTTTGGATCAACGGCCATCAAAACTTTTTGAGTATCTATATGCTTAGGCAAAGGTAATTGAACAATATACCCATCAATTTTATCATCGTTATTAAGTTCATATACTTTATTGAGTAATTCTTGCTCAGAAATAGATTCCGGCAAACTGAGTAATGTTGAATCAAAACCTACTTTTTCACAAGCTTTGACTTTACTTCCAACATAAGTAAGGCTAGCTCCATCATTTCCAACAATTAAAGCAGCTAGATGTGGAGGTCGATCACCACTAAGGGTAATTGATTTTACCTCACTGGCAATTTCATCTTTAATATCAGCGCTAGTTTTTTTTCCGTCAAGTATAATCATCTTATTGCTTAAAATTTTGCATCATTCCCATAAGTTTTGATGCTCCTCCAGATTGTACCATCTTCATCATTTTTGACATTTGTTCAAATTGTTTTAACAAAGCATTTATTTCTTGTAAATCTCTCCCAGCTCCTTTAGCTATTCTTTTTTTTCTATTATGATCTATTATTTTAGGATTTGACCTCTCTTTTGGTGTCATCGACTGAATTAATGCTTCAATATGTTTGAATGAATCATTATCGATATCTACATCTTTAATCTGACTAATTCCAGGTATCATACTTACTGTATCTTTTAAGTTACCCATCTTTTTAATTTGATTAATTTGATTTAAAAAATCATCAAAACCAAATTTATTTTTTGCAATTTTTTTACTAAGCTCTCTTGCTTTTTTCTCATCATAAACATCTTGAGCCCTTTCTACTAATGAAACAACATCACCCATGCCCAATATCCTATCAGCCATTCTTTCAGGATAGAAAATATCTAAAGCATCTAACTTTTCTCCATTTCCAATAAATTTTATTGGCTTGTTTACAACTGATTTTATTGTTAAAGCAGCTCCTCCCCTTGTATCACCATCAAGCTTTGTCAACACTACACCATCAAAATTTAAAACATCATTGAATGCTTTAGCAGTATTTACTGCATCTTGCCCAGTCATTGAATCTACTACAAATAATATTTCACTAGGTTTTGTAGCATTTTTAATATTTCCAATTTCATTCATCAAAACATCATCAATTGCTAATCTTCCAGCGGTATCGATAATTATCAAATTCTTATTGTGTTCTTTTGCAAATTTTAAAGAGTTTTTAGCAATTACAACTGGATCCTTATTTTCATCTTCTGTGTAAACATCAACATTAATCTGACTTCCTAATAGTTTCAATTGATCAATTGCTGCTGGTCTGTAAACATCACAAGCAACTAATAATGGATTTTTACCTTTTTTCTTTTTAAGATAATTGGCAAGTTTACCACCAAATGTTGTTTTACCAGAACCTTGAAGACCTGATAATAAAATTATTGAAGGATTATCAGATAAATTAATACCTTCATGCTCACCCCCCATAAGCTCAGTTAACTCATCTTTTACAATTTTGACCATTAACTGTCCTGGTCTAAGATCAGTCAAAACATTCTTACCGATCGATTTTTCTTTAACTCTTTGTGTAAACTCTTTAGCAATTTTAAAACTAACA
Organism: uncultured Bacteroidota bacterium; assembly: GCA_902535165.1. Lineage (GTDB taxonomy): Bacteria > Bacteroidota > Bacteroidia > Flavobacteriales > Flavobacteriaceae > Eutrophosalina. Next base: position 7,708 of record CACASE010000012.1, on the reverse strand, counting down.
TCAGCATCTAGTAATGCTCTACGAACTTCTTTTAATGTCTCCGCTACATTAATTTCTGTTATTTTACCGTGTCCTTTTAAGACATGAAAGGCAGAATTTAATTTTTCAGTTAGGTTATTGAACATTATATAGCAAATTTAATTTTTTCTTGTGATTTGTTTCATTTTGTAAATGACTAAAACGTGAGGAAATGTAATAGCAGCTAAAAATGAGAAAAATATACCCAAACTAAAATCAATTTTATCTTTAATTATTAGATACAAAATTCCTAAAAATATAATAGCTATTAGCCAATAGCCTAAACCTTTTATAATAAATTTTTTAAAACTTTTTGCTGAACTATCTTCAAAAAGATATTCAGCCTGTTCAATAATTGAAGGAATACTATGAAAAAAGACAAAATAAACTGCAAAAGCAGGTAGTAAATCTAAAACACTGAAAACGATCAGCATTACCAAAAACAAAATAAACTGATGGAATAATTGTGGTCTTAATGTTTTGTAATTGATTAATAGAAAAATAGAATTTATAATGATTAAGCAAATTAATGATATTTTGTATGCTCTTTGAGGAATGTAATAAGATGTTATATCATAAATTACATCGGAAACTTCAATAGAATTTAGCGTAAATAATATTAAAAAAATTAGAGAACCAAAAGCAAAATAAAATAATGTTAAACTTTTGGAATTATTATTTTCAAAAATTGTCCATTGTTGCTCACCGAAATGGTATGCACTAAACAAAATAAAAAATAACATTGAAATGATAGGTAAGTTGAAAAAAATAAGACATATGACTACAACTATTGAAAAATATTTAAAGGTTTCATTTAAAATTGTATAATTATTGGTCTTTTTACCTTTTAATAAAATCAATATATCATTAGCCCCATGTATAATCCCAAATGTTAAAATCAAAGCATAACATGCAAAATAGAAATAATCTCCACTTAAATTGTTGCTCCAAAATAGGGTAAACAGACTTAAAAAAATTGTGATTCTGAAAGTGAAATTATTAGTAAATTCTTTATTCAATTGGTTAAATCTTATCTGCAAATTTATAAATCATATTTAAAACACTATAGTATAATGCGATAAATACTACAATTACTAAAAAACTAATAAAAATTGTAATTAGTTGATAATTATTTAGTTATCTCTGTAGGATCATGTGATTTTTTTAACATTTATCTTTTTTTTTTGTCATAAAAGTAGTTATCTAGTTATTTTTTACTATTTTGGGCCACATAAAAACCAATTAATTAATTATTATGGAAAATTTTATGAATATTTTCTTATTAGGTGACGTTCCTAACGACCTAGTAAGTTTTACGTTTTTCATTGGTACCATGGCCATGATGGCTGCATCAGTATTTTTCTTTTTATCGTTGGATGCTGGTGGTGGAAAATGGAGAACATCAATGTTAGTTTCAGGACTAATTACTTTTATCGCAGCTGTTCATTATTACTATATGAGAGATGCGAATGTATCAGGTGCTGATGTAACATTCTTCAGATATGTAGACTGGATACTAACTGTTCCACTAATGTGTGTTGAGTTTTATCTTATTCTAGCTAAAGCTGGAGCTACTAAAAAGTTAATGTGGCAATTAATAGGTCTTTCAACCGTTATGCTTGTTGCAGGTTATATAGGTGAAACTGGAGATTCTCCAGTACTTTACGGAACTATCTCAGGTATTGCTTACTTCGTTATGGTAGGTATGTTATGGTTAGGTTCACCTAAAGCTCTTGCAGAAAAAGCTGGAGGTTCTGTATTAGAAGCATATAATGCTCTATGCTGGTTTATACTTGTTGGTTGGTCAATCTATCCAATTGGATATATGATTGGTACTGACGGATGGTATGACTTTGTAGATGCTATTCCACTAGATATGGATGTTGTTTACAACATAGGTGATGCTATTAACAAAATCGGTTTCGGTCTTGTTATTTATAACTTAGCAGTATCTAAGTAATCAATATCTCAACTAACCAATAAAAAAGCCGCTTTAAAAGCGGCTTTTTTTTTACATTCTATCTGGAACCTCAATACCTAATAGAGACATAGATTTTTTAATAGAACTACCTACTTTGTTTGAAAGCATAATTCTAAAACTGTTTATTTGCTCATTTCCCAAAATAGTAGATGATTGGTAGAAAGAGTTGTATAATTTTACAAGCTCATAACAATAATTAGCAATTAAGCCAGGATTTAAATTTTTATAGGCATTAAGGATAACATTCGGTAAATCATTTAATTGGATAATTAAATCTTTTTCTTTATCTGATAAATTTACTTTCGTAAAACTCATTTTATTTTTATTCTTCCTAGACAAAGATTTAATTCTAGCATAAGTATATTGAATAAATGGCCCAGTATTCCCATTGAAATCTATAGATTCATTAGGGTCAAATAAAATACTTTTCTTTGGATCAACTTTTAAAATATGATATTTTAAAGCTGCTAAAGAAACTTGTCTATATAATTTATTTTGATCTAAAGCTGACAAATCATTAATTTTTCCTAAGGATTCTGAAATAGTTTTTGCTTTCTTGTTCATACTTTCAATTAATTCATCAGCATCTACAACTGAACCCTCTCTACTTTTCATCTTACCAGTAGGTAAATCAACCATTCCATAACTTAAATGATTTAATTTATCTGCCCATCGATAACCCAATAGACTTAAAATTTTAAATAGAACCTTGAAATGATAATCCTGCTCATTACCTGTTGTATATATCATACCATCCATTTTTGGATGATCTTTATACCTTAAAAAAGCTGTTCCAATATCTTGCGTAATATAAACTGAGGTTCCATCAGATCTAAGTAAAATCTTTTCATCTAACCCATAAGGTTCTAAATTTACCCATACTGAATTATCATCTTTTTGCTGAAAGATTTTATCACTTAGCCCTTTTAGTACTATTTCTTTACCTTTTAGATAAGTATTACTTTCAAAATATTCAGAATCAAAAGAAACATTAAGGTTTTCATAAGTAACAGAAAAACCTTCATAAACCCATGAATTCATCTTTTTCCAAAGATTAATTACTTCTTTATCACCATTTTCCCATTTAATTAGTAATTCTTTGGCATCCTTATATATTGGAGCATTATTTTTGGCTTCTTCTTCGGAAATTCCATTTGATACCAACTCATTTACCTGTTTCTCAAATTCTTCATTATATTTCACATAAAAGTTACCAACAAATACATCTCCCTTTAGATTTAAAGATTTTGGACTAGTATCTTTTCCAAATTGAAGCCAAGCAACCATAGATTTACATATATGTATTCCTCTGTCATTTATTATTTGAGTTTTATGTACATAATTACCCACCTCATTAAAAATTCTAGAGATAGAATCTCCCAACAAAATATTTCTTACATGACCAAGGTGAAGTGGTTTATTTGTATTTGGTGAAGAAAATTCAATCAAAAAATACTCATTTACTAAATCATAATTAAATTCTAAATTTTCATCAAGCGCCTTAAGTAAATCAACTAAGAAAAAGTCAGCAATTGATAGGTTAAGAAAACCATCGATAATGTTAAAATCCTCAACAAACTTTTCATTATCAATTAAGAATTTTCCAATTTCTTGCCCAATTTCATTTGGCTTTATTTTTAATAATGGTAATATTGGAAAAAGAACAACAGTATAATCACCATTAAACTCTTTTCTAGTTTTAATAATTTCAATCTTATTATCTGAAATAGAATATTTCTGAAATAAATATTCTCCTATTTTTTTCTTTAGAAGATTTTCAATAATCATTTTTAAAGATAAGGACTATCTGTTTTTTAAAGGTAGGAAATCTCTTTTTTTACTACCAGTATAAACTTGTCTAGGTCTACCAATTGGATCATTATTCATCCTCATTTCTCTCCAATGTGCTATCCATCCTGGCACCCTGCCTAAAGCAAACATTACTGTAAACATTTCGGTTGGAATATTAAGTGCTTTATAAATAATGCCAGAATAAAAATCAACATTTGGGTAAAGTTTTCTTGATGTAAAATAAGGATCATTTAATGCTTTTTTTTCTAATGACTTAGCAATATTTAATATAGGATCTTTTATTCCTAAATCTTTTAACACTTCATGAGCAGTGACTTTAATTATTTTAGCCCTCGGATCAAAATTTTTGTAAACCCTATGACCAAATCCCATTAATCTAAAAGAATCATTTTTATCTTTGGCTTTCTCCATAAATTTTTTAGTATCACCACCATCATTTTTAATTGCTTCAAGCATCTCTAAAACTGCTTGATTAGCACCTCCGTGCAGTCTTCCCCAAAGAGCGGAAATTCCAGCAGAAACAGATGCAAATAAACTCGCCTCTGAGGATCCTACAATTCTTACAGTTGAAGTTGAACAATTTTGCTCATGATCTGCATGCAAGATTAATAACTTATTCATAGCATTAACTATGACATCATTTTTAATATATTTTTGGTTAGGTCTTTGGAACATCATTTTTGTAACGTTTTCAACATAACCTTGGGTATAGTCTCCATAATCAAGGGATAATCCATTTCTTCTTCTGTAAACCCATGCAACAAGAATTGGAATTTTAGCTAATAATTTTACAATTAAGTTGTACATATAATCATGTTCATCACCTGTTTTTTTTGTTAAACTGATTTTCTTTTCTGGGTTGAAAGCAATTAAAGCACTTGTCAAAGAGGAAAGAATTCCCATTGGATGAGCAGACCTTGGGAAACTTACTAATATTTTTTTCAAATCTTCATCAATTATTGCATTATCTTGGATATCAGCAATTAGTTTATTGAGTTGATTTTTTGTTGGCAGCTCCCCAAAAATTAATAAAAAAGCAACTTCTAAAAAATCTGCATTTTTTGCTAAATCTTCAATAGAATAACCCCTATACCTCAGTATACCTTTCTCACCATCTAAAAATGTAATTGCACTTTTACAAGAACCCGTATTTTTAAAGCCTGGGTCTAACGTAATTAAATTTAAATCAGATCTAAGTTTAGATACATCTATAGCATTTTCATTTTCTGATCCTTTTAGAAGATCAAAATTATATTCCTTCTCATTGTATTTTAGAGTTACTTTTTTAGCCATTAACCATAAATTTAGTTAAAAAAAAAGCGATAATAAAGCTTAGAATGTAAAAGCTTCTTTTTTTGGGTAAAAAGCTTTTTCAGATAATTGCTCTTCAATGCGCAATAGCTGATTATATTTAGACATCCTATCAGATCTAGACATAGAGCCTGTTTTTATCTGACCTGCATTTAATGCTACGGATAAATCAGCAATCACATTATCCTCTGTTTCACCCGATCTGTGTGAAATGACAGTACTAAAACCATTGCTTTTAGCTAAGTTTACAGCATCTATAGTCTCTGTTAAAGTTCCAATCTGATTTACTTTTATTAAAATAGAGTTTGCAGCATTTTCTGAGATGCCTTTTTGAAGGATCTTACTATTAGTTACAAATAAGTCATCTCCAACTAATTGAACTTTATCACCTGCAATTTGTGTTAAATATTTCCATCCTTCCCAATCATTCTGATCCATTCCATCTTCAATTGAAATAATTGGATATGAGTCAACAAGTTTGGATAAATATTCTGCTTGTTCATTTGAATTAAATACTGAGCCACTTTCACCCTCATACTTTTTATAATCATATTTACCTTCTATATAAAATTCTGATGAAGCACAATCAAGAGCAATCATCACATCATCTCCTGGTTTATATCCAGCTGAAATAATTGAATCAGTTATCGTTTTTAGAGCATCCTCCGTTCCCGTTAATTTTGGAGCAAAACCTCCTTCATCACCAACTGATGTTGTTAAACCTCTTGATGAAAGATTTTTTTTAAGATTATGAAAAATTTCTGAGCCAACTTTCATCGCATTAGTGAAAGATTTAGCACTTACTGGAACTATCATAAATTCTTGAAACGCAATAGGTGCATCAGAATGAGATCCGCCATTAATAATATTCATCATAGGTACAGGCAATGTTACAGCAGAATCACCTCCAATATATTTATATAGCGGTAACCCTTTGCATTTTGCAGCTGCTTGAGAAACGGCTAATGAAACACCTAGAATTGCATTTGCACCAAGAATACACTTATTGTCAGTACCATCCAATTCAATCATTGCATTATCTATATTTTGTTGATCAAAAACAGATTTTCCTACAAGTTGTTCAGCAATAACTGTATTAACATTATTCACGGCCATTAAAACTCCTTTACCCATGTATGAATCACCACCATCTCTTAACTCAACAGCTTCATTTTCTCCAGTAGATGCACCTGATGGAACAGATGCTCTTCCTAAATTATTATCATCAGTTATTACATCAACTTCTACCGTAGGATTTCCTCTTGAATCAAAAATTTGTCTGGCTAGAATTTTTTTAATATTTGCCATAATTATTCCTTTATCATTTCAATAAATTCATCAAAAAGATATGAGGAATCATGTGGTCCAGCACTGGCTTCAGGGTGAAACTGTACTGAAAAGCATTTTTTATTGTTGATTTTTATACCAGCAATTGTATTATCATTTAGATGCATATGCGTAATTTCAATTTCAGAATTTTTTTCTGTATCATTTCTATCAATAGCAAAACCATGGTTTTGCGATGTAATCTCGCCTTTACCAGTCTTTAAATTTATAACTGGATGATTTATTCCTCTATGACCATTATGCATTTTATATGTTTTTATTCCATTGGCAATAGCTATTACTTGATGACCTAAACAAATACCAAAAAGGGGCTTATTTGATTTTAGAATTTTTTTGGTAAGATTAATTGCATTTTCAAGAGGTTCTGGATCTCCAGGCCCATTTGAAATAAAATAAGCATCAGGATTCCAGCTTTCCATGTTTTTGTAATTGGTGTCATGAGGAAAAATCTTCATATAAGCATCTCTTTTTGCTAAATTTTTAAGTATGTTTTTCTTTACACCAAGATCAAGTACAGCAATTTTGTATTTGGAATCCTTATTTCCAAAAAAATATGGTTTTTTAGTTGATACTCTTGAAGCAAGCTCTAAGCCACTCATTGATGGAACTTTATCCAATTTTTCCTTTATTTTTTGTATTGATTTAATAGATTCTGTGCTTATGATAGCATTCATAGATCCATTATCCCTTATATAACTTACAAGGGCTCGTGTGTCAACATCTGAAATACAAACAATTTTATTATTTGATAGAAATTCAAATAATGAATTTGATTGCCCATGTCTAGAAAAACTAAAACTAAAGTTCTTACATATTAATCCAGCTATTTTTACTGAATCAGATTCAACTTCGTCCAAATTTGTACCATAATTACCAATATGGGCATTAGCCATAACCATTAATTGCCCATTATATGATGGATCAGTAAAAATTTCTTGATAACCAGTCATACCAGTATTAAAACATAATTCACCAGAGGATGTTCCTTCAATACCAATAGATTTACCATGGAAAATAGTTCCATCTTCTAGGAGTACAAAGGCTTTTTTTCTGGATTTATACTGACTCAAGACAAAAAATTATTTTCAAAATTATAACAAAAAAAAAAGATAAACATGATGTTTATCTTTAAAGTTATTAAGAATGTAAAAAAACTTTTTACTCTTCTTTTTTATCATCTTTTTCCTCAGTAGCAGGTTCTTCAGCAGTAGGTTCCTCAGTAGTAGGTTCCTCAGCAGC
>CACASE010000011.1 GCA_902535165.1 uncultured Bacteroidota bacterium | reverse complement strand
TTAATAATAATGAATTAGGCATATATTTAGAAAGCAAGGTTTTTATAATTGATGAAAATTATAAAAAATCATTAGGTTTTTTGCATTAATTATACTTTAATTTTATCAAATTCTTAAACAGAAACATTTATTTATAATTCATAAAAAAATAAAAAACGTTATTATTTATCTTGATGAGTATAAATTTAAATTATTATGAAAAATATATTTTACGTTTTTCTTTTGATGCCGCTTTTTTATTTGGGGGCTCAAGATGAAGGACCTTATTTAATAAGACTTCATGTAGTTGAAGTTGAAGGTAATATTGGTGCTTTTATACAAGCAAACAGAGAATATTATAAACCTTTAGCTGCAAAAGCAGTTGAGGATGGCAAATGGGCAGGCTGGTCAATGAGCAGGTCTGTTACATATCCAAGCAGATTTATTTTTTTCCATCATTTTTCAACTCCAGAGCAGTATGCTAAACCCAAAAGTATATGGGGAGCTAATGAAGCAAAAGAATTGGGGTTAGAACAACCTGATGGAAGCAAATGGGAAATGACAACTTTAAGAGACTTGGATCTATGGCAAGTTAATGCAGCTGTTTTTGATAATGAACCATCTAAATATTTTGTTATGAATAAATTTAAATTCTCATACACTGATAGAAAAAAGTTTATTGATAATAATAGGGCCTGGGGAGAATATGTGGTAAAGCCTCAGCTTGGTAGCGTAGAAGGTTACAACTGGGTTTGTGCAACTTTGGTTACAGCAGGAAATTTCGTTGATCAAGAATCACAAATTGTAAATGGTATTTCTTTTGATGGATTTGCTTCAATTGAAGATATTTTACATAGAAGATCATATAAAGAAACTAATGAGCCTAATCCTCATTTTCAAAAATTTCAAAAATATGTTTCTGAAAATGATTTGACAGACTTTTCTTCAGCTGTGTCAAGTTCAATTTATCAAGACTTAGCATCAACATTTAATTAAAAATAAAAATTATGAAACGATATTTAACATTACTTATATGCTTATTAGGCATTAACATATACTCCCAACAAATGGGATTTAATGTAGTTTACGTAGAAGCAGAGCCAAACTCTGAAGATAATATTATAGAAGCATTAGATAGTTATTTTGGAGCTAAAAAGTTTAAACCTGGAGGTGCTGTAGCTTTGGAAAGACTATGGATAGGTGGTCCACAAGACATGTCACACAGATTAGTTTTTTTGTGGGAAATTGGAAATCAAGGTTTTGAAGAGGGTGAATTTAATCCAATTGAAAACCAAGCCTTTTGGTCTAATATTATAAATAGAGTTGAATCTTGGGGAGAGGGCCATGCTGGGAGATTTATAAATTTTGTTGAAGGTGATGTAGAAAAGTATCCCTATGTACAAATTTGGGATATAATTCCTCAAGACCCTGCTGCTTTTGCAAAAGCTCAGTCAGAGTTTGTTGAATCTTTACCTGAATTATTTAAAGATAGATTTGTAGGCTTTGGAACCTATGATATAAATCGTCCAAATGGAGCTACTCATTGGGCGTTACTCTCGGGAGCTAATCTTGATGATCATTTAAACTTTGCGAATGAGGTTCAAACTACCTACTCTAAAAAGTTTAAAAAATACCTTGAAGACAGGGGAGAAGTTGAGCTAATTCACAACTTTACTTTTGAAAACAAAAGCTTTATAAAATAAAAACTATTTAAAAAAGTTTTTTAAAAGCCCTTGTAATTAAGGGCTTTTTTTATTCTATATAAAGTAAATTGTGAGAAATAGAGTTGTTGCAGATTTTTACTATGTATAAGTTCGAATTATTCCTATCATCTATCTGATTGTAAAGCTTCTGTTTTATTAATCCATTGACAAAACCTGGAATTGTATTACTGTGACCCACGACTAAAACTTTATTATTAGTATTATCCGAAAGAAATTTATCATAATTAATTTTTGAAGGGCTATAGATCGATATTTCTTTTTTTATTTTTTTTGATATTGGCTTAACAGTTTCTAAGGTCCTGTAATAGTTTGTTGAATATATTTTATCCAATTCTAGATTTTTGAATACTTCAACCCACTTCAATGCCCTTAACTTGCCTTCTTCGTTAAGATTTGGGTTTTTATTATCTGGATCTGTTCGGTCTTTTTCAGCATGTCTAATTAAAAAAAATTCTGAACATTCCTGTGATGAAAGCTCAAGAGTAAAAAATAGAAAAAGTATAAACAATTTTTTCATTCAAATTCAATTTCCCAATCACCATATATTAAATTTGGAAGCAGTATGAACTTTTCCCCAAAATTGTCTTTTAAAGAAACCGAAACCTCCCATCTTTCTTTATTAGTTTTGCCAAAAAAAGCAGAATCAAAATCACCCAAGTTATCTCCAATTAACATGACAACTTCATAATCCTTAATCGAAGACCTTCTTTTTAATTTATCTCTTGTTTCATCACGCAATAACATTACAGTAGACTCATCAAATGGGAAACCCAATTTAATAAGATTAGACTTAGTTGCTTCATAGTTTTCAACCCTTCTATTTGAAAGATAAATAATTTCGACACCCAGTGATTTAGCATAATTAAAAAAATCTAATGAACCAGGTACCGCAGTTGCTATTTCTTTATTAACCCAATCTGACCAGTTTTCTTGATTATAGGATTTATTCTCATTAATAAGCATTTCATTATAAGGGGTGTTATCAAAAATTGTTTCATCAAGGTCTGCAATTATAGCAAGTGGTTTTTCATAATCCTTAGACAATTCAAGCTCTAATTTTTTTTTAGCAATATTGTAGGCTTGTAAGCATAGAGCTTTATACTCTGCTGAGTTTTTATGCCAATACATGGAATGATCTTTAACTGACCTTTCATTATTAAACGAACATCCAATGAAAAGAATTATAATAAGAAATTGTAAAAATCTCATTGTCATAAAGTAATGAAATTAATATTGAAGAAAAAAACTATTATTCTGATTTAACTATATTTAATAATTGAAAAAAATAATCATAAATAACTCTTTTGTATTTGGCCTTATTTTTCTAGTTATAGGTCTGTTAGGTTATCAGGAATTTAAGTCCTTTATATTTGGTTTGTTTTTTTTGATAATTGCACTAATTCTTTTTGTGGTTTCATTTTTGTATGATAATAAATAAAAAGATATGGAAACAATTTTTAAATTAATTTTTATTGCTGTTTTATCGTTTTTTATTTTTACAACATATATGTTTTCTCAGAGCTATGAAACTCATAAATATGAAACTCTATTTTCTGATGATGAATTTGAGATAAGACTGTATGAACCAGTTTTAAAGGCAAAAACCTATTCAACAAAAGGTTCAAATAATAATTTTGGAAAATTATTTAGGTATATTTCTGGTTATAATGAGAAAAATGAAAAGATTTCAATGACCACACCAGTTTATATGAAAAATGAAGATAAAGGTTCACTGATGGAGTTTGTTTTACCTTCAAAATATGATATGAAAAATGTTTCTATGCCTCTATCAAGTAATGTTGAAATATATTTAGATGAAGGGGGTCATTATGCATCAATTCAGTATGGTGGTTACTCAAACAACAATAAAAGAGAAAAGTATACAAATGCATTAATAAAAAAACTTCAAGAGCATAATGTTGAAGCAGCTGGTGAAATGCTATATCTATCCTATGATAGTCCATATAAATTTTACGGAAGAAGAAATGAAGTCATTGTAGCAGTTAAATATTAGCTTCATGATTAGATTATTTTCAACATTTCTTTTAACACTTTTTTTTTCTTGTAATGACACCTTCAATAAATATGAGTACATAAATAAGGATAAAGTTTTTGTTAATGAATTTAATCACACAGAAAATTCCAATATAGTTCAACTATCAAAAGGATTTACTTATTATAAATCAGCAAATAAAAAAACCAATACTGTTCCTGTTGTATTGGTTCATGGATTTTCTGTTCCATCTTATATTTGGGATCCAACTTTTAAATTACTTTCAGAAAAGGGATACTATGTAATTTCTTTAGACTTGTATGGTCGAGGATTCTCAGAAAATGTAAGTGAAAGCTATACAGATGAGTTATTTGCCAATCAAGTTATTCAATTGCTTGAAAAATTAAATGTAGATTCAGCCAAGTTTCTTGGACTTTCAAATGGTGGAAGAGTAATTTCTAAAATAGCGGATATTAATCCATCAATTGTTGAAAAGTTGGTTTATGTAGCTTCATCTGGGTTCAAATATATTGATGAATTAAATGACAAATCTGTATCTAAAATCGAAGTTTCTAATTTTATTAAAAAGAATTATCCAACAATTTCAAAGGGCCAACTATCGGATTTTAAATATCCTGAAAAACATTCTGGATGGGATATTAAATATGAAGAACTGCTTAAATACAAAGGATTTGCAAAGGCTTTAATATCAACAAGAAAAAATCATTACACTATGGATAGTATTCATATTAAAATTCAAAACAGCGATATCCCTGTTTCTACAATTTGGGGTGATAGTGATCAAGTTGTTTTATACAAGGATTTTGAAAAAAGAATAGATTCAATATTACCAAAAAGAAAAGAGTTTTTTATTTTAGATTCAGGACATCTTCCTCACATGGAAAATCCATATGAGTTTAATAAAATATTATTATCAATTTTAAATTAATAGCTTGAAGAAAATAATTATAATTTTTTTAATTGCCTTGTTTCCAATATTTAATTTTTCTCAGGAAAAAGAGCTTTTTGATTTAATTATTGCTGATGAAAATGCTACACCTGAATTACTGCCTGAAAGAATGATATTCACTCAAAGAATTTTTTGGGGTGAAAAAGGAATTTTAAGAAAAACAGGAATTGCACCACTTAATTTAAAGAACAGAGAAAAAGAATTAAAACTGAGAAGATCTTTTTTAAAGACTCATCAAATTCTCGGATACGCAACGTTGGGTACAATGGTTGCACAAGGAATTATTGGAGGCAAATTATATAATGGTGATTACAGCTTATATAATACACACAAAACAATGGGAAAAATTGTTAATGCTGGATATTTTACTGGGGCAGCATTATCTCTTTTCTCACCACCACCATTAACAAATAAAAAGACAAAAGGATTCAGCTCAATTAAGGCTCACAAGTTTCTAGCAAATATTCATTTCACAGCAATGATTCTGACAAATGTTGTGGCTGACGATAATAAAAAAGCTCATAAAGCTGCAGCATATACTGCATTTGCAAGTTATGCAACTGCTGTAATTGTATTTAAGTTTTAATTATGAAAAGATATTTTATTTTATTACTCGTTTTCAATTTTTCATTCTCACAAAACACATTAATGATTAATAATGAAAAATCAACAATTAGTTATAATGCTAAGCATGTATTGCATGCATGGGATGGAGTTAATGATAACATCAGTGGTGTTATTATTTATGACAATGTGATTTCAAAAATTGCAATTGCAGCAAAAGTTGTTGATTTTGATAGCGGAAATTCAGGCAGAGACTCACATTCTTTAGAAGTTTTAGAGGCATTAAAATTTCCAAATATTAAATTCTACTCAGATGATATTAGCACTCAAGGAAATGCCATAACTTTTAATGGAGATATTGAGTTTCACGGACAAAAAAAACCCATAAAGGTTTTAGGAACTGTTGATGACAATGAGAACTTAATAAATGTTACTGGAAAATTTCAAATTATACCATCTGAATTTTCCATCAAGCTGCCTTCATTTATGTTGATTGAAATGGAAGACTATTTAAATATTTCTTTTGATATTCAGTTTGATAAATAGTCCGATATTTCTTCAGACTGAAAATACTTAATCTTTAATTCATCATCATCTAAAATTAAGTATGCACTTTCAAGCCATATCGGATTTGTAGTTACTTTCTCACCATTTATTGATGTCACAAAGGTTCCATTGTTTTTATAACTGACATGTGCTGATTCATCATCTATTGAGATTGTCCAGTTGGAAAGATCCCAATTTCTTGAAACTGGAATGTTGTCTCCTTGAGAAGATTCTATTAATGACCAAAACTCAGCCAATGTATAAGGTCCTCCTAGTTCAACTAATTGGAAATCCTCAGTTATATAGTCATAGGTATCTAATTCACTACCAATTTCAATTGATGAGAAAAAATTACTTATGGTTTCTTTTACTTGAGCTTTTGTAATTTCATCATTATAATCTTCTTCAATAGAATCAGCAACAAAAATTCCAATGAGAACTACGATTAATAGATAAAACCCAAATTTATAATTTAAGATATTTTTCATTTTTTAAGTATAAAGTTAAAATGTACTACAGCAATTAAAGAACCTATAATAGGGGCAACTATGTAATACCAAGTAAAATATTGCGAGACACCATATCCAGAAATAAAATCTATTATTGATGGGCCAATTGATACAGCCGGATTAAATACACCTCCTGAAAGACCCCCAACTGAATAGGCTCCTGCCATTACAGTTAATCCTATTGCAAGCCCATAAAAGGAATTCTCTTTTAAGTTTGGATGACAGGCCACATTTAAAATAACTAGAACTAAAAGGTATGTAAACAACACCTCAGCTAGTAAAATTTGATAAACAGACTCATCTAAATTTGGTTGGATTGTCATATTTGATGAAAGCGTAAAGACTAAATATGCAGCAAGTGCAGCTCCCAATATTTGAGCAATTATATATTTAAAAAAATCATCTCCACTAATTTCTTTTTTAATAAACATTGCAAGTGACACAACTGGGTTATAATGTGCTCCTGAGATATGAGCACCCATATAAACAAGTACTGTTAGACCAAAACCAATTGCTAATGGATTTTGTGTTAAGCCTATTATTAAAACAAGAAACAAGGTTCCAATAAATTCTGTTAAGTACTTTTTCATCTAATTTAAAGTTATTAAAAAGAAGTATTTATTGAAAATGAAATACCCTTAAATTCTGGAATATATCGGCATATTCCACCATAACAAAGCAATCCTCCTCTTTGTTTCCCATAAGAGACAGAAAATCTGGAAGCATTTTTATTATATGATGCACCTATTGAATAAAAAGCTGGCTTATCGTCATCTAAATTTTCGTAGTTAACTATAGTATTGTAATATGTTGAAAGATTATAGTTGAAATTATATTCAAGCCCATATCCATACCAATTTTTTTTATCATCTTTTGTGCTAAGATGTTGAATTTCTAATCTTAACGATTTTTTATTATTTAGTTTTAATGTATTGTCAATTACAAGAATTTGAGAATTAATTTCTCCACTTTTTTCTTCGACAAACCTTTTATTGTAGTATTTATTTATAAAAAGAAAAATATTGTCAAATTTTTTAGACCATTTTTTTCTAATTTCTATACTTTGCTCAGAAAAATATTTTTCACCAAAACCAATAAAATCTGTATTATAATCAGACGGATAATAAGTATATTGACCTTTTAAATTATACCAAGAGCTTATATTAAGAGATAGTTTAGAACCATATTTTCCTCCAAAATTTGAGCCTTCTTTTAGATCATAATACAAATCAATTTGATAGCCGATTTCACCTGATTTCATTAGTTCTGGATCTGGAAATGACACATTAGGTTGAGATTCATAAACATTTATGTTAGCCAATTGATAGTCGTGTTGTTTTGTTAGAGCAGGTAGATAGTTGACATTTGATTCATTATAAATTTCACCCTGCTCAAAACGATCACTGAAAAGAGGCATGTTTTCTAATCTCCTAAATGTCATATCCAAACCAAATCCTGATTCTGTAATTCCAAGGTTCAGAGAATGAGCACTTCCTTTTTTTACAAACTCATTTGAAATAGATCCAAATTGAGTGATACCATCTTCGGACTTAATTACTTGCTCATATTCAAAATAAAATTTATCAGAAAAATAATCTAGTCTGGCTGAAAAAAGATTAGTCAAATCATTAAAGTCATATGAAACATAATGTGGCATTTCGAACCTTCCAACATAACTGAGTCCAAAAATTAAATTTTGATACTTAGTATCACTGTTTAATAGTGTAATACTACTATCAAGTCCTACAATTTTTCCGCTACTAATTCCAACACCTTTTTTCTGCCAACCCCCTAAAAGTTTTAAGTTAAAATTCTCAGTATCAAATGATGTTTTAAATCCCCATATTGAATTATTGATTCCTAACTGCCTATCCTCCCAGGTTCTTAATACCAGCCCACTACCAAATTGATCATAAATAGAACCTATACTCATGTTAAAATTATTTTTAGAGTAGTTAACACTTAGAGTTGACAAATGGGTGTTTTCGAAACTATCAGAATAACTTTGTAATCGTTTTGGTAAATATGATTCAACCTGGACTTCAACATTCCAATTTGAGTTAAAAAGATATTTGACATTTAAATAATTATTTGATGCGAGTTTGTTTTGATAGTTTTCTTCTTCGTTTTCCTGATAATAAACAGCATTGGATTCAAATGACCCGTAAATTCGATTAGATTGAGAGTAACTGACGCTTAAAAAAAATAGTCCAAGTAAAAGTGTTGTTATTGATTTAAGCATTATTCATTGTAATTAGAAATAACTTCAAATAAATCTTCCTCTTCACCAGGTGTGTATCCAATCCTTCTATGAATTATTTCAGACTTGTAGGTTACAATTGTATGTGGAATTCCTACCACACCCATTGCTCGTTTAAATTCTTGATTTGTATCAGAAATTACATCAAAAATCCAATCTTTTCCATTAATTAATGGTCGAACTCTTTTTTTACTTCTTGAATCATCTGTTGAAATTGCTAAAACTGTAATATCTTCTGTCTGATTCCACTCATTGATAACCTTGTTAATCGCATCCAATTCATTGATACATGGAATACACCATGTAGCCCAAAAAGATATAATTGTAAATCCATCCTGATTAATAGCTTGTATAGACTTAATAGATTCACCATTGAGTGTCTTTAAACCAATCTCCGGAATAAACTTTTGAGAATTAGAAGTGTAAGCAAGCAGACATAGTATCAAAGAAAATGTAAATTTTTTTATCATTTGGATTACAAATTTAAGATCAATTTATTAATTTCGAAGGTCCATGAGGTTTTTATTTACTAGATTATTGATAATTTTTCTGCTTTTAGGTTGTGCTGGTACTGAGGATGATCAATCACAAGAATTAGACAATACGCCAGTTATTACCAGCATTGAGGTATATATATCTTCAGATGAAATTATTGTTGGACAGCAAGTTTTATTTAGCGTCTTTGATAATACAGGAAAAAATAGAACTACTGAAGCTAAATTTTACGTAAATGACAGTGAAATTGATGGAAGTTCGTACACTTTTAACGATGTAGGAACTTTTGACATTTATGCTAAGTTTCAGAACTTAAAAAGTAATACTGAGCAAGTTGAAGTTAACCAGATTCCTATTGAGTATAAACAATATGTACTTGTAGAAGATTACACTGGTACATGGTGTGGATATTGCACTAGAGTTTCTTTTGCCATTGAGGAATTGAAAAAACAAACTAAAGATGCTGTTGTAATTGCCATCCATCAGGGTGATCCAATGCAATTTCCGTTAGAAGCAACACTAAGGAGTCACTTTGGAGTTACGGGATTTCCTACAGCTTTTGTTGATAGAAAAGCTAGATGGGCACCCCCAGAGCCAAGTAGCTTAGATCAAGTTTTAAGTAAGCTTACTAACAAAGCTTATGCTGCATTGGCAATGGAATCCTCCTTAGATGGTGATATGCTTACAATAAAGGTAAAGCTTAAGATGGGATATAATTATAAGGCTCTTAAATTAGGATTGTACATTGTGGAGGATGAATTGATTTATGATCAGAGAAATTGGACTTCATATTATCAGGGAGATCCAATTAAAAACTTTGAGCATAATGATGTCTTGAGAAAAAATATAACAGGATTACTAGGTGATGAAATACCATCAGAACATTTAGGTCATGATAAGGAGTTTGAAAAAGAATTTCAATATGTCATACCTAGTGAGTTCAATAAAGATAACATTAGGATGATTGCTTTTGTAACAGAAGCAAGCAAGAAAGAAACGATCAATGTTAGATCCTCTAAAATTGGTGAAAGCCAGTCTTTCGAAAAATAATTTAATGAAAAAAATCATTGACTTACATGGACTTAGCCATGAAGAGTCGCTAATTAAAGTTGAAGAATATCTTCTCCTAAACTCTTTTGATAATGACCTCGATTTAGAATTAATTACTGGTCAATCTCCGAAATTGCAAGAAAAAATTATAAATCAAATTTTAAATAAACATAACTTTAATTATTATATTCCAAAATATAACACAGGTGTGATGTTCATAACAGACACTAGAATAAATTAAAATATTAATTATGAAAAAATTTATCTCTCTCTTTTTTTTATTAATAATATCTTTTTTAAATGCTCAAAATTCTGACGGTGTAATTAAAAATATCATCGATGAGGTTAAGAATAATTCTCATGTGGAAAAATTATCACATGAATTATTTGATGTGGTTGGTCCCAGATTAGTAGGAACTCCACAAATGAAAAATGCTCATGACTGGGCAGTAAAAAAATATAAAAGTTGGGGAATAAACTCATACTTACACCAATGGGGAATTTGGAGAGGATGGGAAAGGGGAATCACTCATATTGATATGTTAAAACCAAGAGTAAGAACTCTAAATGGCCGACAATTAGCATGGAGCCCTTCTACATCCAAAAGAGGTATAACAGCTGAGGTAACTAAAGTCCCTGAAATCGATAATAAAGAAGATTTTGATAGTTGGTTAAAAACAGTTAAAGGTAAATTTATTTTAGTTAGTCAAAACCAAATAACAGGTAGGCCAGATTCACAATGGGAAGAATATGCTACTCCTGAATCTTTTGAAAAAATGAAAGAACAAAGGGATAAGATTAGTGAGAATTGGTATTCAAATATTAGAAAAACTGGATATGGTTACAGAGATATAAGTAAAGCATTTGAAGATGCGGGTGCTGTAGGATTAATCTCAAGTTATTGGTCCAGAGCTTTTGGTGCAAATAAAGTTTTTAGCGCAAGAACTGATAAGATACCTAATGTTGATGTGAATTTAGAAGACTATACCATGTTATATAGAATGGTAGAAAATGGAACTACTCCTACTGTTAAAATTATTTCAACATCTAAAGAATTAGGGGATGTGCCAACATTTAATACACTTGCAGAAATTAAAGGTGTTGAAAAGCCAAATGAGTATGTAATTTTATCTGCTCATTTTGACTCTTGGGATGGATCACAAGGTACAACAGACAATGGGACAGGTACAATTGTCATGATGGAAGCGATGAGAATATTAAAGAAATTTTACCCAAACCCAAAGAGAACTATAATGGTTGGTCATTGGGGAAGTGAAGAACAAGGCTTAAATGGTTCAAGAGCTTTTGTTGAAGATTATCCAAATATTGTTGAAAATATTCAAGCAGTATTTAATCAAGATAATGGAACAGGAAGGGTTGTGAGTATAAGTGGACAAGGATTTCTAAACTCATACGATTATCTCTCAGATTGGTTATCATCCGTCCCTCAAGATGTAACAAAACATATTGAAACCGATTTTCCAGGAATGCCCGGTTCTGGTGGAACTGATCACGCTAGTTTTGTTGCCGCAGGTGTTCCTGCTTTTAACTTAAGTGCTTTAGATTGGGAATACTGGAATTATACATGGCACACCAATCTTGATAGTTACGATAAAATAGTTTTTGATGATTTAAAAAATAATGTTATTCTGACTGCAATTCTTGCTTATAAGGCAAGTGAAGATCCAGATCAGGCTTCAAGAGAAAAAAGAGTTTTACCTGAAAGTAGTGTAAATCCAAGGACAGGTAGAATGATGAGAGCTAGGGGATGGCCGTCTTTAAGAAAGCCTAACAGAGACGGGACATCATCTAAATAAGTTTAGAGTATAGCAAGAAGTCTCAAGAGGAGGTAGCCACCAACAACAGACCAGAGTATCCATCTGTTTTTTACGTACCAATCTTCCCAATTCATAGATTAATTTTTTTCTCTAATTTATGAATAATCTTCTTATGATGTATAAAATGAGATAACAGAAAGTTTAAAGTCATATTCATGTCAATTCTTCCTGCCAGTGGATGCCTTAAAATGCCTTTTTTAAGAATTTCTTCATCTAAATTATTAATTAGTATTTCAAATGAATCCCTTGATTTTAACCATTTATTTTTAAGCTCCTGTAGATCAATATTCTCAGGAATCGGATCAACAACTATTTTCGGGGCTTTAAATTTTAACCCAAGAAAAAAAATAAGTTTTAATAATTTCAACCTAAGCTTCGCAATCTTACTAACATTTATAAGAGTATCAGGATAAGAGGTTTTTTTTCTAATATATTTTTCTGTGGTAATTTCTGTTAGCCATAAGTGATACATATTTTCACCTATAGACCATTTTTTTGAATTTGGTTTAAAATTAATCTCTTGGTTTGAGTACTTACTTAGTCTTTTAAAAGTTAAGCTTAATTCTTTATTTAAATTTTCAATTTTTTCAGTCATAAGCTATTAGCAATCTTTTTAAGTTCTTCTTCGATAATTTTATGACTTCCTTCATATTCAATCAATTTATATTTTAGCCCATATAATTTAACAACTCCAACAAATTCTTGTTTTTTTTCTTCATTAATGTATTCATCGTTTTTCCCAATAACAATCTTAAGATTCATAGAATTCCACCTAGATTTATTCTCAATTACTAATGAGTCTTTTGGAATATCAGAGCCCCATAAAATCAAGGAATTAGTATTTAATTTATTAGACATTAGCCATCTGACAAGTGTTGGCCCTCCTTGAGAAAAACCTAATGTATTTAATTTAAAGTTATCGTGCCCAATTTCTTTTTTTATAATTGAAAAAAGTTTATCTAAAAATAAAATGTTATCACTAATCTCTTGTTCTCTATCTAATTTTGTCATCCAGCTAGCACCAACTCGTGTATAATTATCTCCTAAGTAAAACCTGTTAGTTGCTTCAGGTGCAATTACTAAAGTTGTTTCATTTATAATGCATTCAAATTTCTTTACAAAATATTCACTTAGCATTCCATAGCCATGTAAAACAATCCATACATTGTTAATTTTTTTAGAGCATTTTCCAATTTGTGAATATTTTCCGGTTTTTGAAATAGAAATTTGTTTTTTCATATGAAAGCATAAAATTATAATTAATTTTGTCTAACTATTATGAAAATTCAAGAAATCGAAAAGGCCCAAGAAAAATGGGGAAAGGGAATTGTTAAAATAGGAGAATTAAAAGATTCTTTAAAAGAGTGTAGAATGTTCACTATTGATTTCATTAATAAAATGTATGATTATGAAAATGGTATAGTTCAGTTTAAGCCAACTAAAGCATCGGACTTTCAGTTTAGAGGAGATGTTAAGGCGGCTCTATCTTATTTTATAGGCTCTGATTCTGACTTCATCGAGGATAAAGGATTTGCTTTAAACCCATGGGTAAAAGTAGATTTTGAAAATAATTCTATCAATATTATCAATGACATAGCAATTGCAATGGGCAATTATTTTTTTACTGATAATGATGGTGGGAAAACCAAAGTTGAGTATAGTTTTGTATACAAGAAAAATGATATTGGAGATTTAAAAATTATTTTGCACCATTCTTCTTTACCATATTCAAAATAAGATTAAGATTACCATTTAAATAGAAAATTAGGATTAGGAAAGTACTCTTCAACTTTAGATAGAAGTTCTTCCGAAATATACCCCCACTCTGAATATCCTTCATTCATGGCTTTTTGAGTTATTATCTGTAAATGTAGATGACAAAACCATCCACCACTATCACTTTCTTTACCAATTTTACCTAGTTCTTGTCCTGCTACTAGTTCTTGTCCCAATTGTACTTTATGGGGTGTTTTAAGATGCCCATATAGTGAATAAAATGTTTGATCCTTAATATTATGTTTTATAACTAAATAACCACCGTAATTACCTTTTTGAGTTTCCTTACCAAGCTTATAAACGTTACCATCTAAAGGGCAAAATACTACAGAACTGTAAGGAACTATAATATCTAATCCAAGATGATAAATTCTTTTTTCATTAATTATGTTAATGGATCCTCTTAAGATATTTCTTCTTTCTTCCAAGTATTTTCCAATCCCCCAACTCATATCTGAATTTTTTAATTCATTGAAAATATCATCATTAAATTCCTTGAAATCATTTAAATTATATTCAAGAGTTTTAGGATTTTTTGATGAAAAATCAAAAACATATGGCTCACCCTTTAATAAGTCACCAAAAAGAGGATAAATATCAATTTTTTCATTTTTATTATTGAAATTCATAATTAGAATTTTTAAAAAATTTCAAAATAAAAAAGCCCATATTTATATGAGCTTTTTTAAAATTAAATTCTGAGCTTAAACTATTCTGTGTACAATCCTCTTTTGGCAGATCCCCACCAAGAAAGTTTGCCATCTATAATATAGTACCACTCTTCATAAATCTCATCAGACGCTGTAGTAAAACGAGCACTAACCCATTCACCATCATCATTAAACTCCTCAGGATCATCAGACTCAGAAACTTTTACAGCAAATGCAAAGTTCATAACCCAATCCCACTCTTTTCCTTCAGCAACCATTTCAGTATAATCACTTTCAATTGCTGCAACAAATTCTTCACCACCAGTTGAAACTCTACCATCATCGTGATATAGTTTAGCATCATCAGCAACTAATGATTTTAAAGTTTCATAGTCTCTGCTTTTCCAAGCATTATCGATTTGTTTAACAACTTCGACTGAGGCATCACTTCCTAGCATAATTGTCTGACCAGTACCCATTACAAAACCATTTGATTTTTCAGGGACAGATTCAACAGTAACTGAATTTCCAGAAACACATGAGTAAAGCATCAAAGAAGCGATAAATAAGTAAATTAAATTTTTCATAGTTATCAGTTTATTCAGATTTAGCAATTTCAGCTTTAGCTTGGTTCCAGTTATAAAGTTTACCATCAGCGATATGATACCATTCAACATATCTACCATCTGGTGATGTAAATTGCGCATTAACCCATTCGCCGACTTGATTTCCAGCATTTGGATCATCTGAACCAGCAGGATAAGCAGCAAAAGCATAATCAATTGTCCAACCCCAATCCTCATTATTTTCTATAGCATCTTGATATTCAGCATCAATGTAGGCAACAAAATCATCACCCGTAGTAACCACTGTACCATCAGCAAAGGAAAAGTTTCCACCATCAACAATAAAGGATTTTAAAGTTTCATAATCTCTCGCAGCCCATGCAGCATCAATTGCTGTAAAAACATCAACAGTTTCTTGTGATCCAAGGAAGACAGTCTGACCATCAAAGGGACCAAAACCATTAGTTTCTTTTTCGCACGGAGCAGTTGTTTCGCATGATGTAAATAGGAATAATCCCATTAGTATATAAATAAAATTTTTCATAATAATTTCTTTAATTAGACCGCTAAATGTAATGATAATTAAATTTTGATGAAAATTTTTCTCTTATATAATTGATAAACTAACATATAAATTATAAGAGTGTAAAATATAGCCCAGTCAAGTGACACAAATTTTGGAGATAGTCCCAGTCCAATTCCAGTATCCATCCAAAATTTTTGAAAACCAACACCACCAATTATTGGATATTGAAAGAGTCTCCAAACAATACCATGTAGGACATAGGCCACAATTGCATTTGATCCAAAAACTAATCCAAATTTAATGTTTGAAGTATAGTTTCTTTCATCAATAATCCACATAGATGCAGCTAGAATAATCATTGCCAAACCTGATGAGTATAACACGTATGAGCTTGTCCATATATGCTTATTAATTGGAAATGTATAATCCCAAAAATGTGATACAATTAGTATTATTGTTCCCCAAAAAAATAGTTTAATAATCTTTTCGGATGTTTTACTTAATTCAGTTATTAATTTTCCGCAGAGCATTCCAGAAATCCCTGTAGCAATTGCGGGTATAGTGCTAAATAATCCTTCAGGATCCCAAGTCTCCTGATACATTCTTCCAGGAACAATGAAACTATCAATCCATGCAGCAAAATTTTCACCTGGCTCTAGAGTACCAGCAGGATTGCCATTAAAAGGAATAAACATCATAAAAAACCAGTATAAAATAAGTAGACCAATCCCAATATAAAGTTGAGATTTGAAATTTGAGTTCAGAAATAATAAGGAACATGCTAAATAAACAAGCGCTATTCTTTGCAAAACACCTGCGACTCTTAGGTTTTCAAAGTCAAAATTTGGAAATAAGGAAAGAAAGATGCCTAAGCCAAAAATAATGAGAGTTCTCCTTAAAATTTTGACATAAATTGAAGATGTTGGATTTGATTTAAGTTTACTTAACGACAATGTTATGGAAATACCAACTATAAAAAGAAAGAAAGGAAAAACTAAATCAGTTGGTGTTGCCCCATGCCATTCAGCATGTAGTAAAGGAGCATATACATGCGACCAACTGCCAGGATCATTAACTATAATCATACCTGCAATTGTTATTCCTCTAAAAAAATCTAATGAGATTAATCTTTTCATTTACTAATTCCCAATTCCTAACAAATCATTAATATCCTCACTTTCATCTTCAATTTCAATTGGTTTTATTTTTGAACAGTCTATGATTATATCAAGTTCTTCAGGCTCTTCAAAATCTTCTTTGGATACATTTAGTGTCTCACTTTCATAACATTTTTTCATGAACAATCCCCATATTGGGAGAGACATAGTAGCTCCTTGTCCAAATGCAATTTCTTCAAAATGAATCGAACGATCTTCTCCGCCAACCCACACTCCAGTAACTAAATTTGGAACCATACCAATGAACCAACCGTCGCTTTGATTTTGTGTAGTGCCTGTTTTTCCAGCAATAGCATTACTGAATTCATATGGATATCCTGTAACAACATTTTTGTACACATAATTTCTTTCTTCATCTGGAATATTATGTCTTAATCTAGCTCCTGATCCAAACTTTGTAACACCCTCTAACAATTTTAAAGTAACATATGATGACTCTTCGCTCAATACATCTTTGGTCTCTGGCTTGTATTGATATATCAACGTCCCGTTTTTGTCTTCTATTCTTGTTACCATTACTGGCTTAACATATATCCCTTTGTTGGCAAAGGCCCCATATGCACCAACCATTTCATAAACACTTAAATCCGGTGTTCCCAGTGCTATTGCTGGTACATTTGGAACATTTGAAGAAACACCTAAATTTCTTGCCAGATCTGCTACTGGTTTTGGGCCTACTTTATCAATTAGTTGAGCACTTATAGTATTTTTAGAATTAGCTAATGCATTGCTTAATGTTCTAACACCGCCATATTTGTCACTAGAGTTTGTTGGGCACCATGGTTCTGGATTTCCGTATTTATATGGTTCTATACAATGAATCATATCTGGAAATGCATCACATGGTGATAATTTCAGTTGATCTATTGCAGTTGCATATAAAAATGGTTTAAATGTGGAGCCAATTTGCCTCTTGCTTTGCATCACATGATCATACTGAAAGTTTCTGTAATTGATCCCTCCGACCCAAGCCATAACATGTCCATTTTTTGGATTCATCGACATCATACCAGCTTGAAGAAAATGTTTATAGTATCTAATTGAATCGATTGGTTTCATTATTGTATCAATATCACCTTCCCAAGAAAAAATAGTCATGTTAGTTGGTATTTCAAACGATGCCTCAATTTCTTCATTTGATTTCCCTGCCAGTCTCATTTTTCTCCATCTTTCAGACCTTTTCATGGTACGATTCATAATTGCTTCTTCATCTTCCTCCTCTAAATCTCTAAAGGGTGCTGTCGAAAGGGTATCATTTTGTCTAAAAAATTCTTTTTGCAAATTCTTCATGTGTTCACCTACAGCCTCTTCAGCGTACTGTTGCATTTCTGCATTAACAGTTGTATAAATTTTTAGTCCGTCAACATAAAGATTATATTTAGTGCCATCTTTCTTTAGATTTTCATCTGTCCATTTTTTCATAAATCCTCTTAAGTATGATCGAAAGTAGGTGGCCAAACCTCTCCTATGAGATTGAGGATTAAAATTTAATTCTAATGGGAGACCTTTTAGTGAATCTTTTTCTTTGGTTGATATATACCCATTTTTCTCCATCTGATTAAAAACTAGGTTTCTTCTTTTAGTAGTAATTTCAGGTCTTCTAATTGGATCATATAAAGATGAATTTTGAAGCATTCCAACTAGCATAGCAGATTCTTCAATTTTTAGTTCATTGGGTTCTTTAGAAAAATATATGTTAGAAGCAGATTTAATGCCATCTCCATAGTACCCAAAATCATAAATATTTAAGTACATGGTAATAATTTCCTCTTTTGTATACTGTTTTTCTAATTCAACTGCAATGACCCACTCTTTAATTTTTTGAACGATTGCTTGAAAAATGTTTCTAGATCTAACACCAACAAATAACTGCCTTGCCAATTGTTGGGAAATTGTACTTGCACCTCCTCTTGTATTCAAAAAAACAATAGCTCTAATTGTAGCCTTTAAATCAATCCCTGGATGACTATAAAACCTTTCATCTTCAATTGCAATTAATGCCTCAACTGTTTGTGGGTTAAGCTCATCATAATCAATAGGGGTTCTATTATCATTAAAATAATATTTTCCTAAAACTTTATTGTCTGACGAGATTATTTCAGAAGCAAAATTTGTCTTCGGATTTTCAAGCTGCCTAAAATCAGGCATTTCACCAAGTTTACCAGTCGATGCTAAATAAAAAACACCATAAAGACAGGTAATAAAAACAGAGAACATAAGCCAAAAAATAATGACTTGAAATCTATATTTTTTCATCTAATAATGATTTTTCAACTATTAATCCAACATCTAAGATACCATCTAATTTTGTTAGTGGGGCAATACTGTCTAAATATCGAATAGAATGTTTAAGTTTTACAATTACATTGCCCTCACCTATTTTTAAATCTTTTTTGAGTAATATCTTATTATTTTTTATGCCAGACGGTCTAATTTCATACCATTTTGTCTCATTATTTTCAAAAGAATATTCTATAGTGTCAGATATTACATAATTATTATTTTGTATTGATGAAACGAGAAAAATATTTGAAAAGGGATATGTAGAATCTGTCCTTAATGCAAGACTAAAGTCTAAAATTGAATTATCCGATTCAAATAGGAAATTTAATTCATTGCTTCTAACCCAACTTCCATTTAAATCTTCAAAATCTATGAACACTAGATTTTCATTTCTACATGAAAATGTAGACAATAAAATTATAATGAAATAAGTCGTTTTTTTAAAATTCAAATTAAATTACTTTTTGATTAAATCGTCCTTTTTTAAAAATTTTATTACTATTCTTTTTACCTTTTCTTAGTTTTTTTTGGTCATCAATTGGCAAAGAATAAATTTCTTTACAATCTGAGCTGCAACAACCGTCAAATTTAATTCTACATTTTTGACATTGTAAAAAAAGTAAGTGACAAGCATTATTTCTACAATTAACATGTTGATCACATGCAGAGCCACACTGGTGACAACATGATATTACATCTTCAGAAACCTTTTCAGAAAGTCTGTTATCAAATACAAAATTTCTGCCTTTGAATTTATTTTCGATCTTTTGACTATTAACCTGACGTGTATATTCAATTATTCCACCTTCTAATTGATATACATTTCTATACCCATTTTTAATCATGTATGCACTGGCTTTTTCACATCGAATACCGCCAGTACAATACATTAATATATTTTTAGTCTTTTTAAATTTTTTAAATTTTTCATTAATAATAGGCAGTGATTCACGAAAAGAATCAACATCTGGTAAATTGGCTCCCTCAAAATGGCCAATTTCACTTTCATAATGATTCCTCATATCAATAGTAATCGTATTTTGATTTACCAATAATTCATTAAATTCTTTTGCATTCACGTGAATACCATTTTTATCAAAACTATAATCCTTATTCTTCAATCCATCAGCCACAATTTTTTTTCGAATTTTAATTTTTAGTTTTAGAAAAGATTGATCATCATGTTCTACAGCGATATTGAGCCTAATTTTTCTTAAAAAGGAAATTTGATCAATTAATTTTTTTAATTGTTCTATATTTTTAGATGGCAAAGATAGCTGAGCATTAATACCTTCATTTGCAATATAAATTCGACCTAAAACATTTAATTTGTTAAGTTCAACAAACAAAAAGTTTCTAAAGATTTTAGTGTTTTTTATATTATGATATTTATAAAAAGACATAGTAAGCCTTTTTTCTCCAGCCTTTTCAATTAGTTGAATTCTTTCCTTTTTACTAAGCTTATTATAGAGTTCCATAATTTATAAATATCAGATATAAAATCTTTACAAATGTAGCTTTTTTAAATTATGATTTTAACTAAATAAAATGTACTTTTAGATGTTTAAATTTAAATTTCCATTAATGGCTTCAGAAAAAGATTCAAAACTTAAAGCACTTCAACTAACATTAGATAGACTAGACAAAACTTATGGTAAAGGAACTGTCATGAAAATGGGAGATTCTGTTCATGAAGTTGTTGAATCCATTTCAACAGGTTCTATTGGATTAGATTTTGCCTTAGGTGTTGGAGGTTACCCAAGAGGAAGAGTTGTTGAAATTTATGGTCCAGAATCGTCAGGTAAAACAACCTTGACTTTACATGCTATTGCTGAATGTCAGAAGTCTGGAGGAATAGCTGCTTTTATTGACGCTGAGCATGCTTTTGATAGATTTTATGCTCAAAATTTAGGAGTTAATATTGATGATTTAATTATTTCACAACCTGATCATGGTGAACAAGCACTAGAAATTGCAGATAATTTAATTCGATCTGGTGCAATTGATATTATTGTTATTGACTCAGTTGCAGCTTTAACCCCAAAAAGTGAAATTGAGGGTGAAATGGGAGACTCTAAAATGGGGCTTCATGCTAGATTAATGTCACAGGCTTTAAGAAAATTAACTTCTACAATTAGTAAGACCAATTGTACTGTATTCTTTATTAACCAACTAAGAGAAAAAATTGGTGTTATGTTTGGGAATCCTGAGACTACAACTGGAGGTAATGCTCTTAAATTTTATGCTTCTGTACGACTAGATATTAGAAGATCAACTCAGTTAAAGGATTCGTCTGGAAATGCTTTAGGAAATAAAACGAGAGTTAAAGTTGTGAAAAATAAAGTAGCTCCGCCATTTAGAGTTTGTGAATTTGATATAATGTATGGTGAAGGGATATCAAAGCTTGGTGAGATAATTGACATTGGGACAGAAGCAGGAATTATCGATAAAAGTGGATCTTGGTTTAGCTATGGAGAAACCAAACTAGGACAAGGGAGAGATTCTGTAAAAAAATTATTAAAGGATAATCCTGAGCTTTGCGATGAGCTTGAAAAGAAAATATCTGAACTTCTCAGTTCTGAGAAATAACTTTTTCTAGATCATTTTTCATTAGTTTAAAAACTTTTTGTTTTAGAGTAAATTTATCATCTTGTGTCATCCCTTTGGTTTCAATGAAATCATGCACTTGAGCTCTTAATTTTCCTGGACTCCCAATAAAATAATTGTATGCAAAAAAATAGGGAAACTTATCTTCACAATCATAAAAACTCATTGGAACTATTGGTATTTGAAATTGAATAGCAAGACTAAAGGCTCCATCCTTAAAATCTTGTAAAATGATTCCAGGCTCTGGAATTCCACCCTCAGGAAAAATACAAATTGAAAGCCCTTTGTTTAGTCTTTTAGCAGATTTTGCATAAACATCTTTTCTGCTTTGAGCACTGTCTCTGTCAACTAAAATACAGACTTTACTGTAGAAGTATCCAAAAATGGGAATTCTATCAAGCTCTTTTTTTCCAACAAAAACTACTGGGTGATCACAAGCAGAAAGCATTAACATTATATCAATCATGCTTTTGTGATTTGATACTAGCATATAGCTTTTGCCTTTTTCAAATCTTTCTTTCCATTTTATTGACGGATAAAAGCCCATTCCGTACATTACGGTATTTGACCAAATATTTTTTGCAACCCAGAAGAATTGTGGATACCAACTTTCTTTTAATGAAAATATTATTAAGAAAGGGAATGAAAGAACTATTCCAATAAAGCAAAGAACATAAAACCAAACATTCCATATCCCTAGCAAACATATTTTTATAATCTTAAACACAGATCAAAAGTAGTTAATTGTTATAAATGTCTTTAAAACCATTACTTTTGTTGAGTATGTCAAGAATATTAACCGGTATACAAAGCACAGGAACACCTCATTTGGGAAATATCTTAGGAGCTATAATCCCTGCTATTGAGGAATCAAAAAAAAATACTGAATCATTTTTATTTATAGCTGATTTACACTCTCTAACTCAAATAAAAAATCCTGATGAGCTAAGTGAAAACACTTATTCTACAGCAGCTGCATGGTTAGCATTTGGGTTAGACACATCAAAAACAGTTTTTTATAAGCAATCAGATGTTCCTTTGACTACTGAGCTTTCATGGATACTTTCAACAATATTTCCTTATCAAAGGTTGACTTTAGCACATTCATTTAAAGATAAATCTAATCAACTTAAAGATGTTAATGTCGGCTTATTTACATACCCAATGTTAATGGCTGCTGATATATTATTGTATGATGCTAATGTTGTACCAGTAGGAAAAGACCAGTTACAGCATTTGGAAATTACAAGAGATGTTGCCATTAAGTTTAATAATCAATATGGTGAAACATTGATTGTGCCTGAACCATTAGTGAATGAGCAAACTAAATATATTACTGGAACAAATGGTGAAAAAATGAGTAAGTCAAAAAATAATATTATCAATATTTTTTTAGATGATAAACTTTTAAGAAAACAAATAATGTCAATAGAGACAGATAGCACTCCCCTGGAATTACCAAAAAAGACTGATAATTGTAATGTTTTTAAACTCTTTAGTTTGCTAGGATCTAATGATCAAATAAGAGAATTAAAAATGAATTATGAAAAAGGCGGTTTTGGATATGGGCATGCAAAACAAGAATTGTTAAACCTTATTTTGACAAAGTTTAATGATCAAAGAAAAAAATATAATTACTTGATGTCAAATAAAAGTGAGATTGATAAAATTTTAAAACAAGGTGCAGAGAAAGCTGCAAAAACTGCTGATCAAGTTATATCAAGAGTTCGAGCAAAACTTGGTTATTAATTCTTCATTTTTTAAGAAAAATAGTTTAAATTTAATTTATGCTATTAAGCAAAGCTATCAACTCTCTTCTTTACACTAACGACTGTGTTACGGTTCCTGGATTTGGTAGTTTTATTGTGAATAAGTTTTCATCAGTTTATGATGAAAAAAAAGGAAAATTTTTCCCTCCATCAAGGAGAGTTTCATTCAACCCAAAAATTAAAAATAATGATGGGTTATTAGCAAAATTTATTTCTGAAAAAGAAGGTGTTAATTATGAAATCGCTGTAAAAAATATTCATAACGAAGTAATCAGCTGGAAGAAAAAATTAAACACTGAGTCACTACATTTAGACAATATAGGAGAGCTTAGTTACAACTCAGATGAGAATATTGTTTTTTCACCAGATTTGGATTCAAATCATTTACTAGGTTCGTTTGGGTTGCCATCTATATATTATAAAAAACAGCCAGATTTGGTTTCAACATACAATGAATCAACACTAAAAAAATATAATGATCTAAAAGGTAATTCATCAACACCTAGAGTTCCGGATTTTGTTAAGTATGCTGCTGCATTAGTCATAATTATTATGACAACAGTTTTTTTAAGTAATGAGTATGAAGAGTATAATTTTCAGAATCAATTAATTTTAGAGCAAGAAAATAGACAAAAAACTATCCAACGTGTCGAAAGTGCAGTTTTTGACTTTGGATCAATACCAGCAATTGAATTAGAAATTAAAGTTCAGCCTAATAAATTTCATATTATTGCAGGTGCATTTGGCGTTAAGTCTAATGCTGACAAATTATATAATAATTTGATATCAAAGGGTTATAACCCAACAAAACTTCCATTAAATGATAAAGGACTCATACCTATTTCCTTTGATAATTTTTCAAACAGAAAAGAGGCTGTAATTGCTTTGAGACAACTTCAAATGTCTGAAAATAAAGATGCTTGGATTTTTGTTTTAGAATAATATTCTATTATGGACTCAAAATTTCCTGAACAATCAAAAACAATTCAAACTGATTTTGTTCTACCTGCTGATACTAATAGTTTAAATAACTTATTTGGAGGAGAATTGTTAGCAAGAATGGATAAAGTTGCGAGCATAGCAGCTATTAAACATTCAGAGCAAATTGTTGTTACTGCATCAATAAATAATGTTGCTTTTGGCGAACCAGTTCCAAACGGAAGTATTTTAACGATTGAAGCAAAAGTTTCACGAGCCTTTAACTCATCAATGGAGGTTTTTATTGATGTTTGGAAACAAAACAAAACAGATAGAAAGAAAGTAAAAGTTAATGAAGCTATTTATACATTTGTAGCAGTCAACAAAAGAGGGAAACCTGTAAAAGTACCCTTAATTACACCCCAAACTGATTTAGAAAAAACTCGTTATGATGCTGCTCTAAGAAGAAGGCAATTAAGTTTGGTACTTGCAGGCAAGATGAGTCCTAGCGAAGCAACAGAACTAAAGGCAATTTTTGATTGATTTGAATTATAGATTTTTTTCAATATTATTTATTTTTTTAATTCCATTTTTTGCATTTAATCAGATTAAATCAAATTATACTCTAAAAATATTGGGAGTTGTTCAAGATGGGGGTATGCCGCATTTAGGAAATAATAAAACATGTTGTGAAAACATCAAGCAAGATAAATATGTAACATCCTTAATGTTAATGAATAATGAAAATAATGAATCATTTCTATTTGATGCATCACCTGACATTAATAAACAGCTCAATTTCATGGGTGATAGAATTAAGAAAGATTTAAAAGGTATTTTTTTGACTCATGCTCATATTGGTCATTATACTGGCTTAATGTATTTTGGTAGAGAAGCTCTCAATTCCAAATTAGTCAATGTTTATGCAATGCCAAGAATGAAAAAATTTCTTGAGGAAAACGGGCCGTGGAGCCAATTAGTTTCTTTACAAAATATTTCAATTATAGAATTAAGTAATGAATCTAAAATCTCAATTGACTCAAATGTAATTGTTCAACCTGTTGAAGTTCCTCACAGAGCTGAATTTTCTGAAACTGTTGGGTATAAAATTTATGGACCTAATAAAACAGCTTTATTCATTCCAGATATTGATAAATGGTACTTGTGGGAAAAATCTATTATTGATGAGATTAAACAAGTTGACTATGCAATAATTGATGCTACTTTTTACAATTCTAAAGAGGTAAATTACAGAGATATTTCAGAAATACCACATCCTTTTGTTACTGAAAGTATGGATCTTTTTGATTCTATAGATATTAAAGAAAAAAATAAAATATATTTTATACATCTAAATCATACAAATCCTTTAATTAATAAAGATAGTGATCAATATAAATTGGTTAGAAGCAAAGGATATAATGTAGCTGAAGAGGGTATGAAATTAAATCTCTAAACTAGAGATCCTGTTACATTTATCTCACAATTTAAAGCTCCTGATATTGGACAATTTTCCTTTGCATCCTCTGCTAATTCATCAAATCTTTCTTTATCTAACCCTGGCACTTTTGCTTTTAATTCTAAGTCAATTGAAATTATTTTCCCATCAACAAAAGTTAATATTGCATCAGTATTAAGTTCGTCTGGAACATAATCTGATTCATTCAAAACAAAACTTAATTTCATATTGAAACACCCTGCAAGCGCTGCAGCAATAAGTTCTTCAGGATTTGTTCCTAATTTACCATTATCATTTTCAAATCTTGTTTTAAAAGAGTATGGCATATTATTAAATGCACCACTTTGTGCGGTCAAAACACCTGTGCCTGTTGGACCATCACCTTTCCATGTTGCAGTTATTTTTCTTTTCATATTCTTGAATTTTAATTAATCTATCCTAATTTAATTAATTATCCTGGCATTAAGTTTGAAATTTTTAATAATAATATGAAGAAATTTACTTTATTTTTTTTATTGATATTTTTTAATAAGTCCTATTCCCAAAAGGTATTTTCAACTGATTATGCTTCACAATCAGATATAAAAGTTTATGTTGTAGATTATGAATCTCAGGCAGATTTAAAGGTCTTCAAAGTTGATTATCAGTCTCAAGCAAAAGGCAATGACGGGTTGTGGTATTTTGTGAATTATTCATCACAATCCGATAAAAAAATCTACTTTGTTGATTACAGTAGTCAAGGTGATTTAAAAATATATTTTGTAAAATATAAGTCGCAAGCAGGCTGGAAAAATAAAAGTAAAAAGTTTTTATTGTATTAATTAGAATCTTTTTCCTATTGAAAAGCCTCCTCTTAAGAGAAATTCAGGCCTTATTTCATCTTTGTTTAATAGAAACCTGCCTACTCCTCCACTAATTTCGAATGTCCATCCTTTTTTATTAATCCATTTTTGACCTATTGCAGCTCCAGGTGCAATATCAAAAAAGTTCTCTTCAACTGTTTCCCAATAGCTCATACCAGAGCTATCCTGATTGGGGTTAAAATATTCTACATCGTGTTTACCAGTTGAAAATTTAGTGAATACCTCAGCAAAAAATCCAGCACCACCATAATCTCTTTTATTAAAAAAATAAAAACGGTAGAAGGGTGCCAACGAGAACTTATCAGCCCAATTTCTAGAAGCTGAATCGTTATCACCTAAATTTAAAAAAAGACTTAACCCAAAAGAGGAATAAGGATCTTTAATTCTTTCATAGGTTATATCAAAAGCTGGTAAACTTAGAATATCAATTAAATCTAATTTTATTTCATTTTGACCTAATTCTTCAAATAAATCTGAGATTTGATTGTCATTTTTTACAACTTCTACTTGTTGTACTTTTTGTGAATTGATAGAAATACTAAAAAGCAAAATTAAAAGGATAATATTTTTCATCAATTATCATTCATTACAATACTCTTCGCCAATTATAAAAGAATTATATGTATCTCTCGTTACTTCTACCTGACCACCTCCTCCAGGATTCTCAGCATTTTGACTGCCTCCAGTTGAAGTTAACGTGAAAAAATATGTTCCATTCATTTCATATTTATCAACTATAGTCCCGCAATTATAGGTACTGCATGAAGCGATAGTAAATAAAAGAAGTATAAAGATTTTTTTCAAATTTAAGAAGTTATAATAATGTAAATTTAGCTATATTTTGGCACATTAATACTTAAAAATTTACTAATCTGAAGATTAATTTACATCCAAATGACAATAGAATAACTTTTAATTCTAATGAACATTATTACACTGTTGATGGAGTAAGAGTTAAATATTCTGTAACCCAGATTATAGATAACTTTTTCCCAAAATTTGACTCTGAGTATTGGTCAAGAATTAAGGCAAAAGAAAAGTTAGAGTTTCTTGGTAAAAAAATTAACAAGGACAATCTTGATAATTTCCAAAAAATAATCTTAAATGAATGGGAATTAAAAAAAGAGGATTCTGCAAAGAAAGGCACTTTTTTACATGAATCAATCGAGAATTATTATAATCAAAAAGCTCAGCAAGAATTTCCGTCTGAGTTTAATTTTTTTAAAGAATTTATAAATAAATATCCAACAATTGAGCCTTACAAAACAGAATGGAAAGTTTTCGACTCAAAATCTTCCGTTGCAGGCACAATTGATATGGTTTACAAAAAGCCAAATGGTGAGCTATTTATATTTGATTGGAAAAGAACTACTAAGCTAGTCAATGATATTGGTACAATAATAAAAAGTGATTTTGAATACGGATATGATGAACTAGAAAACTTGTCTAATAATAGTTATAATAAATATTGCTTGCAGCAAAACTTATATAAATATATTTTAGAAGACAACTATGGAGAAAAGGTTAGTTCAATGAATATATTGGTTTTACACCCTAGATATCACACATACTTTCATCTACAAGTACCTAATTTAATTAAGGAAACAGAATTTTTAATTAGAAAGGCCAGAGAAAAATCTATTTAAAAAAATACATTAAAATCCTAGATAAAATTCCAATTACAAAAACTATAAAAATGAATGTAATTGCAATTTCAAAAATAAGAAACAATAAAACCAGTAGGCAAATTAACCTAACAATATCCTTTGTTTTTTTTGGCAGATAACCGAAAAAATATTTATCAAAAAAACTCATGAGTTTTAATTAAATTACACTACTAAATTATGAACAATAATTTAAAGAATCATTGGGAAAATATATATCAGAATAAAAATGAAGATGAGGTTAGTTGGTTTCAAAAAACCCCTGACACATCAATTGAAATTATTAATAGCATTAAAATAAAAAAACAATCAAAAATCATAGATGTTGGGAGCGGAAGAAGTAGACTTTT
This sequence comes from uncultured Bacteroidota bacterium, assembly GCA_902535165.1. Lineage (GTDB taxonomy): Bacteria > Bacteroidota > Bacteroidia > Flavobacteriales > Flavobacteriaceae > Eutrophosalina. The sequence goes on along the minus strand of CACASE010000011.1, from coordinate 16,783 downwards.
TAAGAACTTGATTGAGCAAGGATATAAAAATTTGACATATCTAGACATCTCTGAATCAGCTGCAAAAAAATCAAAAATTTTTTTGGGTCAACAATCAAAAAATATAGAATGGATTGTTGAAGATGTTTTAAACTTTGAGCCAAAACAAAATTTTGATGTGTGGCATGATAGAGCTGTATTTCATTTTTTAACTGACCAAAATCAAATTAAAAAATATGTTGATTTAGTTTCAAGAAATATTTCAAATAATGGATATTTAATAGTAGGAACATTTTCTGAACAAGGACCTTTAAAGTGTAGTGGTTTAGAGGTCTCTCGCTATTCAGAATCCTTAATTAAAACAACTTTCATTGAGAGCTTTGCTCTGTTAAATTCATTTAAAATAGATCATTCAACTCCTTTTAATACAACCCAAAATTTCCTTTTTTCAGTTCTTAAAAAAATCAATGTATGAGTTTGAATAGACCTAAAAATGAAACAAAGGAAATGTTTGATTCAATTTCAGGTCAATATGATCTGATCAATAATCTTTTAACATTTGGCTTACATAATAAATGGAAGAGTGAAATAGTAGAAATTGCTAAGAAAAAGAATCCTAGAAAAATATTAGATATGGCAACTGGAACTGCTGATATTGCAATAATGTTATCTAACATAAAAAGCTGTGAGATTATTGGATTAGATATCTCTTCAAAAATGATAGAAATAGGTAAAACAAAGATTAATAGACTAAACTTATATAAAAAAATTAGTTTGGACATTGGTGATGCAGAAAATATAAAATATGCAGATGACAGCTTTGATATAGTTACAGTTGGGTATGGTGTGAGAAATTTTGAAAATCTAAATAAAGGATTAAATGAAATTTATAGAGTATTAAAAAAAAATGGAACACTAATTATTTTAGAGACTTCACTTCCAAAAAATATATTTATCAATTTTATATACAGCATTTATGTTATAATTTATGTACAACTTATTGGTAAATTATTTTCAAAAAACTTCAGGGCTTATTCTTATTTAAAAAGCTCAGCCAAAACATTTCCGTTCGGCGAAAATTTTAAAAAAATACTTTTGAATTCAAGTTTTGTTGATGTTCAATTTAAAGAAAAGTTCTTTGGAGCTTCAACAATATATATTGCTCAGAAATAATTATTGTTATTATTAACATTTAATTAATTTTTGTAATTTATTTTATTTATACTTGTTACTTAAAATTATATATAATGAAAAATTTTATTTTACTATTAAGTTTATTATTTGCATTTCAACTAAATGCGAATACTGATCCAAATGATTTCGAGTCATTAAAACAGCTTGAGGGAAAATGGATTGGTACATTGGAAAGAACCGATGATACCACAGATAGTTTTATTTTAGAATTTAGTATTTCATCAAATGGTAGTGCTATTTTAGAGGAAAGCAACACTGGAGGAATTGAAATGCTAACAATATTCAACTATCAAAATGATGAATTGCTTTTGACTCACTATTGCGGATTACAGAACAAACCCGTGTCTAAACTTACATCAAATGAAAATGGAAAGTTGATTTTCAAAACGGATGATGATATGAGTGGATTAAGTTTGAAAAAAGACACTTATGTTACATCATGGGAAATTGATTTATTACCGGACGAGGAAAATAAAATTCTATATAAATATACAGTTAGTGGTCCTGATGGTGTTTCATTTGTTGCATCAGCAGAAATGACTAAGATTTAGTTTAAATAAAAAAAGAGCCCAGTAAATTGGGCTCTTTTTTATTTTAATTGTACTCTTTAATTAAAACTCTAGTGAATGATTGGCTAAACTCAGCAAAATCAGCTGTTGCTTCAAAAAAGCTTGCAAAGGCTTTTGCTTCTACATCATTTTTAGGACCAAATGTAAATGCAGAATTTAAGTCATCGTAGGTTGCATATATAAAATGACTTTCTCCATTACTTACTCCATGAGTTATTTGACCTGTTCCAGAAAATCCTGCAAAATCAAAAACCTCCATTACTTTAGTATATTCTTCATAAAAAGCAGGAGCATCTTTACTTTTCACTTTAAATAGCCATGCTTGACCAATTGGATCAACATCCTCCTGATTATAAGCTTTGGTGACTATGCCAGCTGATCTTCTTACACTATCAACGTAAGGTCTTACCTTTTCAACATAGTTTTCCCATTTTGATCCACTTAGTGTAGATAAAAAATTAGCTAATGATTCAGACGAAGGGCTTAAAAAACTTAAAATATGAGTTTCTTCAAAGCCTTGTCCTTTAATTTGGATTCTAGAAAATGAAAGAGTTACATCATCAGGGAAATCCAATGATGAATAAAATCCATCTACTGTTTTTTCAAATTCATTAGTATCTTCACCTTCAACTTCTAGTAACACGTCATACCAGAATCCATCCTGAGCATTTAATGAAAATGAAAATAAAATTGTTAAAATGTATATATATTTTTTCATAATAAATTATTTAGAAAAACAATATTAATTGTTTTTTACAACATTTAAGGAACAAAAAATAAAAACTCAAAAATTTTAATTCAAATTTAATATTTGATTATAATGAAAAATCTTAAATCCAGGACTGTATTTTTTAGACTCATTAACCATAGCTTTTGCAACTTTTATGGCTTTGATGGGCTTATAGTTTGAAGGCATCAAAAAAGAAATAAGTGGAATTATAAATTGAGCTAATTGTTCACCATAGCGACTCTCCGTCCTCTTACCCAGCAATAGTGATGGTCTATAAACTGTTGATGAATTTAATTTGTAAGACTTAACCTCCTGTTCGATTTGTCCTTTAAGTTTAAGATAAAAACTTTTATTTTTTATGTCAGCTCCAGCTGAGGAAACAAATGAGAAATGCTTAACTTTTTTTTCTTTGCAAGCTTTTGCAATTTTTGAAACAATACCAAGGTCAATATCCACATACTTTCTTTTATTGAAATTAACCTTTGATTGAGTAGTCCCAATGGCAGCTAAAACGATATCGCTACTCTCAATCGCTGTTAAGTAATCATCATAATTAGAAAAGTCAATTAATTTTAGTTTAGATTTTTTTGATATTAATTTAACCTCTCTTCTAGATATTACATTAATATTTTTAAAATAATCATCCTTTTCAAGTAGTTTCAAAATTTCATTTCCAATTAGTCCAGTTGACCCAAATAAAGTTATTGATGCCATTTAATATATTTGAATACAAATTTAAATAAGACTTGATAAATAATACAAAAATTAAAACCTACGCTTTTGCTCTTGTCGGATTAATACTTTTCTCAAGCGGACTGTGTTTATTTGGCGAATCAATAATTTTTAAATATGAAAGTAAAGATTGGTTTTTCACAGGAACAATATCATTAATATTAATCAATTTAGGACTTGGATTAATGATAAAAAATAAGTGGGGATCATTCTAAATTATTCTTTATATATTTATTTCAAATCCTAAAAAATTATGAAAAAACTACTTTATTTTCTCGTTCCTTTTTTTCTATTTTCATGCGTCAAAGTAGATGAAAAAAAAGAAACTTCTTCTATTATTAAAAACTCAGAATCTGATGATATAACGTTTATTATTGATTTAAAAATAAATCAAAATACAAATGAGGATTTAAATGTATTTGTAGAGGAAATTACTCAAAATGTTATTGATAAAGAAGATTTTTGTCTTGAATATGCCTACTACATTTCAGATGATGGAGTTTCAGTTACCCTATATGAAAAATACATTGATAGTCAATCAGCAGTAAAACATGGACAAAATTTTATGGGAGGACCATTTTTTGATAGATTTTTTAATCTCTTTACTTTAGAAAAGTTTGTAGTAACGGGTCCAGCTTCAGATGAGTTCAAAAGTTTTACTCAAGAAAATGGTTTTGTAATTGATTACAGAAATTTTGTCGATGGATTTATAAGATGAAATTTATATTGATAAATTTAAGATCTTCACGAGAAACTCTATTCTTCTTTTGAAGTATTTTTATCAGCTTGTTTCATAATCTTTAGGTAATCATTGTAAGAATATCTTTTCCCTCTAAAATAAACTGAATGAATAGCAGCTGGAATGCTTATTTTAGTTAATGCTATGTCTCTTTTTGTTAGTCGCATAATTTTTTGGGGAATTTCAATATACAATATTTTTACATATATTTAATATCCATCGTAGAATATAATTACTTAATTTATTGAAAATAAGAATATTACTTTTTGCTATAACATCTGCAGTACTTATATCATTTTACGCTAATAGCAAATCTGAAAACCCATTTGATTGGATTTATAATGATGGCGAAAGAATTGTTGCATTAATATATTTTGTTCTAGTTTTTTTCTTTCAGCACGTTCTGTTTTATTTGGGCAAATTTATTTTTATTGCTTTAAAAAACTTTTTAAATAAAAAAGCCCCATGATTGAGGCTTTTTATATGATAAATAATGTTTAAAATTATTCTTCTTCGCTAGGAGCTAAAGAGGCTAAAAAACCTCCAGCATCAAAATAGTCTCCGCCAGAAACAACTAAACCATCTTTAAAATCAAACGTATGATAAGAGGATAATTCCCAGCTCTTGCCAGTTTCTGAATGTATTCCAGTCCATGTACCATATGATCTGACACTGCCATCTAAAACCCCAGTCTCAGAATTAACACCGGGAAGATAATTAGTTGCAGTGTACACAACATCTTCCATAGTATCTTGCCATGATTTAGAGTAATCAGCATACTGACTTTTACTAATTGGTTCGGATCCAAAAAATGGCGGCTGCCATTCTAAATCCTCATGCATCAAATCTAATTGAGCTTGAGGATCAGACTCAGAAGCTTGTAGCTCAAACAAAGTCATAACTTTTTCTACGTTAGCTTCAAAATCAGGGTGATTACCACCTGTTGAACAAGAACTTAAAAAAAACAAAAACATCATTGTAGTTATTGTATTTAAGTATTTCATAATTATATAATTAGCCTCCAAATATATATAATTATTGTTTTAAGCAATATTATTCTTTTATTAAAACCCCATCAGCGAGAAATGAAATTGTAATTTCAGGTTTTGATATAAGAGCAATCTCTTCTTTAGATTTTCCAGCATCCTCAGCATAATGTTGAAGTTGAGCAATACTTAATGTGTCAACTGAAAGTTTGCCATTTATTATTGTACTCTTTCCCTCAATACCATTTTTTGGAACAAAAAAACCGTAGTCTTTAAATCTAACAAGTACTGTGTCTTTTTCGACAGATATTTTCATCCAACAGCCTTTCATTGGGCATGAGGATAGTATTTCACCTTCTATTTTGACTTTAGAAGAACTATTTAAAAAATTATCTCTTTCCAATTCGTAATTAATAATTTCAGAGGTTTCAAATAACTCACCATATCTTTCATAATTATTATCATTTTGGGAGAAAGAAAAGAGTGAGAAGAAAAATATAATAAAGATTTTAGTAAATGATTTCATAGTAATTAATTATTCCATTCAGTTTTTTTTTCAATTGGAATTCTTTTTTTTGACTTAACTTTTCCATGATCATATATTCCAAGATAAAAAAATCCAAGACACCTTTCATCGTTTTTTAGTTTAAAAAAATCATTCATTTTAATTGAATATTTAGGGGTACTCCAGTAACAGCCAATGTTATATGCAGCACATGTCAGCCACATGTTTTGCATTGCCATTGCTGTAGCAGCAATCTCTTCCCATTCAGGAACTGATTTCTTAGAATCCCTTTTCATAAAAACACAAATTATACAATTAGATTTTTTACACTTTTCTATTATTTTCTTCTTTTTTATTTCAGTTGAATTTTCGTTGTTTAATTGATCGTAAGATTTAACCATCTCTTTAGCAAGTTTATCTTTTGATAATCCTTTGTATACTTTAAAAAACCATGGTTGAGTCATCCTGTGTGTAGGAGCAGAATTTGCATTTTTAAGTAGTGTTTTTAAAAAAGATTTTTTTATTTCACCTTTTTCATATTGACTTGGATAAATTGCTCGTCTTGTTTTAATGATTTCATTAATATTCATGATCAAAGTGTTTTTTATAATTTTAAATTAATTTAGATTGTATTAAATTTATGTGTGACAATAACTTTACAATAATCAAATTTAGTGCTAAATAAATGAAAGTTTTTTTAAAAATATTAATTCTTATTGTTGGAATAACAGTCTTAAGTGCATGGACTTTTAGGTTGGAGATGGATACAATTTACAGGGGAGCAGATGCATCTAATATGATTGAAGAATTTCAGTCATATGGACTCAGTAAAACAACAATGATTGTGGTAGGAATTTTTAAGGTCTTATGTGCCATTTTACTTATTTTGGGTATTAAATATGAAAAACTTATAACACCTGCAGCATTTGTCATGGCTACATTTATGCTCGCTGCGATTTATTTTCATATTAGTATTAGTGATCCATTTATTCCTACATTACCATCATCCTTAATGTTAATCTCATGTATTGCAATAATTTATTTGGATAAACAAATTAATAAAGCTTAACATTTCATCATTTATTAAATTAAATCATATAAAATGAGATTTATTTTTTTGATTTTCTTAATTCTAACTTCATGTACAAATGATAAAGAAAATTTTGTCATAAGTAAAAATGAATATAAGGACAAGCTTGAGGGTTTTTGGCTTGGACAATCCATAGGAAATTGGACAGGTATTATTACTGAAATGGATAAAATAGGTATCCCTATAAATGGTAAAGGTGGAGGATTTTATGTTTATGATGATTGGGGAAAAAAGGATGAACCCAATATTTGGTCTAATAGTTCTAACTTCAAAACAATCGATTTTAATTTAGCCAAAGCTGATAGTATTTGGGGCTCAGATGACGACACGGATATTGAATATATATATCAAGAATTAATATTACAAAATGATAATTTAAACCTTAGGTCTGAAAAAATCAAAGATGGATGGTTAAAACACATTAAAAATGAAGAAGAAAATTATTTGTGGGTTTCTAATCAAAGAGCCTTTGACTTAATGAAAAAGGGTATTTTACCTCCAGAAACCAGTTCACCAAATAATAATGAGTTTTATGAAATGATAGATGCCCAGTTAACAACAGAAATTTTTGGATTATACTCACCAAATTATCCAGATATAGGTTTAAGAATGGCTTACATGCCGATTAGAACAGTGGCCAGAGAAAATGCTGCTTGGATTTCTGAGTTTTATATAATTATGCATTCTTTAGCATCTCTTGAAACTGATCATAAAACCATAAAAGATAAACTTTTCTGGATGTCCGAAAAAGCTAGATATGTTTTGCCTAATTCATCATATTCAGCAAAAATGTATGATTATGTCAAATCTAAGTATGAATCTGGCTTGGCATGGGAAATAACTAGAGATAGTCTAAATTATAAATATCAAATAAATAATGAAGATGGTTACAATTGGTCAAAAATAGAAACAAATTGTAATGGCTGTTATGCTGCAGGTATAAATTTTGGGGCAAGCATTATTAGTTTATTTTATGGCGAAGGAAACTTTAAAGAAACAATCAAGATTGCAACTCTATGTGGATGGGATTCCGACAATCCAGCATCTACCTGGGCAGGGCTACTTGGCTTTATTTATGGTAAAAAAGAAATCGTAAAAATGTTTGATGAAGAATTATCAAGTAGATACAATATAGGAAGAACTAGAATTGGGTTTGAAAATGAAATTGATAATTTTGAGTCAATGGCTGAAAAAGGATTAAAAATCATTGATATGGTTGTAACTCGAAAGCATTATGGAGAAGTAAAAAATAATAAATGGGTTTTTAAAAAATATCCAACAAGATATACCAATGAGTATGTAGATGAGCTCCCAGAAGCTGAACCACCAGAAATTGATTTACCTGAAACTAATTAAAGAGGCACTTTTTCTTAGATAAAGAGGGTGCTTTGGAGTTCCATTTTTATTGAAACCAAAACATAAGGGTTTGTCTACAATTTTATCAATCCAATTTGGAGGGTTATCGATGGTTTTGCCCCAGGCATAGACAACACTTTTACTTTTATCAATCATTGAGCCGACATGTTTTCTATTTTTCTTTTTATCATGTGAGAGGTCCAAATATAGGTCATTGACCTTTGTATTTATATTTGGAAAAATATTACCAACGTAAAAACCTCCATACCCAAATTTTTTTGTAAAAAATATTAATCTTTTGATTGTTTTATCATCATAAGTTTCATTTCCTACAGAGGGATTTAACATGATAAATGTTATTTTTGGTGATTCAGACCAAATTCTAGAAAGTTCGTATCTATATTTCTTGTTTTTTGAAATTACTGCAGAACGATTCAATTTGAAAAGCGTATTCTATTTATTTTGATTTTCTAAATAAACTGAGGTTGTTGGAAAGGCAAAATCACTTCCATGTTTTTTTACAATTTCAATAATTTTAAAATTAATTTCCTGCTGGGTATCTACTAAAATATCCCAATCTGGACTATTAACAAAATATAGAACCATAACATCAAGCGAGCTAGCACCAAAGTTTAAAAATCTAACTTTCCCATCTTGATTTGTTTGTTTATGTTCATCAATAAGTTTTTGAATATCATTTACAATTTCTTTGATTTGATCAACAGTTGTGGAATAGGTTAATCCAATATTAATTTTAACTCTTCTAACAGGTCTTACTCCTAAATTATCTAACTCAGCGATAACCAAATTTTTATTTGGGACTGTAACAACACTTTTATCAAATGTTCTAACTCTAGTGCTACGAAATCCAACTTTTTCAACTTTTCCTGTGATTGTACCAATAGTAATAATATCTCCAACTTGAAAAGGTTTATCTAAAAAAATAGTAAAAGATCCAAGTAAATTTTCTAAACTTTCTTTAGATGCCAGCGCTACAGCTACACCACCAACTCCAAGTCCAGCGGCTAAGGCCGTAACATTTTGATCAAATACATTTGCTAGAATGACTACAATAGCAAAAATTACAACCAAGACTTTACCAATTTCAATTGCAAATGGAATTAATTGATCATCAACTTTACTTTCAGTTTGTTGAGCTCTTAATTGTAACCTCAAACCCAGATATTCAACTGCCCGTAAGATAGTCCAGAAAATAGTTATTATGAGTAGAAAAGAAAATGACTTTGAAAGAATCATTTTTAATCCTAGCTCAGAAGAGTCTACTAACCCCCATGAGTCTGGAAATGATAATGTATTAAATGCAAAATAGAATATCAATAACAGGAGAAAATAATACAGAGGCTTCTTCAGTAAAGAATCAAATTCATCTTTACCATTATTGTGATTTTTATTTCCTATTATTTTAAAAATAATTTTTCTTAAATAAGAGCTGATGGGAGATATTAATATATAGCCGAATAAAAGAATTAATACAAAGATTAAGTAATCCTTAATTTCGTTCCCAAGAAAAATATTATTTAAAAATTCTAGTTTATCCATTAACTTATCTTATGCAAAAATAGCTATTTCTACTAATTACCACATAAGTTGGTAGTTTCTACCCCTAAATCTGTATATTTTTTATGGATAGTCTCAAGAAGTGAATATTCTGTAAAAGAATCTTGTCCTAATTCCCAAATCATTATTCCACTTAAGCTTTCAGCGGCTAATCTAACTTTAGTTCGTATTGTAGGCCTTCCATTGTAGTATTTATTTCCAAGATTATCTCTGTCAGCATTTGAAATATCAGAAGCAACCATTGATCCATAAGTAAAGGATTTTACTGTTGTTGAATTTTGAAAATCATATCCGTAAAAAGGGACTCCGAGGGTTAGTTTTTCACCAGATACTCCAATAGTGTTTTTCCAATAATTAACACCTCTTCTAGCATGCTCAGCTGAGCTATGCTGTCCTGGTGCTGATGGATTCCATGACCCTGTGTAGTCATAAGCCATAATATTTATAAAATCAAATGCATTTAACGCCTCATCTGAAATCAGTGAATATTTAGTTTCAGATGGAAAGGCTGCGGTCATTCCTAATGAATTTTCTGATAGTTTTTGTTTAAGCTGAAGAACAAAATCACTGTATCCAGCAGTAACGTGACTCCATTCTAGATCAACATCGACTCCATCAAGATTGTTCTCTATTGTGAATTGGACTATTTTGTCAATTAGTTTAGGCCTTTCCTGGCTATTAGCAAGGAAGTTTTTCCAAATATTTGCAGTGGTTGAAGATAGTGCTCCTCCGGCTAGTGATATATAAATTTTTATATTACTATTTTGCGATCTAGCTCTATTTACAACATCCGAGAGTGTTGTATTATCAGTTGATGGAAGAACAATTGTTCCATCAGACACAGGATTAGCAAATGCAATATTCAAGTGAGTTACTTTACAGTATTCAATTTGATTATTAAGTGAAAATCGATAATATGGAAAATAGCCAACTACTCTAGCTTTATTACTAAACAGATTTATGTTATCATCTCTGTCATTAATACCATAATCATCGTCATCTGTGCTACAGGAAATAAGCAGTGAAAAAAAGATTATTAATATTAATTTATGCTTCACTTAATTTGTACCGGGTTGTTTAATTTTATATCCTGCCTCTTTTTTTGCAATGTCAACCATTTCTTTAACCTGTCTTAGGAGGTTTTTTGAGTTATACACAACACCATCTTTGATGGTATACTTAACTCCACCGACTCTTGTAACTTTATTGTTTTCATCAAGCTTGATTGCTCCAGTTCCATATAATACCTTTAAGTTTTCTAGCGGGTTTTCATCAATTATAATTAAATCAGCATGTTTACCAGGCTCAACAGAACCAGTTAAATGATCAATCCCTAAAAGTTCAGCTCCATTTAAAGTAGCTGATTGTATAACTTCTAATGGATGAAATCCAGCTTCTCTTAATAACTCTAATTCTCTAATATAAGCAAATCCATACAGCTGGTATATAAAGCCAGAATCTGATCCAGTTGTAACTCTGCCACCTCTGTTTTTAAATTCGTTTAAAAAAGTCATCCAAAGTCTGTAGTTTTCTTTCCATGCTATTTCCTGTTCTGTTCCCCAATAGTGCCAATAAGAGCCATGTGAAATTCTACTCGGAGCATAAAACGCCCATAAACTTGGTAATGTATAATCATCATGCCATTCTACTCTTCTTGCTCTATGTAAATCACGACTAGCTTCATAAATATTCAAAGTCGGCGAAATAGTAAAATCAAGTGAAATCAATTCATCCATTACATCATTCCAATGATCAGAGTAAGGCTCAGCTGCTTGTTTCCATAGTTTCCCTGCCTCCTCAAATCTATTCTGTTCATTTTGATAATTATAATTTGGAGGATAATTTTGAATAACCCTATTGTTAAATAATGCTTCAGGCAATCCATACCAATGCTCCATAGAATTTAGACCAGCTCTAGCAGAGTTTAACACATTCCATCTTACTACATTCAATTGAGCATGATGAGATGTTGATCTTAAGCCTAACCTTTTATTTTCTTCAATAGCAGCTTGCATAATTTCAGGTGGTGCACCAAAAAATTTAATGCCATCGGAACCTTTTTTTGCATTGTCTCGAACCCATTCTTTTGCTTCATTGGGGGATTGGATTCTAGAGTTAAAAGTTGAGAAAGCAATAATTCTAGGTGCAACTATTGTATTTTTTTTACTTTTATTTTTCAATTCTAATTTTAATTCATGACTTAAAGAGCCTCCCGGCTCTCTTATTGTTGTAATTCCGTGGGCCATCCATAGTTTAAAAACATAATCAGGACTAGCTCCTTGGGATCTTCCTCCAATATGGCCATGAGTGTCAATAAATCCAGGAAGTATGTAGCTTCCTTCGCAATTAATTTCAACTCCATTTTTAGATAGTTTAGGTCTTCTATTTTCATTAATTGGAACACCAGGATAGCCAACATTTTGAACTTTTGTAATAATATTTTTTTCAATTACAATATCAACAGGGCCAATTGGTGGAGCTCCTGTACTATTAATCAAGATTCCTCCTCTAAGTATTAATTGATCATATTGTTTACTATCGATTTGAGATAATGATATTAATGGGAAAAGCAATAAGATTATAATTAATTTCTTCATTAATTTAATTATCCAATCAGATTTATAATAAATTCAAATATATCGTTAATTAAAAATACAGCTATGGACGCAATGAATAATAGATATAATGCATTGATGATTTTTTGTTTAAAGGAATCTTTTTTCAATTTTTCAATTCTTGTAAGATTTTGTCCATAAATAGTGATAATTCAAAATCTTTATTAGTTAACCCCCCCAAATCATGAGTATATAGCTCAATATCTAATTTATTATAAACATTGGTCCATTTAGGATGGTGATTCATTTCCTCGCATTTTATAGCAACAGACTTCATAAAATTAAAAGCTTGCTCAAAATTTTTAAACTCGAAAGAGCCTTTTAAAAAAAGCCCATCAATGCTCCAGTTTTTAGATAGGATATTCATCTTTTCATTCACTTCATTATTTGAAAGAAGTTTAGACATTTAATTTATTTTACTGAGTTTATGTTTTAATTTTTCTAATTTCATTTTCCTCCACCAAATCTTATTTTCATCATTCTGATCTTCTGCTCTATGAATTTTTTTATTTAGCTTATTGATTTTCTTTGATAAATAACTTTTTGATATATCTTTCATATATAATAAATATAACATTTATATGTAATTGACTTCAAATCCAATCATCATTTGGTGCAGTTAATTTGTCTAAAATTTCACCCGTATTAACTACTCCTTTTGGTTCTATAATCATGATTTTGGCCTCTGTTTTTGCATAGGGTCTATGTTTTATTCCCTTTGGAACAATTATCATTTCTCCCTCATTAATTTCTTCTATTTTTTCGTCGAATTCAATAAATATTTTTCCATCAAGGACAATAAATGCCTCGTCTGTTTTTTCATGATTATGCCAAATAAAGTCACCTTTTATTTTCACAAGCTTAAATTGATAATCATTAAGTTCAGTAATTACTTTTGGTTTCCAGTGTTCAGAAAATTTTTCAAATTTCTCTTTAAAATTTATTTTAATATTTTTTTTTATCATGGTTTTAGTTCAGCCTGAATGAAATTGGCAGTCCGTATAAAACACTTACTTTTTTTCCTAGGTATTCTCCAGCCTTTACTTGAGGAAGCTTTGCCATAATCCTATAAGCTTCATCTTCAAGAATTTTATTAGGCCCTATAGTTGAAAAATTTATAAAGTAGCCGTCCTTGGTAATTTCAAATTGTATAAATACGTCTCCCTCAATATTATTTTTCGTGGCCCTTTTTGGGTATTTTAAATTTTTATTAATATGATTAATAATATAATTTTCAAAGCATTCTTTGGATTTTTCAGGCTCTACATCATCGCAATCAGGAAATCTTGGAGCTATATCAATTTCATCGTAATCTAATTGATCAGGGATTCTATACTCAACAGAAATTTGAAAGGTTTTTCTAAAAGGCTCACCATTTTTTTTTGCCGGAGTCATTTTAGGTAAAGAGCGAATAATATTAGCAGCGGCGACTTCAAACATACTTTCAGCAGCTTTTAAAGCTTCTTTTTCTATAAAGCTTATACCTACTACAGACGAATTTGCTATAATATTATCAACTTCCCCTAATTCATCAATTTCAAACCTTATTCTGACCAGTGACTCTAAATCAAGCTCCCAAGCTGTTTTGGGATACTTAAAGTTTTTTTCAACATGCTCAAACATACTTTCATCAAAACACTGATTTTGTTTTTCATTAGGAATTAGTTTACAGATTGGAAAGATTGGATAGACCTCTTCCGAAACTTTATCAATTTGGGCATGATTATTGAAAGCAACAAGAATAAAGAATAGTAATATTCTGTACATAAAATAAAGTTAAAACAAATTTAGATTAAAATGGCAAGACATTTATCCTTTAGATCTGGAAACCCTGCATTAAATAAAAACACCTTTAAAGGAATGACAGGTCAACGATCATCTGGTCCTATTATAAGAGATGATTTCATGACAATTGAAGGTACTGTGAATAAAACTGCCATATCTCTGTTCTTATTGATTGCTGCAGGATATTATTCATACACATCACCATTAACATATTTGTGGATGGCCGGTGCATTTTGTGGATTCATAGCTTTTTTTGTGACAATATTTAAAAAAGACCTTTCTCCAATTACTACTCCTATTTATGCACTGTGTCAGGGTTTATTTTTAGGTGGAATTTCTTTAATGTATGCTCAACAATTTGAGGGAATTGTTTTTAATGCTGTTTGTTTAACCGCTTTTATACTTTTATCATTATTGTTTGCATATAAGTCTGGGATAATTAAACCAAGTGATAATTTAAAGCTTGGAATATTTGCTGCTACAGCAGGTATTGGAATTTTTTATTTGGTTTCGATTATTGGAATGTTTTTTGGCTTTAGTTTTGAATTTTTAAATCCATTTAACGGATCTATTACTAGCATATTAATATCACTTTTCATTGTGGTCATTGCATCTCTAAATCTTGTTTTAGATTTTGATTTTATTGAGGAAGCATCTGAGAATGGTGCTCCTAAATATATGGAATGGTATTCTGCGTTTGGATTAATGGTAACTCTAGTTTGGCTGTACCTTGAAATCTTAAGGCTTTTAGCTAAAATTAATTCTAGGGACTAAAATTAAATTATCAAATCTATCAGTTTTCTTCTTATGTCTAAATCATATAGGTTTTCATATGATCTGTGAGGATAAACCCTGTTTGTAAGTAAAACAATTATTAAATCATTTTTAGGATCTATCCAAAAAAATGTTCCAGTAAATCCAGTATGACCATAGCTATTCATGGAAAGTTTTTCGCTAGGGTATAAAATATCTTGAGAATTAAAACGAGGTTTATCAAAACCAAGCCCTCTGGTTTCTTCTGCATTTTTATAATTTCCAGGGTTAGTAAAATATTTTATGGTATTTTCAGAAAGAAATCTCTCATTGTTATAAACTCCATAATTTAAAAACATCTCTGAAATTTTTCCAATATCTTTTGCATTTCCAAATAAGCCTGCATTTCCCGAGACACCGCCCATAATTGCAGCAGTTTCATCATGAACAAATCCATGGACAAGTTGTTTTCTAAATATTGTATCCAGCTCTGTTGGAGCAATTATATCTTTAGAATTTTTAGTTAATGGATTAAACGACAAGTTTATATTAAGCTTTGAATAAAAGTTTTCATTAAGAAAAATCTCAAAAGATTTTTCAGATATCATTTTTACTATGTTAGGAACTAAGCAAAAAAATAATCCTGAATATTTATAATTTGGACTGTTATCAACTTTTGTTTTTTTTATTCTTCTAAGTATGGTGTTGAAATAGTTGGATTTAATAAATAAGTCATTTGCTATTTTAATATTTTTATTTTTTGGAACCTTGGATATTAATCTTTTTTTAAGTTTTCCATTTCTTTTGATTAAAAATTGTTGATGATTTATATAAGGAATCCAGCCTGATTGATGAATTAATAGCTCATGAAAATTTGTGTTTTTTTTGTTAGATCTTCTTAATTTTTTCTCAAATGATGAAATTGTATTATCAAGCTTTAGTTTTTTCTCATCATAAAGTTTCATTAAAGCTAATGTTGATGCAAGTGTTTTTGTGATCGATGCCAAATCAAATAAATGATCATCATAAACTTTTGTAATCGAATCATAAGTATGATAGCCATATGATTTATGAAAGTTAAAATCACCTTTTTTAAAAAATACTTGTGCACCTGGGTAAGCTTTTAATTTGATGCCATTATTTATAAGACTATCTATTTTATTGATGTCTTGAGAATAGTTTGACAAGCTTTGGAGTGTAAAAAATAAAACAATAATTGTTCTCATGTAATATCTGGGATCTTAAGCTCAAAATCTTTAGCTTTACTTTTCTCTATTATTAATTGTTTGTGAAGGAAATCAATTTTGTCTTTATAAATTGGATTATCAATGTTGTTAGTATTCTCACCAGGGTCAACAACTAGGTCATAAAATTCCCAATTTGGGGAAGTTTTTGTTTTATTTGTTCCAGATGTTCCTAAACCATCACCGTAATTATAAATCAATTTAAATTTTTTAGACCTTATACCTAAGTGTGCGGGTCTTTTTATATCGTGCTGCCAATATCTATAATAAATGTATTCTCTGGATTTATGACTATTGTTCAATAAATTATTTTTGAAACTATACCCTTGAAAACTCTCAGGCTGAGTAATACCTGCAAAATCTAATAATAGTGAAGGGATATCAATATTTAATATTAAGTCATCGATTCTTTTTTCTTTTGGTAATTTCTGCGGATAAGAAATTACAAAAGGCATTCTTGCAGACTCTTCATAAAACCATCTTTTATCCATATAACCATGTTCTCCTAAAAAATACCCTTGGTCAGAAGTATAAATTATGATCGTGTTATCAATCATATTTTCTTTTTCTAAATAATCTAATATTTTAACAATATTATCATCAATTGCTGCTCCACTTTTCAAAAAATCTCCAATAAATTTTTGATAAGTTTTAGTTCTAATTTCTCTTTTATTAAGACCATCAACAGAGAACGGTAGCCCAGGATATCTTCCTGTCTTATTTTTGGTATCGTTAACCCAACGTTCTGTTAAATTTTCAACAATTTGACCAATATGCTTTCTTCCAGAGTCTTCTGGATCAAATTCATAAAGTGAGCTTGGCTCAGGAAAAACGACATCTTTATTTAGGTCTTTATTCCTCTCAGGATAATCAAATGGCTCATGTGTTGCTTTGAAATGAGTCATAAGAAAAAAAGGTTTTTTATTAT
>CACASE010000010.1 GCA_902535165.1 uncultured Bacteroidota bacterium | reverse complement strand
GGTTCAACTACTGATAATTGAAGCTTAACAAAACCAAGTGCAGCAAGAGCTAGTGTTATGCTATGTGCAAAAGTAAATGCAGTTACTTGTAATATTAGAGACCGTAATTTTAAAGTAGAAAAAAACAATCCAAGTACAAAAAGTATATGATCAAGCCCTTGGGGGATGATATGCTCGAAACCTGCTTTTATAAATATGTACATCTTCTTAGACCAAGACATAGCTGAGAGTCTTCTAATTCTTTGCCTTTTAAGTGCTGCTGAATATTCAGTGGCTATCGTCTCATTTTCAAAATTCAGCTGGCCACGCTCTATCTCAGAAATAACAAGTTTTTCAGGGTTATGAGAGTTTGCAGTAAAACTTATAAAAAGTAATCCTAAAAAGAGTATTTGCTTCAATATACTAATAGATAGATGTTACTAATCTGATGACCCGTCCAAACCTCTAACTTTTAATAAAGGCTCAATGATTGGCTTCCGACCTCTAAAGTTTACATATAGATCCATAGCTTCTTCAGTAGATCCTTTTTCGTAAATATTTTTTCTAAGACTAGCAGAAAGCTCAGGATCAAAAACATCCCCCGCTTCTTTGAAGGCCTCGAAAGCATCCGAATCAAGAACAGCTGCATGAACATAACTGTAGTACCCTGATGAATATCCGCCTGAAAAAATATGAGCAAAATATGTACTTCTATATCTAGGAGCTATTTCATCAATTAAACCTATTTTGTTCATAGAATTATTTTCAAAATTATTTGAGATGTTTTTAGCGTCTTGTAGAGATAAAGTATGCCAATCCATATCTAGTAGAGAGGCCGCAAGGTATTCTGTATTAATAAATCCTTGATTAAATTTTCCAGCTTTTAATAGCTTCTCAATTAGTTCATCAGGGATTGTTTCTCCTGTTTCATAATGTGAAGCAAATGATTTTAAAACTTCAGGTTCACTTACCCAGTGCTCTAACAATTGTGATGGTAGCTCAATAAAGTCTCTAGGTCCTGATGTGCCTGCCATACTTCCATAAGTAACATCTGTTAAAATACCATGCATGGCATGACCAAATTCGTGAAATAAAGTAACAGCATTTTCAAAACTTAATAGGGAAGGGTTATCTCCAACAGGTGCTGGGAAGTTGCACACGTTTACAACTATTGGCCGTTGTCTTCCATCTAAATTTGATTGACCTTTAAAGCTACTCATCCATGCTCCGCCTCTTTTGTTTGATCGAGTAAAGTAATCTCCAATAAATATAGCTAAGTGACTTCCATCTTTATCTGTTACTTCCCAAATTCGAGCATCAGGATGATAAGAATCAATATCAAAGATCTCTTTAAAATTTAAACCCCATAGCTTATTGGTTGTGTTAAAAACTCCTTGAATTACATTGTCTAATGACAAATATGGTCTTATAGCTGCTTCATCTAAATCATACTTATCCTTTCTAACTTTTTCAGAATAATGCCACCAATCCCAAGCAGCTATTTTAAAATCCTTACCCTCAGAATCAGCAACCGCCTGCATATCTGCAACCTCAGCTTTAGCTCTTTTTAAAGCAGGTTTCCAAAGCTGAATTAATAGATCGTAAACTTCATCTGGAGTCTTGAGCATATTCTCTTCCAAAATAAAATCTGCATGAGTTTTATATCCCATAATATTCGCCCTTTCTGCTCTTAGTTTAGCCATTTGGGCGGAAATATCATTGTTATCAGTTTCATTGGCATTATCACCTCTCATTACATAAGAGTTATACAGTTTCTCTCTTAAATCTCTTCTTGTTGACTCTGTCAAAAAAGGATACATGCTTGTACGATGAGGAGTGAATACATATTTGTCTTTGTATTTTTCTTTTTCATCTTCAGATTCAGCTTGATCCATTTTTTGTGATGCTGCTTCTGATGCTGCAGAAATTACAGCATCTGATAAACCGTCTAAATCTGATTTGTTTAAAATTAATTCAAATCCGTTTGTTTCAGCAAGTAGATTTTGTCCAAACTCAGTTGATAACTCAGAAATCTTTGAATTTATCTCCGTAATTTGCTTTTTCTGTGAATCATTTAATAAAGCCCCACTTCTAACAAATTGCTTTCTAGTGTCTTTTAAAAGTTTTTGTTGTTCTTTAGTTAAATCTGCACTTTCTCTATTTTTCCATATTTCTTCAACTCTATTAAATAAGTCTTCATTAAGTACGATTTTATCGTAATGAGCAGATAGCATTGGACTTAATTCTCTTTGTAGTTCTTGTAATTTTGGATTAGTATTAGAGCTAGCTAAATTTGAAAATACACGTTGAACCTTGCTCAATAATTTACCAGTTCTTTCAAGCTCTTCAATTGTATTAGCAAAGGTTGGGTCATCAGTATTTTTAATAATAACTTCTATCTCTACAAGATTTTCTTCCATTCCCTTTTTAAAAGCAGGCATATAATCCTCGTTCTTGATGTCCATAAATGGGGGGACCTCAAATGGCGTAGTCCAATCCTGGAAAAAAGGATTGATATTAGGGTCTAATTTGGATTTTTCTTGACAGGAAACCATTAAAATTAATCCTGAAATTAATATAAGTTTTTTCATAGTTTATTCCTTTATTTACGTAAAGTTATAATTTATTGAATAATAATTTAAATTATTACATGCTGAGAATTTTAATACTTTTTATTGCCTTTTCATGTTATTCTCAGTCGCATATTGGAATTTTGTCTGAAAGGTATTCAGGGTTTAATGGTATAAGCATTAACCCTACTTCTTTTTTGAACTCCCCAATTGATCAAGAAATAAATCTTTTCGGTATCGACCTCCAATTCGAAACTGACTATGGATTTATAAAAAACTCATCTTATTTAGACTTGGGGGATGTTTTTTCAGAAATAAAAGTTACCAACCCATTTAAAGATCAATCTGTAGATGATTTAACAATTAATCTAAATAAAAGCACTAAGCCATATTCAATTTTATCCTCAATTCAATTTAATGGTCCCTCATATATTTTTAAAGTTGTTAAGCCCACAAAAGTATCTACATATGGACTGGGTATTAGCCAAAGAGTACACATTTCTAGTTTAGCACTGAATTCTGGATATAACTACGATAATTTTAGGGAAGAGAATTTTGGAAATGAAATTTTATTTGATCAAACTAATTCAAAACTTAATGCAGCAAATTGGACTGAAATCAAATTAAATTATTCTTTTACAACAGATAATAGCAACTCTTTAAAAAAATCGTTCGGGTTAAATTTCAAAACTAATATTTCATATAATTCTACTCACTTTCAACAAGAGAGTCCAACCAAAATGATTTATAAGGATGTAGAAACTCTGTTGTTTTACAATGATTTTCGATCAGAATCTAGGTATTTCGTTGGTAATGCTGACAATCCTTTTCAAAAAAGAGGAATTGGATTTGGATTAGATTTGGGGTATAGTATTTACAAGAAAAAAAGGGATGTAAAAGACAATCACTCCTATTTATATAAGTTAGGTATTTCTGTTTTAGACCTTGGGTTTTTAAGTTTTAACAAATCAAGTGAAGTGCATGTTTACGAAATCATAGGTCCTAGAGAACTAGATATTGGTAAGGTTAAAAATTATAAGGACATGTCTGAAAGAGTTTATGGGGATAGAAACAAATCTTTTAAAAAAAATTCCTTCATGCTATACACGCCATTAGCTGTAAGCATTCAATTTGATTATAACTTTTGGGGGTCATTTTATTTTAATACAACTTTAATTAATAGGCTAAATATTGCAGATAACTCTCTAATTAGACCAAATTTATTGAGCTCCAGCCTGAGAATAGAAAAAAAGGAATATTCTCTGATTTTAAACTCAACCTTATACGAATATGAAAAACTCATGCTTGGATTATCTTCAAGAGTTGGGCCTGTATATTTTTCTATTGATAATATTTCCAATATGCTGTTAAAAAAAGACAAACTAAATCATATCGAATTTATGCTAGGATTTAAAATATATCCTTTTTATAAAAAGACATCTAAATGTGATTGCTAAACAAAAAACCCCTCAAGAAGAGGGGTTTTAAGGGTGGTCCCACCTGGGCTCGAACCAGGGACCAAATGATTATGAGTCATCTACTCTAACCAACTGAGCTATAGGACCGTGATTCTTTATAAGAAATCTTCGCAAATTTAACATTATTAGAGAAATTAAAAAGGAATTTAATGGTTAAGGTTGATTTTCTGAAAAACTGATAGATTGATCAAAAATTTCTTCAATTATATTGTCTAACACTTTTTTAAAATCTTTTAGCTCTTCCACATTATAAGATTCTGTTTTTGACTTTTTTAAAGTTATTAAGCCCAAACTTAGATTTTTAAAAGAAATTATCCCTGCATTCAAATTTTTCGCTTTTTTTAAAGTATTGGAAAACATCAAACAATAACATAATAACTGAAAGGCTTCTTTCTTTTTCTTATCAACTAAATCTTGGTAACTATTAAATGATAATTTGTATGGTTCAAATGCACCTGTCTTATAATCAATAATTTTTACATCTCCATTTTCGCTCTGTATTCTATCAACGGTTCCCCTAAGTTTATATTTTATTTTTGATTTTTCCGTAACCAAACCTATTTCCAATTTAGATTCTATATCAATTATTTTGAGCTTACAACCCTTTAGTATTTTATTAATATCGGCTTGGACTAGCTTGTTAATTGTATTGCTTAACACTTTATAGATAATAATATTTTTTCCTCTATCATAATTTTTACCGTACTCTGCAGTAAACTGTTTATCTAATTCTTGATCTATTGTTTTTAAAGTAATTTTTAATTTTTTTACATCTACCATCTTTCCAATAAAGGGCTTGTATATTTCTTCCATAGTGTTATGAAATATAATTCCTATACCTCTTGATTCTGGAAATTCATTAACCTCTTCATTTGACTTTACATCTAAAACATATTCATCAAAAAAATTAATTGGATTGTCTATATATCTATTTAATGAGGATGGTGAAAATCCCGATTCAGCCAGCTCTTTCAATCTTGATAATAAAGAGTCTGTTTTTTCAAATAATTCTGGCTCTCCTTGTCCTGGGCTAAAGGGATAATGAGATATGATTTGTTTAATATTATGTTTATCACTTTCGAGTAACTCTAGTTGGTGTATATATCTACTTTTTTCCCCAGTATCAATACCCTCAGAAACAGAATTATAAATCAAATGAATATTAGAAGCTCTTAAAAGCAAATGATGGAAATCGTAGCTAGTTCTCGCATCATCTTCAATTATAGTTGTTAGATTATATTTTTTTCTTAAATCAAATGGAATTAATGAGTTATTGAAATTATTTGATGGTAGAACACCTTCATTTGCAGAACAAATGATGATATTGTCAAAATCCATCCCTCTAGATTCTAACAATCCCATGATATGAAAGTTATGAGTTGGGTCACCATAAAAACTAACAGTTTGATTTTTAACAATATCAAAAAAGAAGTCTTTTAATGAATTAAAACTAATTTTAAACTTATACTTTGAGTTAAAGTTTTTTATAATTTGAAGGATAGCTTTTAGCTTATATGACTGCTCTAAAAAAATATTTTCTTTAATATTAGACTCGAAAATATTTATGTAATCGTTTAATACGTCAAGAATATTAGATTCTGTGCAACTAAAAATCTCATTAGCTACATTCCCTTTAAGCTTACTTTGTAAGAATTTTAGACCAACATAAACCATATTTTTATTTACTATTTCCTGCCTAACTTCATAATATATTTTCGATTGTTTATTTAATCTAATTAAATAAGTATTGGACAGTAGGTTTAAAACATCCTTGTAATAAAAGCTGTTACTTTTTTTTCTAGAATACATCTCTAAAAAATTAATAGCAAATTTTACAAGCTGCATGTTGCTTAATGAATTTGAAATAGAGATGCTTAAGTCTCCAACAGATTTTGGTATTGAACTAACTAAAGGGTTTAATAATTCTTGATTAGGTAAAATTATTGCTGTTTTTTCTTTGGGTTTATTTGCATATATATCCTGAACCAAACTTCCTGCAGTCTTTACTTGAGCAATTTGTTTAGTTGTTTCATATATAAAAATGTTTTTTTTATCTGAGAATAATTGTTTTGACCAATTAAACTTATTTGTTTTATAATAGTCCCATTCGTAAATATATTTTCTGAAAAAATATCCAGCTTCATGTTCTTGATTGTTTATAAATGAGTCATCACAATCCCAAAAAATTTGAGAATCATTATTTTCTAATATGTAGTTGATAATGAATTGTTCCGAATTAGATAATGAATTTAATCCTAAAAAAATAAACGTGCAGTCTTTATTTGCTTCAGAGAAAATATCAATATTATCTTTTGCATTTAAATGACATAATCCTTTAGATGATAAATTGTTTTCAATTAAAATTGACTTAAAATTTTTGACAATTTCTGGAATCATTTTCCAGAACGAAAGTTTTGTTTCTGATTCTTTATCATTTATTGCCTCAAGCTTATGAATTTCATAAAGGCTTTTAAAAACATCATCATAATTAGCCATGCCCATATCAATATCATTTATATCATTTAACAATGTATTGGCCCAATTTCTAAATAAAGAATAAGACTCGAAATCCTTCTTTTTTGAAACTATCATGTAGCTTTCATATAAATAGAAAAGCTGATTGGTTCTAGGTGCTTCTTTTATATCAGCTATTTTTTCTATAAAATCATCTATGCTAAAAATTATGGGAGATATTGAAACTGATTTTAGTTTTTTTAAAATCTGTTTTTTTAGAAATATTTTTGATCTTTGATTCGGTATTATAAAGTATGTTTTATCTAATAGTATATTTTTATATACCTCATCAATAACCTCCTCAAAAAATATTTTCATTACACTAAAAATTAAAAAAGCGCCCAGGTTAAAGGCGCTTTTTTAATTTAAAATTTTAAGATTTAACTATTATTCAACCACTTTGAATTCAACCCTTCTGTTAGCAATCCTTCCTTTTCTAGTACTGTTAGACTCTTTAGGATTATCTTCCCCAAAGCCAGTAGTAGATAATCTATCTCCTTCAACACCTTTACTAACCAAATGAGATTTTACGCTTTCAGCTCTTTCAAGTGAAAGTTTTTTATTAAATGCTTTTGGACCAGATGAATCAGTATGACCTTCTATCATAAAGCTTGTATTACCATATTTTGACATAATTTCATACACACTTAATAATAATTCAATAGCATCATCTCTCAAATTTGATTTGTTAAGTTCGAATTGTACAACAGCACCTAACTCATTCAGCATTTCAATTGCCTCTGCAGTTGGGTTTGGACAACCAGCATTGTCAGCTGGACCTGCCTCAGTTGGACACTTATCATTAGGATCTGCTATACCGTCACCATCTGAATCAGGACATCCATTAAACTTTCTAAGACCTGCCTCATTAGGACAAGAATCTTTCCCGTCTTCAATTCCATCACCATCAGAGTCAGGGCATCCATTGAACTTAGCTAATCCAGCAACTTCAGGACAAGCATCATTTGGATCAGCTATACCATCGCCGTCTGAATCAGGACATCCGTTAAACTCTAATAAACCAGCATCATTAGGACATGCATCTTTACTATTCTCTATTCCATCACCATCATCATCAGGACAACCATTAAATTCAGCTAAACCTGGAACTGAAGGGCAATCATCATGTCTGTCATAAACACCATCTCTATCAGTATCTTTTCCTCCAAAATTTACCGCAATTGATAAATTGTGTTGAAAATGAGGAATAATTTTTGGAGCATAATTAACAATTCCATCATTTTTCTTATTGTTACGATACACCGTATTAAATTTTAAATGCACTTTATCACTTACAGCATAAGAAAGTCCAGCACCAGCATTTAAGGTGTAATCATTATTGTTGCCAACGAAGGATTGACCAGCTCCAACTTCAATGTAAGGCTCTATATTATAGAAGGTAAGAGCGCTAAGTGTTTTTGTTAGCACAAGGTCAGCACTGATCATTGTCATTGGTGAAATAGGAGGAGCATCTCCAATTTTTGAAAATTTATTAATAGATGCTCTAACACCAAAGGAGTAACCATTTTCAGCATATCTTGTCAATGTTACAGTGCTAAAAGATGATTGTGTGTTCCAATGATCTGTTACGTTAAAATATTCATTGAATAAGCTAGTATTATCGCCAGGATAATTTGTTCCATTAAAATTCAATGCGCTTACACCAAAGCTAAATTGCCATGGGTTATTCTTATCTTGAGCTATGCTTTGGGTAGTGAACAATGCAAGAGTAAGAACAAAAAATATTTTCACAAAGTTTTTCATGTTAGTATAAATTATTGTTTGATCTAACCACAAACTTAATGATTTTCATTAAAATATCTCCAATTATTTGATTTTAATATAGAAGGGAGGTGGTATTAAAAAGCCAGAAAACAACTGCTAGCAGTCTATTTTTAATACCTCTATTTTATTTTTAACGTAAACTAAAAAAACATCTTTTACTCTGAAATTAGCTTTTTTTAGTGCACTAGCATAATTTTTTATTTGACTGATATGATCTGTCTTTTTACCGCCAGTTTTATAATCTAAAATTGAAAACTGATTATCAGCGCTAATACTTATTTTATCAGGGATAATAACTTCGTCAGGCGGAACAAAAATTTCTCTTTCATTGTATATGGTGTTTTTCTTGGAAAAAAAATTGGATAAACATTCATGTGAGATTATTTGATTAATGTAATTGTTTATTATGTTTTTGTCATCATTATTAATTATTCCTCTCAACAAATATTCATTTATAACATAATCTTTTTGATGTTTATATTCAATTTCTGACATTATGTTATGAAATATATTTCCAAAATTTGAGCTCAACCTTTTATCTGATTTATAATAATTATTTAAACTATTGTAGTTTTTATTATTATCACTATCAATCATTTTTTTTCCTTTAGTATTATTTGAAGATAATAATGAAACAAATTCACTTTTTCCAATTTGATAAAATGATTTTTCTTTTGCCGAGATTTTATTAAAATAAGACCTCAGTAATAAGCCTGATGTTATCTGCTCTGATGAATCTGCCTGTTTACATATGATATGGTTTTCTAAAACAGCCCTAGATAATGAAACATACATTACATTTACATTATCAAGAATCATATTGTTCTCGTATGATCTTATCAGGCCATTTACATCATCATTTAAATACTTAAGGCTTTCATTAAAATCAACTAGGAAACTGCTATTAAGTCCTAAATCACTGAAATTAACCCAAACGCTCTTATCCATTTTTTTGAGTTTAAAATCAAAATAAGGTAAAATAACAACGGGGAACTCTAATCCCTTAGACTTGTGAATAGTCAAAACCTTAACTGCGTTCGTATCCTCAATTAAATTAACTTTTAATTTATCCTTTTTTGTTTCCCAATATTCAATAAACGATTGTGAGTAAGAATTTTTACTGTAACAAAAATTATAAATCTCATCTAATAAAAAATGTATTTGCATTCTTGACTGATTTAGAAAGCTCAAAGAAGAAACTATTAATTCACATGCTGAATATATTTCTACATTAAAAACTTTCTTATAATCAATTTTTAGAATTTCATTGAATATTTTTTCAGAGCTGAGGTCTAAGTTATTTTTTATAAAATCATATTTGTCTTTCTTGTTTAAGTTAATGCTAACGAACTTTAATATGTTTTTTTTAGCTTCTGAGTCATTCTTATCTAGCAATAGCTTTATAATATCTATTATAAAGTTTACCTCATTACAAGATGAAAGGGCTAATAACTCTTCAGAATTAACTTGTATGTTGTTTTGTATTAAAAATGTAGATATTAAATTGCATTCTTTATTAGTTCTGCAAAGAATTGCTAAATCATTTAACTTAAATCCTTGTTTTTGCTTTTGCCTTATTATCTTGAGAACCTCAGTTGATGATTTGTCTTGGTAATCTTTGTCAGAACTATTTATAAAATTAAAAGACAAATAACCTCCTTTTTTTTCAATCAGAAAATTCTGGTTAAGTTCACCATATATTGACTCAATAGCTCCAATATTTAATAATTCTAAATTATTTTGAAAGAATTTATTATTAAAGTCAACAACATTACCGTAGCTTCTATAATTTATCCCCAGTTCACTTGATTTGGGTTTTAAATAAAATGGATTTTCGGTCTTTAGGCTGGTAAATGTTTCTGGCTTAGCACCTCTCCACCTGTAAATGGATTGTTTTGGATCTCCAACCAAAAAAAGATTTCCTCCTTCATCATTTAACTCTTCGTTTAGTATTGCGTGGGATATCAAAGGAATCATATTTTTCCATTGTAATTCAGAAGTGTCTTGAAATTCATCAATAAAGTAATTATTATACTTTGTTCCAATTTTCTCATATATAAATGGTGCTGGTTGATCTGCAATGTTTTCAGTGATTAGGGAATTAAAATCTGAAATCAGTAGTAAATTATTTTCATTCTGAAAATTTCTAGAATAATTTACAATATTATATATGAGGTAATTTAAAGGAAGATTATATATAAGATTATTGTATACTTTATACTTATTTATCAGAGATATAAGATCATTAATTGAGGGCTTAAGCTCTTCAATCAACTCATTAATTTCTAAATTAATTTTTGTTTTTTTTATAAGTGTGTTGTTTTTTAATCTTTTAAATACCTGATCCGTTTTTACATTACAAATATCTATTAATTGAATATCTGACAATAGCTTGGGTAATGCATTATATGAAAAAGATGATTGATCAATATTAAAAATCTTATTTTCTATTTTTAACGCAATTCTTTTTGATTTTTCTGAGATTTTGCCCAACGTTTTTTGAAGCGTTTTGTTTAAATTTTTAAAAGATTCTTTGTCAAGGTGCGTGGTAGAAATATGCTTATAGTTGTTTTCATCCCAAATAATATCCAGTAACTTTTTTATGTCATAAGTTATATCCCAAGATTTATTTTTATTGTGTTTATTATTTGAATAATCTATAATTAAATCTGAAAGAAACGATTCTTTTTTTAAGTCATCAAAAAACTTCTCAATCAATTGATCTGTAAACTCATCTCTCTCAATGACTAAATCAAAATCATATGAAAGCGTTAAGTCGCTTGAGAATGACCGAATAAGCCTATGATTAAACTTGTCGATAGTACTAATCTGAAAAAAAGAAAAATTGTGTAAAATTTTATTTAAAACTCTTTTAGCTTTCCCTTTTACTGTATTTAAAGCAAGAAGCTTACTTAAATTTGAAGATTTGAAAACTAAAGACTTATCTGGATCAATTGAAATTTGCTTAAGTTCCGTCAAAATTCTTCTTTTCATGTCATTTGCCGAATTGTTTGTAAATGTTAAGGCAAGAACCTTTTTATAAGAATCTTCATCTGCAGTCAATAACTTAATTATAACATTTGTGGCTAGTGAAAAAGTTTTTCCTGAACCAGCACTTGCATTAATAATTTGAAATTTCTCGGTCAATTTTTTTAGTTTTAACTAATTAGTTAATTTAGAGATATTAATTTATAACAAATACTATGAGTTTCCAATTACCCAACTTAAGTTATGATCACAGTGCGCTTGAGCCACATATCGATTCAAAAACAATGCAAATTCATCATGGTAAACATCATGCTGGCTATACAAATAAACTAAATGCAGCTATTAATGGAACTGATTTGGCTAGTAAATCGATTGAAGAAATTTTAAAAAGTCTAGATATGAATAATACAGCTGTTAGAAATAACGGAGGGGGTTATTACAATCATTGTCTTTTTTGGGAAATAATAGGCCCTAATTGTGGGGGTAATCCTACTGGAGATCTTGCCCGTTCGATTGACAAGAATTTTGGTTCTTTTGAAGAATTCAAATCAATATTTTCTAGCGCTGCTGGAACTAGGTTTGGTTCTGGTTGGGCTTGGCTATGCGCAGACTCTGATGGTAGTTTAGAGGTTTGTTCAACGGCAAATCAAGATAATCCCTTAATGCCTGGGGAATGTGGTAAAACGCCTATTCTTGGTTTGGATGTTTGGGAACATGCCTATTATTTAAACTATCAAAACAGGAGGCCTGATTATGTTAACGCTTTTTTTAACATCATAAATTGGGATGCTGTCACAGCTAAATATAAAGAGGCTACGAGCTAAGCACTAATAAGCTCTTTTAGAAGATCCCTCGTAATAATTTATATAAGCTTGATTTACTACTTTATTTCCGCCTGCAGTTGGATAATTGCCAGAAAAATACCAATCTCCAAGATCATCAGGGCAAGCAGTATGTAGGTTTTTGATGGATTGAAATATTACCTCTACATCAGCATTAATATCTTTTTCTTTTAACATTTTGGATATTTTGGAGCTGATTTGATCATCATCAAACATATCGTATATCTCTTTAACTTGATTTTTAATCTTGTTTACATCTTTTTTGTTTTCTTCAATGCATTTTTTATAAACCCTTTTAATAATCTCATCTTTATTTGATTCTTTTATCATTTGTATAGCTGCCCGGAATGCTATTAAATCCCCCATTCTTGCCATGTCAATTCCATAACAGTCTGGATATCTAATTTGTGGTGCGCTTGAAACTATTATTATCTTCTTTGGTGAGAGCCTGTCTAACATTTTGATTATACTTTTTTGAAGGGTCGTACCCCTAACAATGCTATCATCAATTATTACTAGGTTGTCAGTATTTTTTATAGAGCCATATGTAACATCATAAACGTGTTTAACTAATTCGTCTCTGCTAGAGTCATCAGTTATAAAAGTTCTAAGCTTCGCGTCTTTAATTGCTACCTTTTCTATTCTTGGTCTGGTTGATAATAGTTTTTTCAGCTTTTCTCTCGAAATATTTTTACCCTCTTGCATTATTTTTTCCTCAGCAATTTCATTCATATAATCTTGAGCTTCATGAACAAGGCCAAAAAAGGAAACCTCAGCTGTGTTAGGTATGTATGAAAAGACTGTGTTTTTGAGATCATTATCAATTGCTTTTAATATTTGAGGAAATACTAATCTGCCAAGCTTTTTTCTTTCATTATAGATTTTAATATCACTTCCTCTTGAAAAATATATTCTTTCAAAAGAACAAGACTTTTTTTGAACTGGTTTGATTACATTTTCAATAATTAGTTTTCCAGATTTTTTTATAACCAAACCATCGCCTGGCCCTAACACCTTAATTGAATTTTCAGGAGTGTCAAAAACGGTTTTAATAACTGGCCTCTCAGATGCAACAACCAAAACTTCTTCGTCTTTGTAATAATATGCAGGTCTAATACCCGCAGGATCTCTAATTACAAAAGCGTCTCCATGTCCAACTAAACCGCCAATTACAAAACCACCATCCCAGTCCTTTGATGCTTTTTTTAAAACCTTAATTAAGTTTAATTGATCTCCTATTATTGATGATGCTTCAATTTTTGAAATACCATCTTTTTTAAGCTTTTTATATTTTTTATAGACAGCATCATCTAAAAAATGACCTATTCTTTCCATAACAGTCACAGTATCTGACATTTCTTTTGGATGTTGGCCTAGCATAACCAAATCATCAAAAAGTTCTTTGTTGTTTGTCATATTAAAGTTGCCTGCAACAATCAAATTTCTATGCATCCAATTATTTTGTCTTAGAAAAGGGTGCACTGCCTCCACGCTATTTTTTCCAAATGTTCCATATCTTACATGACCTAGAAATAACTCGGAAACATGTGCGGTACTTTTCTTTAGTGATTCTATCGACCAATCTGGATTTTTTTCTTTTTCATCTTTGATCCTACTATTTGATCTGTCAAAAATCTCTTGAATAGGGTTTTGACTTGCAGATCTTTCTCTGTGCATAAAACGATGGCCTGGTCCAACATTTAGTTTAACACTTGCAAAACCTGCCCCATCCTGACCACGGTTGTGTTGTTTCTCCAGCATCAGGTACAATTTATTTAGGCCGTAAGCAGATGACCCATACTTTTTTTTATAAAAATCTAGAGGTTTTAATAATCTAATAAGAGCTAATCCACATTCGTGGTTTATTTGATCACTCATTGTTTATTAAACAAAATAACAAAATTGTTATGAAACCTTCATTAAATAAGATTTGAAAATTTCAACCCTTTTATTAAGTTTTATTTTATCAAGCTTTTTTAACCCTTCAACTCCAAAACTTTCAATACAAAAAGAAGCTGTTATTGTTCCACAAATCATCCCTTTTTTTATAGATTCAAAATTAATTTTATCTTCTGAGGCTAGACACCCTGCTACACCTCCTGCAAATGAATCACCGGCGCCAGTTGGATCAATTACTTTTAAAACAGGATAGGATGGTAAATCATATTTTTTTGAGTTTGAAATTAAAACCGAGCCTTTATCACCTTTTTTAATAATTGAATACCTAGGTCCCATTTTTAATATTTTTTTGGCAGACTTAACTATGTTTTTTTCTCCAGTCAATTGCTCAGCTTCCTCATCATTAATTATTAATAAATCTGTTTTTTTTATAGCTTTTTTAAGCTCAGCTATTGCAGTATCCATCCAAAAATTCATTGTATCTAAAATGATGAAACTTTTTTTGTTAATTACTTGTGATATCGTCTGATTTTGAACGGACGGGTGTAGATTTCCCAATAAAATAATTTTTGAATTTTTATAATCATCTTTTATTATGGGTTTAAAATTTTCTAAAACATTAAGATCTGTTGATATTGTGTCCCTACTTACCATGTTTTTGTGATACTTTCCTTTCCAGTAAAATGTTTTGCCTCCTTTTATGATTTGAATCATATCGGTATTAATATTTCTTTCATTGAGAAAAGTAATTTCCTCTACTGGAAAATCTTCACCAATTACAGATACAATTGCAAGTTTTTTTGAAAAAAAGCTAGCTGCTAAACCTATATAAGTGGCGGCTCCACCAACTATTGTTCCAGACTTCCCAAATGGGGTTTCAATATCATCAAAGGCAACTGTACCAGTAATTAAGATATTATTTTTCATATTCAATGTCAGTACTAAGGTTTAGGCTTTTACTAGCTTCAAATGCTAAATAGTCACACCTTTCATTTAGAGGGTTGTTATTATGGCCTTTAACCCAAATGAACTTAATTTCATGTTTATTATAAATTTTCAAAAAACGAAGCCATAGATCTGGGTTTTTCTTATTTTTAAATCCTTTTTTTTCCCAATTAAAAACCCATTTTTTCTCAACCGATTCACTTACATATTTGGAGTCTGTGTAGACATATACTCTTTGGTTTTCCTTTTTAATCTTTTCTATGGCTACTATAACCGCTAATAATTCCATTCGATTGTTAGTGGTTTTCTTAAAACCTTCACAAAATTCTTTTTTGTAACCTGAGCCTGGTTGCAACATTACAATCCCATATCCTCCAGGGCCTGGATTTCCTCTCGATGAACCGTCAGTATAAATAATTATATCAGGTTTATCCATTCAATAAATTAAATATTATTTTAGGATAATACTCATGTTCAAATTTTAGAATTTCCTTTGCTAAATCTTCAGCGTTAGAGCCTCTAATTTTAATTTTTTTTTGAAAAATAATATCTCCCTCGTCATAATTTTCATTAACATAATGAATCGTAAAACCTGAGTAGTGATCCTTGTTATCAATAACCTTTTGATGGACATTAAGTCCGTACATACCCTTACCGCCATACTTAGGCAATAATGCAGGGTGAATATTTATAATTCTATTTTTAAATACATCAATAATTTTTTTTGGAATTTTTTTTAAAAAGCCAGCTAATACAATTAATTGTGGATTAATATTGATTAAATCATCAAGCACTTTACCAGAATCTAACTCTGAATTGTTAAAAATCATTTTATCAATTTCATGTTTTTCAAATCTTTTTAAAACATATGCATTTGGATTGTTGCAATATAATTTAACAATATTAATATTATTATTGTTACCAAACTTTTGGAATATATTTTCAGCGCTTGATCCGCTCCCAGAAACAAAAATTACAATTTTTTTCAAAGACAATTTGGAGCTAACTTTGATTAATCTATATCTGTTAATTAAAATTAAGTTAAAATTATAAGTTTATAATGTAAAGTTTTTTATTTTTGTCCACAACAATAAATCAAATTATTATGTCAGATATTTCTTCAAGAGTTACTGCAATAATTGTTGACAAATTAGGTGTTGACGAAAATGAAGTAGTTCCAACAGCTAGTTTCACAAATGACTTAGGTGCCGATTCACTTGACACCGTTGAATTAATTATGGAATTTGAAAGAGAATTCGATATTCAAATCCCAGATGACCAAGCTGAAAAGATTGAAACAGTTGGTCAAGCAATTAATTACATAGAAGGTACTAAATAATTTTTTATGGCATTAAGACGTGTAGTTGTTACCGGTTTGGGAGCTTTAACCCCTATTGGTAATAATGTTAAGTCTTATTGGGATGGATTGGTTTCGGGTAGAAGCGGGGCAGATCTCATCACTTATTTTGATACTTCCAAGTTTAAAACAAATTTTGCTTGTGAGCTGAAAGAGTTTGATGCCTTAAATCACTTTGAAAGAAAAGAAGCAAGAAAATTAGACAAATTTGCTCAATATGCGGTTGTTTGCTCTGACGAGGCTCTTTTGGATTCTGGTATTAATTTAGATAAAATTGATAGAACGAGAGTTGGGGTAATATGGGGTTCAGGAATTGGTGGATTTGAAACAATCCAAAATGAAATGATCAATTTTTCCGAAGGTGATGGAACACCAAGGTTTAATCCTTTTTTTATTCCTAAATTAATTCCCGATATAGCACCAGGTGTAATTTCGATTAGACATGGATTAAAAGGCCCTAATTTTGCTACTGTATCTGCCTGTGCTTCTTCAGCTAACTCTCTTATAGACTCATTGAATTATATACGGTTAGGCTATTCTGAAGTTATAGTTTGTGGAGGATCAGAAGCTGGTGTAACGATTGCTGGGATTGGAGGGTTTAATGCTGTTCAAGCACTATCTAAAAGAAATGATGATCCAAAGACAGCATCGAGACCTTTTGATATAGATAGAGATGGTTTTGTTCTTGGTGAGGGTGGGGGCTGTTTAATTTTAGAAGAATTAGAACATGCAAAAGCAAGAGGAGCTAAAATTTATGCGGAGGTTGGTGGAGCTGGTCTTTCAGCTGATGCTTATCACATGACAGCCCCCCATCCAGATGGTGAGGGAGCTATTTCTGTTATGAAAAATTGTTTGAAAGATGCTGACATAAAACCTGATGAAGTTGACACAATCAATATGCACGGTACTTCAACTCCGTTGGGCGACAAAGCTGAAGCAAAAGCAATAAAAGAAGTTTTTGGTGATCACGCATACAACATCAATATAAATTCTACTAAATCTATGACTGGGCACTTATTAGGAGCTGCAGGTGCAATTGAAGCTATTTCATGTGTGCTTTCAATTAAGTATGGAATTGTTCCACCAACAATAAACCATTTTAATGATGATCCAGAAATTGATAACAAACTAAACTTTACGTTTAACAAGGCTCAAAAAAGAAAAGTTTCCATTGCAATGAGCAACACATTTGGATTTGGAGGTCATAATGCCTGTGTTCTTATTAAAGAATTTGTAGATTAACTTTAATTGCTGCTAAATGCTTAAACACAGGTTAAGTTCCGATGATTTAGAAAACGATTACACATTAATAGCTATCCATTCAAATACAGAACCTTATAAATTAGCTTTTGAAATTAATCAAAAACTTAAAATACAACTCAAAAGATGCTCCTATGATGTATCTTTTGATGGAAATAACTCTATGTTTGACTTATATAAACACATCTCTGAAACATATAACACCAAGCTTTATTTAATTTTAAATAAATCTGTAAGTGAAAGAAAAATTAAAGATCAATTGCTTTTTGAAAATCTTTCAGAATCATTTTTTTTAATTCCAGAGCTAAAAAAAGTTGAGTTTTTGCTTAAAATTGAAGGTGGTGGATTTAACATCCAAAATCTTCTGAAGAAATTAAATGAACTTGACAGTATAATTTCATGTTACAGGGCTAAAATTACAGCTGCCAAATCAAAATATAACCTTATTTTTGAGTGATGAAACTTAACAAGACCAAAATAATAGCAACTCTCGGGCCTGCATCATCTTCAAAAACCATGATGAGCAGACTAATATCGTCTGGTGTTGATGTTTTTAGAATTAATTTTTCTCACGCAAAATATGAAGATGTTGAGAGAATAGTATCAGACATAAAAAACTTGCGCATAAAACACAATAAACATGTTTCAATTTTAGGTGATCTACAAGGTCCAAAAATTAGACTTGGAAGTGTCAACGAAAATACAAGCTTAAATAAAGGTGATACTATTACTTTAACAACTAAATTGGTGAAGAGCGGTAACAGTGAAAAAGTGAGTATAAATTATAAGGATTTTGCTAAAGATGTAAAAAAGGGTGAATCTGTTTTAATAGATGATGGTAAAATAATACTGCAGGTTCAAAAAACTGATAGAGTTAGTAATGTAGAACTAAAGGTGATTCAGGGGGGTGCTTTAAGCTCAAATAAGGGTGTTAACCTACCTAATACAAAAATTTCTATCCCAGCTTTAACAAATAAGGATATTAAAGATGCTAAGCTAGCTACAAAATTAGGCGTAGATTGGATTGCCCTTTCATTTGTAAGATCAAAAAATGATATTTTACAACTAAAAACCTTAATCAATAAAAACTCTGATCACCCAATACCTGTAATCTCTAAAATTGAAAAACCACAGGCAATAAAAAAAATGGATCAAATTTTAAAAGCTTCTGATGGGCTTATGGTTGCTAGAGGTGATCTAGGAATTGAAATTCCTGCTGAAGAGGTCCCTTTGCATCAAAAAATATTAGTCAAAAAGGCCAAAGAAGCTCGAAAGCCAATAATTGTTGCTACACAAATGATGGAGTCCATGATTGATAATTTAACACCTTCACGGGCTGAAGTAAATGATGTAGCAAATTCTGTTATGGATGGTGCCGATTGTATTATGCTTTCTGGCGAGACATCCGTTGGAAAATATCCTTGTGAAGTTGTAAAAAAAATAGGAGGAATAATTTCATCTGTTGAAGGTTCTAAACCGGCTAAAATTAAATTTATTCTTCCTAAGTTCAAAATCAATAGAATTATAACAAAAACCATCTGTCGACATGCAGCTTTAATTGCAAATGAACTAAAAGCCACTGCTGTTTGTACTTTAACAAATAGTGGGTATACAGGTTGGCAAATATCATCATGGCGCCCAAACTGTTTGGTTTTGGTTTTTACATCTAATAAAAGAATTTTATCACAACTGAATTTACTTTGGGGTGTTAAGTGCGTTTACTACAATAAGCTTCAAAGCACTGATAGAACTGTTGAGGATGTTAATGCTTTAGCATTAAAAAACAGATATGTTAAAAAGGGTGACACTGTTGTAAATTTAGCTGCAATGCCAATAAAGGAAATGGGGCAGGTAAATACCTTGAGAATTACTCAGGTATAATATTTTTTATAGATATGGAGAGCCAAAGGCAAAAAAAAATATCTAGTTTGATTCAAAAAGATATTTCCAATATTATACAATCTTTTTTTCGGGATAAAACGAGATCTAATTTTTTAGTATCAATTACAAAAGTTAAGGTATCTCAAGATCTTTCACTTTCCAAAATATATTTAAGTGTATTTCCCTCAATCAACAACTTTAGTGTTTTAGAAGTTTTGAATAAAAATAAATTTGATATTAAAAGTAAACTTTCATCTCTTGTGAAGGATCAACTGAGAATTATGCCTGAAATCTCATTTTATATTGATGATTCGCTTGATTACATTGATAATATTGATAAAGCCTTGAAAGGTGAGGGTGATAACCCTATAAAATAAAATGGAGGCTGATTACTTTATTTCACTCAGATATTTGTTTTCAAAAACAAAATACAATTTAGTTTCCTTCATATCAAAATTTTCAATTACAGTATTAACTATAGCTTATTTTTCATTTTTGACTATTCTTTCTGTTTTTTCAGGGCTTGAGGATTATAGCTTAACCTTTTCAAAGTCTTTTGATCCTGATATTAAAATTGAACCAATTGATAAAAACTATATATCAGACACAAAAATAGACTCTTTGCTATTAAATTTTAAGGGAATTCAAAAATACAGTAAGGTTGTTAAAGGTAATATTGTTGTTCAATTTGAAGGAAAAACAGGCTATGCTGAACTTTATGGTGTGGATAATTCATTTAATGAAGTTATAAATATTGATTCTATAATTTCTGTTGGCCGCTATCCAACTTTAAATAACCAAGAGGTTTTAACAAGCTACAGTTTAGCTTCTGATTTAGATTTAGTTTTATTTAATTCAACTGGAATATTTGAAATATTTTCCATAAATCCAAGGTATCCTGAATCAGCTCTTAACCCAATAGGAAATACTAGAAAGGTTGTTTCTTCAGGCGTTTTTACACCAAGAAATGAAGTAAACGGAAAATTAATTATAGCAGACGTTAAAACAGCCCAAAGCCTATTTGCAATAAGTGATAAAACTTTTTCTGAAATACTTATTAAGAGCGAAGAAGCCAAAAGCTCTGTAGCCTTTTTGAGGGAAAATCTTTCAAACTATAGAGTTAGAACTCATAAAGAGCTAAATGAAAGCTTATACAAAATAATGAATTCAGAGAAACTTATTGTTTCATTAATCATGTTGCTTATAGTTTTTGTTTCAACTTTTAATGTTATTGCATCGACGGTTATGTTAATTGTAGAAAAAGAGTCTGACGTTAAAACAATGAAGGCAATAGGTATGAGCAAAAAAAAGATAAAATCTATATTTTTCAAACACAATCTGTTACTAAATTCTATTGGGGGGATAATTGGAATTACTTTCAGTGCTATTATTGTATACGCTCAATTAAAATTCTCTTTCTTTAAAATTCCTGGATTAGATGTTGCATATCCTGTTTCGCTTGAGTTTGCAAATATACTTTTTGTTCTTATTACGATTATTATAACGGGATTATGCTCTGCCTATTTTTCTTCCTTAATAGTGAAAAAATTAAATTAATTAATCATTAAAATTAAGTGCTGTTTCTATTAAGGCAAGATGCGAATATGCTTGAGGAAAATTTCCCAATAACTCTTTAGATTTAAAATCCAAATCTTCACTAAACAAACCTAAGTGGTTGCTGTATGATAAAAGTTGATTATATAGTTTTTTTGCTTCATTAACTTTTCCTGTTTTGAATAAGCTATTTATATACCAAAAAGTACAAACAGTAAATGAAGATTTAGGTTCACCAAAATCATCATTATTCTTATAACGAAATAACAAATCATTTTTTAATAACTCTTTACCAATAGCCTCAACAGTGCTCACATACTTGTGGTTATTTGGATCAATAAAACCATATGACTCCATTAATAGAACTGATGCGTCTAAATCATTAGCTCCATATATTTGTGTAAATGCTTTTTTTTCTGCACTCCAAGCATTCTTCAGAATATCATTTTTGATTTTTAATCTCAAGCTTTCCCATTTTTTTGCTTTTTCTCCTCTTTGTATTATGTTAGAAATTTTTATAGCCCTATCAATTGCCACCCAACATAAAACTTTTGAAAATGTAAAGTGCTGGTCTTCATTTCTAAATTCCCAAATGCCCTTATCAGGCTTTTCCCAGTTTTTTTCAACTACCCATACAACCGACTTGACTATTGACCACAGCTCTTCATGTTTATAATTAGTCTCTTTAAATGTTTCGATCTGAAAGTGTATTGCATCCATTAAAATACCGTAAATGTCATTTTGCTTTTGCAAGTAGGCTGCATTACCAACCCTAACTGGCTTAGAGTTTTTGTATCCAGATAAATGATCTAATGTTTTTTCGTGTAATATCTTTTGACCATCTATTCCATACATGATTTGTAGTTTTTCATTCTTATTTGGTATAAGATTTACAATGAAGTCTATAAAATTTTTTACAATTCTTTGATGGCCAAGTTTAGCTATAATTTTAATAACCATTGAAGCATCTCTAATCCAACAAAAACGATAATCCCAATTTCTCACCTCACCAATTGTTTCAGGGATTGAAGATGTAACAGCAGCAAGAATAGCCCCAGTTTTTTCAAATGTTAAAAGCTTTAGAGTTATTGCACTTCTTAATATTTCTGAATTATAGAATTTAAATGATGGAGTTTTATTGCACCAATTTAACCAATACACTTTTGTTTTTTCGTACTCAAGTAATGAATTTTCAATACTTGGAAGATCAATTTTTTCGTTGTAAGAAAGATTAATGTATTTAACTTCATTAAGGAAAACTTCTTTGCTGTCTAGTATTGATTTTTTATCAATATTTGAGTATAGAAAAAGCGTTTCATATATGTCTTCGTCTAAAACGCTAACAATAAAATTCTCTTTAATATAACTTTTTGTTTCACCTTTTGCATAATCTAACCTTGGACTATAAACAACTTTAAAGCTTGGCATACCTTTTTTTGGGATTAAAATTCTTTGAATTTCTGGCGAAGAATAATAGCCTTCATTATCATCTTTAAATCTTGGCATAAAATCGACTACATCAAACTCTGAGTCATCATTTTTAAAAGTTGTGATTATGATTGCTGTTTTGTCTAAGTATTTTTGTGAAGTTGTAAAGTCGTCATTGCATTCTATTTTTAAGCTACCTCCATTGTCTTTGTCAAGCATTTTACAAAAAACTGATGAAGAATCAAATTGTGGCAAACAACACCAATCTATTGATGAATTCTCATTAATTAACGCTGAAGATTTACAATTTCCTATTATTCCATAATTTAAACCTCTGTCTTTATTCACTGGCTTTCTTTTTTAATAAATTCGCAATGCAATTATGAGAAAAAGCGTAATCGTATCCAACAGGCTCCCATTACAAATAACTAAATTAGAAAATTCTTTCTTATTTAAACCATCTAGCGGGGGGCTAGCTACAGGCCTTGACTCTGTACATAAAAATAATGAATCCATTTGGATTGGTTGGTCAGGAATTAATTCTGATGAACTAACTAAGAAAAATAAATTAGAAATAAAAAACACACTTAATGATTTGCGGCTTATTGAAGTAGATTTAAATCAAAAAGAAGTAGATGAGTTTTATCATGGATTATCAAACAAATGTATTTGGCCATTATTTCATTACTTTATTGAGTTAGCAAAGTTTAATGAGAATGATTGGTTAACTTATGTTGATGTTAACAAAAAGTTCTGTGAAAAGGTAATTCAAAACACAAAACAAAACGGTGTTGTTTGGGTGCACGACTATCAGCTTATGTTGCTCCCAAAGCTAATAAAAGAGCAAAGACCAGATTTAACAATTGGGTTTTTTCTTCATATTCCATTTCCTTCTTTTGAAATATTCAGAATTTTCCCTTGGAGAATAGAACTGCTTGAAGGTATACTCGGCTCAGATATTGTTGGTTTTCACACATTTGATTATCAGCGACACTTTTTAAGCTCTGTAAAAAGAATTCTTAGATATGATGTGGATTTTAATAAAATAATTCTTAGCTCTAGGGAAGTTCTTGTAAATACTTTTCCGATGGGTATTGATTATGAAAAATTTCATAAAGCTGCGAAGCAGCATAAAAAACAAAAAAAATCACAACAATCTGAACTTAAAATACAATTAGACCTTCATAAAAAAACTGCAGACGACAGTAAATTAATACTTTCTATTGATAGACTCGATTATACAAAAGGAGTTATAAATAGAATTAGGGCATTTGAAATTTTCCTTGAACAAAACCCAGGCTATCATGAAAAAGTTAGGTTGGTTATGCTAAGCGTACCATCAAGATCTGATGTGCCTGAATATATGAAGCTTAAAAGAGAGACTGACGAGTACGTGGGCAAAATTAACGGCAGGTTTGCAACAATAAACTGGACGCCCATCTGGTATTACTACAGATCGATGAGTTTTGATGACTTAATTGATCTATACATGATGTCAGATATTGCAATGATAACACCAGTAAGAGATGGGATGAACTTAGTGGCAAAGGAATATATAGCTACACGAATTGACTCAGACGGAGTTTTGATTTTAAGTGAAATGGCAGGTGCCTCAAAAGAGTTGTATGAGGCTATAACAGTCAACCCTTTTGACCTAAATGGAATGGCGAAAGGTATATTAAAGGCAATAAAAATGCCAATTGATGAACAAAAAAGGCGAAACAAGACTATGCAGAAAAGACTAAGCAGGTACACAATTAAATACTGGGCAAAAGATTATTATGCTGCATTAAATAAACTAGCGATTTCTTACAGAGAAACAACTACCAAAAAAATTGATAAAAAAGTCTTAGATAAAATTAAAACCAAATATAATAAAGCCAAAAAAAAGCTTTTTTTACTAGACTATGATGGAACGCTAGTTGGTTTTCATCACAAACCAGATGCTGCTATTCCAAAAAAAGACATAATAAATATTTTAAATGAACTTAGCCTTAAAAATGAGGTTGCGATAATAAGCGGAAGAGACAAAAATTTTCTTGAAAAATGGTTTGGAAATTTAAATATAACATTATTTGCAGAACACGGGCATTCAAAAAAAGAAATAAATGGAAAATGGGTTGAAAGTAATGTTAATAATAATTGGAAAGATAATTTTATTCCAATTTTTCAAAACTTTACTGATAGAACGCCTGGAACATTTTTGGAGGAAAAAGAAAATTGTCTGGTTTGGCACTACAGAAAAACTGACCCAGAGCTAGCAAATGACAGAGTGGTAGAGCTTAAAACAATTATTAATAGTTTAATTTCTGAAAACTTATTGATGATGGACAACAAAAAAGCAATTGAAATAACAAATATTAACATAAACAAAGGTACAGCTGTGAATGCTATTTTAGAAAAGGAAGATTATGATTTTATTTTATGTGCAGGCGATGATGTTTCCGATGAAAACATGTTCTCTGTTCTCTCAAAAGATGCATTTACAATAAAAGTAGGTGGGCAAACAACAAAAGCAAGTTTTTTTGTGGAAAACAACATTGAAATGATTGATATTTTAAAGAATTTAAGCTGAAATTAATAAGCTAGTTCTTTGTTCTTAAATCTAACCTTGAGCTCATCAAATAAGTCAAATAATTGTGCAGAGTAATCACATGTAACCATTTTTGTCCTATGTTTTTTAAAGTCTGGAATTCCTTTAAAATAATTAGAATAATGTCTTCGCGTTTCTAAAACACCCAATTTCTCGCCCTTCCACTTAATCGACATTTCTAAGTGTCTTCTCGCCATTTCTATTCTTTCATTAATCATTGGGTAAGGCAAGTGTTCTGCTGTTTTAAAATAGTGTTTAACATGATTAAAAAACCAC
This sequence comes from uncultured Bacteroidota bacterium, assembly GCA_902535165.1. GTDB lineage: Bacteria > Bacteroidota > Bacteroidia > Flavobacteriales > Flavobacteriaceae > Eutrophosalina. The sequence goes on along the minus strand of CACASE010000010.1, from coordinate 22,291 downwards.
GGATTTCCAATTGATGCTCGTCCAATCATGGCACCATCCAAACCATATTTATCCCTCATTTCTACAGCTTTTTCAGGTGAATTAACGTCTCCATTGCCAAATACAGGAATGTTCATTCTTGGATTATTTTTTACGTCCAAAATTGGAGCCCAATCCGCAAACCCCTTATACATTTGCGCCCTTGTTCTGCCGTGTATTGTAATTGCTTTTGCACCAGCATCTTGGATTCTTTCTGCGACCTCAACAATTTTAATGCTTTTTTCATCCCAACCAAGTCTTGTTTTTACGGTCACTGGTAACTTAGTTCTTTTTACCATTTCTCTGGTTAACATCTCCATTTTATCAATGTCTTTTAATATTCCTGCTCCAGCCCCTTTGCACACCACCTTCTTAACTGGGCACCCAAAATTGATATCAATAATATCAGGATTCGTTTGTTCAACTATATCAACAGACTGAAGCATGGAGTCTAAGTTTGCCCCAAAAATTTGAATACCAACTGGCCTTTCTTGTTCATATATGTCAAGCTTCATAGTGCTTTTAGCTGCATTTCTAATTAAGCCCTCGCTTGATATGAACTCTGTATAAACAACGTCTGCTCCGTTCTCTTTACATAACGCTCTAAACGGAGGATCACTAACATCCTCCATAGGTGCTAGAAGCAATGGGAATTCTCCTAAATCTATACTGCCTATTTTAGCCATTACAATAATTAAAGCGTCACAAATTTAATCTAATATCTTTTACTCAAAAAAAAAGGGATTAATTGAATTATATTTGTCTTTGATTTTATGAGTAAAATTCGAAATTTTTGCATAATCGCACATATTGACCATGGTAAAAGTACTCTTGCAGATCGTTTGCTTGATGAGACTGGTGCAATAACTGACAGAGATAGGCAAGATCAACTGCTGGATGATATGGACCTTGAAAGAGAAAGAGGTATCACCATAAAATCACATGCAATTCAAATGAGATACAGTTTTGAGGGTGAAAACTATATTCTTAACTTGATTGATACACCTGGTCATGTAGATTTCTCTTATGAGGTTTCAAGATCAATTGCAGCGTGCGAAGGAGCTCTACTTATAGTTGATGCGGCTCAAAGTGTACAAGCACAAACTATTTCAAATCTATATTTAGCTTTAGAAAACGATTTAGAAATAATTCCTGTATTAAACAAAATAGATCTACCGTCTGCTAAGCCTGAGGAAGTTTCTGATGACATTGTTGATCTTCTTGGTTGTAAAGAAAGTGATATTATAAAAGCCTCGGCCAAAACAGGTGAGGGTGTTTCTGATATTTTAAAAGCAATCGTAGAAAAAGTTCCGCCTCCAAAACAAAGTATTGATAATAATTTAAGGGCTTTAATTTTTGACTCCGTTTATAATCCTTTTAGAGGAATTGAAATTTATTTTAGAGTTTTTTCAGGTAAAATCTCAAAAGGACAGGAGATTAAGTTTTCTGCAACTGGAAAAAAATATTTTGCTGATGAGGTAGGAACTCTAAACCTTAAGCAGCAACCTAAACATAGTATTGAATGTGGTGATGTTGGATATCTGATCACAGGAATCAAAAACGCTAAAGAAATTAAGGTTGGTGATACAATTGTTGATGGCGGTTTTAGCGGAACAGATGTAATCTCTGGGTTCGAGGAGGTTAAACCTATGGTTTTTGCTGGAATTTACCCTGTTGACAGCGATGACTACGAAGACTTGCGTTCCTCTATGGAAAAATTACAACTAAACGATGCCTCACTTGTTTTTTCACCTGAAAGTTCATCTGCTTTAGGATTTGGTTTTAGGTGTGGTTTTCTTGGAATGCTTCATTTAGAAATAATTCAAGAAAGATTAGACAGGGAATTCAATATGGCGGTCATTACGACAGTACCAAATGTTTCATATCATGCTTATACAAAAAAACAATCAGATGAAAAAATTATTGTAAATACCCCTTCAGATTTGCCAGAGCCTTCATTTTTAGACCGTGTTGAAGAGCCTTACATCAAAGCCTCTATAATAACAAAGTCTGATTTTGTAGGACCCGTAATGAATTTATGTATTGAAAAAAGAGGAGAGATTACAAATCAAACATACTTAACTACTGAACGTGTAGAGCTCTCGTTTGACATGCCATTAGCTGAGATAGTGTTTGATTTTTATGATAGGCTAAAATCAATATCCAAGGGTTATGCGTCTTTTGACTACAGTCCCTTAGGGTTCAAAAAATCTAAGCTTATAAGGCTTGATCTTCTTTTAAACGGAAACCCTGTTGATGCATTATCTGCTTTAATTCACTTTGATAATGCTTATAGAATGGGAAAAAAAATATGTGAAAAACTAAAAGAATTGATCCCCAGGCAACAATTTGACATTCCGGTTCAGGCAGCAATTGGATCTAAAATTATTGCAAGAGAAACAATTAAGGCTGTAAGAAAAGATGTTACCGCCAAGTGTTATGGGGGTGATATTACAAGAAAGAGAAAGCTTTTAGAAAACCAGAAAAAAGGAAAGAAAAAAATGAGGCAAATTGGAAATGTTGAAATACCTCAACAAGCGTTTATGGCTGTTTTGAAATTAAATGATTAGTTTGTGGAATAATTATTGAACTATTATTAAAATGAAAAATCTTTGTTTAACTCTATTTTTTTTATTTTTTATAAGCTCTTGCAACGATAATAATGATTGTTGTCCTGACTTGCCTGAAAATGATGATGTTATTATTCCTCTATCAGTTTATGAAAAGGTATATGGGGTAACTTCTCAAATTTATATTCAAGGTGAGTATGTTTATATAAATACTAATGGAGTGCCTGACCATAAAAGTCCGTATTTCCCGCTTGATCATATTTTATATGAGGCTTATGATGGCTCAAACCCTTTTGTAAATAATTGGAATAAAAATCCTAATGGAATCACAACTCTCAATCTAAGATTTAAAATTCCTATACGTCCTAAAAAAGGTTCTTCCTCTACACCTACGTCAATGGGACCAATTGGAGTTTCATTAAATGGTGTGCCATTTTATAATCAATATGCTGGAATGAATCAGCCCCTGACTCGCGAAATAAATTCGTTTGATCAAGGAAATGGCCATCCTGCGCCAATTGCACCAGGACAAGAAAATGGAGTAGATGGAAGATATCATTATCACATGGAGCCAATACTAACCACAAAAGAAAAAGGAAGAAATGTTATCATAGGTTTTCTTTTAGATGGATTTCCGGTTTATGGCCCAGAGGAAAATGGCAATATAATAATAAGCTCTGAGCTTGATAATTATCATGGTCACTCTCACGCAACATCAGATTTTCCAGAGGGTATATATCATTACCATCTGACAGCAGACGATCCTTATTTAAATGGAAGTGGATATTATGGAACACCCGGAACAGTTAGTCAATAAAGCTTTATTAATTCTATTTGTTTTATTAATTGGGTGTAAATCTGATAAAAATTTAATTATCCATGAGAGCTCTGATGAGTTAAACACTTTTAATATTAAGGCAACTTACAAGGGTAATGTCTTCTCAGGTTTTGTTTACAACACCAACAGCTATGGAGATACTATTTCACTAGGAAGATATAAAAATGGCCTAAGGCATGGCACGTGGAAAAAATTTCATTCAAATGGGCAATTAAGAGAAAAAAGGGTTTTTAAAAAGGGGTTAAAGGTTGGTCTTTATGAGGGTTTTTACAGTGACGGTTCTAAAAACTTTGTGTTTATGTTTAAAAATGGTGAATATAATGGAACAAATAGAATTTGGACAAAGGTCGGTCAGATAATCGAAGAACTTAACTTTGAAAATGGGCAACAAGTGGGGTCACAAAAAGTTTGGTATATCGATGGAAAGATAAAGTCTAATTATATAATAAAAAATAACAGGCGCTATGGGCTACTTGGAACCAAAAATTGCAGGAATGTTTCAGAGGAGGTTTTTGAAATGTAGTGTTGTTTTATTTTTTATTATTTCGTGTAGTAAAACAACTGATCAACTTCCTTACTATAACTCACCAGATTTTGATCCTATTTTTATAGAAAACAGAAAAGATTTAGAAAGTAAAATTAAACACACAATTGGAGATTTCAGTTTTATTGATACCAATGGAAAAGCTTTTGGATCTAAAGATTTACTAGGTAAAATTCATGTTGCAAATTTTATATTTACCTCTTGTACCCATATTTGTCCAAAAATGACAACAAACATGGTAGAAGTAGAAAGGAGGTTTGAAAACCATGATGATGTCAATTTGGTTTCTTTTACTGTAACTCCTTGGCTTGACAGTCCAGATATATTGAAAAGATATAAAGAAGAATTTACATTGAACTCTAAAAACTGGCACTTTCTTACTGGAAAAAAAAGTGAACTTTATTCCCTGGCAAGAAAATCTTATTTTGCAGAGGAAGAAATAGGTTTCACTAAAGACAGTACTGATTTTTTACATACTGAGCATTTTTTGCTAGTTGATAAAGGTTTTAGAATCAGAGGGATCTATAATGGTACTTTAGGATTAGAGATGGAACAGTTAATTAAGGACATAGAACTTTTAAAAAAATAATTTCTTTATTTTAGAACAAATGAAAAAACTTCAAAGGACTCTTTCATTGCCGGGTGCAATAGCGGTTAGCATTGGTGGAATGCTTAGTGGTATTTTTGTATTACCTGGCTTAGCTGTAGGCATTACTGGCTCATCAGTTTGGCTAGCTTTTTTGGTTGCTGCCCTTTGTATTCTTCCAGCTGTACTATCAAAGTCAGAGCTAGCAACCGCAATGCCTAAGTCTGGAGGCACTTATGTTTATATTGAAAGAGCTTTTGGGCCTTTGTTTGGTACTATTGCAGGAATCGGGCTTTGGCTTTCCCTGCTTCTTAAAAGCGCTTTTTCGCTTGTTGGGCTAAGCGCATATTTATATGTTTTAATTGAAGTGGATTCAAGTTTAACAAAATCTATTGCCCTAATTGCTTTACTTGTTATTTTAATGCTAAATATTTTTGGTGTAAAGAAGGTTGAAAAAACACAACTAGTAATTGTATCAATCAGTATCCTTTCATTGATTTTAATAATTTTTTTAGGATTTAACAGCTACGATTCTACATTAACTGAGCCTGTTTTTTCTGATGGAAGTTCTGGTTTTATTACTGGTGTGGCATTTCTTTATATTTCTTATGCTGGTGTTACAAAAATTGCTGCTGTAGCAGGTGAAATTAAAAATCCAGAGAAAAATCTTCCAAGAACAATGATCATTTCTTTGTTTGTAATAACCTTAATATATGTTTTAGTGGCGCTTGTATTGGTTGGCAACGTCGAAGCAAGTGTTTTAGCAACTGATATTAAACCTATCCATACCCTTTTTCAAAGTGTTGGTGGCAACTATTTTGGGTATGCTGCTGGTGTTGTAGGTGTAATTACATTGATGTCAATGGCAAACTCTGGGGTATTGGCGTCCTCAAGATTTCCTTTTGCTATGTCAAAAGATAAGCTGATGCCTAATTATCTTGGAAAAATAAGCTCAAAGTTTTTAACCCCTGTCCCTGCCATTTTAACGACGTCAACAATTATTGGATTGGCCATTGTTTTTCTTGATGTGGTAAAAATTGCTAAACTGGCGAGCGCTTTTAAAGTATTGATGTTTATTTTTAACGAGCTGTCTGTTATTGTGTTGAGAGAAACAAATGCACAATGGTATAAGCCGTCTTTCAGATCACCCCTTTATCCATATGTTCAGATTTTTGGAATTTTAAGTGGAATAGTGTTGTTATCGTACTTGGGCATAATGCCGTTATTGTCTGTGTTTGGTGTTTTTATACTTGGGGTTATAATTTTTATTATTTATGGAAGCAAAACTGACAGAAGCGGTGTTATTTCAAATTATGGGTTTTTATCTTTTTTGTTCAAAGGAGGATCGTCAAACAAGGACGAGTCTACATCTATATCCTCTAGTTATTCAGATGACATAAGCAATATCAATGCTGAAATAGTTGTACCGCTTCTAGGTGATGAAACATCAACAGAAATGTTGGTAGAGATGGCTTCATCCATTAATGATAAATCTAAAATCAATACAATCAATTTGTTTGAAGTCCCAAATCAAACGTTTTTAGAGGCAATCGATCTTAATACTCCAGCGTCTGAATCTAAAAGAAGAAGATTAGAAAAGCTTGGAAAATATAAAAGTCTAAATATCTCTTATGAATCAATTGCAACACATGATGTTGCAAATTCTATTGATAATATCACAGGGCAGAGCAAATGTAAATGGCTTGTTATGGAGTGGGACGGAAGAGAGCAGTCTGGAATATTTGTTGGAAATCCAATTGGTTGGCTTTTAAGAAATGTAAACTCTAATCTCGCATTATACAAAGACAATGGGGTAAGAAGGTTTTCCAAGGTTTTAATTGCATTAAGACCTGGAAGAAGAAATCAGTCATTTATTGATGTTGCAGACAAAATTTGTCAACATTTTGGTGCATCTCTAACCCTTTTAAATATAATTTCTGAAAATGAACGCAAAACAAGCTCTCTTCAAAAAACCTCAGAGGAAGTCATTGCCTCAACAAAATCAAAATCAGAGTTAAAAATTGTAAAAAGCAACAATCCTGTTGAAACAATTTCTGAGGAATCTGCAAGCTATGATCTTTTAATCTTAGGAACTCCAGAGAAGGATAATTGGCTGAGGATTCTTTTTGGCGCTGGTGAAGACAAGTTTGTTAAAAAAGCTGCTTGTTCAGTGTTAAGGCTGACTATAAGATAATTCTTTACATTTACGTCTATGAATGTTTATCCAATTGAAGCTGGCAACTTTAAATTAGATGGTGGTGCTATGTTTGGTGTTGTTCCAAAATCTCTCTGGACAAAAACCAATCCTGCAGATGCTGATAATATGATTGAAATGTCCTCTAGGTGTATGCTTGTTGAAAACAGCGATAAACTCATACTGGTCGATACAGGAATGGGCGATAAACAATCTGAAAAGTTTTTTAAATATTATAAGCGCTGGGGCAGTGATAATTTGGTTAAATCAATAAATTCTGCTGGATTTAGTATTAATGATGTAACCGACGTTCTGCTAACTCATCTTCATTTTGATCATTGTGGAGGTGCTGTAGCTTGGGATTCCTCCAAAGAGGCTTACGATATCTTATTTAAAAATGCTAATTATTGGTCTAACGAAAAGCATTGGGATTGGGCAACCAATCCAAACCCTAGAGAAAAGGCTTCTTTTTTAGACGAGAACCTTTTTCCAATAAAAGAGTCTGGTCAACTAAAGTTTATAAGTAATATGTCTAAAGGTTTTAACTATTGTGAAGAGTTAGGTTTAGAAATATTATGTGTTGATGGTCATACTGAAAAACAAATGATTCCAAAAATAAAGCATAAAGGGCGGGAGATAGTATACGCAGCAGATCTAATACCAACAGCAGGTCATATTCCAGTTCCATATATTATGGGCTATGATGTTCGTCCACTAATAACAATGGTTGAAAAAACGAATTTTCTAAACGAAGCGTATGAAAACGAGTATTTGCTTTTCATGGAGCATGATCCACACCATCAGCTTGTTTCATTAAAAAAAACTGAAAAAGGCATAAGATTTGACAAGTCTTTTTCAATAAACGAATTATAATTATGGTTAGAATAATATTTGCTTTAGTTCTTTTTCAGCTTTCTTTCTCACAAGATTACTGGCAGCAACATGTTGATTATGAGATGAATATCAGCGTTGATATTTCAGACTTTACATATGATGGGGATCAGTCTATAGTTTACACAAACAACTCAAATGATACAATAAACAAGGTGTATTACCATTTGTTTTTTAATGCTTTTAAACCAAATAGCCAAATGGATGTAAGATCTAGGACAATAAGGGATCCAGACCGAAGGGTGGGAAGCAGAATAGTTGCTTTAGAAGAAAAGGATTATGGGGATATCAGTGTTAGTACATTAAAACAAGACGGAAAAGATGTTTACTTTGAAGTGAACGAAACTGTTTTACTAGCAAGACTTAACAAGCCTTTATTGCCGGGTAAAAAAACAAAACTTGAAATGGTTTTTACAGCTCAAATACCTTTGCAGATAAGAAGGTCTGGGAAGCTTAACAAAGAAGGGGTTGATATGACCATGACACAGTGGTTTCCTAAGTTAGCTGAGTTTGATTCTGAAGGGTGGCATCCAAACCCATACATAGGCAGAGAATTTCATGGAGTTTGGGGGAACTATTCAGTAAATATTACTATTGACAAAAACTATGTCGTTGGCGGTACTGGATACCTGCTTAATGCAAATGAAATTGGACATGGATATTCAGAAAAAGCCCCTAAAGAAAAGGAAAAGGCAACAAACACATGGAAGTTTTATGCTCCAGATGTCCATGATTTTGCTTGGGCTGCAGACCCAGACTATATACATGATATTAAAAAATCTGAATCTGGAGTTGATCTTCACTTCTTTTATAAACCAACAGTAAATGTTGATGACTGGAAAAAACTTCAAGATGACTCTGTAAAACTGATGAAATATTTTGAAGAAAGCATAGGCCCATATCCTTGGAAACAATATTCAATAATCCAAGGTGGTGATGGCGGAATGGAGTATGCAATGTGTACTATGATTACAGGTGAAAGGCCGTACCCAAGCTTGTTGGGTGTCACCGCTCATGAAATGGCACACGCATGGTTTCAACATCTTCTTGCAACAAATGAAGCTAAGCACGCATGGATGGACGAAGGTTTTACAGAATACGTTACTTCACTTTCTGAGAACTATGTAAACGATGTAGATCCTGAATTTCCTCACAAGAGCAGTTATGACAGATATTATCTTTTAGCTAGTTCTGGTTTTGAACAGGCTCAAACAATTCACTCTGATAGGTATGATTATAATTTCGCATATGGTGCTTCAGCCTATAGTAAAGGTTCTGTTTTTCTTTCACAGCTTGGATATATAATTGGCAAAGAAAATCTTGATAAAACATTGAAAAGATATTATGAAGAGTTCAAATTTAAACACCCTACCCCAAATGATTTTAAAAGAGTTGCTGAAAAGGTTTCAGACCTTGAGCTTGAATGGTACTTGAACGAGTGGACACGAACTCCTCATAAAATAGATTATGGTATTGATATTTCTTCACTCGAAAGCGAAAGGGTAATAACGCTTAAAAGAAAAGCAAGAATTCCTATGCCTATAGAAGTGGTTGTTTCTTTTGAAGACGGCTCTTCTGATCTGTACTATATACCAAATGATTTATTGCACGGCTACAAATCCTTTAACAAAGAGGTATACTTAATGGAGCCCTGGAATTGGGTTTCGACTGAATATGAGTTTGTGGTTGAAGGAAATAAAAAAATAATAAAAATTGAAATTGATCCTAGCAAAAGAATTGCGGATGTTAACCAACTTGATAACTCTGTAGTAATTGATTAATGGCTCTTTACTTAAAGAACAAAAAAAAAATTGAAACCATTTTTGAAAAAGGTTTTACCATAAAAGCAGATGGTCTATTGTTTAAGGGCTATGATTTTAAAGATGAAGAGATAAAATATGGAGTAAGTGTCTCTAAAAAACTCTTTCCATTAGCTGTTGATAGAAACCTTATAAAAAGGAGAGTAAAAGAGCAGGCAAAAAGTATAAAGCTTGCTGAGTTTATAGCGAAAGGAGTTTCTTTTTTTTTAATATACACTTCAAAGCAAATTCTTAATTCAAATGAAATAAAAAGAAGAATTGAGAGTTTGAGCCAAAAGCTTTAATTATTTATTTTTTACATATTTTTCCAGCCATTGATCTTGCTCCCAAAGAACATGATAAATACTTTCTTTTGATGCATAACCGTGGCTTTCTTTAGGCAACATTACAAGTCTGACTGTTGCTCCAAGACCTTTTAATGCATTAAAGTACCTTTCGCTTTGCATTGGGTAGGTGCCTGAATTATTATCATCCTCTCCATGTATCAACAGTAATGGTGTTTTCATTTTTTCAGCATGCATAAATGGTGACATTGTATAGTATACGCTAGGGGCCTCCCAATAGCTTCTTTGTTCGCTTTGAAAGCCAAATGGTGTAAGGGTTCTGTTGTAGGCGCCACTTCTAGCAATCCCAGCTGCATAAAGGTTGCTATGTGAAAGAAGATTTGCAACCATAAAAGCTCCGTAGCTATGTCCTCCGACAGCAACCTTAGACCTGTCTATATAGCCCATTTTATCAACAGCATCAATAGCCGCCTTACCGTTTGCAACTAATTGTTTTCTAAAGCTGTCGTTTGGCTCTTCATCTCCTTCTCCAATAATTGGAAATGAGGCGTCGTCTAAAACTACATAACCTTTTGTGACCCAATAGACCATTGATCCATAATACGGAGATGTAAATCTATTAGCATTTTTATTGCTTTGCGAAGCGCTGTTTCTGTCTTTAAATTCCCTAGGGTATGCCCACAAAATCATTGGTGCTTTTTCTTTTTTTTCTTCGTCATAATTGACAGGTAAATAAAGAATTCCTGACAGCTCTAATCCATCATCTCTTTTGTAGGTTATTACTTCTTTTTTAACATTTTGTAATTCTTCAAAAGGGTTTTCAAAGTCTGTTATTTTGGTTAATCTTTTGCCGTTTGTTTTTTTTGAATAATAGTTTGGATATTCAGTCGGTGATTCTATTCTCACTATCAATTCATTAGTGGCAGGATTATAATCTTGGATAGCCTCTACTTTGTCTGTATATTTTGACTGGTAAACCCTTGATTTGTTTAGGGATGTAATATTTACTTTGTCAATAAACGGAAACTGTCCCTCCTCGCTGAACCCTGCTCCTCTAAGAAATGCGCTTCCTTTGTGAAGCATCAAAACGCTTTTGTTAAATGTATTTCTAGTTTTTAAAAAACTCCCTGGGTCACTGTATATATCTTGATAGTTTCTGTCATATAGGGTTTTAGGTTTTAAGTTTGGGTTTGAGGGATTAAAAATATATGCTTTTCTGTTTCTTGTGTCCCACCAATAATCATAAACAATAGCCATGCTTTCAGTCCCCCAGTCAATTCCACTAAATCTATTTGTGGTTTTTACCAAGCTTTTTCCTTCTCCGCTAAAAGGTGCGTCTATCTCAAAAACCTCATCTCTATATTCTGTTTTAATTGCTGGATCTCCATTGTCTAAAGCTTTTACATAAATTAATGTTGAAGGCTTATCTGCTCTCCAGCTGTAGCTTCTTTTGCCTGTTGTTGTTGACATTCGTCCTTTTGGCAGCTCTTCAATTAAAGGCACATCTAAAAGGTTTGTTACCAGCTCTCCTTCCTTATTAAACACGTCTGTTTGAGAGGGGAATCTTCCATATGTTACTAAGTATGAAAATGGTTTTTTTATTTGTGAAACCATTACATAATTTCCATCCGGTGAAAAAGAAATTGTTCTATACATGGCGTCATCAAGCCATTTTTCTTTGGTGCCATTAAGTGATACTTTGTATATAGATGAGGTTGCAAGCTGTTCAAAGTTATGTTCGTCAGATTTGTTTTTCAAAAGGTCTTGGTAGGTTCTGTTTTGCGCTTTTGCTCCATAGTTGTTTGAAACTGTTGGCCCATCAGGAACTATAGAGCTTGTATCTATTAACGGTTTTCTGTTTTGTGAAAGTGTTTTAACCAGCATTGACTGACTGTCTGGCTGCCAGTTAATGACCCCTCCTATATTGGCGTTTAATATTGCGTCTGTCAATTTAAATACGCTTGCTGTTTCAAGATCAAAAACCCAAAGCTCTACTCCTTTTTCTGTTGTATTGGTTAATGCAATTTTAGTTTCATCAGGAGACCATGTAAAGTTGGTTAGTTTTGGGTTGTCTGGTAAGCCTGAAACCTGATTAACCGATCCGTTTTTTTCCTTTAGTTTTTTAATTTTTACATTATTATAAAAGGTAACTCTACTTCCAATGTTTGTTTTTGGATTAATTCTTAAGCCCCCCAATCTTAACTCCTTTTCAGACAAATCTGAAATAGATTTATAGTTGTCTCTGTATAAAAAAACCATGTAGTTCTTTTCTTCATCATATTGAACAGAGGGTGGTCTTTCATACTCAACTAAATCTAAAATTTCTTTAGATGGTTTTTGATATTTTATGTTTTCTTGAGCATTTATTGAAAACGCAATTAAAAAGATTGCAAGGGTGTAAAAATTTTTCATGCTTAAATCTAATAAAAGTTTGAAACTTTTTCATTCGTCTTATTTTTATTAAATTCGATTTGTTTTTAAAATAAGCCTCCCTTCAGAGAACATTTTGGAATTAAATTCATATTAAAAAAGAAACATGATTAAAAAAATTAAAAATATGATGTCGTTTATAGATCAGCTGCTAAGCAGATTTAGACGGCTTTTTGTAAACAGCATTACAGCTTTTTTCTTATTAATAATAGTAATAGGTATTTTGTCTAGTATAATATCAGTGTTTGAATCTGACAAAATTGAGACGAAAGACAAGATATTGTACCTGGAACCAAAAGGAGTTATTGTTGATAAGGCAATCACCAGGGACGATCCTTTTAAAGAATTTGAGATTTTTGGAGGCTCCACCAATCAAATTGAGTTAGAAGATATTTTAAAAGTTATTGATAGTGCAGGTGTAGATGACAACCTTAAGGCTATTTATCTTGATGTTGATGGGTTAAGGGCTTATTACACTTCTGCTTTAAAAATAGCAGATGCCTTGAAAGGGGCAAGAGAAAACGGAAAAGAGATTGTTGCTTATACAAGTGGTCTTGGAACAACAGGATACCTCCTTGCTTCACAAGCAAATGAGCTAATTTTAGAGAGAGACTCCTATGGTTCTGTTCGACCATTTGGGTTTAGTAGGGTTAGACAATATCAAAAAGATTTCTTTGGAAACATTAAAGTAAACATGAACGTCTATGCTGCCGGCGATTTTAAATCAGGGCCTGAGGGGTATACAAGGAATGACATGTCTGAAACAGACAAGCTCGCTTGGCTAGAGTTTGTAACTCCGATTTGGGAAAAATATAAAAGTAAAATGGAGGCTGCAAGAGATTTTGAGGCAGGAAAAATTCAATATATCGGAGACAACTATCATTTGCTGGTAAGTGAAAATGGTGGAAATGATAATGAAACTGCACTTGCAATTGGTCTTGTTGACAAACTAATGACAAAACAAGAAATCAGAAACTATCTGGTTGAAAAATATGGAAATGAGGAAGAAGACGAGAAAGAAGAGAAGGAAGAAGAGGATGAGGAAGAAGAAAAAGAAAGGGAATATGAGCGTCCAGAGGGAATAACAGGAAGTGAATATTTATCCACCCTTAAGGATGAAGATATAGATAGTGAAAAAAAGAAAGCTCAAGAGAAAAATAAAATTGCTATAATTCATGTCGAAGGCGCAATTGTTACTGGGAATATAGGTTATAATATTGCTGGCTCAGGAGGCATTGTGGATAACATAAACAAGGCTAGAGATGATAAAAACGTAAAGGGTATAGTATTAAGGGTAAATAGCCCTGGCGGAGATGTCTACGCATCGTCCATGATTACAAATGCTTTAGAGGAATTTCAATCTACTGGCAGACCCGTAATGACCTCAATGGGAGACATAGCTGCTTCTGGAGGGGTTTGGGTTACCACTACATCTGAAGAAATTTGGGCTGAAGAAACTACTTTGACTGGGTCTATTGGTGTCTACAGTATTATTCCTGATTTTTCTCCATTAGAAAAGTGGGCTGGGATGAACTATGACGGAGTAAGCATGACAAAAGCTGGTGACATTTATGATTTAAGCAGGGGTGTGAACAAAGACCTCAATAAGCAGTTCAGAGAAAACACAGAAAATATCTATAAAAACTTTGTAACTAAGGTTGCCAATAATAGAGGGCTGGAGTTTTCTGAGGTTCTTAGTTTTGCGGGCGGAAGAATATGGAGAGGTGATGCTGCTCTTGAATTAGGTTTGGTTGACAAATTAGGTACTTTAAATAATGCTGTTGACTCTATGGCGTCAAAACTTGAGCTGGAAGACTATAAGGTTTTTTCTTATAATAATGAAGTAGAGTTTGAGGATTATTTAAGCTCGTTGGAAGATCTGCTACCAATTGAAGTGCAAAGTTTTTTGAAAGAATTTAGTGGTCTGAAAAGAATGTTTCTTTCTCAAAAAGACAGATATGTAGCTGCTTATTGTTTTGATTGTGGTTTTGATGGTTTTGAGTAAGCTTATCTTATAAATCTAAATACATTGCTGTGTGTGGAATTCCGTCTTCCATATACTCATCGCCTTTGGCTATAAAACCATGTGATGCATAAAACTCTTTTAAATATGATTGCGCAGAAATTTTTATTGGTGATTGCTTTTTGGATTTTAGGTGCTCTAATGATTTGTCAACCAGCAGATGACCATATCCTTCTCCTCTATGGTTTTTTTTGACAACTGCTCTTCCAAATGAAGCTTCTTTAAAATATGTGTTTTCAACAAACACTCTTGTATACCCCACCAACTCATTGTCTACGTGAAGCATAACATGGTCTGCTTGTTTATCTTTACCGTCGACGTCTTGATAAGCACACTCTTGCTCAACAATAAAAACTTCAGATCTTAAACTAAAAACATCATTGATTTCTTTTCGTGAGAGTTCTTTCCAAGGCTTTACTTCTAGGGTCATATACTCTCCTATTTGTTAATTTTATTAACCCTTCTTTCGTGTCTTCCTCCTTCAAACTCTGTGGTTAAAAAAACATCTACTATTTCAATTGCCTCTTTAGTTGAAAGGAACCTTGCTGGTAGACTTAATACATTAGCGTTATTGTGCTGTCTTGAAAGCGATGCTAGCTCTTTATTCCAACAAATTGCTGCCCTTACTCCGTTGTATTTATTTGCAACCATGCTTACACCATTTCCAGATCCACAAATTATGATACCTGTTTGTTCATTGTTTACAGAAACCTGTTTAGCAAGTGGATGAATAAAGTCTGGGTAGTCTACGCTTTCTCCACTATCATCACCATAGTTTTTTACCGAATGACCTTTTGCTTCTATATAATCAACTATTTCTTTTTTTAGTTCTGTGCCTGCGTGATCATTTGATATAAGTATGTTCATATCTGCGGTTTATTTGTTAATAATTTTTAACTAATTTAAAAAGCTTTGCTTTATTATATTATATAAACAAAATTAAGCTAATTATTGACAAAAATGTTTTTATTATTTATCAATATATACCCTTTTCAAATTATCTTGATAACAACCGCAAATAATTGATTATCATTTAATTTATATAAACATTGCATTGTTTGTTTCTAGTTAATAAAGTGAGCAGGAAGGCGTTTTAATTAAGTTATTATAGATTTCAACAAACAATAATAATCATATAAATTTTAAATTAAATATTATATAATTATGATGAATAAAAAATTGTTGTTAACTGTTTTTCTACCAAAATATAAAACTACTTTTACTTAAGATTTATGTTTAAGATCAATACAGAAATATTAGAAAAAAAAATAACTTTTTTGTTTTTTGAAAACCCTAAAAAGACATTTAATCTAAAACAAATAAAATATTTTATAGGAACTAAATTAGAAGAAAGAGATTTAATGAAAATGCTCTCTTCTGTCTTAAGAAAAGATTACATAAAAGAATCTGGACGAGGAAAATACATTTATAACAAAAACAAAAGGTACCTGGTTGGTATTATAAAAAAAAGAGTAAAAACTTTAGTTGATATTGAGACGTCTATTGAATTTAAATTAACTAAAAGTGAAAAAACAGGATTTTTAGAGGGTGATATTGTTTATTATTGGATTGATAAGAAAGAAAAAATTAGAATAGCCAGTTTAAAAGATAGAGAATTAATTAAATACGTTGGTCATATAAAAAAAGATGGGAAAATTAATTTGCTAAAAAATTCAAATTTAGATTTTGATATAATAGTTAAAGGCCAATGTAAAGAAGATGATATTGTAAGTGCGCATATAACTGATTGGAAATATTCAATACCAGAGGGAAAAATTTTAAAAATAATAGGTAATAAAGAGGAAACAAATACACAAATACATGCAATTCTAGAAGAGTATAATCTTCCTTATTTCTTTTCAAAGGAGGTTTTAAAAGAAGCCAACAAAATATCAAAGGAAAAAGCTTCAAGCGTTAAAAGAAAAGACTTAAGAAATACACTAACATTTACAATTGATCCAGACGACGCTAAAGATTTTGACGATGCATTATCCTTTAAAAAATTAAAAAACAATAATGTAGAAATTGGAATACATATAGCTGACGTTACTCATTATTTAGAAAAAAACACCTTGCTTGATAAAGAAGCAAAAAAAAGAGCAACTAGTGTTTATCTTTCAGATAGAGTAGTTCCAATGTTGCCAGAAATTCTTTCAAACGATTTGTGTTCACTAAATCCAAATGAAGATAAAAATGTGTTTTCAGTTTTAGTTGAGATTGACAATAATTTCAATATTATAAGCAAAGAGTTTTCAAAGTGTTTGATTAATTCAAATGAAAGAATGTCTTATCAAGAGGCGCAATATGTCATAGAAAATAAAAACGGAAAATTAGCTGCAGATGTT
This sequence comes from uncultured Bacteroidota bacterium, assembly GCA_902535165.1. Taxonomy (GTDB): domain Bacteria; phylum Bacteroidota; class Bacteroidia; order Flavobacteriales; family Flavobacteriaceae; genus Eutrophosalina. The sequence goes on along the minus strand of CACASE010000010.1, from coordinate 5,748 downwards.
ACAATTACTAAAAAGAAAAGATCATTGTCAAAAGAACTTGTTGAGGCTATACTTCATTTGAACTCAGTTGCTTTAAAGCTTAAAGAAAAAAGAAAAAATGAGGGGTCAGTTTTCTTTAATAAAGAGGAGGTAAGGTTTGTTGTTAACGATCGAGGCGAACCAACAGATTATAAAATAAAAAAACAAAAACAAGCTAATTTTTTGATTGAAGAGTTTATGTTATTGGCAAATGTATTAGTGGCAAAAAAGATAAAAGAAAAAAACAGAACAGCTGTTTTTAGGGTTCACGATTATCCTGATGAAGAGAAAATTATAGAACTAGAAAGGTTTGCAAAAAACCTAGGATATTATGTTAAATTATCAAATGTAAAAAACATAAATGTAGCCATAAACTCATTACTAAAAAAGGCAGAAAACAATCCTGAAAAAAACATTCTCGATATGATGGTTATCAGATCTATGAGTAAGGCAAAATATAGCACTAATAACATTGGGCATTTTGGTTTAGGCTTTAATGATTACACTCATTTTACATCACCCATAAGAAGATACCCCGATGTAATTGTTCATAGACTGTTGTTCTCTATTATTCAAAAGCAGACCCCAAAACAACAAGACTTAGAAAACGCCTGTTTACACTGTAGCAAAATGGAAGAAACTGCAACCAAGGCAGAGAGAGCTTCTATAAAAATGATGCAGGTTAAATATATGTCTAAAAGAATCAACCAAAAATTTAGGGCAATAGTTTCAGGAATGAATGAGCGTGGAATTTTTGTTGAAATAAAAGAAAACAAATGTGAAGGTCTTGTTAGAATGAAAGACATTCCAAACGACTACTTTGTTTATGACCATAAAAACAACAAAGTGGTTGGTCAAAACACACATGAAGAATATTCTTTTGGGGATGAGGTAATAATTAAAGTTATTGGAACGGACCTTGATAAAAAACACGTTGACTTTAAAATTTTAGAAAGAAAAGAATAAAGGTTAATTTTATATGCCATGGCAGATTATTTAGCAGCTTTCCCTTTAGGATTCATTTTGTCTTTCTCGTTTGGCCCATTATTTTTTATTCTTTTAGAAACCAGTATCTCCAAGGGTCTAAAAAAAGCTTTTTTCATGGACTTAGGCGTGGTTTTTTCTGATTTTGTTTTCTTTACAGTGGCATATTTAGGTGCCAGTAAAATTATTACGGAGCAAAACCAGCCAGCACTATTTATTTTAGGAGGAGTAATGCTTTCGTCATACGGCTTGCTTTCTTTTATTAAAACTCAGCAAAAGAAAAATAAAATTAAAAAAGGCAAAGCAGTTGATGAACAGAATTTAATCTCATTTCCCATCAAAGGCTTTTTGCTGAACATAATCAACGTGGCAGTTCTTTTCTTTTGGACTGGAGTGCTGTTTGTTGTCGGACCTAAATTTGAAATGAATCCAGTTAAAATATGGACGTTCTTTTTATTAACTGTTGGAACGTATGTGTCAGTTAATCTCTGCAAATATTATTTAGCAAGTAAGTTAAAGTCAAAACTAACCGACACCGTTCTTTTTAAAATCAAGCAAGGGTTAAATATCCTAATATTTGTTTGCGGACTTTACTTGGTTTATAAAGGGATATAAAAAAACCCCATTAAAGGGGTTGAGGCACCGAGCGGATTCGAACCGCTGTACAAGCTTTTGCAGAGCTCTGCCTAGCCACTCGGCCACAGTGCCTTAAGGAATGCAAAAATATAATAATTTATGTAAGTCTCCCCTCTTTTTTAATTTCAACGCTTACATTTTCCACATCACCATCAATTGGTGGGTTTATTTTACAAACTTTTGTTTTAACCCATAAAATATTTGAAGACAAAGCCAGAACTTTATCAGCGATCCTCTCACAAACAGATTCTATTAGCTTAGATCTTGAACCCATCTCATCAACAACTATTTTTGTAACTATTCCATAGTCAACAGTTTCTTCAAGCTCGTCTTTTGAGACCCTGTAGCTGTCTTTTAATTTGACCCAAACATCGGTTCTGTATTCTCCCCCAATTATTCCCTCCTCTTTTAAACAACCATGATAAGATTTGGTTCTTATATTTTCTACATGAATTTTATACACATAACAAATATAATTTTAAAAGCGCAAGAAGAATTTATTTAACTTTGATTTTTTATGGATAAGGGAAAAAATTTTATCGAACAAATTATTGATGAGGACTTGAGCTCAGGTTTTGACAAATCTAAGCTTCAGTTTAGGTTCCCGCCCGAACCAAACGGCTTTCTTCACATAGGCCACGTTAAGGCAATTGTTTTAAACTTTGAACTAGCTAAAAAGTATGGAGCAAAAATTAATTTAAGATTTGATGATACAAACCCTGAAAATGAAGACCAAATTTACATTGATGCTATTAAAAACGATGTGTCATGGCTTGGTTATAAATGGGACAAGGAATGTTATGCGTCAGATTATTTTGATCTCTTGCACGAATGGGCTGTTGAATTAATAAACAAGGGTAAGGCCTATGTTGATTCACAAACCTCTTTAGAAATTGCTGATCAGAAAGGAACACCAACTAAGCCTGGGTCTGAAAGCCCATTTAGAGACAGGCCAATTGAAGAAAGCATAGAACTTTTCTTAAAAATGAAAAAGGGCGATTTCAAACAAGGTGAACACGTTTTAAGAGCTAAGATAAGCATGTCGTCATCTAACATGCTTATGAGGGATCCTGTCATTTACAGAGTAATTAATAGCCCACATCCAAGAACAAAAAATACATGGAAAATTTATCCTATGTACGATTGGACACATGGAGAGTCAGACTATATTGAACAAGTTTCACACTCTTTGTGTACACTGGAGTTTAAGCCACACAGAGATCTTTATGATTGGTTTTTAGACCAAGTGGTTGATAAAGCTAAAATTAGACCAAAACAACGAGAGTTTGCTAGACTTAATCTCAGCCATACAATTACTTCTAAACGAAAACTACTCTCCTTAGTTGAAGGTGGTTTTGTGTCTGGATGGGATGATCCTAGGATGCCTACAATCTCCGGGTTAAGACGTAGAGGCTATACCCCAGAATCTCTTAAAAAATTCGTTACTACTGCTGGAGTTGCAAAAAGAGAAAACATAATAGAGATGTCTCTCCTTGAGTTTTGTATCAGGGAAGACTTAAACCAAAAATGCAACAGACTAATGGTTGTGCAGGCCCCCTTGAAATTAACCATATCTAATTATCCTGACGATCAAAAAGAGGAACTAATGCTTATTAACAACCCTGAAAACCCTGAGGCAGGCTCTAGAAGCGTGATTTTTTCAAAGGAGGTTTATATAGAAAAGACAGATTTTTTAGAAGATCCGCCAAAAAAGTATTTTAGACTTTCACCCGGATGCGAAGTCAGATTAAAGGGCGCTTATATAATTAAAGCCGAAGATGTAATCAAAGATTCCGACGGGAATATTATTGAGGTTGTATGCACTTATGATCCAAAATCCAAAAGCGGTTCTGGTTCGCCAGAAAGCCAGAGAAAGGTTAAAGGAACTCTGCACTGGGTTTCTTGTTATTCAAACGTTCCAGTTGAAATTAGGGAATACGACCGTCTTTTTGAACACCCCTCGCCTGGGGATTTTTCCTACGATGATTTAGAGTCAGCCATAAATAAAGAGTCCATTAAAATTTTTAATGGTTTCGGCGAACAAGAGCTTTCCAACTCAGCTGTTATGGATTCTTTTCAGTTTCAGAGAAAAGGATATTACATAAAAGATACTGACTCAACACAAGACAAACACATCTTTAATAAAACGGTGTCACTCAGAGATAATTGGAAAAAAAAGAATTAACTACTCTTCGTTGTTTCTCTTTGACTCCTCAGCTTCCTTTTCTTTAGCCGCCTTCTTCATTTGTTCTCCTATCTGATTACTTGCAGTAAATGAAGCAACCATATTGTTGAGCATTTCTGAACCAGCCTGTGGTGAATTCGGCATAAGAATCAAATTGCTATTACTAGCAGAGCCCACGGATTGTAGTGTGTCGTAATGCTGTGTGACAACAATTAGCGCTGAGGCTTCTTGTGAGTTAATATCTACATTGTTTAAAACCTTTACAGAATCTTCAAGACCCCTAGCAATCTCTCGTCTTTGATCTGCTATACCTTGACCTTGAAGCCTTTTGCTTTCTGCTTCTGCCTTTGCTCTTTCAACAATCAAGATTCTTTGAGCATCCCCTTCAAATTGAGCCGCTACTTTTTCTCTTTCCGAAGCGTTAATTCTGTTCATAGATTCTTTAACTTGAGCATCGGGATCAATATCAGTAACAAGCGTTTTTATAATATCAAAACCATAATTTATCATTGCATCGTTCAGCTCACCTTTCACGGCTATAGCGATATCATCCTTTTTTTCAAAAACATCATCTAATATCATTTTTGGCACTTCAGCACGAACAACATCAAAAACATATGATGTTATTTGGTCTTGAGGAAAGTCCAGTTTATAAAAAGCATCATACACCTTGTCTTTTATTACTTTAAACTGTACAGAAACTTTTACCTTAACAAAAACATCATCTTTTGTTTTCGTTTCTACCACAACATCAAGTTGTTGAACCCTTAAGCTCAATCTTCCCGCTACTCTGTCAACAATTGGAATCTTAATCTGAAGCCCCGACTGTCTTACGCTGATAAATTTTCCGAATCGTTCAACAACAGCTGCAGACTGTTGTTTAACAATAAATAAAGTGCCAAAAAGCACTAGTACAATAAATAGAATTATAAAAATATAGTATAACATGTTTTTCTTATTAATTTACGAAAAAAACAGATTATATGCTATAGGTAAAGATTACGCTTATGTTAAATATTCATGCATAATGTAAGCCTGTCAAGAGTTTCTTCACTACCAATAAACTCCATCATTTCAAAAACGTCTGGACCCTCCATTTTGCCAACAATTGACGCTCTACAAAAACCCAAAGTTTTTCCAAACTTGGCCCCTGACCTTTCTACAGACCTCGACAACACCTCTTTTAAGTTTTGTGCTTTATTTGTTTTATTTGATTTTACTTCAGTTATAAAATCGTTTATAGCACTTATCGTTTCTTTAGAGGACATTTTATTGACAAGGTCTTTGTTTATACCTGGTCTTTCAAACAGATAGATAAACTTCTTTTTAAGTCCGTCAATTGTCTCTAGTCTAGGACGAACAATTTCTAAAAACCTATCAAACACATCTTTTTCTATGTCAGTGTTTTTTGAAAAACACAGTTCGATTAAGTCTTTAATGTTGGTTTTTTGAATATGTTGAGCGTTGACCCACAAGAGCTTTTTAGGATCAAATTTTGCACCTGCCTTATTGATGTTATCAAGGCTAAAATCTGTTATCAACTCTGACATAGAATAAACTTCGTTGTCACCCTTTGGTCTCCATCCTAAAAAAGCCATGTAATTTATTAGAGCAGAAGCTAAAAAACCCGACTCTTTAAACCCTTTATAAAGCTTCTCCTCTAACCAGTTTATTGCATATACAGGGAATCCAAATTGGTCACCATCTCTCTTTGAAAGTTTCCCCTTACCGGTTGGCTTTAATATTAAAGGTAGGTGAGCAAACTTTGGTGATGTCCAGCCAAAAGCGTTGTAAATTAAATTATGTAAAGCTAATGATGGCAGCCACTCTTCTCCTCTTATCACGTGACTTATTTTCATCAGATGATCATCTACGACATTTGCTAAATGATAGGTTGGCATCCCGTCAGACTTAAATAAAATTTT
>CACASE010000009.1 GCA_902535165.1 uncultured Bacteroidota bacterium | reverse complement strand
TTGAATGCACTTGGTGCAAAATATAATATCAAAAACATTGACGGAAAAGACTTAAATAATTTATTTTTTAAAAAAGAGTTTGATAGAGATTATATTTTTTGGCATTTTCCTCACTACCATGGAAGTCTTTGGAAACCAGGTTCAGCTATTAGAAATAAAGAGTGGAAACTAGTTCAATTTTATGAGGAAAATACTAAAGAATTATATAACTTATATGATGATTTTAGTGAGTCAAACAATTTAGTAGATACTTATCCTGAAATTGTAGATAATTTATCTAAAAAAATGGAAGAGATTAAACTTGATTTGAATGCAAACAAAACAACAATAAACCAGAATTATAAAAAATGAGAAATATTTACCTATTAATAATCTTAATGTTCGTCGCTGGATGTAACGATAAAGATGAAAGACCTAACATACTGTTTATCATGTCAGATGATCATGCTTACCAGGCAATAAGCGCATACAGTGATAAACTCATTCAAACCCCAAACATTGATAGAATCGCTAATGAAGGAATTTTATTTACAAATGCGTGTGTTACTAATTCAATATGTGCTCCGTCAAGAGCCGTGATTCTCACAGGAAAACATAGCCATCTAAATGGAAAAATTGATAACCATGCTAAGTTTGATACAACACAAGTAACATTTCCGCAGTTATTTCAAAAAGCAGGTTATCAAACAGCTATGTATGGAAAATTACATTTTGGAAATAATCCTAAAGGAGTGGATGATTTTTTGATTCTTCCCGGTCAAGGAAGCTATATTAACCCACTTTTCTTGGGAAAGAAAAAAGACACTTTAATTACTGGTTATGTTACAGATATTATAACTGACTTAACACTTGACTGGTTTAAAACAAAAAGAGATGAAAGTAAACCTTTTATGATGATGTATTTACACAAAGCTCCTCACCGACCATGGTGGCCAAGCACTGAAAAATTTGCCGAGTTTTATGAAATGGAGTTCCCTGAGCCAGAAACACTTTTTGATGATTATTCAAACAGAGGAAGTGCTGCGAAATCTGCAGAAATGAATATTTTGACTCATATGAGGTATTCTCATGATAGTAAAGTTAGGCCTGAAACTATAAAAGAAATGGGTAAAGTAGAACCAGAAATCGTTTATATAAGGGGAGATGGCATGCAATTAAGAGAAAATCCAAATGATTTTCATGGTCCGTATACTAAACGAGCAAATGATGAGCAAAAAGCTAAATATGAGCTTGTTTTGGATAAAATTAATAATGATTTTAGAGAAAATTGGCCAGGAATGAATGATGAGGAAAAAATGAAGTGGAAATTTCAAAGGTATATGCAAGATTATTTGGGTACAATATCATCAATTGACGATAATGTAGGTAGAGTTTTGGATTACCTCGAGGAATCAGGTCTTGATAAAAATACAATTGTAGTTTACACCTCTGATCAAGGTTTCTATTTGGGTGAACATGGCTGGTATGATAAAAGATTTATTTATGATGAGTCATTTAAAACTCCTTTACTAATCAAATGGCCAAATAAAATCAAACCTGGAATAACTAACGATGAAATGGTACAAAATCTTGATTTTGCTCAAACATTCTTAGAAGCTGCAATGATCGATGTGCCAGAGGACATGCAAGGTGAAAGCCTTTTACCGCTTCTAAAAGGTGAAAATGATAAATGGACAAGAGAAGAGGTTTATTATCATTATTATGAATATCCATCTGTTCACATGGCTAAAAGACATTATGGAATTGTCACTAAGGAATATAAGTTAGTTAGGTTTTACTATGATGTAGATGAATGGGAATTGTATGATAGATTGAATGACCCAAATGAGATGAAAAATGTTTACAGTGACCCAGCTTACTCTGATGTTGTTGAGGATTTAACTCTAAGATTAAAAAATTTAAGAATAAAATATAAAGATTCAGAAGAGTTGGATAAGAAGTTTTTATACTAAATGAGGCTACTACTAGTATTAATTTTTCTTGCTTCAATTAATTTAAATAGTCAGATTGAGTTTAGTAATCTTTTCTCAGATAACATGGTTCTTCAGCAAGAATCTTATGTGAATTTCTGGGGCAAAGCTCAAAAAAATCAAGAGCTTATAATTAATACTTCATGGTCTAGAAAAATTAACAGAACTGTTGTTAAAAATGATGGAAGTTGGGAAGTAAAAATTAAAACACCTAGTGCTGGAGGTCCTTACAATATTCAAGTTACATGTGGTGGTGAAACAAAAACAATTAATAATGTATTAATTGGTGAGGTTTGGCTTTCAAGTGGTCAATCTAATATGGAAATGACATTATCTGGAAACAATCGTGAGCCGGTTATTGGTTCATTGGATGCCATTGCTAATTCCAATAACTCAAAAATCAGATTTTTTAATGTAAAGGAAAAAGTTAGTAAGGAGCGAATTAGTAATGTTGAAGGCGAATGGTTACAGGCTAATTTTAAAAATACTCCAAATTTTAGTGCTGTTGCCTATTCTTTCGCAAAATATCTAAATCAAGTTTTAGACGTTCCCTTTGGGATAATTAATTCCCCAAAAGATGGTTCTGTTGCTGAGGCATGGATAAGTCCTGAAGTTTTAAAAAAAATTACTACTGAAAAGGAGCTAAGTTACTATGCGAAACAGCCTCATAATAGTCCATCTGTACTATTTAATGGAATGATCAACGCTATAATTCCTTTTACAATTAAGGGTGTTATATGGTACCAAGGAGAGGGAAATTCAGGGCGATATCAAAACTATATGAAATTAATGAATGGATTAATTAAAAATTGGAGAGATGAATGGGGATTAGGTGATTTTCCTTTCTATTTTGTTCAGCTTGCTCCAAATGGATCGCTGGGACAAGGTAATGGAACATCCCAAGCATTTTTGAGAGAAGCCCAGTTGAAAACAATGCTTTCAGTAAAAAATACAGGAATGGCAGTAACATTAGATATTGGAAGTACCATAACTAATCACCCACCTGAAAAACTTTTGATTGGAAAAAGACTTGCATATTGGGCATTAGCCAAAAATTATGGTTTTGATGGTTTACCTTATTCAGGTCCTGTATACGAATCTATGAAAGTAAAAAATAATAAGGTATATGTTAATTTTAAATATGCTGAAAGTGGAGTTACTAGTTATGGTAAGCCATTAAATGGTTTTGAGATCGCTGGGAAAGATAAAATCTTTTACAATGCGGATGCTTCTATTGATCCACATTATTCTGCAGGGTGGGAAAGAAGTATTCTCACTCTGAGTAATAAAAATGTTCCAAATCCGCTATATATAAGATACGGTTGGAAAAATTATATTGTGGGTACACTTTACAATGTTGAGGGTTTACCTGCATCATCATTTAGATCTTATGACTTTGATTAACATTACAAAATGCGATTTCATTATTTAATATTTTTTCTCTTTTCAATTTCTCTTTTTTCACAGATAAAGATGAATAATTTATTTTCTGACAATATGGTATTGCAGAGGAACTCAAGTGTTAACATATGGGGAAAATCAAATCCCAATCAGATAGTGACTGTATATTGTAGTTGGAACAATAAATCAGTTAAAACAAAATCAAACAGCAGTGGTGAGTGGATATTAAAAATTAAAACAGATAATAGCGTTGGCCCCTATGAACTTACTATATCTACAAAAAATGAAACCAAAGTTATTAGAAATATTTTATTTGGTGAGGTTTGGTTTGCATCTGGGCAATCTAATATGGAAATGCCATTGCATGGTTTTTTTGGTGAGCCTATTTATGGATCACAAGATATCATTGGAAAATCAATTAATTCTAACATTAGACTTTTAACTGTCGAAAGAAATTACAGTGCGTCGCCTGTTGCAAATTTTGAAGGTAAATGGCAAGAGACCAGACCCGAAAACTCAAGATATTTTAGTACCGTTGCAAATTTTGAAGGTAAATGGCAAGAGTCCACACCCGAAAGCTCAAGATATTTTAGTGCCGTTGCATATTCATTTGCAAAGTATATTCATGAGTCTTTGGGTGTTCCTGTTGGGATTATCTCAAGTGCTTGGGGTGGAACACCTGCTGAAGCTTGGGCTGAAAAAAGTTTTTTGGACAAGGAATTTAAACCCGGTATAATTATTAATAATTCTGATGAAAAATTCGAGGAGTATAATCCTGGTTATTTGTTCAACGCCATGCTAAAGCCATTAATTCCTTTTACTGTAAGAGGAGGGATTTGGTATCAAGGTGAAAATAATAGAGAAAGAGCAAAACATTACTCTAAACTAATGCAAGTTATGGTTGCGAGTTGGAGAGATAGGTGGGGGTTAGGTGATTTTCCTTTTTATTTTGTTCAAATTGCTCCATTCAGTTATAATAACCCAAATGAAAGTAGTTCCGCAGAGCTCAGAGATGCACAGCTTGATGCGATGAGAAATATAAAAAATTCTGGTATGGTATCAACTGTTGATATTGGTGATTTATATTCTATTCATCCCCCAGAAAAGGTTAAAATTGGTAATAGACTTGCATATTGGGCACTTAATCAAACTTATGGATATAAATCAATAACACCCTCTGGACCAATTCCTTCTTCAGCAAAAGTGGAAGAATCTAAGGTAATTATTAGCTTTGATTATGCAGATAATGGAATTTATAATTTCAATGGGCCATTAAAAGATTTTGAAATTGCAGGAGAGGATGAAATATTTTATGAAGCTGAAGCAAAAATTTATGGAGAGTCAATTATTGTTGAATCACCTAATGTTTCAAACCCAAGAAAAGTCCGTTATGGTTGGAAAAACTATTTTGAAGCCACCCTATTTAATATTGAGGGTTTACCAGCCACATCCTTTTATATTAAGGATTTAATAAAATAGCACTTATTATTTTACTTTTTTCTTAATTATACATTATTTAGTCTTTTTCAGTTATTTTTTAGATCTATTTATATTTAACTTGAATTGATAAAAAAATATTATGAAAAATTTAATTACAATTTTATTCATTTTAATTTCATATAATTTATCATCACAAAAATGGATCAAGGATACAAATTGTGACGAACAGTCTTATGAGGTTTTAAATGAAGCTCTAGAACATTTTTTTAACCTAGAGCATTTAATGGCTGTTGGGATGGCAAAAGCAGCATACATGATTGATAGCGGTTGTGAATGCTCAAAATTAATTTTAGCTGCTGCCGCATCACCAAACCCAAACTGGGGGACAAGGAAGGCAAAACTTGATGATATCAATTTACAACTTTTGACATCTGAAGAAAAAACATGGTATAATATGTTGGTTGCAACACTAACTAGTGATGGTGAAACTTATCGTAGCTCAATTAATGCTGGATTGGAAGCAAATCCAAATAGTCCGCTAGTTAATTGGTTTTCAACAGGTGGAGATTTGAAAAAGCATCAAGAATTTGCTGAAAAATTTCCAGATGTTGCCTCAGGAGCATATAATTTTTTAGCTTACGGATATGCGAGAGGAGACGTTGATGGGGAGGTAGATTTTGAAGAAGCTTACAAAGCCGCTGACATGGCTCAAAGTTTGCATACTGGACCTAACTCATTGGATTCAAAAGCTGAAATAGCTGTCATTAAGGGTGATTACGAGGTTGCATTAAGTAATCAATTAAAGGCATATGATTATGCAACATTTGCATCACCATATGAACCTAAGCTTGTTACTTATTACAGAAACACAGTTAAAGATGAAATATCTAAAAACCTGAAAGATGCTCAAAGAGCTGTTCAAAAGGCGATTCTTGACAGAAATTATGAAGAATTTGAAAAATACATTTCTGAGGATATGCAATTGATTTCTGGAGACTCCAACCTACAAGACTTTTATGAATTTAATAAAGAAAGCTTTTCACGAGGAGCAAATGTCAATTGGGAAAGTTTTAATTTAAAAGATATCGAGGTCAGTTTTTCCCCTGATATGTCAATGGCCATATTAACTTTTTATGCAGAGGGCTCATACTCATCTGGTGACTCAGAAGATATGATTGATTATAGCACAAGAGCATCTTCTGTTTGGATTGCGACTGACAATGGATGGAAAACAGTCCATACAAATTGGGCACCATATGGTGGAGGATCAGGTATCCCAAAAATTTAGAATACAAAAATTATTTTAATTAAAAACCCAGGAATTCTCTTGGGTTTTTTATTTTAAAAAATCTGGTTTTGAAAATATAAATAGAAAACCAGGTAATGATGAAATTGCTGCAGAGATAGTAAAAAGAAGTCCGATACTTGCAGCAAGCTCAGGACTAAAGCTAAGTATTGAAGCAGATGATAAAAATATATATTCTCTAATACCAATACCTCCAAAAGAAAAAACAGAAAAAATTGATGATAGAATAAAAACTATGATTATCTCAAAATAACTATTTTCTATTCCTAATGAATATAAAATTATTAATAGTGAAATGAATTGTATAAAATGACTAGCTGTTGAGTAAATAAATGATCTCCAAAAAATATTTTGATTTTTAAAAATTACTTTAACCAAGTAATATCCAATTACATAAAATAGAAATACAGTTAATATTAAATAGATAAAATTAAAGCTTAGGAAAATAAGCTCATATAAGCCAACTAAAATACAACAAAGAACACCTAATCCAATCATTCTGTCTAGTAGTATTAATTTTACAACTTTAGATAATTTCCAATCAAATTTTTTATTCATTAGGAAGCTCTTATATGCATCACCACCAATTCCTCCGGGAATAAAAAAATTATAAAACAAACCTATGAGATAAAGTGTGAAATTTTTTTTAAATGAAATAAAAAATTCATTATAATTTAAAATGTAGCGAAGTCTTTCAGAACTTATTATTTGGGATGAAAAGTAAATAAATGAGGCTAATACTAAATAGACAACATTAACACTTTTTAATAATTTAAATAGTTTAGATAAATCAAGATTTGAAAATGTGAAGTAAACAAAAAAAACAGTAATAATTATTTGTAAAATAGAGAATATCTTTTTTTTCAAATCAATTAAATTAATTAGAATTCAAATATTTCTTTGGTGTAGTACCAAACTTGTTTTTAAAAGCATTAATGAAATGACTTGCAGTGCTGTAACCCAAGTGTAAAGCTACCTCATTTACATTATAATTTTTTGAGGATAACATATTGCTAGCGACGTTCATTTTATAATCATATAAAAATCCAAAAACAGTATTTCCATAAACTTGTTTAAAACCTTCCTTTAAGTTTTTCAGAGAAATTTCAACTAGTTCAGCTAATTCTTTTAAACTAGGGGGCTCAGACATCCTACTGATTATAATTTCTTTGGCTTTTTTTATTTTTTTGACATTCTTATCATCAGCTAAAAATGGACATTGTTCAATATTCATTTCTTTACCAACATTAAATAGTAAACTTAAAAGTTCAAAAACTTTTCCCTTAAAATATAATTTTTTAACATTATCACTAATTGTTTGATTCATCATTTGAACTAAAATAGTTGTCATTATTGGTGTTAACTTGTATTCTTTGTAGAATTTTTTATTTATATTTTCATCACTTAAAAAAGGGATTGATTCTGCAGTTTCTGAAAACAAACTATGAAATTTCTCAATTCTAATAAGAAGAGATATAAGTTTTGTATTATGATTAAGTAATGCATTTACTGGAAGATTCATTATGGGGTTATATAAAAGAATAAGATTGCCTTGCTGTAGAGGGAATGCATAAGCACCATTATTATACTCAAAACTAACATCACCTTTTAAACAAAAATGAAACTGAATAAAGCTTTTTTCCGTTTCATAATTCATATATACTTTTTTTGACTCTAAATTTTTATAGTCATAGTAAATGATATCGTTATCAATTTCTGTTTTGTTGGTACTTAAATTGATATTTTTCATGAATTATTGAAATATATTATTATAAATTTTATTTAAGTAATTATATATTTTTAACCTTATAATTATTATTATCTATTTGGTTTTTCAAAAATAACATAATTGATTAATAATTGAACTTATAACGTTATTTTTTTTATATTGAAATATGATAAAAACATCTTCAATAAGTTTTATTTTTTTGTTTATTGTATTCACTAGTTCTTATTCACAAAATTTAAAAGAAAAAGATTCATTAAAAATTCTTAATGTATTGGAACAACAACGAATCGCATGGAATGATAACAATATTAATAAGTTTATGCAGGGTTATCTCAAATCTGAAAAGTTAGTTTTTTCAGGATCTAATGGTCCTGTATTTGGTTGGAATTTTGTAAAAGACAGATATCTTAAAAAATATTCAACTAAAGAATTAATGGGTGATTTAAGCTTTGAAATTAATGATCTGTTTCTGCTCACAAAAAAAGTGGCAATACTTCTAGGTAAATTTAATCTTCAAAGAAAGAATGAAAAATTATCTGGTTATTTTACTTTAATTTTTAAAAAAATTAATGGAAATTGGTATATAGTTAGTGATCATACATCTTAGACTATGAAATATTTAACGACAATACTTATTTTATTAAACTCTTTTCTTAGTGCTCAAGAAAATTGGACAAATTTAATTGGTGATGATCTAAGTAACTGGGAAATAAAGGAAGGAACAGCTGAATTTGATATTAATGATGGAGTAATTACCGGTACATCTTTACTCAAGTCACCAAGTACTTATCTAGGCACTAAAAAGTTTTATGATAATTTTATTTTGGAGTTTGAAGTTTATGTCCAGGCTGGATTAAATTCTGGAGTTCAATTCAGATCTTTAAAGTTTCCTGATAAAAAAAAATCTGTCTATGGATATCAGATAGAATTAGAAGCTGATAAACCTGAAAGAGGTAGAATGTGGACGGGTGGAATATATGATCAATCTAGACGTAGTATTTTTTTATATCCCTTATCTGTTAATCCTATAGCTAGGTCAGCTTTTAAAGTTGATGAATGGAATTTTATAAGACTAGAGGCGATTGGAAATTCTGTAAGATCCTGGGTAAACGGAATTCAATGTTCAAATCTAATTGATGATACATCTACAGATGGCTTTATTGCTCTTCAGATTCATAGTATTAGTAAAGAATCTTTACAGGGTAAAAAAGTTAAATGGAAAAATATTCGAATACTTACAGAAAATTTAAATCAAAATAGATATCCTGTTGAAGATTATGCACCTGAAATAAACAATATTGATAATTATTTGACCGATAAGCAAATCGATCAAGGTTGGAAATTTATTTTTGATGGTGTATCATCAAATGGATGGATTAGTGCGAATTCCCATGAGTTTCCCAAAAAAGGATGGAAAATAAATAATGGAGTTTTAACTGTACTATCAGCAGATGGTCTAGAATCTGCAAATGGAGGAGATATAATAACTAAAGAAAAATATAAAAATTTTGAATTGGAACTTGATTTTAAGATTACAAAAGGAGCTAATAGTGGAATTAAATACTTTGTTGATCCTGAACTTAACAAAAGTAAAGGTTCAGCAATTGGATTAGAATATCAAATTTTAGACAATAAATTTCATAAAGATGGATCTCAAAAATATAGAATTCTTGAAATGAGCGATGGTGATTGGGTTATAAAGAAAGAATCTATGAAAAAAAATAGAGGAGTTTCTAGTTTATATGATTTAATAGAGGCAGAGAAATATAATTGGAAAGATGTAGCTGCTGATGAATGGCATAGAGCAAAAATCGTCTCAAATAATGGACATGTAGAACATTGGCTTGATAATGAAAAAGTTTTAGAGTATAATAGATTCTCTCAGGTATTTAAGGCATTGGTTGAGTACAGTAAATATTCAGTTTGGGATAATTTTGGACAAATAGAATCTGGACATATCCTGTTACAAGATCATGGTGATGAGGTATCTTTTAAAAATATCAAAATCAAAGATTTAGAAAATGAAAAATAGAAGAAGCTTCATAAAAAAATCTACATTATCACTTGCAGGTATAACTTTTCTTAATTCAATTTCTGCAAAATCCTACAGAAAAATTATTGGATCGAACGAAAGAATTAATATTGCTTTTCAGGGGCTAGGTAGAAGAATACCAGGTTTAATGAGTGGTGCATTAGCATACAAAAATATTGAGGTTAGTTATTTGTGTGATGTAATGGATAATCAAATTAAAAAAGCTTCGGAAAGATATTTTAATTTAACTGGAAAAACCGCTAAATCTGAGAAGAATATCCATAGAATTTTTGAAGATAAAGATGTTGATGCAATCATCATGGCAACTCCTGATCATTGGCATGCATATGGTGCTTGTAAAGCAATAGAAAGCGGAAAGCATGTTTATTTGGAAAAACCTTGTAGTCATAATATGAATGAAAGTGATTTATTGGTTGATTATCAAAAATATTTTAAAAAGGTTGTTCAAATGGGCAATCAGCAAAGGTCATCACCGCATACTATTGAGCTAATGCAAAAAATTAAAGATCTTGAAATTGGTAACACATATAAAGCAACTGCATTTTATCACAGCAACAGACCTAGGGTACCAAATCAGGTGTTAGCTTCGGTTCCAAAAGGTCTAAATTGGAATCTTTTTCAAGGACCAGCCGTCAGAAGAGAATATACTTATAATACGTGGGATTATAATTGGAGGTGGTACGATTGGGATTATGGTACTGGCGAAGCTGGTAATAATGCTACTCATGAGTTGGATATTGCCAGATGGGCTTTAGGTGTAGATTATCCTCATAAAGTTGATGTATATGCAGGAAAATATCATTATTTAGATGATGGATGGACTATGTATGATACAATGGAAGCAAAGTTTAAATTTAGTAATGGAAAAATGATCACATGGGATGGACAAAGTAGAAATTCTTTTGAAAAGTCTAAAGAGGGTGGAAGAGGAACAAAAATTTGGGGGTCAAAAGGCTCAGCGTTTGTTAATAGATCAGGTTATCAAATTTATAATCTTAAAGATGAACTTACTTTTGACAGCTTATCAGATCAAAATATTAATAGATATTCATCAGCTGGAAATCTAGGTAATATGACAGAACGACACATGAAAAACTTTTTTGACTCTATAAAGACTGGAGAAAGTTTGAGATCTCCAATTGATGATGCTGTTATTAGTCAAAGTATGGTTCACTACGCAAATATTTCATACAGAGCTAATCAATCACTAATAATTGACGACATTTCTACTCGAGTTAAAAGTAAAAAAGCAATGAAATTTTGGTCAAGGGATTATGAAAAAGGATGGGATATAAAAAAAATTAGCTAAGAGCTTTTAATCTTTCTAGCAATGGTGGATGGGAGTAATGAATAAAAACATAAAATGGATGTGGATGTAAGTTTGTAAGGCTATCAACTGAAAGTTTTTTGAGAGCTAGTGATAAACTTTCACCATCGAATGTTTTTTTAGCATATTCATCAGCTTCAAATTCATTTTTTCTACTTAAAATATTCATAAAAATACCTGTTATTAATCCAATTGGACTAAAAAGAAAACTAAATCCAATTAGGCCTAAATGGAAAGCATTTATTTCAGCTCCAAGTGCAGTTGATATTTCAGGAAGTTGTAAACATAATTCAAACAAAAAACACATTACAGCTATTTGAATAATTGATAAAATCATTCCTTGTTTTATATGATTTTTTTTGTAATGACCAACTTCATGTGCAAGTACTGCTACAAGCTCTTCCTCTGTATGTTTTTCAATTAAGGTGTCGAACAAGGCTATAGTTTTTTTTGGCCCAAATCCTGAAAAATATGCATTAGCTTTCGAGGATCTCTTAGATCCATCAATTACAAAAATATTTTTTAATGAATACCCAATTTTATCTGAATATTGCTGAATTTTTGTTTTGAGTGATCCATCTTCCAGTGGACTTAATTTATTAAATATTGGTACAATTAAGCTTGTGTAAAACATACTAATGAATACAGTGAATATTGATAAACTTAACCATAGCCAAAACCAAAAACCTTCACTGAAGTAATTAAGAATTAAAATAGCTACAGCTAACAATAATCCTCCAATTAAAATTGACATCAAAGTACCTTTTAAAATATCAGCTAAAAATGTTTTTTTAGTCGTTTTATTAAAACCAAATTTTTCCTCTATTATGAATGTTGAATAATAGTTAATAGGTATACTAACAAGCATGTTTAATAAATAAAAAAACAAGAAAAATATACCTGAGTGTAAGAAGGGTGAACTAAATTTAGTATAAATGTAATCACTTACATACCCGTAGAAACCAGTAATTAAAATGATTAATGTAATGGTAATATTTAATGATGAAGAAATAAGTGAAACACTCCCACGAGCTTTTTTGTATTCTTTTGCTGTAGAATATTTTTTTCTATCATAGTAATCTTTGAGTGAATAAGGTATTTCATCGTTCCAGTTTTTATCATTAACATACTCAAGAACACTTGAAAAAATAAAATTTAAAAGAATTAAACCAATAAAAATATATAACCAAAACTCAGATGAAATCATTAAACAAAAATAATTATTAATCTCTTTAAAACTAAATTAATGTTTAGACTTTTTTTAGATTTGTGATTCAAACAAAATGCATCATTTCTTTAAAATAATATTTGTTTTACTTGCTTTTTCAATTTCATCGAAAAATAATTTTAATGTTGAAAAGCCTAATTTCATAATTTACTTGTCAGATGATCAAGACTTTTTAGATTATAATATTTATGGAAATCAAAATGTACAATCTGATGGTGTTAATAGATTAGCGAGAGAAGGATTAGTTTTTACAAACTTTCATACTGGACAAGCTATATGTGCGCCAAGTAGATCACAATTATATACTGGTTTGTATCCACTAAAAAATGGAAGTTATGCTAATCATACTAATGTTAAGTCAAATACACTTACAATTGTACAACATTTAAAAAAAATCGGCTATGAAGTGGGACTTGCTGGCAAAGACCATGTAGGCCCAATGCAAACATTTAATTTTGATTTCCATATCAAAAAAATTGAAAACAAAAATTTAGATCTTGTTAGGATTAAAAAATATTTAAAAAATATTGATAATCCTTTTTGTTTAATATTAGCATCCGACTACCCCCACGGTCCCCATCCATCAATCTCATCTTATAAAATGTCTGACATCATCAAACATCCTTATGATTTCAGAGTTAATCCAAAAAAAACGGGTTACTATGAGTTTATTAAAAATGATGATATTCAATTAACATCAATTTTAAAAATTATTGACGATAGTAAATTAGCTAAAAACTCTGTTTTTATATACATGGCTGATCATGGCTACAGTGGTAAGTTTACTTTGTATCAAAAAGGGATTAAAGTTCCTTTTATAATGAGGTGGCCAAATAAAATAGATGCAGGTTCAAAAAACAATTCTTTATTGACTATGGTAGATGTTCTTCCAACAATTTTAGATATTGCTGGTGGTGATTATAATAATTTTGATGGAAAAAGTTTTCTTCCAATCATTGAGAATGGTGAAGATGAGGTTAATAAATATATATATGGAGTTGCCACCAGGCAAAATATACAATCTACTTTTGTTTTTCCCTCAAGAATGGTGAGTGACGGAAAATTTAAATTAATAAGAAATTACAATTCAATTGAAGTGTATGATAAAAATTTGACTGAAAATGAAAATATTAATCACTTTATTGAAATCGGTGCTAAAAAATTTTCAAATATTCCATATGAGGAATTATATGATTTACAGATAGATCCGTACGAAAAGAATAATTTAGCTAGAAATAAAAAATATAATGATATAAAAGATATACTGTCCAAGGAACTTGATAATTGGATGATTGATCAGAAAGACTTTATAAAAATTGGAAAAATGCCTTTATTAAAGCCAACCCACAATAAATATGCTTTAGATCAAAATTCTGATTGGAAGATTGTTGATAATGATTTTATTGGTAAGTTGTCTCAGAAAGATTACATGGATACACATTATTAAACTATTATGAAAATTAAATTATTTTTTTTAGTTATGTCGCTATTTGTTTTTTCACAAAATCATAGTGACCATAAACAATGGAAATTGGAGGGAGCTGATCAAAGGATTAGCGAAATTAGAAAAGGAGATATAAATATTGAATTCATCACAGATTTGAAAATTGATGAAAATTCAAATTCATCAATTAATCTAAAGCTAGTTAATCATGATTTTAAGTTTGGAGTTTCTTTTACTCAGTTGCGAAGATTTTGGGGCCAAGAATATGGAGATTTATACTTAAAAAGATTTAAAGAGGTTTTTAATTATGCAACAATTGGAATGTATTGGCAATTGACAGATGAAAGGAGTAATTCAAAGTTTATGGATAATTACTACAAGGGAATATTAGATTGGAGTGAAAAGAACGATATCAGATTAAAGGGTCATCCACTTATGTGGCATGAGGCAATGCCTAATTGGGTTAGAAATTTTAAAAATATTGAGGAACTAGATGGAATCATTAAAGAACACATGAAACGTCTAATTATTTCATATCCTCAAATTAATGACTGGGATGTTTATAATGAACCTATTGGACCATTTAAACCTCATATCCCACCAAGTTCAATTACTGAGTGGATTAATTATAAAGGTGGAATATATCCTGCTATGGTTTATATATATGAGTTTGTTGATAGTGTTGATCCCAATAAAAATTATTCAAATAATCATTATCATGCAAAAGATCCAGAGTTTTTCAAAATAAATGAATTTTTTATTGAAAAAAACTTGAATTACAGCTCCATCGGAATGCAAGCTCACATGCAATCAAATGATAATGTAATGTCTGAAGAGCAATTGTGGAATCAGATAGAGGATTATGCAATTCTAGGTAAAAATATTCAGTTTACTGAGATTACCGTAACAAGCTCAGAGAGATTTAATAATTGGAAGGAACACCAAGTTTTTCTCGCAAAGAGAGATGAAGCAATTGCCAATGGTGGGGAATTAAATTTAGAGAGTAAACCTGAATATGAAGAATACCAAGCAAATTATTTGAGAGATTTCTACACTCTAGCATTCAGTCATCCAAGTGTTACATCAATTACTTTTTGGAATATGACAGATAAAAATGCTTGGAGAGGACATGCTGGAGGACTACTATTTAAAGATTTAAAACCTAAAAAAGCTTTTAATACATTGAAATATTTGATTAAGGAAAAATGGGATACAAAGATCAACAGTACAATTAAATCAAATGAATTTAACTTTAATGGATTCTATGGTAAATATCAGGGTTCAATAACTATAAATAATAAAAGGCATAGTTTTGAGTTTTATCACTCAAAAAACTCAAATGGTCCAATTAAAATCTATTTGTAGAAATAGTAAACTAAAAAAATAATTAAATAAACAAAAAGGTATAGTCTGTAATTATTTCGTGTTTTAATATATTCTTTATTTTCTGGATAAAGGTTAAATAAAAGACCTACAATCTCCTTCTTAAAAAGAGGTTTAATATTTATTTTCCAATCATTTGTTTGATAAACAATTTTTCGAAATTTACTTCTGAAGAATGTACTGGGAATTCCCCATATAATTAAAATTATAAAAAGGATAGTCTTCATTAAAATATAAGTTTTGGAGTATTTTTAGTGTAATCCTGATAAGCTTTTAAATGACCCCATTTTTTCTCTCCACTTTCCTCTAGTTGTGGTATGCCGCTAACAAAGACTAATAACCAGTAGGTAAAAATTGGTGAGATTAAACTGATATATCCCCAACCCTCAAGAGATGAGTATGAAATTAATGCAATTCCTGCCCAAAGTGTAATTTCTCCAACATAGTTTGGATGCTGAGACCGAGCCCAAAGACCTGTATTAATAAACTTATCTTTATTTTTTGGGTCTTTTCTAAAAGCTGTTTTTTGATGATCAGCAACTATTTCAAGAATAAAACCAACTAAAAAAGTTATCGCACCAATATAAAATAGTGGATTTAATTGAACCCCATCGCCACTAGATATTGCTGTGATTGCACACATGGAACAAAAAGAAACCCACATACCAGATATATTCCATACTAAAAAGAATCTTGTAAAAGATATTTTAAGCTCCCTAAATCTTTTATCCTCACCAGCTTTTTTAATTCTAAAAAACAAAAAACTTCCTAGCCTTACAGCCCAAATAATTATAAATGAAGCAAGGATTAAATTTCCAATAATATTTTCAGAATTATAATTAAAAAAAAGAACGTAGCTTACAATTGATATATAAGTAACGCTTCCAGAGAGATCAAAAAACTTCTCTGTTTTTAGAAGATAGGCAGGTATAAAAAGTAACCAATGAATTAAAAAGGCAAGCAATACGGCATTTTGTACTAGCTTTAATCCTGTAAGAGTTGCCAAAAAATATGAGAAACTAAAACAAGCAATGGAGAAGATTAAGCGTAAGGCTTTTTGTTTCATGTTACAATTTTATGTAATTTGAATTAAACAAAAAAATCTAAAACATTATAATTAAAATGAAAAAGTTTTTTATTTTATTGTTCATTATTATTTCATGTTCATCTAACAGTTCAGATGCTGAAATTATCATTACTGATCCAGATCCAGATCCAGATCCTGACCAAACTGAAGAAAGTTTTAAAAAAATAATTTCTGATAATTATAATTCAGATTTTAAGTTTGGTGCTACTCTAAATTATTTTCAGCTAAATTCAAATGTTGAAGAACTGTTTCTTAAAGAATTCAATTATACGACACCCGAGAATTCTTTTAAACAGACTATTGTTCATCCAGAACCAGGTGTTTGGAATTGGACAAGAGTTGAAGCCTTTTTAGATTTTGCAAACACAAAAAATATTGAAATAAGAGTACATGGACCTATTGGTCCCCAGTCATCGACATGGGCCAAAGAAGATAATAGAACACCTGAAGAGTTAAGTCAGCTATATGAGGAGTTTTTAATTGAGCTTTGTAAAAAAATTAATGGTGAAAGTAAAGTTAAGTGGATGGATGTAGTTAATGAAACTATTGCATCCAGTGGAGAATGGACAGATAAGAAAGAAGGTACTAACAAGTGGGAAAACCCATGGACTCAAATTGGATCTAATAGCGATGGAATACCTCTTTACATAATTAAAGCATTTGAAATTGCAAATGAATATGCACCTAATATCAGTCTTATTTTCAATCAACATGCTGGAATGCAGCCTGAAATGTGGGATAAAGTGAAAGAGACTATTCTATACCTCAAAAATAAAGGACTTAGAATTGATGGCCTAGGATGGCAAGGACACTTAAGAGATAATGTTGTTTTATCACTAAATCAGGAAAAATTAAATTATTTATCTTCTTTGATTGATTGGGCTCACCAAAATGATCTTGACTTTCATATCACAGAGATTGATTATAGATTAGTTGGGACTTCACCAACAAGTACAAATTTTAATAGGCAAGCACATGGTTATGCAAATATTGTTAAAACCTTAATTTCAAAAAGAGATAATGGAGTAGTAACTTTTAATACGTGGGGAGTATATGACAAAAATGAAATCTCAGATCATGAGTTTAAATATATTTATGATTCAAATTTAAATCCAAAAAAAGCAGTTGATGAGCTCAAGAAAGCTTTAAAAAATAAAAGCACATCTTTAAATTATTTGGATTAAAAAAGCTCAAGGTGGAAAACTTAAATCAAAATATAAAAAATCACTATCTCAAGGAAGAACTTTATGAAGACATTATTAATCGTCTCAAAGAAGAAGGTATTGATCTTAATGAGGTAAAAAGATCTGACATTGCAGGTGTTGATGAGTTTCATGTAAGAGGAGCAGCTGTATCAAAAGAACTTGCTGAAAGTATAAATCTAAAAGGAGCAAATATTTTGGATGTTGGATGTGGTCTTGGAGGTCCATGTCGAATGCTTGCTGATGAGTATAATTGTCAAGCCACAGGTCTAGACCTTAGTAACGAATACATAAGGACAGCTAAGGAACTTTCTAAACTTGTAAAGTTAGATAGTAAGACATCATTTATACAAGGAGATGCCACAAGCCTTCCATTTGAAGATAACACGTTTGATGTAATCTGGACTCAGCATGTTCAAATGAATATTCCAAATAAGGAAAAGTTCTATTCCGAAATAACTCGAGTTCTTAAATCTGGAGGACATTTTCTTTATTATGAAATATTAAAGAAAGGAGATGGAGAAGTTAATTACCCTATGCCATGGGCGAGTACATCTAAAATAAGTTTCCTTTTCAAAGAAACAGAAATGGATAATTTTTTAACGAAATTTGGTTTGACAAAAGAACAATCTAATGATCAGACCATATATGGAATTGATTTTTTAGATGCACTCTTTGCAAAATTGAAAGAATTTGGACCTCCAAAAATAGGGTTAAATGCTCTTATGGGTGAAACTACCAAGCAAAAACTTGTCAATGTTCTTGGACACCTGAAAAGTGGTGAATTAGAACTAAAAAGTGGAGTTTATAAAAAATAAACTGTTACCAAAAATTTGTAAAATCCATAAATAAAGGTAAAGCTGCTTATTCTTCAATGACAATTTCTTTTAAAATAAAAAACCCCACTTTACAAGTGAGGTTTTGATTGGTGGAGTCGGAGGGATTCGAACCCTCGTCCAAACGACTGAAACATTAGCTTTCTACAAATTTAGTTTTCACTTAGTTTTCGATAGTGTTCTAGCTGAAAACTACACAAACACTACTTAGCTTCAAAATTTCAAATAACTATCGAAGCATTAGTTATTCTATGTTAACATTATGGTGTCTCATATAAAGTCATTGTCAACAAAAATAACTTTGAGACATCTCGCTTTCCTACCTGGTAGGACGTGGCAAAAACCTACTATAATTCAGTCTTATGCAGCAAGAGCGTATTTATTTTCGCCATTTAAAGTTTTTAGTTGATATTAACGAGCTATAACTAATCGCTCGATTTGCTTACCAATACTACTAAATCGCTGTCAAATCCAGTCGACCCCAAAATTTCAATGAACAAACGGAGAGCAAAAATAATAAATACTATTAAATAGAAGATTTAATTTTAAGTAGTTTAACTAAAAGATTTTCTAATTTTTCAAGTGGAAGCATATTTTTTCCATCACTTTTAGCGTTTTCTGGAGATGGATGAGTTTCAATAAAAAGCCCATCCACTCCCGATGCTATACCAGCTTTAGCAATTGTTTCTATAAGTTCAGGATTACCACCAGTTACACCTGACGGTTGATTTGGTTGCTGAAGTGAATGAGTTACATCTAAAATGACAGGTGCGAATTCTTTCATTTTAGGAATTCCTCTAAAATCAACAATTAAATCTTGATAACCAAACATACTACCTCTCTCAGTAATTAATACTTTGTCGTTACCGGAATCTTTAACCTTATCAACTGCAAATTTCATGGATGTAGGATTCATAAATTGCCCTTTCTTAATATTAACAATTTTAGATGTTTGAGCTGCTGCTACAATTAAATCTGTTTGCCTTGCTAAAAAAGCAGGTATTTGAAGAATATCTACATGATTTGCAGCTAGGTTAGCATCTTTAACTTCATGAATATCGGTTGTTGTAGGAATTGAAAAACTGTTTCCGATATTTTTAATAATCTCTAAGGCCTTTTCATCACCTATCCCGGTAAAACTGTCTATTTTACTCCTATTAGCTTTTTTGAAACTTCCTTTAAATACAAAGTTGATATCAAGTTTCTTAGAAATTTTATGAATTTTTTCAGCAATTTCAAATGCTATCTCTTCACTTTCTACAGCACATGGACCAGCAATGAGTAAAAAAGAATTTTCTTTATTAAATAAATGATTATAACTAATCATGGCGTAAATGTATAGAAATATTATGTTTTTTTTGTTAATTCATACAACTTGCCATCTTCAAGTCTTAATGTTCTTTTTGGAAAATTAGAAATCATATCGTAATCATGAGTAGCCATTAAAATTGTACTTCCTTGATTATTTATTTTGATAAGTAAATTCATAATTTCTTTGCTAGTTCCAGGATCCAAATTTCCTGTTGGCTCATCTGCTAAAATCAAATTTGGTTTATTTAGTATTGCCCTAGCGATTGATATTCTTTGTTGTTCACCACCGGATAGTTGATATGGCATTCTATCTTTTAAATTTATCATTCCAACTTCATTTAAAACCTCATCAATTCTCTCATTAATTTTTTGTTTATCTTTCCAGTCAGTTGCTTTTAAAACAAATTCTAAATTCCTGTAAATTGATCGATCAGAAAGAAGTTTAAAATCTTGAAAAATAATACCAATTTTTCTTCTTAGAAATGGAATTTGATTTTTTTTAATCTCACTAATATCTTTTCCGTCAATTATTGATCTTCCAGAATCTATGGGGATGTCACAATAAATAGATCTAATTATACTGCTTTTTCCACTGCCAGTCTTACCAATTAAATATGTAAAATCACCTTGTGAAATTGAAAAATTTAGGTTATTGAGGATGTTAGTACTACTAATCTTCAAGGAAACTTTATCAAAAACAATTATTTCAGAATTCATTGCGATATCATTCTAAAGTTATTAATTCATTTTAATTTTTTTCAGTTTTTTAACAATTGTTAAAAATAATGTGATATGTAAAAATAAAGTATGTCAAAATCAAATTAATTATCCATATTTGCCAAAAAAAAAAATGTGCGGTATTGTTTGTGCGTTAAATATTAAAGAAAATTCTGAAAAGCTTAGATCTAATGTATTGGAGATGTCAAAAAAGCTCAGGCATCGTGGTCCAGATTGGAATGGAATCTACTCTGATGAAGATGTTATCTTAGCTCACGAACGTCTCGCAATTGTTGATCCCAAATCTGGAAAGCAACCCCTTTTTAGTCAAGATGGAAGATATATTCTTGCTGCCAATGGAGAAATTTATAACCACAATGAATTGAGAGAGGATTTAGAAAAAAATTATAATTTTTTAACTAAATCTGACTGTGAAGTTATTATTGCTCTTTTTGACGAGAAAAGAGAAAAATTTATTGACGAATTAAATGGGATTTTTGGATTTGTAATTTATGATAAGGTCGAAAAAGAATTTTTAGTTGCTCGGGATCATATTGGAATTATACCTCTTTATATGGGCTGGGATGATGTAGGGACATTATTTATTTCCTCAGAACTAAAAGCTTTGGAGGGAAGATGTAAAAAAATTGAAATTTTTCCACCAGGTCATTACATGTCTAGTAAAGATTACAAATTGCAAAAGTGGTATAAAAGAGATTGGATGAAATATGAAAATGTAAAGAATAATAAGACAAGTATTGATTCTTTAAAAAAATCCCTTGAGGATGCTGTTTACAGGCAATTAATGAGTGATGTTCCATATGGTGTTCTTTTGTCTGGAGGATTAGATTCATCAATAACTTCTGCGTTAGCTAAAAAATTTTCCAAAAAGAGAATTGAAACAAAAAACTCTGAAGATGCTTGGTATCCCCAATTACATTCTTTTTCTGTTGGGTTAGAGGGTTCACCAGACTTGAAAGCTGCAAAATTGGTTGCGGATAAAATTGGCTCAATTCACCATGAAATTAATTTTACTATTCAAGAAGGTTTAGATGCAATTAAGGATGTTATATATCACATAGAAACTTATGATGTAACAACTGTTAGAGCATCGACCCCCATGTATTTAATGGCAAGAGTTATTAAATCTATGGGTATCAAAATGGTACTTTCGGGTGAGGGTGCTGATGAAATTTTTGGAGGTTACTTATATTTTCATAAAGCCCCAAACTCTGAAGAGTTTCATAAGGAAACTGTAAGAAAAATTGATAAGTTATACCAATACGATTGTCTTAGGGCAAACAAATCACTAGCTGCCTGGGGAATTGAAGGTAGAGTACCTTTTTTAGATAAAGAATTTATTGATGTTGCAATGAGACTAAATCCAGATGATAAAATGATTAAAAATGATAGAATGGAAAAATGGGTTTTAAGAAAAGCCTTTGAATCATACTTACCTAGTGAGGTTGCATGGAGACAAAAAGAACAGTTCAGTGATGGGGTGGGATATAGTTGGATTGACAGTCTAAAAGAACTTGTTAATAATGAAGTTTCTGATAAAGAATTTAAGGATGCTTCAACAAGATTTCCTTTTCAAACTCCACAAAATAAAGAGGAGTACTATTACAGATGCATTTTTGAAGAACATTTTCCCTCTAAGACAGCCGCGGAAACTGTACCATCAGTCCCATCAGTCGCATGTAGCACACCAATAGCCATAGAGTGGGATAAATCATTCAAAAATCTCAATGATCCTTCTGGGAGATCAGTACAAAATATACACAACGATTCCTATTAACTTTTTAAGCTATAATTGTTAATAACTTCCTCATATACATCTCTGTAAAAAAGTCATTTGAAGGGGTTTTTCGAGTATATTTGTCAAGGAACAAAAAACTATCCCAAAAAACACAATGACAACGGATAAAAATCAAAATTATTCTGCTGATAGTATACAGGCCTTAGAGGGCATGGAACATGTCAGAAAAAGGCCCTCAATGTATATCGGAGATGTTGGTGTGAGAGGTCTTCATCATTTAGTTTATGAAGTTGTAGATAACTCAATAGATGAAGCAATGGCAGGTCATTGCAATAAAATTTCCGTAATTATAAATGAAGATGACTCTATTTCCGTTGAAGATGATGGAAGAGGTATCCCTGTTGGAATTCATCAAAAAGAAGGTGTTTCTGCTTTGGAAGTTGTTATGACAAAAATTGGAGCAGGTGGTAAATTTGACAAAGATTCCTATAAGGTATCAGGTGGCTTGCACGGAGTAGGAGTGTCAGTTGTAAATGCTTTGTCTGATCATTTAACAGCCGTTGTATACAGAGATGGAAAAATATGGCAACAAGAATATGAAAGAGGTAAATCACTTTATCCTGTTAAAGAAACAGGTAAGTCAGACAAAACTGGAACACTAGTTACTTTTAAGCCTGATTTATCAATTTTTAAAGATGTAGAAAAGTATAATTATGAAACTTTAGCTAATAGGATGAGAGAGCTATCTTTTCTGAATAAGGGAATCCATGTTACTTTAACAGATAAGAGAAAAAAAGTTGACGGAGAATTTGTAATTGAAAGCTTTCATTCAAAAGATGGTTTAAAGGAGTTTATTTCATTTCTTGATGAAAATAGGGAACCTTTAATTCCTGAGGTTATCTCTATTGAAGGAGAAAAAAATAATGTACCTGTTGAAATTGCAATGGTCTATAATTCCTCCTTCAATGAAAATATTCATTCCTACGTGAACAACATAAATACACATGAGGGTGGAACTCATCTCTCAGGATTTAGAAGAGGGCTAACGTCAACATTAAAAAAATATGCGGATTCATCTGGGTTATTAGATAAAGTTAAGTTTGAGATATCAGGTGATGATTTTAGAGAAGGCTTGACTGCAATAATTTCCGTTAAGGTAGCTGAACCTCAATTTGAAGGACAAACCAAAACTAAGCTAGGAAATAAAGAGGTTTCTTCTGCTGTTTCTCAAGCAGTTTCAGAAATGCTTCAAAATTATTTGGAGGAGCACCCCAGTGAGGCCAAGATTATTGTTGATAAGGTAGTACTTGCTGCTCAAGCTAGACATGCTGCTAGAAAAGCCAGAGAAATGGTTCAAAGAAAGACTGTTATGGGAGGCGGAGGATTACCTGGTAAATTATCTGATTGTTCAGAGCAAGATCCAGCTTTATGTGAAATTTTCTTGGTTGAGGGTGACTCTGCTGGTGGTACTGCAAAGCAAGGTAGAGATAGAAATTTTCAGGCAATTCTTCCACTGAGAGGAAAAATTTTAAATGTTGAAAAAGCAATGCAACATAAAGTTTTTGAAAATCAAGAAATTATCAATATTTACACAGCTCTTGGAGTAACAGTTGGTACTGAGGAGGATAGTAAAGCTTTGAATCTTGAAAAGTTAAGATATCACAAGATTGTTATAATGTGTGATGCTGATGTTGATGGGAGTCATATTTCCACTTTAATCTTAACATTTTTCTTTCGATATATGAGAGAATTAATTGAAAGTGGACATGTTTACATAGCTACCCCTCCATTATATCTGGTTAAAAAAGCTTCTAAAAAGGAATATGCTTGGTCTGATCATGATAGAGATAAGCTTATGGAAGATTTTGGAACTGGAAGCTCTGTTCAAAGGTATAAGGGATTGGGTGAAATGAATGCAATTCAGCTTTGGGAAACAACAATGAATCCAGATTCTAGAACTTTTAGAAAGGTAACAATTGATAATGCTGGGGAAGCAGACAGAGTATTTTCAATGTTGATGGGGGATGAGGTTCCTCCAAGAAGAGATTTCATTGAAAGAAATGCTACTTACGCCAATATCGACGCTTAATTTTATTATATGAAAGTAACTATAGTTGGAGCAGGTAATGTTGGAGCCACAGCAGCAGATGTTATTGCATCTAAAGGAATTGCAGATCACGTTGTATTATTAGATATTAAAGATGGTTTTGCTGAGGGAAAAGCATTAGACTTGATGCAAACAGCTACGACTAAAGATTTTGACTCCATTATTACAGGAACTACAGGAGATTACTCTCTCACTAAGGACAGTGATGTTGTTGTGATCACATCAGGAATTCCTCGAAAACCAGGTATGACTCGAGAAGAACTAATTGGAATTAATGCAAATATTGTTAAAGATGTTTCCTCCAGTATTCTCAAATATAATAAAGAACCAATCATCGTAATGGTTTCAAATCCAATGGATACTATGACATATCTATCATTAAAATCTACTGGTCTAAATCCAAAAAAAGTCATTGGTATGGGTGGAGCATTAGATAGCTCAAGATTTAAAACATACCTTTCTTTGGCTTTAAATAAACCACAAAAAGGGTTGGATGCTGTGGTTATTGGAGGTCACGGAGATACAACAATGATACCAATGCATAGATTTGCAAAATACAATGATGAGCCAATATCAAAATTACTTTCCAATGATAAAATTAGTGAGGTTGTTAAATCAACAATGGTAGGAGGTGCCACCTTGACCAAACTTTTAGGCACATCTGCTTGGTATGCTCCAGGTTCATCAATAGCTTATTTAGTTGATTCAATTCTAAATGATAAGAAAAAAATAATTCCATGTTCTGTTTTGCTCGATGGTGAGTACAATCATAGTGATATATGTATAGGTGTTCCTTGTATAATTGGAAAAAATGGTGTTGATGAAATAATTGAACTTGATTTAAATGAATCAGAGCTTGTGGAGTTTAATAAATCAGTAGATGCTGTAAGGTCAATGAATTCAACACTCTCTAGTCACACCTAAAAAACAATAAATCACATAATTTTGTTTAGTGATGTTCTAAATCATATATTTGCTTGCCTAAAAAATTAAGAAATGCATAAAAATAGTTTAGTTAAGTTTACTGCCATTCTTTTTACGTTCATTAGTATTCTTCAGATTTCTTACACATATGTTGTTAGCAAAATTGAAAAAGATGCCCTTAACTATTCTATTACTCAAATTAGCGATCAAGAAAAAGATTTTTCAATAAAGAGAGAATTAGTTCAAAGAACATATTTAGACTCGGTAGCAAATATTAGAGTTTTTGGAATAACATCTTATAAAGATGCTAAGGAAAAAGAACTTAATAAAGGTTTAGATTTAAAGGGTGGTATAAATGTTATTTTACAGATTTCTGTAAAAGATATCCTAAAGGGTTTGGCTGAGAATACAAATGATCCTTATTTTAACCAATCCTTGGACAAGGCTGATGAACTTCAAAAAAGCTCAAATGATACATACCTAGAGTCTTTCTTCATTGCTTTTGAGGAAAAT
Organism: uncultured Bacteroidota bacterium; assembly: GCA_902535165.1. Classification (GTDB taxonomy): domain Bacteria; phylum Bacteroidota; class Bacteroidia; order Flavobacteriales; family Flavobacteriaceae; genus Eutrophosalina. The sequence goes on along the minus strand of CACASE010000009.1, from coordinate 38,131 downwards.
GATGATGCAAACCTTGCATCACCAGACGTATTTGCAAATAGAACCCTCAGTGATGAAATAAATTTCCAAATGTTAAATGACGAGGTAAAACCAATTTTAAGAACCAAAATTGATGAATCGATCACATCTGCTTTTGAAGTTTTAAGAAAAAGGATAGATAAGTTTGGAGTTACTCAACCTAACATTCAGAGATTAGGAAACTCTGGTAGAATTTTAGTGGAGCTCCCTGGCGCAAAGGATGTTGAAAGAGTAAAAAAATTATTGCAAAGCACAGCTCAGCTTGAGTTTTGGACAACTGAAAAGAATGTTGAATTTTTTAGTTTCCTTCAGCAGGCTAATCAAGTGGTAAAAGACATAGTAGATCAATCAGTTGAAGAGACTAAAGATCAAGAGTCAAATGAAATTGAGGATCTTCTTGCCGATGTAGAGGTTAAAGCAGATTCATTAAGTATGGAAAAAAATCCACTTTTGGATCTCGTTATTACAACAGGATTTCAAGGAGGACCAGTTTTAGCTCAAGTTTACGAAAAAGATATACCAACTTTTGATTCATATCTAAACAATCCAAAGGTTCGTCAATTATTGCCATCAAGTAAAAGATTCACTAAGTTTTTGTGGGGAATACCTGACCCAGAAACTAAAGTTGTTGATTTATATGTGATAAAAGCTAATCGTAATAATATCCCACCTTTAGGTGGTGGTGTTGTTGTAGATGCATCACAAGGTTATGACCAAGTTGGTAATCCAGCAGTTAATATGCAAATGAATGGTAGAGGAGCAAAAATTTGGGAGGATTTAACTGGAGATGCGTATAAAAATTCTTACAATATTGCAATAGTATTAGATGAAACTGTTTATTCTGCACCAGGTGTTACAAGTGGCCCAATCTCTGGGGGGAGATCTGAAATAACTGGAGATTTTTCTTTAAATGATGCAATAGATTTAGCTAATGTGCTTAGAGCTGGAAAATTACCCGCATCTGCGGATATTATTCAATCTGAGATTGTTGGTCCATCTTTAGGTAAAGAATCTATTGAGAAGGGTATTAATTCATTTTTGATTGCACTTTTACTAGTGCTTATCTGGATGTATTTTTATTATGGAAGAGCTGGCTTGTTTGCTGATGTTGCCTTAGTTTTAAATATAGTTTTAATATTCGGGTTTCTTTCAGGACTTGGAGCTGTACTTACTTTACCTGGAATAGCTGGTATTGTTTTAACTATAGGTATGTCTGTTGATGCCAATGTACTAATCTTTGAAAGAGTTAGAGAGGAACTAAGGCGTGAAAAGGGTCTTAAGCAAGCTGTATCAGATGGTTTTAGTAATGCTTTATCATCAATTCTAGATGCAAATATTACAACTGGTGTTACTGCATTAGTACTATTTACTTTTGGTACTGGTCCAATTAAAGGATTTGCAACAACTCTTTTAATTGGTATAATGACTTCTTTGTTTACGGCTATTTTTATTACAAGAATGCTTGTTGAGAATCATATTTCGAAATCTAAGAAATTAGATTTTTCTACTTCTTTAACAAAAAACTTACTGAGTAATTTAAAAGTATCATTTCTAATAAAAAGAAGAGTATCGTATGTTATTTCAGGAACATTTATCATTATTGGTCTTTCTTCACTATTTTTAAATGGACTAAATCAAGGTGTAGATTTTGTTGGTGGTAGGTCATATGTAGTGAGATTTGAACAACCAGTTTCGCAGGAAAAAATTCAATCAAATTTAATTCAAGTTTTAGGGAACGCGGAAGTGAAAACTTTTGGTTCAGATAATCAATTAAAAATTACTACTAATTATAAAGTTGATAGCGATTCATCTGACATTGATGATGAAATAAACAGTATTTTATATCAAGATCTTATTCAATTTATGCCTGAAAATATTTCTCTTGATGATTTTGTAAATGGTGATGAGGATAAGCAAGTTGGGATTATGTCATCGATCAAAGTTGGACCTACCATTGCTGACGATATTAAGAAAAATTCATTTCTCGCTGTTTTTGGATCATTAATAATAGTTTTCCTATATATATTACTGCGTTTTAAGAATTGGCAATTCTCACTTGGTGCAGTCTCTGCAGTTTTTCATGATGTTCTGGTTGTATTAGGTATTTTCTCTTTGACTTACTCATTTATGCCTTTTAATATGGAAATTAACCAAGCATTTATTGCAGCTGTTCTTACAGTTATTGGTTATTCTTTAAATGATACTGTTGTTGTTTTTGATAGAATTCGAGAATATCGAAATATAAATACATCCTGGGAATTACCAAGAATTGTCGATGGTGCATTAAACAGTACTCTAAGCAGAACGTTAAATACATCATTCACCACTTTAGTTGTATTGATATCAATTTTTGTTTTCGGAGGTGAATCAATAAGAGGTTTTATGTTTGCATTAATTGTTGGAGTTCTAATTGGAACTTATTCATCAGTTTTTGTTGCAACTCCGGTGATGTACGATACTCTAAAAAAGAAATAAATCTACTTCTTAGAAAACCATTTATGTTCTCCAAAGTAATTTCGAGGCACAACTTTATCATTTAATAAATAGTAATTTATTCCCCCTATAACACTTTTTAAATATTTTTTTAGGTTTGGTTTAATCATAAATTCATGTGGGAAAAATGAAATGAATTTTGGATAATTTTTCATATAATGTGTATAAACTGTTATGGAAAGATAATTTTTTTTATTTCTAGTCGTAATCTTCCACTCAACATAAGATTTTTTTCCTTTTTTTGTTCCAATCAATAAGCTGTAACCTCGTCCTGGTGTCCATGTTTGAAATTCCCTAATAAATGTTAATCCATTTAAATATTCAAGTACATCAACAGAATTTTCAGATGCCCATGCTAAGGCATAATTATTTTTACAAAAAGGATGAACAAGATTTAAATTACCTTCTTTAGAAATAATATTCCAAATTTTTTCAGTACTGGCATCTATTTCTTTTTCAACACTTATTGGCCATGTTTTTTTATACTGATTCAATTTATCTTTGATTTTTAGATTCTAACGATTTTCTAACGCTTTTGTTTTTTCTAAGTAAACTTTGTGCTTTTTCTAAATCAATTTCAAGCTCTTTCATTAAAATTTTTTCAGCTCTATCAATTAATTTATTATTAGCTAATTGCATATCAACCATTTTATTACCCTTTACTCTGCCAAGTTTAATCATGACTGTAGTTGAAATAGTATTTAAAATAAGCTTTTGAGCCGTCCCTGCTTTCATTCTTGAACTGCCAGTTACTACTTCAGGACCTACAATAACTTCAATGGGATATTCTGATGCTAAGCCTAATGGACTATTTAAATTGCAGGTTATACAGCCAGTTAAGATTCCTTTTTTTCTACAATTCTCAATAGCACCAATGACGTAAGGTGTAGTGCCTGAGGCAGCTATTCCAATAACTGAATCTTTATTATTTATTTTATATTTTAATAAATCAAGCCATCCTTGTTTTAAATTATCCTCTGCGAACTCTTGGGATTTTCTAATTGCTTTATCTCCACCCGCTATCAATCCAATAACCAAATTATCGGAAACTCCAAAAGTCGGAGGACATTCAGAGGCATCTAGAATTCCCAATCTACCACTAGTGCCAGCGCCAATGTAAAACAGCCTTCCTCCATTTAACATTTTTTTATAAATATTATCTATTAATTCTGTTAATTTCGGAAGTATTTTTTTTACAGATTTAGCAACAGTCATATCCTCACTATTGATAATATTGACCAAATCCTTAGTTGTTTTTAAATCAAGATTATTGTGGTTTGAGTCTGACTCAGTTATTTTTATAAATTCCATTATTTAAAATTAATCAATTATGATGTCTTCAAGAACAAATTCATCAAACTCACAAACTTTGAAATAACCAAACACCACACTATTAGTGTCTTTTACATTTAAAATATTTCCTTTTATTGGTGCTGGTGGGGTAGAAAATGGACCATTTTGTGTGTTTGTTTGTATTACAACTTGAATCATATATTTAAAATAATTATAATCAATACCTTCCATTTTAACTTTTAATTTTTTTGAATTAGGTATTTCAGTTTTCTCTATAAAATATGAAAAGGAGAAACTGTTCCCGTTTATGTATAAATCTCTTGCAGGTTGCAAATTTCCCTTATCACCAAACTCAAATAAAAAATAATTATCCATTTGATCTAAATCTGTAAAAGTTGTAATTATTTCTATTTCATCTCCGCTCAGAGAATTTCTATCTCCCTGAACTACATTATCTATTAAACTTGATTTTGTTAGTTTTTCTATCGATGAAAATTGATAATTATCATGAGTGACAATTAACTCATAGTCACTAGATTCTAAAATGTTAGGGATATTGATTTGATATTTTCCATCTTTAACAAATCCTAATACATACTCTTTACTTGTTTCTTTTTCAATTATTTTAACAACTGCATCATTTATATAATTTATATTATCACTAAAATATTCTCTGGATTTAGTAATATTAACTTCTGAAAACCCTGATAATGAATTAACATGTTTATTGATTTTTGCATCAATTACATAGTTTTGATTTGAAAAGTCTAAATCTAAATTAATTACCTTTTCACATCCAAAAATTAAGACAAAAAATAAAAGACTAAATATTTTCTTCATTAGAATTTAAAATTATAAGTTACTGACGGTACAATGCCAAAAATTGAAATTTGTACAGCTTCATTTTTAAGTGTTTCGTTATTTCTTCGAAATATGATTGATGATGCATTATCTCTGTTATACAAATTATAGATTCCGAAAACCCATGAACCTTCAATTTTTTTATTTTTCTTTTCAGGTGTAAGAGTAAGATTTATATCCATTCTATGATAATTTGGAAGCCTTTGTGAATTTCTCTCACCATAATTAGGAACATTTAAGTTCATGTAAGTATATTGAGAATTAGGGTAATTTGTAGGTTGTCCAGTTTGATAAATAAAATTACCAACGATTTTTAATTTTTTACTTAAAATATATTCTGAATTAATACTGAAGTCGTGTGGTTTGTCATAAGGTGTATTATACCAATTTGAAAAATTAATTCCATCCTCAAAAGAATTTCTTCCAGGTGTTTTTTGTTCTGATTTTGACAGGGTGTATGCAACCATAAATTTATGTCTACCCTCAGATTTTTTTAATAATATTTCAAACCCATAAGCACGTGATTTTCCGGGCAAAATAACGGTTTCTATATTATCATTCGCTACTAAATCCGCACCATCTATATAATCGAGTCTATTTTTAATTTTTTTGTAAAAAATTTCTGTTTCAATTTTTATATTTTTTATTCTTTTATAATAACCCAAAGCATATTGATCTAGTTTTTGTGGTTTAATATAAGGTCCACTGGGAACCCAAATATCTAGTGGGGTAGGTGAGCTTGTATTTGAAATCAAGTGTAAATATTGATTCAGTCTATTATAACTAGCTTTTATACTTTGATTATTAAATGAATAAGAGATATTAATTCTAGGTTCGATGTTATTATAAGTTTTAAAAACAGATGAATTATTATCAAAATTTCCTGCTAGTGGGGTTCCAGGATCATATATTTTTAGATCATTATCATAATATAATGGATCATCATTAGCATATTGCTGAAGTCCATTTTGTCGAAGTCTTAAAAACTGATTTAGTCTTATTCCATATCTAATGGATAATTGGCTATTTATCTTATGAATTACATCCAAATAGGTAGAATTTTCAAAAGCATATTTTTTATTTAATCTAGAAAAGTTAAATCCAGAGTCAGGCGTCAAAGGTCCAATCGTGCCAGGGTTAAAATCATAATAAATTACATTTAAACCATAATTAAATTGAAAAATATTTGAATAATAGTTTTTCAAATCAAATTTGAAATTCAAGTTTTTTATTCCAGACTTCCAATCAAAACCAACAAAGTCTAATTGTAATCCATAATAATAATCACTAAAAATTAATGAAGTGTTTGAAAATGTTTTTTCGTTTATTAAATGATTCCATCTTAGATTTAATGTACTATTACCATATGTATTCATAAATGTTCCATCGAGTTTAAAAAGATCTCTTCCGAAGTATCCTGAAAGAAAAATTTTATTTTTATTATCAATTACAAAGTTTGACTTTGTATTTAAATCATAAAAATATGCGATGTTTTCTATGTCTGTCAGCTTCAAAAACAGATGAGCATATGTCCCCCTAGATGCAACTAAAAAAGAACTTTGATTTTTTTGAATAGGTCCTTCAACTAAAAGTCTGCTAGAAATTGCACCAATTCCTCCATTCATTGAAAAATTTTGATTATTTCCATCTTTCTGGTAAACATCAAGAACAGATGATAATCTTCCTCCATAGGATGAGGGTATTCCCCCTTTATATAATTTTACTTCTTTAATTGCATCTGAGTTAAAAACAGAAAATAATCCAAAAAGGTGCGATGAATTATAAATAATCGCCTCATCAAATAAAATTAGATTTTGATCTGCTGCACCACCTCTTACATTGAAACCCGATGCACCTTCTCCAGCACTAGACACACCGGGTAAAAGTTGTATCGTTTTTAATATATCAGATTCACCAAAAACGACTGGCGTTTGCCTAATGGTTTTTCCAGAGATAATATTTAAACTTAGAACTGGTAGTTCAATATCTATATCTTCTGTATTTTCCATTACTATAACTTCGTCAAGGGATTCAACTTCTTCAGTAAGATAAATATTAAGAATAATATTTTTATTTAAACTTATGATTTGAAGATCATCTTTGTAGCCCAAGTTTTGGGTTATGACACTGTAGTTACCTTCTTTAACAGTAATTGAAAAAAAACCATAACTATTTGTTATTGTACCAATATTTAATTCATCAATAATAACACTAGCTCCAATAACTAGTTCATTAGTTTGACTATCTAAAACATAGCCACTATAAGTAAAGTTATTTTGTGAATTTATATTTAGCGAAAAAAGGAATATGACTAAGAGAAAGATCTTTTTCACATATACAAATTAATAAAATTGTGTTTAATTATTTAGAATTTAAGAAACCTTTGCATCAAGATTTGCTTTTATGGTATCTAAAAATTCTTGTGTATTTAAGTAATGCTGTCTTTTTAAATTACTTCCATGAATTAGTAGTGCAAGATCTTTTGTCATTTTTCCAGATTCAACAGTTTCAACGCAAACTTTTTCTAAAAGATTACAGAATATTAATAACTCATTGTTAGAATCTAACTCTGCTCTGTGTATTAGGCCTCTGGTCCAAGCAAAAATTGATGCAATTGGGTTAGTTGAAGTTTCTTTTCCTTTTTGATGTAATCGATAATGTCTTGTAACTGTTCCATGAGCAGCTTCAGCTTCCATAGTTTTACCATCTGGTGTTAGTAATGTTGAAGTCATCAATCCCAATGATCCAAATCCTTGAGCAACAGTATCAGATTGTACATCACCATCATAATTTTTACATGCCCAGACGAAACCACCCTCCCATTTCATCGCAGCTGCAACCATATCATCAATTAATCTGTGTTCATATGTAATACCAATTTCTTCAAACTTTTCTTTGAATTCATTTTCATAGACCTCATGAAAAATGTCCTTAAATCTTCCATCATAGGCTTTTAAAATAGTGTTTTTCGTAGACAAGTAAAGGGGCCATCCTTTTGAAACAGCTCTATTCATACATGATCTTGCAAAACCATAGATTGAAGACTCTATGTTGTACATTCCCATGGCAATACCATCCTCTTGAAAATTATATATTTCCCATGTCTTTTCTTCATCACCATTTTCAGGTGTAAATGTCATTGTTAATTTACCTTTTCCATGAGTCAGAAAATCAGTTGCCTTGTACTGGTCACCAAAAGCATGTCTACCAATACAAATCGGTTTAACCCAACCTTGTACATATCTTGGGATATTTTTCATAATGATGGGTTCACGAAAAACAGTACCACCAATAATGTTTCTAATTGTCCCATTAGGTGATCTCCACATTTTTTTAAGAGTGTATTCTTTTACTCTCTGTTCATCTGGTGTAATTGTAGCACATTTAATTCCAACATTATACTCCTTAATTGCATTAGCGGCATCGATAGTGACCTGATCGTCAGTAAAATCTCTGTTTTTAATTCCCAGATCAAAATATTTAATATCTAGGTCTATGTATGGAAGAATTAATTTTTTTTTAATATAATCCCAAATAATCCTTGTCATTTCATCACCATCTAACTCAACTACAGGATTATTGACTTTAATTTTTGACATTAAACTATTTTTTAACTTCTTTGATTCTTGCCTTCTTACCTCTAAGCTCTTTGAAATAATATATTCTGGATCTTCTTACTTTACCTTTTTTATTTACTTCGATCTTTTTGATTGTAGGCAGATTAAATGGAAATATTCTTTCAATCCCCACTGTACCAGACATTTTTCTAATTGTAAATGTTTTTGTTTTTCCTGTTCCTTTGATTTGAATTACAACTCCTTTGAAAAACTGTGTTCTTGATTTTTCACCTTCTTTAATTTCGTAATAAACAGTTATGGTATCACCTGATTTAAAATCAGGATATTCTTTCTGGGTTATGAATTCGTCTTGAACGTATTTTAGTAAAGACTTCATTTTTATAAAATTTTAATTTGATCAACTTTCGTTTAACCAGAGGTTAATCAAGAGGTGGCAAACTTACATATTTTATGATAAAAAAAAAATTATTTGATGTCTAATTAATTATTTAATAGTTTAGTTTTTTCATCAGATTTTCCCTCTCTCCATTGATCAATTTTTTTTGAATCACCTGAGATAAGAACCTCAGGAACATCCATGTTTTTATATGAAGCAGGTCTTGTATATACTGGTGGAGCAATACTGTTGTCCTGAAATGAATCTTCGAGTGCAGATGTTTCGTTATTTAAAACTCCTGGAATTAGTCTTATTATCGAATCACAAAGTACAGCTGCTGGTAGTTCTCCACCAGAAAGCACATAGTCTCCAATTGATAATTCCATTGTTATTAAATTATCTCTTACTCTTTGATCAACACCTTTATAGTGTCCACATAAAATAATCAAATTACCTGCAATTGATAGCTTATTTGATAATTTTTGAGTTAATTTTTCAGCATCCGGTGTCATAAAAATTATTTCAGAATAATCTTTATCTTTCTTCAAATGGCTGATACAATTATCAATTGGTTCGATCATCAATACCATTCCAGATCCGCCACCATATTGATAGTCATCAATTTGTTTTCTTTTTTTATTAGAGTAATCTTTTAAATCATGAAAGTTAACCTGTACAATTTCTTTTTCTATTGCTCTTTTCATAATAGAACCAGAAAAAGGACTAATTAATAATTCTGGAGTAGCACTAATTATGTCAATTGTTTTCATTTTCTAATCAAAAACAAGTTTTTCTTTCTCGCCATTTAAGTCAACGAATGTAAACTGAAATATATCTTCTCTTTCAAATGCTTTGAGGTCTTTTGTATTCTCAATTTTTACATTATTAATTTCGGTTAATATGTAACCAGATCTTATACCCATCCTAAAAAGAGTTCCGTTTCTATTTATTACAACTACGACACCATTATCACTATTTAAGTCATTTAACTCTTGTTCACTAGCATCTTTTAATTGCATTCCATAAAATTGTACGTATGTACTTCTTTTTAGTCTTACTCCGACATCCATTGATTTATTGTTTCTATAAATTCTAACATTTAATTTATCACCAGGTCTTTTTGAATTTAAATAACCTGAGAGGTCAGAGAATTTATTAATCTTAACATTATCAATTTGTTGAATAACGTCACCTTTTCTTATTCCGGCAATGTGGGCACCCATATTAGGATCGGTGTCATTAATATAAAACCCTTCTGTCTGATTAATACCCAGTTCATCGGCATTTTGTGAGTTTAGGCTTTGTCCAGTAACACCCAATAAACCTCTTTGAACATCTCCAAATTCTAAAATATCCTCATAAATTTTTCTTGCAATGTTACTTGGTACCGCAAATGAGTAACCTATAAAACCTGCATTAGTGCTTTGAATAGCAGTATTAATTCCAATTAAGTCCCCATTAATATTTACTAATGCTCCACCACTGTTACCACTATTTACAGCAGCATCAGTTTGTATAAATGATTGGTTCTTTGAATCATAATCATTTAAATCTCTCGATTTTGCACTAATGATTCCAGCTGTAACAGTGGATGTCAAATTAAAAGGATTACCAACAGCAAGAACCCACTCTCCAATCTTTGTTTCATCTGAATCTGCAAATCGTATGTAAGGAAATTTTGAAGGTCCATCAATTTTCAAAACAGCTATGTCAGAGTTTTTGTCTGTTCCTATCAATTCAGCATTAAAGGATTTATTGTCATTGGTTGTAATTTCAATTTCAGTTGCATTTTCTATGACATGGTTATTTGTAATTATATAACCATCACTTGAAACAATTACACCAGATCCAGTACCAACAGTTGTTCGATCATCAGAATTGCCATAAAAAAGATCCCATAGACTATTAGAACCTTTAGATTTAGCAGTGTTTTTAACATGCACCACAGTGTTGATTGTTTTTTCAGCTGCAACAGTAAAATCAGGATTCCTTACAACAAAATTTCTGTTTTGTTGAATTTGATTATTTATATTTTCAGAGCTTAATATAGTATTTAAAACAGTACTATCATTTTTATTGGTCTTTTCATTTTTATCATATATAACAAGTAATAAAATGATTAAAAAAATGGGAACAATTATTTTATTTAATAAACTAAGCTTTCTCATAATTCTTTTTTTTATAAAATTAATTTTTTAAATTTTTCTTTTTTAATATTTAACTTCTTTTTAACATGATAGATTATATTTACATATTGGAAAATGAAAATAAGTTTTGAAAAATATCATGGTTGTGGAAATGATTTTATCATCATCAATAATTTATCAAAAACCCTTCCAAATCTCACCAAAGACATAATCAAACAACTTTGTAATAGAAAATTTGGAATAGGTGCTGATGGATTAATTATTGTTAATGAATCTAGTGAATATCCTTTTAAAATGACTTATTATAATTCAGACGGGAATATTAGTACTATGTGCGGTAATGGGGGAAGATGTGTTGTCCATCATTGTTACAGCCAAAAAATTGTAGGAGAGAATTCAGATTTCATTGCGTGTGATGGTGTTCATTCTTCAGTTGTAAACGACAATTTTGTAAAAATATCTATGAATAATGTTTCTGAACATAAATTTGTTGATGAAAATATTTTTATAGACACTGGTTCTCCTCATCTTGTTATAAGAAAAAATAAATTGAATGATATTGATATAATACCTATATCAAGAGAAATTCAAAAAACAAAATTATTTAAAAATGAGGGTGTGAATGTAAATTTTCTGTCGATCATTAACGAAAATATTGTGAATCTAAGAACATATGAAAGAGGTGTAGAGAACGAAACTCTTTCATGTGGGACAGGTGCAGTTGCAGCAGCATTATCAACTTCTATTTTTTTAAAATCAAAAAGTCAGAAAGTTTTCGTTAAAACAAAGGGCGGGGATTTAATTGTAGATTTTAAACATGATAATAATAATTTTTATGATATTTACTTATCTGGGGAAGTAGAAAAAGTTTTTTCTGGTATATACAATTATGAAGAAAATTAGGTCAATTTTTATTTTTATAATGATTTGCGTTGCGGGGTACTTTACTTACAATTTCTACACAATTTTTTTTGAAAAAAATACAAATTTTGAAAGTGAATCTATTTTTCTGAAAATTCCATCCAATAGCTCTTTCTCTCAGATACTTGACTCATTGTCTAATTATTTAGTTGATATTGAAACATTTGAAAAAGCAGCTAAAAGAAAGAAATATTCGAAAAATATAAAAGCGGGAAGATTTTTGATTAATAGTGGTGATAATAACAATGATATAGTGAATTCCTTAAGGTCCAGTAATATTCCATTAAATCTTACTTTCAATAATATTGAAACTTTAAGTGAACTAGCAGGTAAAGTATCTAAAAAAATTGAAGCAGATAGTGTAAGCATTATGAATGCTTTTACAAACAAAAAATTTTTAAACGAATTGAGTTTAACTAATGAATCTGTTTTTTCTTTATTCATTCCTAATACTTATCAGTTTTTTTGGAATACGAATGCAACAGATTTTAGAGAGAGAATAGTCAAAGAGTTTGATAGTTTCTGGAATCAAACACGAATTAATAAAATTAAAGATATCAATCTTAATCCAGTAGAGGTTATGGTATTAGCCTCCATTGTTCAAAAAGAAACTCCTAAAGTAGATGAAAGACCTACAATCGCTGGTGTATATTTGAATCGTTTAGAAAAAAATATGAAATTGCAAGCAGATCCAACTGTTGTATACAGTATAAAGCAGAGAGATGGTTTTGATAAGGTAATTAGAAGAGTTTTATATAAAGATTTAAGAATAAAATCTAGTTTTAATACATACTACATAAAAGGATTGCCACCAGCACCAATTGTCACACCTGACATATCTTCAATAGAGGCTGTAATTAATTACTCAAAAAACCCTTTTATTTTCTTTGTCGCAGATGTATCTAATCCCGGATACCATCTATTTTCAAGAACTTTGAGCGAACATAATAAAAAGAAAAGACAATATACTCGCTGGTTAAAAGAAAGAAACATAAAAAGATAATAATCTGAAAATCAGATAATTATAAAAATCATTATGTTTGTTGCCGAAAAACTAAATTAAATTAGTTGCTTGTTTATAGTGATATATTTTAATTTTAAAATTTTTTTAATTTACTTTTTAGCTGTTTTTTTTCTTAGCAGTACAGACCTACCAACCTCTAATTTAAACTTCGAATATTCAGTTGAATCAAAAGATAATTCTAATTTGAATTATTTACCAATACCCTATACTGTGAGAGATTTTGTAGGTTTTAAGAATTTTCTTGGTTTTTTTGAGTCAGGTTCTGATTATGATAAAATAAATAGATTTGGTTATGTAGGAAAATATCAATTTGGTAAAGGTACGCTGAAAATGTACGGTGTTACTAATCTTGTGAATTATAAAAACAACCCAGAGCTGCAGGAGAAAATCTTTTTAATGAATGTAATGAGAAATAAATGGATATTGAGAAGAGAAATTTCATGGTATTCAAACAGATATTTAGGAGGCGTATATGTAAGTGAGTCGGGTATAATTGCTGCAGCTCATTTATCAGGACCAGGAAATGTGAAAAAATATTTAAGAAGTCACTGTGATGCTAATTTAAATAAGAAGGATGCAAATGGAACTTCGATTTCAGATTACATGAGAATATTTAAAGATTACGATATAGAAGATATCCCCTTTGAGAGAAAACCTAAACTATAAACTAGTCTGAAAATTTTTTATTTAAATCCTCAACGTATTTTCTAAATTGCTTATCAGTAAATGCTAAATTATCCACAGTTTTGCATGCATGAAGAACCGTAGCATGATCACGATGACCAATTTTTGTTCCTATACTAGCAAGTGAAGCTTTTGTAAACTTTTTTGAGAAAAACATTGCAAGTTGCCTTGCTTGAACAATGTGTCTTTTTCTGGTCTTGGATTGTAACGTTGAAACATCCATTTGAAAATAATCTGAAACAACTTTTTGAATATGATCAATAGATATTTCTTTTTTGGTGTTTTTAACAAATTTTTCAACAATGACTTTTGCTAAATCGATAGTTATATTTTTTCTGTTAAAGGAGGATTGAGCCATCAAAGAAATTATAGCTCCTTCTAATTCTCTGACGTTTGTTTTTATATGTTTGGCAACATAAAAAATTATTTCCTCATCCATCTCCACACCATCTCTGTTCAATTTATTTTTGACAATTGAAATCCTAGTTTCATAGTCTGGTGTTTGTAATTCAGCGGAAAGTCCCCACTTAAACCTAGATAATAATCTTTGTTCAATTTCTTGCATATCAACAGGAGCTTTATCAGAGGTTAAAACCAGTTGTTTTCCATTTTGATGTAAATGATTAAAAATATGGAAAAAGACATCTTGAGTTCCTGATTTTCCTGAGAAAAACTGAACATCATCAATAATTAGAACGTCAATAAGCTGGTAAAAATGAATAAAATCATTTCTATTATTTTTTTTCACTGACTCAATATACTGTTGGGTAAATTTTTCAGCAGATATGTATAGAACTGTTTTATCAGGAAACTTTTGTTTGATGTTTATTCCAATTGCATTAGCCAAATGTGTTTTTCCTAAACCAACACCTCCAAAAATTAAAAGTGGGTTAAATGATGTACCGCCTGGTCTGTTTGATACAGCATAGCCTGCGGACCTTGCAAGTCTGTTTGAATCACCTTCCAAAAAGTTATTAAAATTATAATTTGGATTTAATTGAGAGTCAATTTTTAAATTCTTAATACCAGGAATTACAAACGGGTTTGTTAATTCAGTTTTAAAGTAAGCCGAAGAACCCTCTAATTTTTGGGACTCAACTTTGGGTTTATAATCACTTGGAATCTTTTCGGTAAACGATTTTGTTGATCCAAAAGAGTTTTCCATTTTAATAACATAGACAAGCTTTGCATCTTTTCCAAGTTCTTTATTTAAAGCAATCTTAAGGAGCTTAACATAATGTTCTTCAAGCCATTCATAAAAAAATTTACTAGGTACCTGAATACTTAAAACATTATCATCAAGTTTGACTGGTTGAATTGGTTCGAACCAAGTTTTATATGCTTGATCCTGTATGTTATCTTTTATAAAGTTAAGACAGTTATTCCATACAGATTCTAAGCTCATACTTATAATACTTTTTAAAGTTGTTGTTATTAAACATTTGAACCGTAGTGAGGATCCAATTGTTAATTAGTCAAACAAATATGTACATTTTTTTTTTAAAAAAAAATGATTTTACTATTGAATTTTAAAAAAGTTTTTTTGATATTATAGACTCACTAAAATTAGCTTATTCTGCAATCAAAAAAATCATATGAAACAACCATTGTCGCTAGATATTCTGAGACTGATTCAATGTCATATGTTCATCATAGCAATTATTTGAAATATTATGAAATTGGGAGATTAGGATGGTTAAAAGAAGTTGGTTTTTCTTATAAAAAAATGGAGGAACAAAATATAATTTTACCTGTTATAAGAACTAACATAGTTTTTAGAAAACCAGCTTTCTTTGAGGATGAATTATTAATTAAAACTTATTTGATTAAAAAGCCATCTTACTCAATTGAATTTGAATATAATATTTATAGAAAAAAAGAATTAATTAATGAAGGATACACCAAGCTTGTTTTTTTAAATAAAAAAACAGGAAAGCTAATCAGATGTCCAAAAAAAATCTTGGAAGCTATTATTAATTAGAAACAATAAATTTAATTCGATCATTTGATAGTTCTAACTCACTATTGATTTTTCCTTGAATTTTTGGAGATTTAGTTCCCTCACCAATAGTTTTGGAACCTTGAATAATTCTAGCTTCATCCCAAATACCATCATTTATAAAAGTAGTTAGTGTTTTTGTACCACCCTCTACAATCACTGACTGTATATCGCTTTTGAATAGTTCTTCACAAATTTGTTTTGCTGACAATTTATTTTTATAATAAATTTTTAAAAATTTAGAATCGTTAATATTAGTATTATTAGTTAATACAAATTTTTTTGGATCATTATTATCCCATAATCTTGAATTTAAAATTGGAGAATCATCGATGTAAGTTTTACCACCAATTAAAATTCCATGTTCCTGACTTCTCCATTTATGCGCAAGTTGTCTACTAAATTTATTTGATATCCAGAATGGCCTTTTATTTGTTTTATTAATTGGATTAATAAAACCATCAAAGGATTCAGCCCATTTCAAAATTACATAAGGTCTTTTTTTATTTTGAAAAGTGAGAAATCTTTTGTGTAATTTTTTACATTCATTCTCTAAAACATTTGTTTTTACATCAATATTATTATTTCTTAAAAAACTAATTCCTCTTCCATTTACTAACTTATTTGGGTCATTGATACCAATTACTACTTTTCTTATTTGCTTGTTGTATATTGTTTCACAACAAGGTGGAGTTTTCCCATAGTGCGAACATGGTTCAAGTGTGACATATAAAGTAGATTTTTTTAGAATTTCTCTATCATTGACCTTTTTTATTGCATTAATTTCTGCATGGTTTTTTCCATGTTCTTGTGTAAAACCTTCTGAAATTATTTTTCCATCATAAAAAAGTAGTGCACCAACATTGGGATTTGGATATGTTTTTCCAAGTACTTTTTTACCCAAATTAATACACCTTTTCATCAATAAATCATGGTTCATCGCTATCTTTTATTAGTATCTTTATAATATATTCTAATTTAATAAAATGAAAATTGAAATTAGAGAAATTTTGATGAAAGATAATGATAGAGTTAAAGAAGTTTTGGTTAATGTAATGAAGGAATTTGGTGTACCAGACCAAGGAACTGCTTTGCAAGATGATGAACTAAATTCTATGTATGAATCATATCAATTAAATTCTTCAAAATATTATGTTGTTATTTCAGACGGTGATATTAAAGGTGGTGCTGGTATCTCTAAACTTAAAGGTTCTAATGAAAATATTTGTGAGCTTCAGAAAATGTATTTTCTACAAGATATTAGAGGAAAAGGTATTGGTTCCAAATTAATTAAAATGTGTTTGGATTTTGCTAAAAAAAGTGGATATCAGTTTTGCTATATTGAGACTATGCATAACATGATAGCTGCTCAAAAATTGTACAAAAAGAATGGTTTTTTTCTATTAGATTCCCCTTTGGGAAATACTGGTCATAATTCATGTCCTGTTTGGATGAAATTAAAACTATGACGCTTAAATTATTAAAAGAAATATTTTCAAATTGCTTAAATGAATATTATTCTCAAGAAGAAATTAATACATTATTTCACATATTGATTGAATTTTATTTAGGAATAAATAAAATCAATTATATACAAGATCCACTATATATTATTTCTAAAAAAAATATTTCATTAATTGAGTCAAAAATTAAAATGATTCAAAAAAAAACACCCATTCAATATATCATGGGTGAAGTAGAACATAAAAACATAAAATTTAAAGTAAATAAAAATGTTTTGATTCCTAGACCTGAAACAATAGAGCTCTGCGATTGGATAATTTTTAATCAGAAAAAGAAATGTAAAATTTTAGATATTGGAACTGGGTCTGGATTAATCGCATTAATTTTAAAAAAATATATTACTGGTTCAATTGTTCATGCTTGGGATAAATCTCCTTTAATATTAAAAATTGCGAAAGAAAATGCTCTCAAAAATAATATAGAAATTAATTTTAAAATTGTTGATATTCTAAAGAACGTAAAGGTCAATGATAAATTTGATCTTATAGTTTCAAATCCACCATATGTTGATAAATCTGAGATGCAATTTATAGATGAGAGTGTAGTTAAATATGAACCTCATTCTGCTATTTTTGTTGAGGGAAATGACAATTTAATTTTTTATAAAAAAATTATTCAATATTCAAAAGATGCTTTAAATAGTGATGGTGTGTTGTATCTTGAGTGTCATACAGATAGAATTAATTTTGTAAAAAATATATTAAAGATTAATAACTTTAAAAATATTAAAATCAAAGAAGATCTTTTTGGACGAAAAAGAATGATTAAAGCTTGTATATGAGCGTTGAGAAGAAAATAAATTTATT
This sequence comes from uncultured Bacteroidota bacterium, assembly GCA_902535165.1. GTDB lineage: Bacteria > Bacteroidota > Bacteroidia > Flavobacteriales > Flavobacteriaceae > Eutrophosalina. Next base: position 20,407 of record CACASE010000009.1, on the reverse strand, counting down.
AAGGAAAGAATTGCACAAGCATAATTATTTGTATTACATGCTTGACAAGCCTGAAATATCTGATCACGAATTTGATAAAATGTTGAAGGAACTTCACGAACTTGAGTTGCAATTCCCAGAATTCGATGATTCTAATTCACCAACCCAAAGAGTGGGGAGCTCTTTGAACAATAATTTTAATTCTATAACTCACTCATTTCCAATGTACTCTTTAGAGAACTCATACTCTAGTGACGAATTAATAAAATGGAAAGAGCGTTTAGTAAAAGTTTTAAATACGGAAAATATTTCTTATTCATGTGAACTCAAATTAGATGGAGTATCAATTTCTATATCTTATAAAAACGGAAAACTAGCTCAGGGTCTCACAAGAGGTGATGGTAATAGTGGCGATGATGTTACTGAAAATATCAAAACGATTAATACGATCCCTTTAGAAACGCTCCAAAAAGTTGAGTATGATTTTGATATTAGGGGTGAGGTTATTATTGAAAAAAATGATTTTATAAAATTAAATGATAAAAAAATTAAAAATGGTGAGGAGCCTTTTAAAAACCCAAGAAATACTGCATCAGGAAGTATTAAACTCGTAAGTAGTAAAGAAGTAAGAAAAAGACCACTAAAATGTTATTTTTTTCAAATAATCTCTGATTCAAATCCATTTAAAACTCAATCTGAATCATTAAATGCCTTAAAAAAATTAGGATTTAATATCTCAAATACGCATAAATATTGTAAAAATATAGATGAAGTTTTTGATTTTATAAATTATTGGGATAAGAACAAAGACAAACTAAATTTTGAAATAGATGGTATAGTAATAAAAGTAAATAGTTTTAGTATGCAAAAACAACTTGGATATACATCAAAATTTCCTAGATGGGCTATAGCATATAAATTTCAAACAGAACAAGCAACAACAAAATTGGTTAATGTAGTTTATCAAGTTGGCAGGACTGGTGCAATTACACCCGTTGCTAATTTAAAGCCAGTTCTTATAAATGGAACAATAGTTAAAAGAGCATCTCTACACAACGAGGAACAAATTCAAAAATTGGATTTATATGAAAATGATATACTTAAAGTTGAAAAAGGCGGAGAAATCATTCCTAAAATAGTTTCAATAGATTATAGATTAAGAAAATCAAATTCTAAAAAGATTGCATTTATAAAGAATTGTCCTGCATGTGGAAGTCTGTTAACTAAGAATGATGATGAAGCCCAACATTATTGTATGAATTCAAATAATTGTTTTCCACAAATTGTTGGAAAATTCAAACATTTTATTTCTCGAAAAGCAATGAATATTGATGGTTTTGGAACAGAAACTATTGAGCGGCTTTTAAAAGAAAATATTATTAAAAACTTCAGTGACATATATAATCTAAAAGTTGATCAATTAGTAAAATTAGAACGTATGGCAGATAAGTCAGCTCAAAATTTAGTTTCAGCTATATATAAGTCTAAAAGTCAACCATTTCATAAAGTCTTATTCAGTCTTGGTATTAGACATGTTGGTGAAACAGTTTCAAAAAAATTATCAGATCATTTTGGTTCGCTAGAAAATTTAATGTCTGCATCAGATGTGGAGATTTTGAATGTTGATGAAATTGGTGATAAAATTGCATTAAGCTTAAAAAAATATTTTCAGGAGGAATCTAACTTAGAACTATTGGATAAATTAAAGCATGTTGGTCTAAATTTTTTGCAAAAAAAGTCAGAAAATCTTGGAAATAAATTATTAGGAAAAACTTTTATTGTAACTGGGGTTTTTGAAAAAATAGATAGAACGAATTTAAAAGAAATTATTGTACAAAATGGAGGAAAAGTTTCAAGTAGTATTTCAGCAAAATCTATTGTAATCGTTGGAAATAATCCAGGACCGTCTAAGATGTTAAAAGCAAAGGATTTGGGGTTAACTCCCATTTCTTTTGAAGAATTTATTAATTTATATGAAATTAAAATTTAAAAATTGAAAAAAATTATTAATGAGTTCAGACAAAGATTTCTTGAAAAAAAAATTCAGGAATCTGTAAATGCTCTTAAGTCATCTAGCAGAAAACTGCAAAAACCTATCAAAACAATTGGTTGTATAGTTGATACTAGTTTGGATTTAGATTACTCAGATATTCTTGATTTAGCTTTTGAAATTGGTCTTAAAGAGAAAGATTTTAAAATCATTAGTTTCTCAAATAGTATTTATAATGATCCGTTTTGTGAGATGCGAATATCAGAAAAATCTGTAAATTTTTATGGAAAAATAACCTCTGCAGATGCAGAAGAGTTCATATCTCAAAATTATGATATGTTAATCAATTACTTTGGAGATAATAAAATTTTAACACTTCTATCATCTAAAACAAATGCAAAAATTAGAATCGGTTTTGATGCTTCTAATCAAAATATCAATGATATTATATTTAATGACATTTTTAATAATTTTAAAAAGTTTAGAGAACAATTATTAAAATATTTAAATTTCCTAAAGTGAGTGATTTGATCACAAATAAAAACTATAAGTTCAACCCTTATATATATGAAAAAAAGCAATCAATTTTTGCTGGTATTGGTGTTGCTGTCGTTACACCTTTTACTGAAAATGATGAAATAGACAAAGAAGCAATTTATAAGTTAAGTAATCATCTTTTTTTAAATGGTATTTCATACGTAGTTGTGCAAGGAACAACAGGTGAATCATCTGTTTTAAATCATCAAGAAAAAAATCTTGTTAATTCACTATTTATTGATGCATTTAAAGATCGCCTTCCTTTAATATTAGGAATGAGCTCAAACGATACTAGACACATATGTGACTTGATTTCACGCTATGATTTTACTGGATTTGAAGCAATTATGTCTGTTTGTCCTTATTATAATAAACCATCACAAGAAGGTATATTTCAGCATTTTGCAAAAATTTCTGACATTTCACCTTTACCATTAATTTTATATAATGTTCCTGGAAGAACATCGTGCGATATTTCGAATAATACAATTATTAAATTAAGTGAGTATAATAAAAAGATAATTGGGATAAAAGAGGCATCTGGTGATCCAAGCAGAGTTGTAGAATTAAGAAAAAAAATTAACAGAGATTTTCTTATAATTTCAGGTGATGACTTTACTATGATTGATGCAATTAGAAATGGTGCCGATGGAATTATATCTGTAGCAGCAAATGCTTTTCCATCAATAATGAGTGATTCTTATTTAAGTTTACTTTGGGAAGAAGAAAAAAATAAACCTAATATTATTGAATTGTTACCTAAAGTTGATAAATCAAATTTCATATTAAATGATTTTTTTAATTTAATTTTTGAAGAGGGGAACCCTGCAGGCATAAAATTTGCACTTAAGTGCTTAAATTTGTGTAGTGATAAAGTTAGACTACCTTTGACTGAAATTTCTAATGATTTAAAATTAAAAATCTCTGATTTTATTTCTAAAACAATTGTTTAAATGAAAAAAATATTTAATAAATTAATTTACTTTTCAATTTTTATCTTATTTTTTTCATGTAATGAATTTCAAAAGTTATTGAGAAATGAGGATATAAAAGTCAAATATGAAATGGCTGAAAAATATTATGAAAATGAAGAGTGGAGAAGAGCTAGTACTTTATTTGAACAAATACAGCCTCAGTACAGAGGAAAACCTCAGGGAGAGAGAATTACCTTTTTCTACGCTAACAGCTTACTTAATAGGAATAACTATGTATTGGCTGCCTTTCAATTTGAAAGTTTTGTTAAGTCTTATCCTATTAGTCAAAAAGTTGAAGAAGCAGCATTTTTAGCTGCTTATTGTTATTATAAGCAATCTCCCAGACATAGTTTGGACCAGGATGAAACACGTACTGCCATTGAAAAATTACAAAACTTTATTAACTTTTACCCCTTTTCTGAAAAGTTAGCAGAAGCGAATGATTTAATTCAAGAACTCAATACTAAATTAGAATACAAAGCATTCGAAATTGCTAAACAGTATAATACAATTAGAGATTATACTTCTGCTATTAAAGTCCTAAATAGTTTTATTTCTGATTACCCAGGAACGTCATACAGAGAAGATGCCCTTTTTTATTTGTTTGATTCATCTTATCAACTTGCTATTAACAGTATTCCTGCAAAGCGCTTAGAAAGACTTAATAATGCTGTAAAAGTCTATGATGAGTTAATTAATGATTATCCAGATACTAAGTTTTTTAATGAATCGAAAAAGAAGATGTCAGACATAGAGAAAGAAATTGCTATATTTGCTGGCGATAAATCATAAACTATGGATTTTAAAAAAATTAATGCTCCAACCTCAACTGTAACATACGATAGAGAAAAAATTGACTCACAATCTGATAATATCTACAAAGCTATCTCAATTATATCTAAAAGAACAGTACAAATTAATGAGGATATTAAGAAAGAATTAATCAATAAGTTAGAAGAGTTCGCAACTCCAAGTGAAAATTTAGAGGAGATTTTTGAGAACAAAGAGCAGATTGAAGTTTCTAAGTTTTATGAGAAGTTACCAAAAGCTCATGCAATTGCAATTGATAATTGGCTAACTGAAAAAATTTATCACAGAAAACCGGAACAAGAAAACTAGTTCATATGTCCATTCTAAAGGATAAAAATATCCTGCTTGGTGTAACTGGTGGTATTGCAGCTTATAAATCAATAACATTACTTAGATTATTAAAGAAGAGTGGTGCTGATGTGCAGGTTATTTTTACTAAATCTGCTCACGACTTTGTTACAAGCCTAACTTTTTCTTCATTATCTGAAAGACCTGTGTTAACAAATTTTTTTGAGGAAGAGGGTGACTCTAAGAATTGGAATAATCATATAGATTTAGCGGAGTGGGCTGATTTTTTGTTGATTGTTCCAGCAACCTCATCAACAATTTCAAAAATGGTTTCTGGAAATGCTGATAACTTACTTATTGCCACTTATATGTCTATAAAATGTGAAGTATTTTTTGCTCCAGCCATGGATTTAGATATGTATAAATCACCAGCCAATAAAAAAAATATTGAAACTCTTGTTAAAAATGGTGATATATTAATTAAACCTGGAATTGGTTCGCTTGCAAGTGGAATGTCAGGAGAGGGTAGAGTGGAGGAACCTGAGTTAATACTTGATATTTTAAAAAACCATATTAAAAAAAAATTAATATTTAAAAATAAAAGTTTTCTAATAACTGCAGGTCCAACATTCGAAATGATTGATCCAGTCAGATTCATTGGTAATTTTTCAAGTGGTAAAATGGGATACGAACTTGCTAAGGAAGCTTCAAGGTTAGGGGCAAAAGTTCATTTAATTTCTGGGCCATCGAATGAACAAATAAATGATGAGAATATAATATTAAAAAGAATCGTTTCAGCTGATGAAATGTTTGATGAGTGCTCAAAAGTTTTTAATGATATAGATGTTTTTATAATGTCAGCTGCAGTATCTGATTATAAACCTTCCAAAAAAAATCATAATAAAATCAAAAAGGATAAATCAGAAAAAATATCCGTACAGCTTATAAAAAATAAAGATATTTTAAAATCTCTTGCATCCAAAAAAACAAAAGGACAGAAGGTAATTGGATTTTCGCTTGAAACAGAAGATGAATTAAAAAATGCAACAAAAAAGTTGAAAAACAAGAATTTAGATGCTATAATATTAAACTCTCTAAATGATGAAGGAGCTGGATTTAATTTGCCAACAAATAAAATAAGTTTTATAACTTCAAGTTATTTAAAAGATTTTACTGTTAAAACAAAAAAAGATGTTGCAAAAGATATTTTATTGGAAGTATTTAATCTTTAGTGCTATACTGCTTTCTCATTTAAATTTTTCTCAAGAATTAAATTGTAAAGTAACTGTAAATTATAGCTTAGTAAATCAGACTGAATCTAGTGTTTTTAATGAACTTGAAAAAAACATTAATGTATTTTTGAATGAAAATAAATGGACAAATGACTCTTATTTGGAGTTTGAAAAAATTAATTGTTCATTTTTATTAACAATTATAGACTATTCTGATAGTTCTTTTAGGGCAAATATTGAAATTAATTCTTTTAGGCCTGTTCATAATTCAAATTACAACACCAAAAATTTTTTATTTAAAGATAATGGAGTGAATTTTAACTATAATATAAATCAATCTATTATTTTTTCAGAAACAAGGTATGAATCAGATCTATCTTCATTATTGGCATTCTACTCATTAATTATTATTGGTTATGATAAGGATACATTTTCTAAAAATGCAGGAATAAATCAATATAACCTGGCCAAAAAGATTTTGGACTACAGTTCAAGTTTTTCTAACTCTCAAATGTGGTCTCCATCACATAATGGTGGAAGAATAAATAAATTTTGGTTAATTGATAATTTAACTTCAACTAACTATCAATCAATCAAAGAAGTAAATTATAATTACCATTTAAATGGTTTAGATTTATTAGTCAGCGATAACATTAAAGCAAAGACAAATATTATTGACGCCCTATTAAATTTTGAAAAAATTAATAGATTCAGACCTAATTCACTTTTACAACAAATATTTTTTCAATCAAAAAATGACGAAATTTTTAACTTATTTTTAAATCATCAAAATAAAACGGAAATTGAGGAGATTAAAAATCTACTCAAAAGTATTGCTCCATTTTATTCAAATAATTGGTCTAAACTTTAAATAAAATAGTTTGATATTAAAATTATCTATAAAAAATTATATACTCATTGAGAAGCTAGATGTTAATTTTAAGGAAGGGTTTTCCTCAATTACAGGTGAGACTGGTGCAGGTAAATCAATAATTTTGGAAGCACTAAATTTAATTTCAGGTGCAAGAGTTGATCATCAAATAGTTGGACCTAAAAATGAAAAATGCATAGTTGAAGGAGAGTTTTTGATTTCAGAATCTTTGGTTGATTTTTTTAATTTTCATGATTTAGATTTTGATGATCATACAATACTTCGAAGAGAAATTTTGCTTAATGGTAAATCAAGAGCTTTTATCAATGATTCGCCTGTGAAGCTTGATATAATTAAGTCATTATCAAAGAAATTAATTAATGTTCATAGTCAAAATCATAATCATATATTGTCTAATAATAATATGTATTATGAATTACTTGACGCATATGCTGATCAGGTTAATATTACTAAGCAGTATAAAAAATACTTTTCCGATTATACTAAAACGAATAACGAGATAGATTTTGTTCAAGACAAAAAAAATGAGTTTTTAAAAAATATAGATTATAATAGGTTTATATACAATGAAATTGATCAGTTAGGTCTTAAGGATGGAGAAAAAAATTTATTGGAGGAAAAATTTAATAGTTTAAAAAACTTTGATAAAATAAAATCACTTTTAGATGATTTTCATTCTTTATCTCTGATTCAAGATGAAACAATAAATGAAAGAATTTCTAAAATTTCCAATACAGTTGATAAAATAGGCTCTTACTCAAGTGATTTCGAAAGTTTTGCAAAAAGATTTAATAATATTAATATAGAATTAGAAGATTTATTTACTTCAATTTCTAATTATATGAATGATTTGTCATTTGATCAGGAAAATTTTGAAAAAATTCAAACTAGATTGTATAAAATAAATGATTTAGAAAAAAAATATGGTTTAAGCTCTGTTAAAGAGCTAATTGATAAAAAAAATAAATTAAAAGATTTTATAGATGATTCATCAAAATTTGATAAAAAAATAGAAAAATTAAATAAAAAATTAAATGATTTAAAAATTAAAATGCTTCAATTGTCAAAGACTATTAGCAACAATAGGATAGCATCTAGCAAGAGGATTCAATCAGAAATATTGGTTGCATTCGAAAAGCTTGCACTGAAGAATGCCAAAATTATTTTTAATTTAAGTGAATGTGTTGATTTTAACGAAAATGGCAATAATAATCTTGAGGTTTTATTTTCAGCTAATAATTCTAAAGTATTTACTTTATCTAAAATAGCCTCAGGCGGTGAAAAATCAAGAATTTTATTTGCATTAAAATCTATTCTTGCAAAGAAAGTAAATTTACCAACTTTGGTTTTTGATGAGATTGATTCAGGAACATCTGGTGAAATAGCAAATGCAATTGGTAGAATTATGAAGATTATGGGGAAGAAAATTCAAATTATTTCAATTACTCACCTTGCTCAGGTTGCATCCAAAGCGGATCATCATTACAAAGTATATAAATCAAACATTAACAATAAAGTTGTCACAAATATCAATAAATTAGATAATTCAGAAAGAGTTGATGAAATTGCATTAATGATTTCAGGTGAAAATGTAACAGAATCTGCCATTAATCAAGCTTCTGAGTTGCTTAAATAACACTATCTTTAATAAAAATGAGTAATAATCTTTTAAAAAATAAAAACGGAATTATTTTCGGAGCCTTAGATGAGAATTCAATTGCATGGAAAACAGCTGAGAAAATTATGTCTCAGGGAGGAAAATTTGTTTTGACAAATGCTCCAGTTGCTCTAAGAATGGGTAAATTGAATGAATTAGCTGAAAAAACTAACTCACCAGTAATTCCTGCTGATGCAACAAATAAAGAAGATTTAGAAAATTTAATTGAGAAATCAATCGAACACTTTAATGGTAAGATTGATTTTGTTTTACATTCAATTGGGATGTCAGTTAATGTAAGAAAAGGCAAAGTTTACACTGATTTGAATCATGATTGGTTAACTAAAGGCTGGGATGTATCCGCTGTTTCATTTCACAAGTTACTTCAAGTATTATATAACAAAGACGCTATGAATAAATGGGGAAGTATTGTTGCTCTATCCTACGTTGCAGCTCAAAGAGTTTTTCCTAATTACAATGATATGGCTGATAATAAGGCTTATTTGGAGTCAGTAGCTAGAAGTTTTGGATATTTTTTTGGTAAAGAAAAAAAAGTCAGGGTAAATACAATCAGTCAATCTCCAACTCCTACTACAGCAGGAAAAGGTGTTAAAGGATTTGATGGATTTATCACATATGCTGAAAAAATGTCACCTCTTGGAAATGCAAATGCAGATGAATGCGCAGATTATACTGTTACACTATTCTCTGATCTTACAAAAAAAGTTACACTTCAGAATTTGTATCACGATGGTGGTTTCAGTAATGTTGGGGTAAGTCAAGAAATTGTTGACATCGTTTCAAAAAATAATTAAACCTTTCCTTTTAATGTCTATAATTGGTTTAACTGGTGGAATAGGTTCTGGAAAAACATTTATTTCAAAAATATTTAACTCAAATAATGTCTTTGTAATCTTTGATTCAGATTTATGTGCTAAGCAGATTATGGAGCATAATACTGATGTTATTGGTATGGTTAAAGAGAAAATAGGTAAAAAATCTTATGTGGATGGATTGATTCAAACAAAATATATTTCGGATGTTATTTTTAATAGTAAAAAGAAGTTAGATGAACTAAATAAAATAGTACATCCGAAGGTACTAGAGGAACTTAAAAAATTTAAATACAATAACCTAAACAAACTAATTATAATTGAGTCAGCAATTTTATTTGAAACAGGAATCTATTTGCAAAATGATTATAACATATTAGTGAAAGCACCTGTTAAAGACAGAATATATAGGGTTATGAACAGAGACAAAATAAGTAAAGAAGATGTCTTAAAAAGAATAAATTCTCAATGGAGTGATTCAAAAAAAATGGATTTAGCAGATTTTGTAATTGATAATATTGATAAATTAGAAACTGAAAAGATTGTAAAAAGGTTAATTATTGATTTAATAACTAGATATGAAAAAAATTAGTTTTTCATTATTAATTTTATTAATGTCGATCTCACTAATAGGCATAATTCTAGTACAAAGTTTTTGGATTAAAACAACAATTGATACTAAAGAGAGACAATTTTCACTTAATGTTAACCAGGCACTAAAGACAGTAGTTGATGATATAAAGACAAGAGAAATGAGTGATTATCTTGCCGTGTATCAAAAATTAATTGATAGTATTGGAAATCCTAAAGAGGCCCAGTTAACCTCAGTATTTCAATATGTAGATAGAAATCAAAATACTAATAAGACATATGTTTATTCACAGGGAATTTTAGAAGAAGATTATAATATAACATCTAGCTTAATTGATCCAGTAAGTAAGGATTCTACTTCAATCTTAGACTATACAAAAATAAAAAATACAACAATTATTGATGATGCTTTCGATAGAGAAATTCAAAATATGAGCTCAATCGAAAGATTACAAAGAGTGGAAAAAATGACTTTGATGGATCAAGCAAAGTACTCATCAATTTTTAGTGAGTTAGCAAATTTAAAGCCAATACACAAAAGAGTTAATAATGTAGAAATTGAATTATTACTGCAAAAAGAATTTGGTGAGCGTGATTTAGATTTAGATTTTGATTACAGAGTTTTTAATGGAAATTTAGCTACAAAGGTTGGCTCTGACAGATATACTAATTTGGAAGGTTTAGAAAAATATAATATGCCTTTATTTGATGATAAGGACGGAATTAGTGAATATTCATTAGTAGTTGGGTTTCCCGATAGAAAAAATTATTTAAGATCATCAATTTCTTATTTGATTATACTATCAGTTTTGTTCACATTGGTAATAATTTTATCTTTTTATTTTACTGTTTTAAATTCAATAAAGCAGAAAAATATTTCTGAGATGAAAACAGATTTTATTAATAACATGACTCATGAGTTTAAAACTCCCATAGCAACAATTGATCTCGCATTAAATGCTATTAAGACTGATGATATTAGATCAGATAAAAAAATGAAAAGCAGATATTTAAGTGTAATTGATGAAGAAAATAAGAGAATGAACAAGCAGGTTGAGAATGTTTTAAAAATTTCACAATTAGACAGTAGTAAAATATCATTAATTAAAAATGATATTGATATTCACTCAGTTATTTATGAAGCTAATAAAAGAATTTCACTATTGTTAAACACAAATAATGGAAAAATTAATCTTGATTTTAAGGCTGAAAATTCTATAATAAAACTGTCTTTTGAAGATATCACTAAAGTTTTTGTGAATCTTTTAGAAAACTCAATCAAATATTCTACTAACAATCCAGAAATCACAATCAAAACAAGAAATTATAACAAAAAATTAGAAATTGTTTTGAGTGATAAGGGAATGGGCATGTCAAATAAAGTTAAATCAAAAATATTTGATAAGTTTTATAGAATCCCACAAGGAAATATTCATAATGTTAAGGGGCATGGTCTTGGTTTATCTTTTGTAAAAAAAATAATTGATTTGCACAATGGTACAATTTCTGTGGACAGTGAATTAGGAGCGGGATCTAGTTTTAAGATTATTTTTGATATTTAAAAATGGCTAAAAAGAAAAAAATATTAATTGTTGAGGATGACCCAAACTTTGGATCAATTTTAAAAGACTATTTAAGGCTTCACTCATATGATGTTAGCCTAGCAAAAAATGGGCTAGAGGGTTTAGAAAAATTTAAAAAAACAAGTTATGATTTATGTATTCTTGATGTTATGATGCCATTCAAAGATGGATTTTCATTGGCTACCGATATTAGATCAGCGAATGAGGAAATTCCATTAATTTTTTTGACAGCAAAATCTCTAAAAGAGGATGTTGTTAAAGGTTTCAAGATTGGTGCTGATGACTATTTAATAAAACCTTTTGATTCCGAGATTTTATTATTTAAAATTAAATCTCTTTTCAAAAGAAAATTATCATCAAAAAAAAATAATATTGATAAGCTTGAATATGAATTTGCATCATATAAATACAACTCAAAATTCAGAGAGCTTAGTTATAAAGACGATAAACCTATAAAATTGTCACCTAAAGAGGGCAAGTTGTTATCATTGCTCTTAAATAATATTAATGATTTAACCAGTAGAGAAGAGGCATTAATAAAAATATGGAATGATGACAATTACTTTACTTCCAGAAGTATGGATGTTTATGTAACTAAAATTCGTAAATATCTTAGTAAAGACTCCAGCATTAAGATTGAAAATATACATGGTAAAGGTTTTAAATTTTCAATAGACTAGTTTCTAGGATGATATTTAAGTACAGAGTCAATTAAATGTTTCTTTTTAACGTGTAAATATTTTTCAGTTGTAACTATGTTTTCGTGCCCCATCATTTTTTGAATACTAATTATATTTGCCCCATTTTCAATTAGATGAGTGGCAAAAGAGTGTCTTAATACATGAGGACTAATTTTCTTTTTTAAGCCAATTTGAATTGCAAGATTATTTAAAATTGTATAGATCATTACCCTTGTTAGTTTAGTTCCTCTATTATTCAAAAAGAGAGTATCTTCTTCACCTTTTCTAACTTTTATTAAATCTCTTTTAGAATTTATATAATTTAAAATCAGCTTTTTAGCTATTTTACTTATTGGGACAAACCTTTCTTTGTTTCCTTTACCTAAAATTTTTATTAAGTTATCATTAAAAAATAAATCTGAAATTTTTAAATTAATGAGTTCAGATACCCTTAGCCCACAGCTGTAAAGAATTTCAATAATTGCCTCATTCCTTGTACCATTATTTTGATTTTTACCTGCAGCTTTAATTAAAAGGTCAATTTCACTTGTGCTTATAGTAGTTGGGATTTTAAAACCTATTTTTGGATGTTCAATTCTTTCAATTGGATTTTCAGATAATAGGTTTTCAAGAATTAAAAAATTAAAAAATACATTTAAACTAGATATTAATCTAGATTGACTTCTCGATTTTATTTTCTTTGATTGTTCGTATAAAAAATTTCTTAAATCAGATGTCTTAATATTATTCGGATTAACATTAATTTTTTTATCAACCAAATAGTTAATTAATTTATTTAAATCTGAGACATAGCTGGAAATAGTATTCTCGGACAAGTTTCTTTCAAATTTTAAAAAATTTTCAAATTCTTTAGATGATGTATTCCATTTCATATTAATTAAATACTTTTACATTGATTTAATAATTATGAAAATACAAATAATTAATGGTCCGAATTTAAATCTACTGGGATTAAGGGAGAAAGATATTTATGGTGAAATCTCCTTTGATGATTACTTTAAAGAACTAAAATCAAAGTTTCAAAATATAGATTTGTATTATTATCAGTCAAATGTAGAAGGAGAATTAATTAATAAAATCCAAGAGGTTGGATTTAGTTTTGATGGCGTAATATTAAACGCTGCAGCTTATACACACACTTCAGTTGGAATATCTGATGCAGTCAGAGGGGTTAAGACACCTGTAATTGAAGTGCACATTTCAAATACTAAATCAAGGGAGGAATTTAGGAAAAAATCATTTATAAGTCCTCATGCTGAAGGAATCATTCAAGGATTTGGATTGTACAGCTATGATTTAGCAATATTAAGTTTAATAAAAGACTAAAGATGAATTACTTCATCATATGCATCAGCAACAGCTTCCATTACAGCTTCACTCAACGTTGGATGTGGGTGAATAGCTTTTAAAATCTCATGACCTGTTGTTTCAAGTTTTCTACCAACCACAGCTTCTGAGATCATTTCAGTAACATTTGATCCAATCATGTGACACCCTAACCATTCTCCATATTTTGAATCAAAAATTACTTTTACAAATCCATTTGGTTGACCAGAAGCTTGAGCTTTTCCGGATGCACTAAATGGAAATTTACCAACTTTTATATCGTAACCCTCAGCAATAGCTTTTTCTTCGGTATATCCAACAGATGCAACCTCAGGCTTACAATATGTACAGCCTGGAATATTATTGTAATCAATAGGGTTTGGATTTAAACCTTTTATTTTTTCAATACACGTAATTCCTTCCGCAGAGGCTACATGTGCTAATGCAGGTCCTTCTACGACATCACCTATTGCGTAAATATTTTCAATATTAGTTAAATAAAATTCATTAACTTTTATTTTATCATTTTCAACTTTAATTCCAATTTCCTCGAGACCAATATTTTCAATATTAGACTTTATACCTACCGCACTTAAAACAACATCACCATTTAAAGTGGATTTTTTATTGTTAGATTCAATCGTTACTTCAACTTTATCACCAATTATTTTAGAATCAACAACCTTTGATGAGCTTAAGATATTGACTCCAGATTTCTTTAAAATTTTTGACAATTCTTTAGAAATATCTTTATCCTCAATTGGAGCAATATTTTTTTCGTATTCCACTAAAGTTACTTTGGTCCCCATTGAATTATAAAAATATGCGAACTCAACTCCAATTGCTCCAGACCCAACTATTATCATTTCCCTTGGTTGTTTTTCTAAAACCATTGCTTTTCTATATCCAATAATTTTTTCACCATCTTTTGGAAGAGAAGTTATGTCTCTAGATCTTGCTCCTGTTGCAATTATAATATTAGTTCCAGAAATTTTTGATTCTTCCTTCTCACCCTTAATTGAAATCGTTTTATCAGAGTTAATTTTACCAAAACCAGTATAAACTTTAATTTTATTTTTTTTCATTAAAAAATTAACACCTTTACTCATGGTATTGGCGACATTTCTACTTCTTTTAATTACTTTTTCAAAATTTTTAGAAAAATTTTCAACTTCAATCCCATAACTTTCAGCATGATTTAAATATTCAAATACTTCTGCTGATTTTAGAAGTGCTTTTGTAGGAATACACCCCCAATTTAAACATATACCACCTAAACTTTCCTTTTCGATAATGGCAGTTTTAAAACCCAACTGTGAGGATCTAATTGCAGTAACATATCCACCTGGACCACTACCTAAAATAACTACATCATAATTTTCCATTATTATTTTTCTTTAAAATTTAAACTTGCGGAATTTACGCAATATCTCATTCCTGTTTCAGTTGGTCCATCATTAAATACATGACCTAAATGTCCTCCACAATTAGAACAAACTATTTCAATTCTTTTTCTTTGTAGTGAGTGATCATCTCTGTATTCAATTGAACCTTTAATTGATTTATCAAAACTTGGCCATCCACATCCACTATCAAATTTAGAATTACTCTCAAATAATTTATTTCCACATCCTTTGCATTTATAAAAACCATTTTCAAAATGCATATTATATTTTCCTGAGAAAGGCATTTCTGTACCAGCTTCTCTTAATATTTTATAACTAAATTTATCTAATTTAGTTGACCAATACTTATTGCTTTTGTTTTTCATGACTTTTTAAATACTAATGCAACAGAATTAACACAGTGACGAATACCAGTTGTTTCCTTAGGTCCATCATTAAAAACATGGCCTAAATGTCCGCCACATTTTTTACACTTTATTTCAGTTCTAGGATATCCTAATTTATAATCAACATCATATATTAATTTGTCTTTAATTTCTCTATCAAAGCTTGGCCATCCACAGTAGGAGTTATATTTATGGTCAGACTTATATAGAGCTTCATCGCATCCAGCACAATGGTAGGTTCCTTTTTCATAAAAATTATCATATTTACCAGTGTATGGGCGCTCAGTATAAGCTTTTCTAAGAACTAAATATGAAAGCTCGTCAAGTTGGCTCTTCCATTCAGCATCGGATTTAACAACTTCATACTGAGCTTGGCTGAAACTATTTTGAAACCCTAGTAATAAAATAAATAATAAAAAATAAGCTTTATAAAATTTCATTTGTATATTACTAAGTGCAAAAGTAATTCATATTTTCAATTTTTAATCCTTAATGAACAAAAGAATTTATTCGAAAGGTGATAAAAAAATTTTAAAAGCATGGGCTTTTTATGATTGGGCTAATTCTGTTTACCCTTTAGTAATAGGAACTGCTGTATTTCCAATCTTTTACGGTGAACTATTTGTTGAAAGCGATTACATTGACTTCCTAGGAATTAACTACAAAAATACAGCATTAATACAACACATTACATCTTTGGTCTTTCTTCTTTTGGCTTTTCTAATACCCATTCTTTCAGGAATAGCAGATTTTATAGGAAATAAAAAAAATTTTATGAAGTTTTTTTGTTATTTGGGTAGTGCTTCATGTATTGGATTGTATTTTTTTGATCTTGAAAATATTTATCTTGGTTTAAGTTTTTATTTCTTAGCCTTATTTAGTTTTTGGGCTAGTTTAGTATTCTACAATTCTTATCTTCCTGAAATTGCTTTTCCAAAACAACAAGATCGAATAAGTGCATTAGGATTTTCATATGGTTACATTGGCAGTGTACTTTTGTTAGTGTTTAATCTTACAATGATTATGCTTCCTGAGTTTTTTGGTTTATCAAATTCTAATGGTGAAGGGTCGATTCAAGCAATGAGAATTTCATTTCTTTTAGTTGGATTTTGGTGGGCTGGTTTTAGTCAATACACCTTCTACCATTTGCCACTGAATTTAAATGATGTTAATAAAAAAGATGCTTTTAAAAAGTCAATAATTTTTAGTGGATTTCTTGAACTCAAAGAAGTTTGGAAAATTTTGATTAAAGACATTTCAGTTAAAAAATTTTTAATTGCTTTTTTTACTTTTAGCTGTGCTTTACAAACAATAATCCTTATTGCTACATACTTTGGAGAGCAAGAGATATTGTGGGGAGAAAATGAAAAATTTCTTGGCCTAATACTTAGTATGCTCATAATACAATTAATTGCAATTTTTGGTGCTTGGTTAACTGCAAGAGTGTCTGAAAAAATTGGAAATATTAGAACCCTAATCATATTAAACTTAATATGGTTTATTTTATGCCTTTTTGCTTATTTTGTTAAATATCCAATTGAATTTTACATAATTGCTGGTTTTGTTGGAATGGTTATGGGTGGAACTCAAGCATTATCAAGATCAACATATTCTAAATTGATCCCTAAGACCGATAATACGTGTTCTTATTTCTCTTTCTATCAGATGTCTATGATTATCAGTGTTGTTTTAGGAACTTTCATGTCAGGTATTGTTGATCAACTAACTGGAAGTATTAGAAACTCAATTATGATTTTTGCAGTAGTATTTATTCTTGGAGCCCTATTATTGAAAGGGATTAAAATGAAAAACATCTAATTACTTATTAAAAATAATGGCATGAATGTTGGAATTATTATATGTCGGTTTAAAAATTCTTTTTTTACTGACAGATTGACATAATTATGAGTAATTTTTTTGATTTTAATAATAGCTTTGGTCCAGTGGATGAAGAATCAGAATTAATACCACTTATGACATCTGATGATGAAGAGGCTATTTCAAAGGAAATTTTACCTAAGAGTATTCCTATTCTCCCTCTAAGAAATGCTGTATTATTTCCAGGTGTTGTTATACCAATTTCTGCAACAAGGGATAAGTCTGTAAAATTAATCAAGTATGCTAATTCAAAAGATAAATTGATTGGAGTGGTGTCTCAGAAAGATTCGAATGTTTCTGATCCATCTATTGGTGATATTAATAAAATTGGTACGGTAGCAAAAATTCTCAGAGTTTTGCAAATGCCAGACGGAAATCTAACCATAATTATACAGGGTAAAAAAAGGTTTGAAATTGAAAAGGTTATTTCTAAAAAGCCATTTCTTACATGTTCTATTAGTGAATTAAAAGAAATAAATCCATCTGTCGATAATAAAAAATTTATAGCAACAATTGATTCCATTAAGGATTTAGCATTAAAAATCATAGATGAAAATCCTAGTATACCAAGTGAGGCTTCCTTTGCTATTAAAAATATTCATAGTAATTCTTTCCTAGTAAATTTTGTTTCATCAAACATGAACATTAGTGTAAATGAAAAATTTAAAATTTTATCAATTGATGATTTACAAAAAAGAGCTTTAAGATGTCTTAAATTTATGGATATTGAGTTTCAGAAACTTTCACTCAAAAATGATATTCAATCCAAAGTTAGAAATGACCTTGATCAGCAACAGAGAGAATATTTTTTAAATCAACAATTAAAAACTATTCAAGAAGAGCTTGGAGGTTCATCAAATCACAAAGATATTGATGATATGAAGCTCAAGTCAAAAACAAAAAAATGGAATAAAAACATTGAGGAACATTTTGACAAAGAATTGTTAAAATTACAAAGAATGAATATCCAAGCAGCCGAATATTCAATTCAAAGAAATTACTTGGACCTGATTTTAGATCTTCCATGGAATGAATATTCAAAAGATAATTTCAGCTTACAAAATGCACTGAAAATATTAAATAGAGATCATTATGGCTTAATTGACGTCAAGAAAAGAATAATTGAACAAATTGCTGTGATGAAATTACGAGGAGATATGAATTCTCCTATTTTGTGTTTTTATGGTCCACCAGGTGTTGGTAAAACCTCACTTGGAAAATCGATAGCAGAGTCTTTAGGAAGGGAATATGTTAGAATTTCACTTGGTGGTTTAAGAGATGAAGCTGAAATAAGAGGTCACAGAAAAACATACATTGGGGCAATGCCAGGTAGAATTATACAGAATTTAAAGAGAGTCAAATCATCAAATCCAGTTTTTGTATTAGATGAGATTGATAAATTATCAATTGGTACTCAAGGAGATCCATCCTCAGCTATGCTTGAAGTCCTGGATCCAGAGCAGAACAACTCATTTTATGATAATTTTTTAGAACTCGGGTTTGATTTATCTAAAGTTTTATTCATCTCTACAGCAAATAATTTAGCCAATATTCAACCCGCGCTTCTGGATAGAATGGAAATTATAAATATATCAGGCTACAGTATTGAAGAAAAAGTTGAGATTGCTAAAAAGCACCTTATAAAGAAACAAATTTCAAATCATGGATTAGAAAAATATAAATTTAAAATATCTGATTTAGCAATAAAGAAAATTATTGAGGGTTACACTCGTGAATCAGGAGTTAGAAAACTTGATAAAAATATTGCTAAATTATGTAGATGGGTTGCTAAGTCCGTCGTAAAAAAAGAAAACTATCCGCAAATAGTTAAACCTGAAAAAATTAGAGATATTTTAGGAGTTTCTATTAATCCAAGAGTTTATGAGAATAATCACACTGCTGGTGTTGTTACTGGTTTAGCATGGACTCAGTATGGTGGTGAAATTTTGTTTGTTGAATCTACTATTTCAAGCGGTAAAGGAAACTTAACTTTAACTGGAAATCTTGGTAAAGTAATGAAGGAATCTGCTACTATTGCTTTAGAATACATCAAATCAAACGCTGAACATCTAGAAATTAATCAAAATATTTTTAAAAACTACAATTATCATTTGCATGTGCCCGAAGGATCAACACCTAAAGATGGACCAAGTGCTGGTGTCACAATGGTAACTTCTTTAGTATCCCTCTTAACTCAGAGAAAGGTTAAAAATAAACTTGCAATGACAGGTGAAATAACCTTGAGAGGTAAAATTTTAGCTGTTGGAGGAATTAAAGAAAAAATATTAGCAGCAAAAAGAGCTAAAATAAACACGATAATTTTACCTATTGACAATAAAAAAAATATTTTAGAAATTGATAAAAAATATTTAAAAGGATTAACATTTCACTATGTTGATACAATTGGTGAGGTTTTAGAAAAAGCATTGTTAAATCAAAGAGTATCTAATTATAAAAAATTGTAATTTTAGGAAAACTTTCATTTGAAAAAAAAAGTTACAGTAGCTATTGATGGGCCATCCTCTTCAGGTAAAAGTACAATAGCTAAGTTGGTAGCAAAACATTTTAACTTCACTTATATCGACTCAGGATCGATCTACAGAGCTATAACATATGTTGCTTTAAAAAATAATCTAATTAAAACGGGTGATATTGATGTTGTTTCATTGATTGATTTATTAAATAATTGCTCAATTTCCTTTTCATTTAATTCAAATAATCAAAATGTTATAAAATTAGATGATATTTCTGTTGAGGATGAAATCAGAACGTTTGAAATTTCCAATAATGTTAGCTTGATTGCTGAAAAAAATGAAATAAGAAAATATGTTTTAAAAATTCAAAAAGATATTAGTAATAATAAATCAGTAGTTATGGACGGAAGAGATATTGGTTCAGTTGTTTTTCCCAATGCTGATTTTAAGTTTTTTTTGGATGCATCAATAGATGTTAGAGCATTAAGAAGATGGAATGAGCTAAAATTAACTGAAAAAGATTTAAAATTTGAAGAAGTAAAAAAAGATCTATTAAAACGTGATAAGAAAGATATAAATAGAAAGTTTTCACCCCTTAGAAGATCCAAAGATTCAACACTGATAAATTCTGATAGATTAGATATCTCAGAGGTTGTTAAACATATTATTGGTATTATTAAGAAAGAGATATAAAATAAATAGTAGTCAATTATTTGTATTAAAGCTAAATTGATGTTAAATTCGCTTGCCTTTTAATGGGATATTAGGAATTAAAGGGTGTAATTATGATTAATTTCTTCTGTGTACTCCCTTAATCCTAAAAAAACACAGAATACAATTTAAAATAAAATGCCTAAAAGCAAAAAAGAA
>CACASE010000008.1 GCA_902535165.1 uncultured Bacteroidota bacterium | reverse complement strand
CACATTTTAATAATATCCTGATCTCTCTCTCTAGCATAAGGCTCATAATCTTTGTTAAAAAATATGGCTTTAATCTTATATTTCTTTATTAGCTGACTTAGAACCTCGGATGGTTTCCCTTTAAAAGTAAAAATTTTATTATTTGTAGAATGAAGTTTAGAATTCATATCTGTAATTGTATCGGAAATGAATTTCAATCTATGATCATTTTTCTCTAATTTGTTAGTAATATTTGTGTCATATATAAAAATTGGTAGTACTGTATTACTATACTTTAAAGCTTTGTAAAGTCCATGATTATCATTTAACCTTAAATCTCTTCTAAACCAGAAAATAATCACTTTTTATTAGTTTTTAATTATGGTTGAGAGTCCACCATCTACAGAGATAATTTGACCAGTTATCCATGTTGACTTTTCAGACAGGAGGAAGTTGATCATTTCAGAAATATCATCTTTATTGCCAATTCTGTTTAGAGGGTGTTTTTCAGATGACTTTTGAACTTTGATTTCATTATTTAAAAATCTATTCGCTAGGGGAGTGTTAACAATTGATGGAGCAATCACATTAACTCTTATTTTTGGCGCAAATTCTGCTGCTAAAGATTTAGCTAACCCTTCAATCGCCCCTTTGGATAAAGCAACACTTGAATGAAATGGCATTCCTTTTGAAACTGCAACAGTACTTAGAAAAACAATACTTGCATTGATAGAAGTAGACAAATTCGGTAAAATAGTTTTTAAAACTTTAATTAGAGATAATACATTTATGTCTAAATCCTCTTGAAAGGACTCTAAACTTAGTCCTTTAAAAGGTCGCAAATTAATACTGCCGGGAAGATAAACAAAACCATCAATTGTTGTGGGAAGCTCATTTACGTTAAGTGAATCAGTTTTTGCATCAAACTTTAAATACTTGACATTATTGTGTTTAAACTCAGGCTCAGTTCTAGATGCTACAATTACATTGTTATTATTAGCGAGAATTTTTGATAAAGAAGATCCGATTCCATATGAACCTCCGATTAATAGTATATTTTTCATTTTAAATCACCAAATAGTTCAATTAACTTTTTTCTTCTATAGACAAATATCGAGCCAAGTTTTTTTTGAACAAAAAGGTAATTTGCAAGAACACCAAGAGGACCAAATGGTATTTTATAATGGATAACATCTTCCATTTCAACTCCACCATCTATTTCTTTAATAAAATGTTTGTGATGCCATAAACTATAGGGGCCAAACCTTTGCTCATCTACAAAGTATTTTTTATCAACCACATGTGTTATTTCAGTTACCCACTTTAACGGAATATTTAGTATTGGAGTAACAATGTAAACTATGATTTGACCTGGATAAACTTTTTTAAAATCACAATCAATAATTTTAAAATTCATCTCATTGGGTGTAATGGTTTTAAGATTTTTAGGATTTGATAAAAAATCCCAGGCTTCATCTACTGAGATAGGTAATTTTTGCTTAGTGTGTATTTTAAAAATTTTCATAATCTTTGTAAAAATAAATCTTAATATCAAAAAACATGAAAAAATTCATCTCTTTATTTTTTACTTTGCTGTTATTTCAGTTTACTAACTCCCAGTTGCAATCGCCAGTAGCTAGTCCACGAGCAAAAATTTCTCAAAAAGTTGGATTAGTTACTATTAAATTGGATTATTCCAGGCCATCCAAAAAGGGTAGGACAATATTTGGTAATTTGATTCCATACAAACAAATTTGGAGAACAGGTGCAAATCAAGCTACTACAATTTCTTTTTCTGATGACGTAAAAATTAATGGTCAATTAGTTGAGAAAGGTGAATATCATGTATACTCTGTTCCAGGTGAGTCTAAAATTGACCTTGTCATTTATGAAAAAACTAGTGCGTGGGGATCTTTAAAAAGCTTTGATGAATCTCTAATAAAGGCAAGAGTTAGTACTGATTTCTATGATTTGCCATTTGCAGTTGAAACTTTCACTCTTTCTTTAGGCGATATTTCAAATTCAGGTGCTAGTTTAAATTTATTATGGGACAACAAGGCAGCAATATTTATTATTGATGCTTTAACCAAGGAAAAAATGATAACAAATATTAATGAAGTTATGTCAGGAAATCCTTCCAAGGCGGATTACCAAAAAGCTGCAATTTATTTCTATGAAGAAGAGCTTGATATTAATAAAGCTTTAAAATGGATTGATATTGCATTACCAGACTCAAAAGATTTAAAATATTGGCAACTTAGATATAAAGCTATAATTTATGAAAAGGCAGGTAAAATGAAAAAAGCAAAAAAATATGCCAAACAAGGCTATGAAATTGCCAAAAAGGCAAATTCTCCTGATGCAATGAATACTTTAAAAATTGTTTATGATAGACTTCATAATTAACTATTAACTTTTTCTGTTAAAGCAGAAAATATAACTGTTAAAAATGCGCCTATAACATTTAGCCATAAAAAACTAATATCAGTGGAGAAAAATATCACAAATATTAAAAACTGTGATAAACATGCTGAACAAAAAACTGAATTAGATTTTACTTTTTTTAGGAAAAAAGCAACCAAAAATATTCCTAATATAGTTCCATAAAAAATAGAACCTATAATATTTACAAGTTGTATCAAGTTTTCGAATAATGTTCCAAAACTTGCAAAAATTATCGCAATAATACCCCACATCACAGTAAATAATTTAGTTGCAACTAAATAGTGTTTTTCAGTCTTTTTTTGATTATGATTTCTCTTATAAAGATCAATGGTTGTTGTGGCAGCCAATGCATTTAGTTCTGATGCAGTTGATGACATTGCAGCACAAATTATTACAGCTATTAATAATCCAATTAATCCTTTTGGTAAATAGTTTAATATAAAATGAAGAAATACGTAGTCCTTATCATTTTCTTCAATTGTATTTTCAGTGCTCGAAACCAATTCTTTTACATCATTTCTAATTTCTTTTTCTTTTGTTTGTAGTGAATTTAGTTCAATTGGGAAATCCATCTCACTTACTAAAAAATTTTCTTGAAGTCTTCTTTTTTCAGAGTTTATTTCATCATACTGGTTTGATATTACATCAAATTCATTAGTATGCTTCTCCTCGAGGTGGGATATGACTTGAGGGTTGAAATTAACGGGTGATGTATTAAATTCAAAGAATACAAATACCATAACACCAAGCAGCAATATGAAAAATTGCATTGGTATTTTAAAAACACCATTAAAAATTAACCCAAGTCTAATTTCTTTAACAGACTTACCTGAGATATATCTTTGAACTTGACTTTGATCTGTACCAAAGTATGACAAAGCCAAAAATAGACCACCTGTTATACCACTCCAAAATGTATATCTATTATTTATATCCAATGAAAAATCAAGTATTTTAAATTTTTCACTTGAGCGAGAATAATCCAAAAATTTTGAAATAGTTAAATTTTCGGGATATTTATCTATCAAAAAAAAGAAAACAAAAAACAAGCCTAAAAATATCACAAACATCTGTTGTTTTTGCGTAATATTTACGGCCTTAGTACCCCCTGAAACTGTATAAACTATTACTAAAAATCCAACTAAAAAATTTAAAATTTTAATATCAATTCCTAAAACAGTTGAAAGAATAATAGAGGGAGCAAAAATCGTGATGCCTGCTGCAAGGCCTCTTTGTACTAGAAATAAAATTGCTCCTAATGTTCTTGTTTTTCTATCAAATCTATTTTCTAGAAACTCATATGCAGTATAAATTTTGAGTTTGTGATATAATGGAACAAAAAATATACATATTATAATCATGGCAAGAGGAAGACCTAAATAGAATTGTAAAAATCCCATCCCATCATAATATCCTTGACCTGGTGTAGATAAAAAAGTTATAGCACTTGCTTGCGTTGCCATAACAGAAATCCCAATTGTAAACCAATTTGACGAGTTATCGCCTTTTAGAAATGACTGAATATTTTTATTTTTTCTTGTCTTGTAAGAACCATATACTACAATAAATAGAATTGTAAAGATTAATATTATCCAATCGTCTTGATGCATAGTTTACATAATAATCAAGAAAAAAAAGATATACATCAAATTTAATAATAGTACGATAGTGTATTCTTTTTCCCAATTCATAATCACTAATTATTTCATACTCCAATCACCATGAATTGTTAAAACTTGTTCAATTATGTCTCTAACACAACCATTACCTCCCTTTTTATCTGAAATATAATCTACGATTTTTCGAACCTCAGGAGCTGCATCATTTGGGCAACAAGATAATCCTACTAGTTCAAGAATTTTGATATCAGGTAAGTCATCTCCCATAAATGATGTTTCTTCCAATTCAATGCTATTTTCTTTTAGATAATCCTTAAAGACTTTAATCTTATCATCAACACCTAAAAATACACTTTTAACTCCCAATCTATTTAATCTTTTTCTAACTCCCTCATTATTACCACCACTTATAACACAAATATTATATCCCTTGTCTGATGCTAGTTTAACTGCAATACCATCTCTTGTGCTAAAAATTCTTAATTCATTTCCATTTGAATCCACGACAATTGATCCATCCGTGAATACTCCATCCACATCAAATACAAAGTTTTTAATTTTTTTAAGTTTTTCCTTATAATTCATTAGATCTAATACTTTTAGTTATTTCTTTATATAAATTTAAAAAATCACTTTCATTTAATTGTCTTAAATGACTCTCAATAGTTAAATTATCATTTCTTAAAGCTGGACCAGTTTGTGCTTCAGATGTTGTCATTCTATCTAACTTATTAAAAGTTTCTTTGATTAGAGGTTGAAGTATTTTTTTATCAATTCCGTTTTTCTCTAAAATTTGTTCAGCCTTAAAAACTAAATGATTTGTAAAGTTATTAGCTATAGTGGCTGATAGGTGACAAATTGCTCTTTCATTAGATGACATTTTACAAACTTTCTTAGAGAAAATTTTCGAGAATTTTTCAATTTTCTTCTGATTAATTTTATTGTTTGCTTCTATAATTATTGGTATTTCTCTAAAGTTTAAATTAGTCTCGTAGCTAAATGTTTGTAAAGGATAAAATACACCGTAGTTTTTATGATTTGAGAGAACATTAATGTTTGTATTTCCAGAGACATGCAGTACTATTCCTTCCTTTGCATCAAATTGATTACTAACATTATAAATTTCATTGTCAGAAACTGCAATTAAATAAAAGTCACTATTGTTTATGTTTTTAATTTCTTTAATATAATCTACATCATCGCTAATATGTTTTGGCCTAAATTTAGATCTTCCAAAGACCTGATTTAATTTAAATCTTTTATTATTTAAAATTTCATTCATTAAGTTGAATGAAAGTCTTCCTGTACCAATTAAAGTTACCTCAATCATAAAAAAAATATAATCTGAAATTTACAACAATTGATTTGATTGTTTTTGTTAGGTTTGCAAAAAAAAATGTCAAAAAATACATTCATGATGATTAAGCCTGACGCAGTAGAAAGAGGTTTGATCGGAGATATCTTAAAGGATATTACTAATGCAGGTTTTAAAATTAAAGCTTTAAAGCTTACGCAACTTAGTCTTAGCGAAGCTAAAACTTTTTATGCTATTCATTCGGAAAGACCATTTTTTAATGATTTGACCTCTTACATGAGCAGAAGTCCAATTGTTGCTGCAGTTTTAGAAAAAGATAATGCGGTTAGTGAGTTTAGAAATTTAATTGGAGATACTGATCCATCAAAGGCTAACGAAGCTACAATTAGAGCAAAATATGCAATTTCTAAGGGAGAGAATTCTGTCCATGGCTCTGATAGTGATGAAAATGCAAAAATTGAAGCTGAATTTCATTTCTCAGCTAGAGAAATATTATTTTAATACAATTTTCTTAATTAAATCTTTTTCAAGTTCTTCATTAATTAGATTTATAACTTTTTGTCTGCTATATAAAATTTCCTGTTTTAAAATTGGATTAGAAACTTTTATGTACAGAATATCACCTTTTACATAGATTTCTTTGGTGTAGTCAAGTATTTTTTTTTCAACTGCATTTTCCCATGCTTTTTGAATCTTAATATTAAAAATTCCATCTGAGATACTGTCCTGCTCTACAAAACTTTCAATGATGTTTTTAATGGGTTTTAGTTTATAATTTCTTTTCATACATCAAATATTTTTGACGAGAGATTCAAGCTTGATAAAACCTTTTCTATTCTTTCTCTATCAGTATCCGATAAAAATAATTGTCCAAAATTAGTTGAATTTACAATTTCAACAATCCTTTTAACTCTTATTAAGTCTAATTTATCAAAAATATCATCCAAAAGTAGTATTGGTGAATTTCCAGTTTTGTTTTTTAGGTATTCAAATTGGGCTAATTTTAAAGCAATTAAGAATGATTTTTGTTGGCCCTGACTTCCAAATTTTTTTATTCTAGAACCATCTAAATTAAAGATGAAATCATCTTTATGAATCCCTGATGAGGTATATTGTAGGATGACATCTTTTTGAAATGAATTTTCAATTAAATTTTTGATCTCACTATCAAATAAATCACTTTTATATTCAATTGAAATTTTTTCTTGATTTTCTGAAATTTGATCATACTTTTCAATAACTAGATCTTTAAAATCGTTAAAGAAATTTTTTCTTGCCATAAATATTGGTTCTGACAGTTTAATTATTTGATCATCATAAATTTTAATTGTATCAAGATCAAAATCAACAGACTTATTATACTGTTTAAGCAATGAATTTCTATTTTGAATTACTCTTGAGTAAGCAATCAAATTAATTAAGTATTCTTTATTGTTTTGAGATATAATAGAATCTATAAACTTTCTTCTTTCACTACTTCCTTCATTTATTAAATCATTATCATAAGGTGAAATTAAAACAACGGGTATTAATCCTATATGATTAGAAAATTTTTTATAAGTTTTTCCATTTCTCTTTAAATTTTTTTTATCTCCTCTTTTAATACTACAAATAATATTTTCTTTTTTACCGTTTAGATCAAAAAGACCATCAATTACCATAAAATCCTCATTTTTATTTATTAATTGATCATTCCTAAGGTTAAAGTAGCTTTTTCCAAGAGCTAAATGATATATCGAATCTAAGATATTTGTTTTACCTACTCCATTGTTACCAACAAAGCAATTAATTTTTGGATCAAGATTATATTCCTTATCAACAATGTTTTTGTAATTAATAATTGAAATTTTCTTTAGATAATTTGAAATCATTTATGCCTGAATAAACATGCAAATTATATAAAATAATTAAGTAATTATCATGTTTGATTCGTATAAAATTTTATTTTTGCCAGGTATTATGGCAACCTATAAGAAAAGATCGGTAAAAACTAAAACTAATCTGAAAGCTAAGAATATTGAATCTACAAAACAGGTTTTTGATACTCTCGATGTAAGTGCTTCAAAAACTGAAACATTTGTAAATCAATATCAAAATTACATAATAGGTGCAATTTTATCTGTCTTAATCGCTTTTTCTGCATATTATGCTTATGATAAATTTATTGTGCAGCCAAAAACAACAGAAAGTAATTTAGAAATTTTTACTGCTCAGAAGTATTTTGATTTAGCAGTCAAGTCAGATAACAATAAAGATTCTCTTTTTAATTTATCGCTCAACGGGGCTGAAGGTAAATTCGGATTTCTTGATATAATTGAAAATTATTCAGGTACAGATGCATCGAATATTTCGTACTACTCTGCGGGTATGGCATATTACAATTTAAAAAAGTATGATCTTGCTATTGAATTTTTGGAAAATTTTTCCTCTGACGATGAAATTCTTCAATCACTCAGTTATGCAACCATTGGTGATGCCTTTGTTCAACTAAATCAGTTTGAAGATGGACTTAATTATTATGAATCTGCTTTGTCATATTCAAATAATAGTTTTATAAGACCTCTTATTCTACAAAAAGCTGGAGATTTGGCGAAGGAGTTAGGAAAATTAAATGATGCTAAAAAATATTATCAGGAAATTAAGGACGACTTTCCCAAGTCAAATGAAGCTAATTTAATTGATATCAAATTAGAACAAGTCAAATAATTATGTCTACTAAAGACAAATCTTCTAATCTAGATATAGATAAACTAAAAGTAGCTGTAAACAGATCGAGTAAAAAGTTTGCTATAGTGTGTTCTGAATGGAATCCTGAAATAATTAATAGATTGTTGGAAGGTGCATATAGTTTTTTTGATAAAATTGGTATCACAAATGATGAGATCTTTGAACTAAAAGTTCCTGGAAGCTTCGAACTAATTTATGCATGTTCTAAAGTACAGTCCTTTGAAAAATATGATGCTATTTTGGCAATTGGAAGTATAATTAGAGGTGAAACTTCTCACTTCAAATATATTTCACAATCAGTTTTTGATGGTATTAAGGACTTAAACATTAATGGAAAAGCCCCAATTATTTTATGTTTACTTACGGATGATAATTACCAACAAGCATTGGATAGGAGTGGAGGAAAATATGGAAATAAAGGATTTGACTGTGCAGCTGCGGCTGTAAAGGTTTCGCTTATTTGAAATATTTAAAAGGAACAACCAACATTCCAAAACATTCACCACCATTTTTATGGATATTTTTATGATGAATTTTGTGAGCTCTTCTAATACCCTTAGCATATTTATTATCAATATTTCTAAACATTTTGAACCTTTGGTGAATAAATATGTCATGAACTACAAAATATGTGAAACCATATAGGAAAATTCCGATTGCGATTGGAAGACCATAGAAAAAATCTAGTTTGGCCCAAGAAAGTACAAAAAGCATGCTTACAATGGCATAAAAAAGAAAAAATGTATCGTTTCTTTCAAACCAAGAATCATGATCTTTTTTATGATGGTCCTCATGGAGATACCATAGGAAACCATGCATAATATATTTATGTGTGAACCAAGCCATAAATTCCATTATTGAAAAAGCACCTAAGAGAGATATTATCCAAAAAAAAGTTTCCATTATTATAAAATATTTAATCTGTATCTAACGTAGGAACGGGCTAAGACATCAACTTTTTGATAGTTAGGCACTCGAACTCTTTTACTTTTTATTTGCAAATATGATGCCCTATCTAATTTTCTTAGAAGTCTTTTGTAATATTTATAAGCAGCATAAACTCCAAATTTAGAGTTATTGGGGAGCATATAAATTCCCTTTAAAGCTTTAGAAAAATCTTTTTCAATATCAATCATAATATTATTCTTTGCATCTTCATTAAATGTTTTATAATCAATACCAGGGAAATAAATTCTATTTAACTTTTTGTAATCATCATTTAAGTCTCTCAAAAAATTAACTTTTTGAAATGCAGAACCAAGAGACATAGCATAGGGTTTGAGTCTATTAAAATCATCATTATTACCTCCAACAAAGACTTTTAAACACATTAGTCCAACAACATCGGCAGAGCCGTATATGTAATCTTTATATTCTTTTAAGCTTTTATATTTTTTTTTCTCTAGATCTTGCTCCATGCTTTTAAGAAAGGCATCGATCAGGCTTTTGTCAATATTATATTTATTAACAGTCTTTTGAAAAGAATTTAAAATTGGATTTAAGCTAATACCTTCAATGAGAGAATAATTTAAATCATCAACAAATCTGGAAAACAACTCTTTTTTATTATACGAATGAAATGTATCAACTATTTCATCTGCAAATCTAACAAATCCATAAATATTATAAATGTCCTGTCTTATATTGCTAGAAAGCATTTTGGTTGCTAAACTAAATGATGTACTGTAAGACTTAGTTACATTTTTTGAACACTCTTCTGAGATTTTATCAAAAAGTTCTTTCATTGTTTATAATTATATCTGAAACAAGCTTTCCTGACACAATTGCAGGGGGGACGCCAGGTCCAGGTACAGTTAACTGTCCACTAAAATACAATTTTTTTACTTTTTTACTTTGTAGTTTAGGACGTAAAAATGCGGTTTGCATTAGCGTATTGGCTAGTCCATACGCATTTCCACCAAAGGAATTATAAGTTTCTTTAAAATCACTAACACAAAAACTTCTCTTGTATATAATATGTTTTTCAATATCATTTCCACTAATTTTTTTTATTCTGTCTAAAACGATTTTAAAATACTTTTCACGGATCGTTTCAGAGTCTTCTAAATTGGTAGAGAGTGGAATTAAAATAAAGCAGTTTTCGTGTCCGGGAGGAGCTGTATGGTTATATGTTTTAGAGGTAATATTTAAATAAAATAATGGATTAGAAGGCCATTTTGGATTTGTGTATATCTCATCTGCATGTTTATCAAAATCTGTGTCAAAAAATAAATTGTGGTGATTTAGATTTGATAATTTCTTATCAAGACCAAGATAAAACAATAGAGATGAGGGAGACCAAGTTCTGTTATTCCAATAAGATTCGGAGTATTGCCGATATCTCTCCTCCAGTAAAGATTCTGTGTGGTGATAATCAGCACCTGAAATTAGAATATCACATTTTTGTAGTTCACCATTAACATAAATTCCTTTAACTTGATTTTTTTCAATTTCTATTTTATTGATTTCAGAGTTTGTATTAAAAACTGCTCCATTCTCTTCAGCTATACTAATCATTGCTTTCACAACATCGTAGAATCCATTTTTAGGTTGCCATGTTCCTAAACCAAAATCAGCATAATTCATGAAATTATAGAAGGCAGGAGTATTGGAGGGCTTTGCGCCTAAAAATAAGACTGGAAATTGTAGAACAGACCTCAGTCTTGAATCTTTAAATCTTTTTTCAATATCATTTTTTATGTTGCTAAAAAATAAATTAACCTTTAAAATTGTTTTTGAGTTGATAAGTTCAAAAATTGATTTTCCAGGCATTTTATACAACATGTTTGTAACCGCCAGATCATAATTTTCTTTTGACTCTTTTAAAAACTTTTTTAATTTTTCACCACTTCCTTTTTCAATTTTTTCAAACTGACTAGAAATATTATCAATATTATCTCCAATTTGGATCTGATTTTCTTTATTAAATATTACTCTGTAAGCTGGGTCTAGTTTTTTTAGTTCATAGAAATTTTTTGATGACTTTCCAAAATCATTAAAAAATCTTTCAAAAACATCCGGCATCCAATACCAGCTTGGCCCCATATCAAATGTGAAACCATTAGCTTTAAATTGTGCTGCTCTTCCACCGAGAGAATTATTTTTCTCAAAAACATGAACATCATAACCAGATTTTGATAGGTAACATGCAGCTGACAAAGATGAGAATCCAGAACCTATTATAAAAACTTTCTTCTTCAATTTAAATATAAGTTAGTGTTTTATATTTATGAGTAGTGCACACGAGAGGACTCGAACCTCCAAGGGATATTTCCCACTAGGCCCTCAACCTAGCGCGTCTACCAGTTCCGCCACGTGCGCTAGAGTAGTGACCTGGCTGGGGTTCGAACCCAGGACCCTCTCCTTAAAAGGGAGATGCTCTACCAGCTGAGCTACCAGGTCTTTTTCAAACGCTTGCAAATATAGGGCCGTAAACATACATTTCAAAGATTATTTCTCATAAATTTGTTAAATATGAATTCATCTGTCATACTATTAGGATATATGGGTTGTGGAAAGACTAAAATAGGGAAAAGACTTTCACAAAAACTCAACTTAAATTTTATTGATTTAGATCACGAAATTGAATTATTTTATTCCAAAACAATAGTAGAACTTTTTGAAGATTTAGGTGAAGTTAGGTTTAGAGAAATTGAAAGAGAAATTTTAATTAAAATCCTAGATAATAAAGATAGATTTGTTTTATCACTGGGTGGAGGTACACCATGTTATTTTGATAATATGGAAATTATTCAAAAAAAAACTAATTTTTCATTCTACATCAATTTAAGTTCAAAAGTTTTAGCTGAAAGATTGTTTTCAAGAAAATCAAAAAGACCATTAATCTCGTCTGTAGTTAATAAAAAAGATATGCTAAGTTTCATTAATAAACACTTGTTTGAACGTAATATATTCTATATGCAAGCTAAACATATTATTAATTGTAATAAGCGAGATATAAATAAAATATGTAAATCAATTATCGAAGTACTAGAAAAGAATAGCTTTTAATTCTTTATTATCATTCAGTAATTTAATATTGTCATTAATATTAGTTGATAGGGAAATCCCCTTGTAGTCAACTTTTATCGGAAATTGTTTGTGATTTCTATCAATTAGAACCAAGGTTTTAATGCTTTTAAAATTAAATTTTAAAAGAAATGATAAGGAATAAATTAAGGTTTTACCAGTATTTAATACATCATCAATTAAAAAAATAGTATCTATATTATTGTTTAAATTTGAATCAGATAGAACTGAGTCTTTTGGATTTTTTTTGTCAATTTTTATTGAGCTTAATGAAATATTTTTTTTTGTAATTGATTTTAATTCTCTTTCAACAATTTTTGCAATATCAAATCCTTTTTCTTTAATACCAATTATGTGAATGACATCAGAATCAATTGAGTTTTCTAAAATTTGAAATGCAAATCTGTTACAAATTCTTAATATTTGATCTTCATCTAAAACCTCTGTTTTCATTTGATAATTAGCTTATAAAACAATTACAAAAATATTAAGAAAATTGTATCTTGCCGATGATTTCAAAAAAATGTCTAAAAAAAATTTTCTTTTAATTCTATTTTTGACTATCAATATTACTTTACTTTCCTCTTGTAAGAAAGATGAAACAACAGACCCTGAAGCAACACCAAAAAGAGATTTAGCAGAACAATATATAGCAGAAAATGACTCAATTATTGAATTTATGGAAACTCATTTCTATAACTACACAGATTTTGAAAATATTGGTAATAATCAAACACCTGAGTTGATTATTGATACCATTGCTGGTGATAACATAAATAAGACACCAATTTCAGAGCAAGTTAAATCTATAGATATTGAGGTTAAAGATGATGATGATAATATTGTTGTTCACAAATTATATTATGAAGTTCTTCGCGAGGGCACTGGAGAAAATCCAACTGTTGCGGACTCAGTTTTTGTTTCTTATAAAGGGATGCTTTTTGATAATAAAGTTTTTGATCAAAGAAAAACCCCAGTATGGTTGGAAGCTAAAAATGTAGTGAGAGGTTTTCAAGAGTTTCTACCAAAAATAAAACGTGGAGAAATTAAAGTAAATCCTGATGGGACTTACGACTTTTTAAATTTTGGTATTGCTTTTGCAATTTTTCCCTCTGGATTAGGCTATTTTAATAATGGTACCGGAAATATACAGCCATATTCACCATTGATTTTCCAAGTTAATCTAATGACTCTTAATAGAACTGATCATGACAATGATTCTGTTTTAACAATACTTGAGGATTTAGATGGTGACCACAATTTTGATAATGATGATACTGATAGTGACGGTTTCCCGAACTATTTGGATTCAGATGATGATGGGGACGAAATTTTAACGAAAGATGAATATGATGTTGATGGAGATGGTGTTCCTGATGATAGTGACGGCGATGGAACCCCAGATTATTTAGACAATGACTAAAATTGATATCCTAAAGTAATAATTGTTAGAAGATTATTTGATTTGATAATTTGATCTACATCATCAACAATTACATCAACAACTTCAATTTCTTTCTCATTAAAACCCCTCTCAAATCTAAAGTCTATAATCAATTTTTTAAATTTTACCGATAAACCATAGTTTAAGTAAATTTCCGCCCTGTCATAAAGATTTTCTAGTGTAATAATCTGATTGTTTTCATTAAAAAATATTTTATTATTAAAATTAAAATTAGGTCCTCCAAAAAGGCTAAATCTGTCAAATAAATCAACACCAATTAGAATTGGGACAATAATTCTGTTTTTTTCAAATTCATCAACCACAAAATTTTCATGATCTAGTGGAAATGTTAAGTCGTATTTTTTGTTTACGGATGAGTAATAAATTTCTGGTTGTATAAAAAGAGATTTAAATAATTTTATTTTGGTGTAAAAACCAAACCGATAACCAGTATTTTTCTCAAATATATTGTGAGACATATTTTCCGATTCGAAAAAGAAACTTTGGTTATTTACAGAATTAAAACTAAGCCCACCTTTTACACCTATTTCTAACTGTGATAATGCTTTAGTGTTGAAAAATAAAATGAAAATAGAGGAGAGAAGGAAAAAAATTATTTTCTTAAAATTACTTTTTTGCATTTTTCCATGATTTTTTCGGATGAAAGTCCATACTTATTCATTAGCTGAGTTGGAGTTCCAGATTCACCAAAAGAATCTTCAACACCAACAAATTCCATAGGAACTAAGTTGTTTCTAACTAAGATGCTCGAAATTGATTCACCTAATCCACCAATAATGTTATGCTCTTCAGCTGATACAATACATTTTGTTTTTACTATTGATTTTAAAATTATTTTCTCATCAAGAGGTTTTATCGTATGAATATTTATTAATTCTGCAGAGATACCTTCTTTTTTTAGTTGGTTACAGGATTCAATTGCTTCCCAAACTAGATGTCCGGTTGCGACTATCGTAACATCATTACCATCAATGAGCTTAACCCCTTTCCCAATTTTAAAATCTTGATTTGGATCAGTAAAATTTGGAACTTTTGGTCTGCCAAATCTCAGGTAAACAGGTCCATAATGATTAGATATTGAAATTGTAGCAGCTTTTGTTTGATTATAGTCACAAGTATTAATTACGGTCATTCCAGGTAACATTTTCATTAATCCAATATCTTCTAAAATTTGATGAGTTGCACCATCCTCACCAAGTGTTACACCAGCGTGAGAAGCACAAATTTTGACATTTTTACCTGAATATGCTATTGATTGTCTTATTTGGTCATATACTCTTCCTGTAGAAAAATTTGCAAAAGTTCCAGTAAAAGGAATTTTACCACCGATAGTCATTCCAGCAGCAATACCCATCATGTTAGCCTCAGCTATTCCAACTTGAAAAAATCTTTCTGGGAATTCATTTTTAAATTCATTCATTTTCAAAGAACCAGTTAGGTCAGCGCATAAAGCAACAATATTTTTATTATTGCGTCCAATTTCTAGCAAACCAGCTCCAAAGCCAGACCTAGTATCGTTATTTCCTTGGTTTATAAATTTTTTCATCTAATAATCTCCAATTGTTTCTGGGTTTTGATCTAAAGCTAATTTGAGTTGTTCATCATTTGGAGCAACTCCATGCCATTTGTGTGTTCCCATCATGAAATCAACTCCATTGCCCATTTCTGTTTTCATGATTATAACAATTGGATTTCCTTTAAAACATAAATTTTTTGCTTCACTTAATTTAGTGTGAATTTCACTTAGGTCATTTCCATTTTCAATTGTTAAAACAACCCAACCAAAAGCTTGAAATTTTAATTCTAAACTACCCATGTCTAAAACATCTTTAATATCTCCATCAATTTGTTTGTTATTATTATCAATTGTACAAATAAGATTATCAATTTTATTTGCAGATGCGTACATAATAGCTTCCCAATTTTGCCCTTCCTGTAGTTCACCATCACCATGTAAACTATATATAATATTTTTTTCTTGATTTAATTTTTTTGTAATTGCAGCCCCAATTGCTACTGAAAACCCTTGACCTAGCGATCCACTGGCAATTCTAACACCCGGTAATCCTTCATGTGTTGTTGGGTGACCTTGGAGTCTTGAATTTATTTTTCTAAAAGTACTAAGTTCGGATGTATGAAAATACCCACATCGACTTAAAACACTGTAAAAAACAGGGGATATATGTCCATTTGAAAGAAAGAAAAGATCTTCATTTTCTCCATTCATTGTAAAATCTTTATTTCTTTTCATTATTTTGAAATAAAGGATTACCATAAATTCTGTACAGCCAAGAGAACCACCTGGATGTCCAGAATTAACATCATTCACCATCCTTAGAATATCCCTCCTTACCTGCGTGACAATCTTATTAAGGTTAGTCATCTATTCAAAATTATCATTAATTAATATCTAAATGTTGCTAGCATTCCAGAACTTATTAACGATTACACTCAATTAATCAACAAGAAATTAATTTCTGAAATTTATATAATTTATATTTGAATTTTTATGAAATTTCAATTAATAAAAAATGACCTTAATTCATCAGCCAGGCTAGGTAAAATTCAAACTGATCATGGTGCTTTTGATACACCTATTTTTATGCCTGTGGCAACGTCTGCAGCAATTAAGGGGGTACACAATAAGGATTTAATTGAAAATGTTTCTCCAAAAGTATTATTATCTAATACATATCATCTTTATTTGAGACCCGGTGAAAACACCATTGTTAATGCCGGCGGAATTCACAAATTTATGAGCTGGAATAATAATATTTTGACTGATAGCGGTGGTTACCAAGTATATTCACTTTCTTCAAACAGAAAAATTAATGCTGATGGTGTAAAGTTTAAATCTCATATCGATGGATCTTATCATTTTTTTACACCAGAGAAAGCTATAGATATTCAAAGAAATATTGGTGCCGATATCATAATGGCTTTTGATGAGTGCACACCTTACCCATGTGATAAAAAGTATGCCAGAAGATCTATGGATTTGACTCATGATTGGTTATTAAGATGTATTAATCGATTTAATTCAAGTAAATCTAAATATGATTATAATCAATTTTTATTTCCAATAGTTCAAGGAAGTGTTTATAAAGATCTAAGAAAACAATCAGCTGAAATAGTTATGAGTCATGATATGCCAGGAAATGCCATTGGAGGATTATCTGTTGGTGAACCACATGAACTCATGTATGAAATGTGTAACGAAGTTTGTTCAATACTTCCTGTAGAAAAACCAAGGTATTTAATGGGAGTTGGTACTCCGTCAAATATTCTTGAAAACATAGCTCTAGGTGTTGATATGTTTGATTGTGTTATGCCTACAAGAAATGCTAGAAACGGAATGTTATTTACAAAAAATGGTACAATCAATATTAAAAATAAAAAATGGAAAGATGACAATAGTGAAATTGATCCTGATGGAACAACATTTGTAGACAAGCTATATACAAAAACTTATCTTAGACATTTATTTACAATTAATGAATTTTTAGGAAAAGAAATTGCAACAATTCATAATTTAGGCTTCTACAGTTGGCTAATTGAGGAAGCAAAAACTGCAATTAAAGAAGATAGATTTTTAAATTGGAAAAATGAAATGGTAAAAAGACTTGATAACAAACTGTAATGAGAATTTTAGATGTTTACATAATAAAAAAGTTTTTATTAACCTTTTTAATGATGTTTCTTCTATTTATACCAATAGGTATATTAGTTGATATTTCTGAAAAAATTGATAAGTTTAAAGAGCATGAGTTATCATTTACACAAATACTAGATTATTACTCTGATTTTGTATGGTATTATGGATATTTCTTATTTCCAATTTTCGTTTTCCTTTCTGTAATCTGGTTCACATCAAAACTATCTAGTAATTCAGAAATTACGGCCATTTTAAGTTCAGGCATTTCATTTAATAGATTTCTACGTCCATATATAATATCAGCATTAATTATTTTTCTTTTTTCAGCTTTTTCAGGGATGTTTATTGTACCCGAAAAAAATAAGAGTTTTAATGAGTTCCAGTTTAAATATTTAAGTAAAAATAAGAAGGATAGAAATTTGTCTAATTTATACAAGCAAATCTCAGAAAATGAGTATATATACGTCAGCTCGTACAACCCAACTAGAAGTCAAGCATATAATTTCTCATATGAACTATTTAATGAAAATAAACTTCTTAAAAAAATAACCGCAAGAAACATTAGGTGGATTGAGGATGATAGTATTTTTAGATTAACAGATTTTTTTAAAAGAACATATAATGAAGAGTTAGAAATAATAGAGTCAAGAAGAATTTATGATACTATATTTAATTTTAAAATTGATGATTTATCATCACTAAAGTACCAAGCTAAGGCTCTTAACTTCTTTGAACTTAATGACTTTATAAATGAGGAGAGAGCGAGTGGATCTCCACTTTTGAATGATCATTTACTTGAAAAAAATAGAAGATTTAGCATTCCTTTTTCAGTAATTATTTTGACTTTATTAGCTGTTTCAGTATCATCATTTAAAAGAAGAGGTGGGATTGGAATAAATCTTG
Organism: uncultured Bacteroidota bacterium; assembly: GCA_902535165.1. Taxonomy (GTDB): domain Bacteria; phylum Bacteroidota; class Bacteroidia; order Flavobacteriales; family Flavobacteriaceae; genus Eutrophosalina. The sequence continues at coordinate 47,137 of CACASE010000008.1, read as the reverse complement.
CTTTTGGGATTTCACTTGCATTCATTTTTATATTTTTTGATAAATTTTTCTCAGTTCTCGTTGTTAAAACAGATTTAAATGCAATGTTAGGTGCATGGGCTCCAAATTTTGTTTTTTTACTAATAACTATGCAAATAATGAAAATAGCAAAAAAATAATTTTCTTACCTAATAAATGTATATTTGAAATACGCTTATGGAATATTTAGACTTTGAGTTACCTTTAAAAGAATTAAAAGATCAACTTGAAAAGTGTAATATAATTGGTGATGAGAGTAAAGTTGATGTTAAGGATACCTCAAAAAAATTAAAGGAAAAGATTGAGGCTAAAAAAAAAGAAATTTATTCAAATATAACCCCATGGCAAAGGGTTCAATTATCTCGACACCCATCACGACCTTACACCCTAGATTACGTAAACTTTATTACAGATAATAATTTTTTGGAGCTTCATGGAGATAGAAATATCTCTGATGACAAAGCTATGATTGGAGGCCTAGGTAAAATTGATGATCAAACTTTTATGTTTATAGGTCAACAAAAAGGAAATAACATTAAAACTAGACAATACAGAAATTTTGGAATGGCTAACCCTGAAGGCTATCGTAAAGCTTTGAGGTTGATGAGATTAGCAGAAAAGTTTAATATTCCAATAGTGACAATGATTGATACACCTGGTGCATATCCTGGTATAGAGGCTGAAGAAAGAGGACAAGCAGAAGCTATCGCTAGAAATCTCTATGAGATGTTTAATATTAAAACTCAAATAATTGTTATTGTAATTGGTGAAGGTGCCTCTGGTGGAGCATTGGGAATTGGTATTGGAGATAGAATAATGATGCTTGAAAACACTTGGTATTCAGTGATTTCACCAGAATCATGTTCCTCTATTTTGTGGAGAAGTTGGGATTACAAGGAAGATGCAGCAAATGTCTTAAAATTAACTCCCAAAGACATGAAGGAAAATAAACTAATTGACAAAATAATAAAGGAGCCTCTGGGTGGGGCACATCAAAATAGGGAAAAAGTTTTCAATACCGTTAAAAAAGAAATATTATCTACATATAATGATCTTAAAAAGAAAAAAATAAAAAATTTACTTGATGATAGACTTGATAGATTCACTAAAATGGGGGTTTTTAGCGAATAGTTTATATCTATTAACAAATTTTTCATACTTATTAACATTTAAATGTTTGTTTTATTTACCAATTAAATTATTCTTTAGTAATTGAATTTTTTAAGTTAGTCATATGAAAAGAGTTGAAAATTTAAAATCATCATCAATTTCTAATAGTCCAGCAATTTTTTCAATGCAAAAAGGGAAATTACCTCCCCAGGCTGTAGATCTTGAGGAAGTCGTTTTGGGAGCTATGATGATTGATAAAAAGGGTGTAGATGAAGTTATTGATATTTTACAACCTGATGCTTTTTATAAAGATAGTCACAAGATTATTTTCAATTCTATTATAAATTTATTTGATAAGCAGGAGCCAATTGATATTAAAACTGTATCTCATCAATTAAAAAAGGAGGGAAAGTTAAACACCATAGGTGGTGACTACTACTTAGTTGAACTTACTCAAAAAGTTTCCTCCTCTGCACATATAGAATTTCATTCAAGAATAATTTTACAAAAATTCATTCAAAGAAGATTGATCCAGATATCTAATGAAATTATTGAAGATTCATACGATGAAACATCTGATGTGTTTGATTTACTTGATAATGCGGAATCTAAGATTTATGATATTTCTCAAGGAAATTTAAAGAAGAATACTCAAACAGCTGAGGATTTAGTAATTCAAGCAAAACAAAAAATTGAAGAAATATCAAAAAAGGAGGGTTTAAGTGGTATTGCATCTGGATTTTATGAAATTGATAAATTGACATCAGGTTGGCAACCAAGTGATTTAGTAATTATAGCTGCAAGGCCTGGAATGGGAAAAACAGCATTTACTTTATCAATGGCTAGAAATATGTCAGTTGAAAATAATATTCCTGTTGCTTTTTTCTCATTAGAAATGTCATCACTTCAATTAATTACAAGGTTAATTTCATCTGAAACAGGGCTTAACTCTGAAAAATTAAGGACTGGAAAACTTGAAAAATTCGAGTGGGAACAGTTGAATGTTAAAGTTTCAAATTTAGAGAATGCTCCCTTATATATTGACGATACACCCTCTCTTTCAATATTTGAATTGAGAGCAAAAGCAAGAAGATTATCCTCACAATATGGGATTAAGTTGATAGTGTTAGATTACCTACAATTAATGACGCTTGGATCAAGTCAAAAAAGTGGTAACAGAGAACAAGAAATTTCGACTATCTCTAGGAATTTAAAAGCCCTAGCAAAAGAATTAGATATACCCATAATAGCTTTATCTCAGCTTTCTAGAGCCGTTGAGCTAAGGGGTGGTGTAAAAAGACCTATTTTGTCTGATTTAAGAGAATCAGGTGCAATTGAACAGGATGCTGATATTGTATCATTTTTATATAGACCAGAGTATTATAAGATGGATGAATGGGATGATGAAGATCATTCTCCTGCTTTAGGCCAAGCTGAATTTATAGTGGCTAAGCATAGAAATGGGGGCCTAAATTCTATTAAATTAAAGTTTATAAGCTCTCTTGGTAAATTTGAAAATTTAAGTTCTTATGATAACCCATTTGAATATGAATCAAAACTCAATCAAGATCAAAAAGTCAATCCAGATCAAGCATTTGAAAGTGGAAGTTATAGAAGTGATGATGAGGAAAATCCTTTCTAAGCTTTTAAATTTTTAATAATTGATGAAAATTTATCAGGGTCATTCATTGCTAAATCAGCAAGAACTTTTCTATTAATTTCAACTCCGTGAACTTTTAGTTTATTGATTAGTTCAGAGTAGCTAAGACCATGCTCTCTTGCTGCAGCATTAATTCTTGTAATCCATAATGATCTAAATACTCTTTTCTTATTTTTTCTATCTCTGTATGCGTAGCTTAGTCCCTTTTCAACCGCATTTTTAGCAATTGTATAGACATTTTTTCTTCTTCCGAAATAACCTTTAGCTTTTTTTAAAATTTTCTTTCTTCTTTTTTTAGAAGCTACTGAATTTGATGATTTTGGCATTTTAATTATATTTTTGGCTGAGGTGCCCTAAATTGGGTCTTTGAATTTTTACCTTTAACCGGTTATACAAATTATTTTAATCTCAATTGTTTTTTTACACTACCCAAATCACTATCACTAACTAGAGATGAGTGAGTAAGCTTCAATTTTCTTTTTTTAGATTTTTTCGTAAGAATATGATTTTTAAAAGCATGTTTTCTTTTAATCTTTCCAGTACCTGTAACTTTAAATCTTTTTTTTGCACTAGATTTAGTTTTTTGTTTACTCATTCTATTTCTTTTTAGCTTTTTTTGGGGACACAAACATAATCATTTTTTTTCCTTCTAGCACAGGTAATTGCTCAACTTTTCCATATTCTTCCAATTCTTGGGCTAATTTTAGTAATAAAATTTGACCCTGCTCCTTAAAAATAATTGATCTTCCTTTAAAAAAAACAAAAGCTTTTAATTTTGCACCATCCTCAAGAAATTTAATTGCATGTTTTTTCTTGAACTCATAATCATGAATATCAGTTTGGGGTCCAAACCTTATCTCTTTAACAACTACCTTTTGAGTTTTTGCTTTAAGGTATTTTTCCCTCTTTCTTTGATCATAAAGAAACTTTTTGTAATCAAGTGCTTTACAGACAGGAGGTGTTGCATTTGGTGATATTTCAACCAAATCTGTCTCTAAATTTTTTGCGATGGATAGCGCCTTTTCAATTGGATATATGCCTATTTCTACATTATCGCCCACAAGCCTTACTTCTGATGCTTTAATAAACTCATTTATGTTGTGAGGGTTTTTTTTAATTACTCTCCCTTGACGTCTTCCTCTTTTTCTTCTAATTGCTGCTATGGCTTTTGATTTAAGTTAATTATTATATGATTTTTCTTCTTCTTTTTTTATAAAGTTAATCAATTCGTCAATATTCATTTCTCCAATATCATCACCACCTAAAGCACGTATTGAAATACTATTATTTCTTATTTCTTTGTCTCCAATAATGCCCATGTATGGTATTTTATTTTGTTCACTATCTCTAATCTTTTTACTGACAGTTTCATTTCTATTATCTAAAGTTGCACGAATTTCAGCTTTTTCAAGAAAAACTGAAACTTTTTCAGCATATTTTTCATGTTTTTCACCTACACTTATAAGTAATATTTGATTTGATGTTAACCACAGTGGAAAAATTCCTGCAGTATGTTCTATTAGAATTGCAACAAACCTTTCAAGGCTTCCAAACGGAGCCCTATGGATCATTACTGGTCTTTCATCTTGATTTTCTTTGTTTTTAAATGTTAAATCAAATCTTTCTGGAAGATTATAATCAACTTGGATTGTTCCCAGTTGCCATTTTCTGTTTAGTGCATCTTTCACCATAAAGTCTAGCTTAGGTCCGTAAAATGCTGCTTCCCCATACTCAATTTTATAATTTAATTTTTTGCCTTTTGTAGCTTTTATTATTGCTTCCTCAGAAAGTTTCCACATTTCATCAGTGCCAATATATTTATCATTATTTTCTTTGTCTTTCAAAGAAATTTGAACTTCATAATTTTCAAAACCTAATGTGTTAAAAACATGTAATACTAAATCGATTACTTTCTCAAATTCATCAATTAGTTGGTCTTGTGCACAAAAAATATGAGCATCATCTTGTGTGAAACCTCGGACTCTGGTTAAACCATGAAGTTCACCACTTTGCTCATACCTGTAAACTGTTCCAAATTCAGCATATCGTTTAGGTAAGTCTCGGTAACTCCATTGCTCAGATTTGTAAATTTCACAATGATGTGGACAGTTCATTGGTTTTAACAAAAATTCTTCATCAGAGCTCGGAGATTTGATAGGCATAAAACTACTTTCACCATACTTTTGAAAATGACCAGATGTTTCATAAAGTTTTTTATTACCTATGTGAGGACTGATAACCATTTCATAACCAGCTTCTTTTTGGGCTTTATTTAAAAATTCTTCTAATCTTTTTCTTAATTCTGCTCCTTTTGGCAACCAAAGTGGAAGTCCCAACCCAACTTGTTTTGAAAATGTAAATAATTTAAGTTTTTTTCCGATTATTCTATGATCTCTTTTTTTTGATTCCTCGACCAAGGATAAGTATTCTGTCAAAAGTTTTTGCTTAGGAAAAGAAATTCCATAAATTCGAGTCAGCTGTTTATTTTTCTCATTGCCTCTCCAATATGCTCCCGCAACATTAAGTAATTTAACCGCTTTTATGTGTCCTGTAGATGGGATATGACCACCTTTGCAGAGGTCAGAGAAGTTAGCATGGTCACAAAAGGTAATTTTTTCATCATTAAGATCTTTAATCAGCTCAATTTTGTATTCATTACTATTTTTCTTGTAGAAATTCAAGGCTTCCTCTTTTGAGGATTCTCTTAATGTGAATTTATGATCTTTTCTTGCTTCCTCAATCATCATTTTTTCAATCTTTTCAAAATCATTTTCTGATATAGATTCATCAACTAAATCAACATCATAATAAAAACCATTTTCTATTGGAGGACCAATTGTTAATTTTGAGTTGGGATATAACTTTAGTATTACCTGAGCAAATAAGTGAGCTGAAGAGTGCCAAAAAGCACTTTTCCCTTTCAAATCATCCCAAAAATGAAATTCAATTTTACCATCTTCATTTAATTCAGTGTTAGATTCAACTTGTTTTCCATTATAAGAAGCACTCAAAAGTTTTTTTGAAAGAGAGTTGCTAATATTTTCAGCAATTTGAAAAGGTGTAATCCCTTCATTGTAGTGTTTAATCGCACCATCTGGAAAAGAAACTTTTAACATTTTTTATAAATCTTTATCAAAAATATGGTTTATAATAGACTTTATCCCAGAAAACAATGTAAATATGGAAAGAATGCAAACAATTAAGCCAATAACTAAAACAAAATAATACCACTGGTGACCAATATTGCTAAAAGCTTGGTATAAAATTACCGGTCCAGTAAACATTAAAAATAGAGTGAGTGCAAGTTTTTTAAATCCTGCTGTTAATTTATTTTTTTTCAATTGATAAGTAACTATAAATCATTAATCCAATACCAATTAAAATAAAAGGTATACTTAGCCACTGTCCGGTAGAAAAAATTCCCAATTGTTCCTCAAGACCGCCTTGACTTTCTTTAACATATTCTACAATAAATCTGACTACAAATAAAAACATCAAGAAAAAACCAAAAAGAAAACCTTTTTTACTTTTTAAGTTTGTTTTATTATAAATAAAAACTAACGTAATGAAGAGAATTATATAGCCTAATGCTTCATAGAGTTGCGCAGGATGTCTAGGTAAAATTTCGCCTCTATTTTGAAAGATAACTCCATAATCTGAATTAGTAAATACCCCAACAATTTCGGAATTGAAAAAATTACCTATTCTAACTAGAGTTCCACCGAGAGCCACTGCAATTACAAGCCGATCAAAAATCCAGAGAACTGAATCATATTTGTACTTAATCTTATATAGTACAATTGATGTTATAATTCCAATAGTTGCACCATGACTCGATAAACCCCGAAAGCCAACAAACTCCCAATCCAAGCCATTTATTTTAAAAGGTAAAAAAATTTCTAGAAGGTTATTTTGAAAATATTCCCAGTTATAAAAAAAAACCTCACCCAATCTTGCACCTATTATTGTACCGAGGACCATATGTACCAAAAAAGGATCTAAAAGTTTTACATCTTTATTTTCTTTGATATAGATTTTTTTTAGAATCAAATATCCAAACCAGAAAGCAAAAAGAAACATTAAACTGTACCAGTATACAGTAATTGGTCCAATGCTTATAAATTTTTCGCTTAAATCATGTTCAAATATAAAATCACTCATACCAAAGTTTGCCTCAAATATATTAATAATGATTAAGGTACTGGATCATCTCCACTTTTTCCCCATGGATGACATTTTGAAATTCTAATTATTGAATAGTAAAGACCCTTAAAAAGACCATGTTTTTTTAAACTTTCGATAGCATAATTCGAGCATGTTGGATTGAACCTACAATTGACACCTAAAGTAGGTGAAATTATTTTTTGGTAAAGTTTAATTAGAAAAACAAAAGGTGAGATTATAATTTCCCTCATATTTTGTCATTAATTTTTACTCCTAACTCACTCAGCTTGTCTCTGATGTAATCAGATTTCTCATAATTCTTACTCAACCTTTCTTTCTCTCTTAATTCCAAGATCAGTTCCAGAATTTCATCAAATTTTTCTTGAGTTAAATTATCATCGTCAAGTCCAAGAATCTCGGAATAAAATACTTTGTAAAACCTAATTAATATTTTTTTGTTTTTTAAATCAATTGATTTGGTTCTATTTTTTATTTCAGAGACTGTTTTATGTAAATCAAATAATTTGGCAATTAATTTCGGCGAATTAAAATCATCATTCAATGCATCATAGCATTCATTAACCCATTCACTAGCATTAAAATCATTTTTTTTACTTTCATGTATTGTGTTAATCTCCTCCGCTAACATTTTTATTTTTTCAAAACCTTTTTCAGCTGCAAGTAATGCATGATTAGAAATATCCAAAGTATTCCTGTAATGAGCTTGATACATGAAAAATTTTAAAGTCATTGGACTAAACTTTTTTGAAAATTCTTTATTAGTTCCATTAAAAATTTCATTGGGGAAAACTGAATTATCTAAAGATTTTGACATTTTTTTTCCATTGAGAGTTAGCATATTGGTATGAATCCAATAGTTTGCAGGATTATTACCATATATCGATTCAGATTGAGCAATTTCACAATCATGATGAGGAAATTTTAAGTCAATACCTCCTCCGTGGATATCAAATTGTTTTCCTAAATATTTGTGACCCATAGCAGAACATTCAATATGCCATCCTGGAAAACCATCTCCCCAAGGTGAATTCCATTTCATGATGTGTTTTTTTCCGGCTTTTTTCCATAGAGCAAAATCTTGCGGATTCTTCTTTTCGTCTGATCCTTTGAGTTGCCTGGATTCATTAATTAAATCATCTAAATTTCTATTACTCAATCTCCCATATTTATATTTTTTATTAAACTCTTTAATATCAAAATAAACAGATCCATTTTTAACATACGCAAACCCATTCTTGATTATTTTTTCAATCATTTCAATTTGATCAATGATGTGACCAGTTGCAGTTGGCTCTATATTTGGATTTAATAGATTAAATTTTTGTAAAGTATTTCTAAAATCATTGCTATACTTTTGAACTATTTCCATAGGCTCTAATTTCTCTATAGCAGCTCTTTTAGAGATTTTATCCTCTTGAGTATCATCTTCAAGATGTCCAACATCAGTTATATTTCTAACATATCTAACTTTATATCCCAAATGTTTTAAATAACGGAAAATTAAATCAAATGAAACGAAAGTTCTACAATTCCCTAGGTGAACAGTATTATATACAGTAGGCCCACATACATACATACCAACCATCTTTTTGTTAATACTGTTAAAAACTTCTTTTTGGGATGATAGAGAATTATATATTTTTAAATTTTTATTCGACGAAGACATCGTTAAAATTTTAGCTTTGTTAACGAATATAATCTAAAAATTCCCTTTTTATTAATTTATCTTTGAATTTTCCTCCAAATTCACCTGTAACTGTACTGCAATCAATATGCCTAATTCCTCTGGAATTAACACACATATGTTTAGCATCAATAACACAGGCTACATCTTCAGTATTTAAAAATTCTTGTAGTTTTCTTACAATTTGAATATTCAATCTTTCTTGAACTTGTGGTCTTCTAGCATAATAATCTACGATTCTATTCATTTTTGAAAGACCAATTACATTGCCATTAGAAAAATATGCAACATGTGCTTTTCCATATATAGGTAACAGATGATGTTCACATGTAGAAAAAACTGTAATATTCTTTTCAACTAGCATTTCACCATATTGATATTTATTATCAAATGTTGATGCTTTTGGTAAGTTTTTTGGATTTAACCCTCCAAAAATTTCTTTAACATATGCTTTCGCAACTCTCAAAGGAGTACCTTTTAAACTGTCATCAGTCATATCCATTCCAAGGGTCTTAAGAATTTCATTAACATTTTTCTGTATAATAGAAATTTTTTCATCATCAGAAATTTCAAAAGCATCGTCTCTTAGTGGAGTTTCAATTGAAAAATTTTTATGATCAGAGTCGATTTGCTCTAATTCCTCAAGAAATTTATTGTATTTCATAGTTGTTTTAAGTTATGCAAAGATACAAAAGAATTTATTTAAAATATGATATTGTAAGAAAGGATGATATTTACTTTTTCATTGATAATTGATGCTGAATCAGTTAAGCCTGAATCGAACATCTGATAATTATAATTCAATTTTGAATTTACAAGGGCAAAGTCAACTGTTGAGGATCTAAAATTATAGCCTAATCCGAGTGATGAAGCATTAAAGTAATTTTCATCGATGTTATCGTAAGGTGAGTTTATAATCTTATATCCTCCTCTTAAACTAAAATTATTAATTTTTATTTCCGTTCCAATATTGTAATCTAAGACATTGGTTAAATTTCTTGATATAGCATTATTCAAATCTGTATAAACTCCATCGAATTGATGCTTAAAAGAGGATTTAGAATAATTTTTTGAAGTTACATCAAGGTTAAGTAAAATCATATTGTTTATTACAGCACCTGAACTAAATGTAAATTTTGATGGTGATTTAAAATTATATTCATAAATGTTGGTAACTCTTGGATCAACAATATCAGTATACGAAATACCATCAGTGTCAATTGAGCTTGTTTCAAGGTATTGATCTAAATTGTCTTCAAATGCATAAAATGTTGGTGATTTATAAGACAGACCAAATCTTAATGAACCAGCTTTATATATAATACCTCCTTGAATTGAAATGCCATTTCCAACGGTAGATAAATAATTTCTGAAATCAATACGGGTAATCGCAGAATCATCATCAAAATTAGTTTCAATATGCTTATTTTCCTTTTCGTATAATATGTCATGAAAATTGAGATTAATTCCCATATATAAATTGTCTTTATATTGCCATGATAGATTAAGCGAGGCAATATTATTGTAGCCTTCAATAATTGTTGAGTTATCTTGATCAAGACCATTATTATATTTTGCTAGTGAGTAATATGAGTTGGTGTCTGAATCATAACTTAAAAGGTAAGATTGATAACCTAAAAATGCCTGTTGCGCATAGTAGCCAATGTTATTTCCTAGCCATCTGTAGACTCCACTTACACTTTCATTTGAACCAACGCTAATATCATTTAAATTAATTCCCTGCGCATTATTTAGAAAAAAATTATCAATTGAATTATTATTTCTTCCGGAGATTTTTATATCCTGATTGTAATTATTTTGTGATTGATAATTTAATCCAATGGAAAACTTATTTAAATCTCCACTTCCATAATTCTTAAATACATAAACAAGGCCAATTTGATAATTTGCATTTTGAGAGTTTACATTATTTATGTTCGATTTAAAGTTTGATTTAGTTTGATCAATATTTGAAACTAATGATCCACCAAACCTTGATAGTTCAAATACAGCACCAGATGCTGGGTTACTAGATATTGCGGATAAATTTCCACCTAGAGCTCCAAATGCACCTCCCATAGCAGAATATCTTGCATTACCACTCTCATTCTCAATACTCCAATTTATAGCATCGGTTATATCTTGAGAATAAGCTAAATAAGGAAATATTGTTAAAAAAAAATAAATGAATCTCATTTAAAATTATCTGGATCCTCTGCCACTTGATCCAACTGACGATGAACCTCTTGTTGATGAAGAAGTATTCATACTTGGTGAAGTTGAAGGTCTAGAATAACTGGAACTAGAATTACTAGGTCTACTGTAAGACCTGGTTGATGATGAGCTAGAGCTAGGATTGTTATAACTTCTAACTCCTGTATTAGATGAATTTCCAGAATAATTATTTCTACCTCCAAGACCCCAGTTATATTGTGTTGATTTAGCTGGCTTGCCAGTAGATGAATTTGTAGGATTCGTGTAATATCTTCTTGAAACATCATTTCCAGAGGAACGTGCTTTAGATCCTGAACTTGATACACCCACACCCATTTCAGGTCTAGAGTAAATTCTATTCCTCTCTATATTATTTTTTGTTGAGTTATTATCTTTCACAAAATCTTTATAAGTTCTAATCCTAATGTCTTTATTATCTACCACGTTATCATCTTGTAAAGTTGAAGACCTACCAACATTGTAATAAGTAACGCTTGTCGCGTTTGAGTTATTTCCACTCGATCTAGTTGAATTACCGTCTCCATAAACGACAACACCCTTAGAACTTCCTCTTTTACCTTGGTTATAGGAAATATTTTCATTTGAACTTCTATTTAAATAGTTGTTGTAAATAGAATTATTGTAAGATCCATATTTAGAATACCTAGTTCTGTAATTAAATGGCATTGTTCTTCCCCACCAACCATATGGGTAGAAATCATAGTAAAATGGGTAGTAACCGTACATCCAGCCGTATCTGTACCAATTTCTCATTGAAAAATATGAATAACCAGGATACCAATTTCCGTAATATGGGTACATACCACCATAATAACCAAATCCAAAATATCTATTTCTGTAAGGAAAATAGTCAACTACATAGTCAATGGTATCAGGGATATCTCCCCAAGCTGCTTGATTACTTGAATAACTGATGTCACTTGATGTTACAAAATCAGAGTTTAAATTAATACTATCTGAAAAAACAAAATCATTTTCCAATTCCAGTGCTTTGTCTTTGAAATAATTTTCGTAATACTTAGACGTACTATTTTCTGTCTCCTTGATGTTATTGTTATATATGCCATCTGCGGAAACAAGACTTGAGCTATTAAATGAGCCACATCCATAAGTTATCATCAAGATTAAAAGCAGAAGATTAAGATTTAATTTGATAGATGGCATTATTAAATTACTTTTGTTATATAAATATAAAAACAAATTTTGTGCCAAATCAATTATGTCTAAAAAATTAACAAAACGGAGCGAAAATTATTCAAAATGGTACAATGAGCTTGTGGTTATGGCTGATTTAGCTGAAAATTCTTCAGTTCGAGGCTGCATGGTAATTAAACCATATGGATATGCAATTTGGGAGAAAATTCAACATGAATTAGACCTAAAATTTAAACAAACTGGACACTACAATGCATATTTTCCACTTTTTGTTCCAAAAAGCTTGTTTGAGGCTGAAGAAAAAAATGCTAAGGGATTTGCAAAAGAGTGTGCAGTTGTCACCCACTACAGACTAAAGAATGATGATAAAAATCCTGGTAAATTAATTGTTGATGAAAAGTCAAAATTGGAGGAGGAGTTAATAGTTAGGCCTACAAGTGAGGCTATAATATGGAGAACATATAAAAATTGGATCCAATCTTATCGTGATTTACCTATCCTGCTAAATCAATGGGCTAATGTTGTGCGTTGGGAGATGAGAACAAGACTATTTTTAAGAACATCTGAATTTTTATGGCAAGAAGGGCATACAGCCCATGCCACTGAGCAAGAGGCTTTAGATGAAACAAAACTTATTATTGATTTGTATGCAAATTTTGTAGAAAATTTTATGGGTATTTCTGTAATTTCTGGATTAAAATCAGACGCAGAAAAATTTGCTGGTGCTGAAGAGACATATTGTATTGAATCATTGATGCAGGATGGAAAAGCCTTACAGGCTGGTACTTCTCATTTTCTTGGACAAAATTTTGCCAAAGCTTTTGATGTAAAATTTGCTGATAAACAAGGTAATCTTGACCATGTTTGGGCAACTTCTTGGGGTGTTTCTACAAGGTTAATGGGTGCATTGATCATGAGCCATGGGGATGATAATGGTTTAGTTTTGCCACCAAAACTTGCACCATACCAAATTGTCATCATACCAATATTCAAGTCAGAAAAAGAATTGGAAGATATCACTGACTATGTTAATCCTATAATAAAGGATATCAGAGAAAGTGGATTTTCAGTTAAGTTTGATGATAGACTTAATCAAAAACCTGGATTTAAATTTAATGAACATGAGATTAGAGGTGTTCCTATCAGAATAGCTGTTGGTCCTCGAGATCTAAAAGAAAATACTATTGAAATATTCCGCAGAGATACTCTGACAAAGAAAAATTTAAAATCTTCAGATGCTGTTAATGAAATTAAGTTTCTGATTGAAGATATTCAAAAAACGCTGTATGAAAGATCAAAAGATTTCATGACCACAAATACTAAAGTTGCTGAAAATTATGAAGATTTCAAAAATTTGATTGAAAATGGAGGTTTCGTGTTAGCACACTGGGATGGAACTGAAGAAACTGAGGAACTTATAAAAAAAGAAACAAAAGCAACAATTAGATGTATCCCATTTGAATCTAATGATTCTGGTTTATGTATAGTCACAGGAAAAAAATCTAAAGGCATGGTTTTTTTTGCTAGATCATATTAATTTTGACATTTAATATTTTGCATCTTTATTTCCTTTATATAAATTTGCACGGTTAATTTTTCTGGCCCGTTCGTCTATCGGCTAGGACGCCAGGTTTTCATCCTGGTAAGAGGGGTTCGATTCCCCTACGGGCTACAAATCTTTAAGTTTAATTAAATTAAACTTGAGATTCGCTTTACAGATATAAAAAACCATTATATTTGCTGAGCAAAATTTAAACTATATGGCAAATCATAAATCAGCAGTTAAAAGAATTAGGCAAACTAAGACAAGAAATGCTAAAAACCGTCTTCAACATAAGACTACAAGAAACGCGATAAAAAGTTTAAAAGAAACTACAAGTAAAAAAGCTGCTGACAAACTATTTGCAGATGTAACTTCAATGTTAGACAAGCTTGCTAAAAACAACATTATACATAAAAATAAATCTTCAAATTTAAAGTCAAAGTTGTCTAAACATGTGAATTCTCTTAAGCCAGTTAAGAAAGTAGCTAAGCCAAAAACAAAATCTAAGAGTTCATAGAAATTAGAAACTCTTCATTGTTAAGAGTCTTTTTTATCTTATCCTCCACAAATTCCATTGCTTCAACAGGATTCATATCGGCCAAGTATTTTCTCATTATCCACATTCTTTGAATAGTATTTTCATCAAGTAAGAGGTCATCTCTTCTAGTGCTTGAGGAAACAAGATCAATCGCAGGAAAAATTCTTCTGTTTGAAATTCTTCTGTCCAATTGAAGTTCCATATTGCCTGTACCCTTAAATTCTTCAAAAATTACTTCATCCATTTTTGAGCCTGTTTCTGTAAGTGCTGTCGCAATAATTGATAAAGAGCCTCCTCCCTCAATATTTCTTGCAGCACCAAAAAATCTTTTTGGTTTGTGAAGAGCGTTAGCATCAACACCACCACTCAATATTTTTCCTGATGCAGGTTGCACTGTGTTGTATGCTCTTGCTAATCTTGTAATTGAATCTAATAAAATAACAACATCATGTCCACATTCTACTAATCTTTTAGCTTTTGAAAGAACAATGTTAGCTACTCTCACATGCCTATCTGCTGGTTCATCAAAAGTCGAAGCTACGACTTCACCTTTTACATTTCTTTGCATGTCAGTAACCTCTTCTGGTCTTTCATCTATAAGTAATATAATTTGATAAACCTCAGGATGATTGGCTGCAATAGCATTTGCAACATCTTTAAGTAGCATTGTTTTTCCAGTTTTTGGTTGAGAAACAATCATTCCTCTCTGTCCTTTTCCGATTGGAGAAAAAAGGTCCATAATCCTGGTAGATATGCTACTCTCTTTATCTGCAATATTAAATTTCTCATCTGGAAATAATGGTGTCAAGTGTTCAAATGAAACTCGATCTCTAACAACTTCAGGTCCAAGACCATTTATCTTTTTTACTTTGATTAAAGGAAAATATTTTTCTCCCTCTTTTGGTGGTCTGACCTGGCCTAAAACAGTATCTCCAGTTTTTAGACCAAATAATCTGACTTGAGATTGTGACACATATATATCATCAGGTGAACTTAAATAATTATAGTCTGAAGATCTTAGGAAACCATATCCTTCTTGCATGATATCAAGAACACCCTCAGATTCAATGATTCCGTCGAATTCAAAATCAGGCTGTTTATATCTGTTTCTGTTGTCTTTATTGTGACTTTTTTCTCTTGGATTTTCTTTTTTTGAATCACTTTTTGATTTGGAGTCATTTTCTTTATTATTTCCAGCGTGAAAGTCAATAATTTTTTGAATCAACTCATCTTTTTTACCCGAGCTGTCAATACCTAATTCTTTTGCTACTTCTACAAGCTCTGTAATCTTTTTCTTAGTTAGTTCTTTAATTTCTGTCATAATTAAAACGTGATGTTGCAATCAGGAAAGTGATGAGATTGCAGCCCAAATATACAATTTTTTTAAATTATAATAAAAAAACTATATTTTTAAAAAGTGTTTAGAAAACATACAATATCAATATTTACACTAACACTTGTAAGTGCAATTCTCTATTACCTTGAGTTCTCAAATAACCTTAGCTTAAAATTATCAGTTTTTCTTGAGAATAAATTAAGTTATGCTCTGTTAGTCTGTTTTGTGTCAATTTTTATTTTAACTCAAAGTAAAAATAGAAAAAGACAAATTTCCATAATAAAAATAAGTTCCTTCATTAATGTTATCTACATTTTAAAGTCTGTTTTTTTTAGTGATAGCAATGCATATGGATTTATATATTTAGCTTTGGTTACAATACTTTTAGCAATTTCACTAAGTTCTTTAAAAAAAGATCAAGAATTGATTGACTCTATTGATAGATTAAGATAATGATGATCTATCACCAAGTTCAATTATTTCAGTTTTTTCAATTTGTTTATTATTAAGATTAAATCTGATCATTGTTCTTTTCTTGTGAAAACCATGTCTACCAGCTGCTCCAGGGTTAATACATAACAAATTATTTTTTTTATCATTTTCGATTTTTAATATATGTGAATGACCATATATAAGAAGGTTTGGAGATTCTTTTTGTATTAAGTTTAATAATCTTTTATTATATTTTGGCTGCTTCCCCGCGATATGAGTTATTAAAATTTTGAATCCTTCAATTTCAAATAATTCATTTTCCTTAGTCATGGACCTTATTTCAGCACTGTCTATATTTCCAAATACTGCTTTTGTAATCGATATTTTGGATAATTCATCAATAACTTTAACATCTCCAATATCACCAGCATGAAGAACTAAATCAGCCGCTTTTGCATACTTAATAATTACATCATCAATATACCCATGTGTATCAGATATCAAAAGAACTTTTTTCAAACTTTAATCTCTTATTACTTATCTTTGAATTTAACAAATTTTACCTGTAATTGAGATATTTTTTAGAAATTTCATATTTGGGAACTAATTACCATGGATGGCAAATCCAGCCGAATTCAATCACAATACAAGGTGTTTTAGAAGATTGTATATCAAAGCTTCTAAAATTAAAAATCAAGCTTGTAGGTGCTGGCAGGACTGATACTGGTGTTCATGCAAATCAGATGTTTGCACATTTTGATATTGATGACAAAATTAATAACACCGATCAAATGATATACAAACTAAATTCTTTTCTCCCCCATGAGATTGTTGTTAAAAAAATCTTTCAAGTAAATAATAAAGCTCATGCCAGATTTGATGCTGTCTGCAGATCTTATGAATATTTTATTTCTACAGAAAAAAATCCATTTGAATTAAATAAGTCTTATTATTTCAAAAATAAACTAGACTTAAAAAAAATGAATGAATGCGCAAACTTGCTTTTCAATTATGTAGATTTTAAATCTTTTTCCAAATCAAAGTCAGACGTTAAAACATATAATTGTAAAATATTTAAAGCTAGTTGGGAAATTATTGAAGGTAAACTATGTTTTAAAATTAAAGCTGATAGATTTTTAAGAAATATGGTTAGAGCAATTGTTGGTACATTAATTGAAGTTGGGTTAGGTACAATTTCTACAGATGATTTTGAAGAAATAATAAATAAAAGAGATAGAAAATTAGCTGGATATTCAGTTCCTGCTCACGGTTTATTTTTGAAAGAAATTAATTATAATTGGGATAAAATTTTAGTGAATGGATAAAAGAAAATTTAATTTTAAACTTTTTTCAAGGCTAATTAAAAACGTCAAGCCCTACAGGACAAATTTCATATTTGTTTCATTTGCGGCTGTATTAATTTCCTTTTTTTCTATCCTCAATCAATATCTTTTAAAGATTGCTGTTGATGATTATATCACATTAAAAAACTATCAAGGACTTATCACAATAATTTCAATCATGGTGGGTGTATTACTTTTTCAAGTACTATTTCAATTTTTGTTTGTGTATTTCACAAACCTATTAGGTCAAAAAGTAGTCTTTGATATCAGAAATAAATTATTTTCCAAAATAATTTCTTTTAAGATGTCGTATTACAACAAATCATCTATTGGTAGACTTGTTACCAGAACTGTGAATGATATGGAAACAATTGCAAGTATATTTAGTCAAGGTCTGTTCATGATAATTGCTGATTTAATTTTAATGTTATCAGTCCTAACTGTAATGGTAATTTTAAGTCTTAAACTCTCAATAATAATTTTTTTAATACTCCCATTTATAATTGTTGCCACAAGATTATTCCAAATGGCTATGAAAGTTGCTTTTAATCAAGTTAGAAATGAGGTTGCAAATTTGAATTCTTTTGTTCAGGAAAGACTTTCAGGAATGAAAGAGATTCAGATATTTAATCGTCAGAAAATTGAACATGAAAATTTTAAAAATATAAACGAAAGACATAAGCAAGCTTGGCTAAAAACAGTTTGGTATAACTCAATTTTTTTTCCAATATCTGAGATTTCAACATCAATTACAATTGGACTTCTAGTTTGGTATGCTGGTTTTAATAATATTGCTGATGAAAATTCTATATCACTTGGAACAATATTTCTATTTATACAACTTTCTCAAATGCTTTTTAGACCACTTAGACAAATTGCGGACAAGTTTAATACGTTACAAATGGGCATGGTGGCAGCTAACAGAGTATTTAAAATTTTAGATACAGATGAGTTTGTAAAAGATACTGGAACAAATCTTGATGAGGTTAAAGGGGAAATTATTTTTGATAAAGTTAATTTTTCATATGAAATTAATAATCCAATTATTAAAAATCTTTCTATTGAAATTAAGCCCGGTGAAAGAGTCGCCATAGTTGGTCCAACCGGCTCAGGAAAATCAACAATAATTAAACTTATTTTAAGATTTTTTGAGATTAATAGTGGAAAAATTTATGTTGACGGAACAAGCATTGAAAAGTTTTCCTTGAAAAATTTGAGATCTCAAATTTCGCTTGTTTCTCAAGATATTTTTTTATTTGCAGATTCTATTTATAATAATATATCTCTTTTCAAAAAAAATATATCGAAAGATAAAATTGAAAATGCGGCTAAAGAAATTGGTATTTTGGAATTTATAAATAAACTTCCTGGTGGATTTAATTACAATGTAAAAGAAAGAGGTGTAATGTTGTCTGAGGGTCAAAGACAACTAATTTCCTTCTTAAGAGCTTATGTTTCAAATCCAAAAATTTTAATATTGGACGAAGCAACATCTTCAATTGATTCTAAGACTGAACAGCTTATTCAATATGCAACAAATAAGATTATTGAGGGTAAAACCTCAATAATTATTGCTCACAGACTTTCAACAATTTTAAATGCAGATAAGATAATTTATTTGGATAATGGTGAAATTAAAGAATTTGGTAGTCATGATGAATTAATAAAAATTGAAAATGGTTTTTATAAAAAACTTTTTGAGTATCAGTTTCAAGATTCAAAAGAGTTAGAGCAAGTCATTTGAGATTAAACTTTTTAACTCCTCATTATTTTTATAACTAATAATTTTCCCACTTTTTATATAGGATAGTTTACCAGTTTCTTCTGAAATTACTATTGATATAGCATCAGACTCTTCGGTGATCCCAATTCCAGCTTTATGTCTTAAACCTAAAGATTTATTAATTTTTTTACTTTTTGATACTGGTAATGTTACTCTTGATGCAACAATTACATTTCCAACAATAATTACAGCTCCATCATGCAATGGACTATTTTTATAGAAAATACTTTCAATTATAGGTGTTGAAAGTTCTGCATTAATTGAATCTCCATCCTCCTTCACAAAATCAAGATTATTGTTTCTTTCAAAAACAAAAATTGCTCCTGTTTTATCTTTTTTTAACTTATTACATGCCTCTAAAAAATCTTCAATATTTAGTTTGGCTTTTTCTTCGCTAATTCTAAAGAATAGATTAAACTTTTTCCAATATGACTTATTATTTGTTATTCTTGATGAGCCTAACAATAATAAAAACTTTCTAATTTCTTGTTGAAATACAATAATGACTGCAAAAACTCCAACTCCTATGAATCCTCCAAGTATACTGCTCAGTATATTCATATTCAAAAGATCAGTAATCCACCAGATTATGTAAATGATAACAAAACCTCTAAATACTATTATTGCAGCAGTCCCTCTTACTAACTTATATGCGTAATAGAGCATTATTGCAACTAAAATTATATCTATGATTGGTAAGATAGTAGACTTTATGAGATCAAGAATTTCCAAACTCCAACAAAATTAGTCAAAATAGACTACTTATTGTTTTTTCATGTAAAATAATACACTCTTTTGCTTCTCTAACATCATGTACTCTTAATATTTTTGCACCTTTCGTTAGTGCAATTGTATTTAGACTTGAAGTTCCATTTAAAGCTTTTTCACTAGATGTTTTTAATGTTTTATATATCATTGATTTTCTTGAGAATCCCGCAAGAATTGGTGTATCAAGCACATTAAATTTTTCTAGATTATTTAAAATTTCAAAATTATGTTCTAGTGTTTTACCAAATCCAAAGCCTGGATCAACTATTATATCAACAATGTTATTATCATGAGCAATTTTTATTCTTTGAGCTAAATATTGAATAATTTCTAAGGTTACATTTTCATAACTAGGATCATTTTGCATGTTTTGTGGATTACCTTGCATGTGCATTAAAATATAGGGGCAATTATTTTTTGCGACAACACTCATCATATTTTTATCTAATGTTCCACCAGATATATCATTTATAATATCCGCTCCCTCATTAAGTGACGCGCTTGCAATTTTGGATCGAAAAGTATCAATCGAAATAACCAATTCAGGAAATATTTTTCTTATGTGTTTCAAAATTGGAATGACTCTTGACAATTCTTCATCAACGCTTATGTTTTTTGCTCCAGGTTTTGAGCTGTAACCACCGATATCAAGAATATCCATACCATCATTAACCATTTTGTTTACATGATCTTCTATCTTATTAATTTCATTATGAACACCACCATCATAAAATGAATCAGGTGTTAAATTAAGTATCCCCATGACTTTTGGCTTAGATAAATCAAAAAGTCTTCCTCTGATATTAATATTCATTTATGGATTAGTTTATTAGGTAATTTTAATCGAAATTTACATAAAATAACTTTTTGTGACAACTACTGAAAAACAGTTTGATTTTATTATTAAAAATTGCTTGGATATCTTTTCAAAAAAAATGAAAGATTATGGCAGTGCTTGGAGAATATTAAGATTACCATCTTTGACTGATCAGATTTTTATTAAAGCACAAAGAATAAGAAGTTTACAGACCAAAAAAACAAAAAAAATTGATGAAGGTCAATCTTCTGAATTCATTGGAATTATTAATTATTCAATAATGTCATTAATACAAATCGAATTGGGTGTAGTTGATGAACCAGATATGAATTTTGATGATGCAATTAAATATTATAATAAGCATATCAAATCAGTAAAAAACTTAATGATTAATAAAAATCATGATTATGGTGAAGCATGGAGAGATATGAGAATTAGCTCTTTGACTGACTTAATACTACAAAAACTTTTAAGAGTTAAACAAATTGAGGATAATTATGGAGAAACTCTGATTAGTGAAGGTATTGACGCAAATTATCAAGATATAATAAACTATTCTGTTTTTGCTTTGATTTTAATTGATGGTTCTAATGAAGCTATTTAATATTCTATTTACATTATTTGGAGTAGTTACTGTAATCTTTTTTTTATTTCAAATACTTCCAGGTGATCCTGCCAGAATGATGATGGATCAAAATGAAGATGCTGAGCAACTTAAAATAATACAAAAGAAGTATGGTTTTGATCAACCAATTTTAAATCAATACTTATATTATTTGAATGATTTATCAATTTTATCAATTCATTCTAAAAATCCAGAGAAATTTAATTTTCTTAATAAAAAAAAATACTCTTACAAGACACTTCTAAGTTTTGAGCAATCATCAATTGTTATAAAATTTCCTTATTTACGAGAATCATATCAACGAAGAGGAGTGAAGGTCTCCACAATTATTAAAGATACTTTTCCAAATACAGTAGTTTTAGCTATTTCTTCGATTCTAATTGCAACAATTTTTGGGTTGATTTTTGGGATTATCTCAGCTTTAAATAAAGGAACTTTTTTAGATAATTTTGTTCAGTTGTTAAGTACTTTTGGAATGAGTATGCCATCATTTCTTAGCTCCATAATTTTTGCTTGGATTTTTGGTTTTGTTCTCTCTGAATATACTAATCTAAATATGACTGGTAGTTTATACGAATTGGATGATTTTGGTGAAGAATATAGGCTTGTGCTTAAGAATCTAATTCTACCTTCAATAGTACTCGGAATTAGACCAATTGCTGTGATCAGTATGATGATGAGAAACTCATTAATTGAGACACTCAAAAAAAATTATGTTATAACTGCTTATGCTAAGGGATTATCAAAATCTAAAGTAATATTAAATCACTGTATTAAAAACTCTCTAAATCCAGTTATTACTGCTCTATCAGGATGGTTTGCAAGTTTGTTGGCTGGTTCTGTCTTTGTTGAATATATATTTGGCTGGAATGGTCTTGGAAGAGAAATTGTAAACTCTTTAAATGTTCTAGACGTTCCAGTGATTATAGGTTCCGTATTAGTTATTAGCTTTGCTTTTATAATGATTAATATATTTGTTGATTATATATACAAATATTTGGATCCTAGAATAACATAATTATGAGAAGAAAAATTGTTGCTGGTAATTGGAAAATGAATAATAATCAAAGTGAATCAAATATTTTGATTAATTCAATAATTGAAAAAAACTCTGAAAATTCTTCTTGTAACATTTATGTATCACCATCATTCCCATTTTTGAAAGATGCTGTATTAACTTGCAGTAAATCAAACATTAAGGTGCTGTCACAAAACGTCTCACACCTTACTAACGGTGCTTTAACTGGAGATGTTTCATGTACAATGCTTAAAAGCATTGGAATAAATAGCGTTATCATTGGTCATTCAGAAAGAAGGACAATTTTTGGAGAAAGTAATGACGTTCTGTTAAAAAAAATAAAAATCTGCTTGGAGAATAATTTAGAGGTATTTTTTTGTATTGGAGAGGAAATCGAGGCAAGAAATAATAATAAACATTTCTCAGTAATAGAAAATCAACTCAACGAAACTGTATTTATACTTGAAAAAATAGACCCAAAGAATCTAGTGATTGCTTATGAGCCAGTTTGGGCAATAGGAACTGGTTTAACTGCAAGTCCAGAACAAGCTCAAGAAATGCATAAATTTATAAGACAAAAGTTCACAGAAAAATTTTCTGAATCTATTTCAAGTAATTTATCAATAATTTATGGTGGAAGTGTGAAGCCAAGTTCTGCAAAAAATATTTTTAACCAATCTGATGTTGATGGTGGTTTAATTGGAGGCGCATCATTGAATGCCAATGATTTTTCAGATATAATTAATTCAATTTAACTTATTTTAAAAATTGTACATTAGCACATAACTAATTGGTTATGAGTGTTAAAGAAAAAGAAAAAAAGGATTTTTCAGTTGATGAAGCTAAGGGAGATGAGCATCAAATAATTTTGTATAATGATGATTTTAATACTTTTGATCATGTTATAGAAACATTAATAAATGTTTGTGATCATACTCCTTTACAAGCTGAGCAATGTACCCTAATAGTACATTATAAAGGAAAATGTTCTGTAAAGTCTGGTACACTTCTTGATTTAAAACCTAGACTGAAGAGGCTTATAGATGCTAATCTATCCGCTGAAATAATTTAAAATGTTAATATGAAAATAGTTTTAAGCTTATCAATGGTTCTTTTTTTTAATTGTATATTATCTCAAACTAACAATCAAGTGCCTAAATCAATTCATAATTTTAATGTACAGGATATTTATGGGAATGACTTTGATTTTAAATCGCTTAAAGGTAAAAAGGTGATGGTAGTTAACACTGCTTCAAAATGCGGATTGACTAACCAATACACTAATTTAGAAAAACTCTACAAGCAGTTTAAAAATAAAAACTTCATTATAGTTGGTTTTCCAGCTAACAACTTTTTATGGCAAGAGCCTGGCTCAAATGAAAAAATTGCTAACTTCTGCAAAGAAAATTACGGAGTAAGTTTTCCAATGATGAGTAAAATTTCAGTGAAAGGGTCTACAATTCATCCAGTTTATAAGTTTCTCACAAAAAAAAGTGAAAATGGTGTTTTAGATTCATCCGTGTCATGGAACTTTCAAAAGTATTTGATTGATGAAAACGGTTATATTGTCAGAGTTGTTTCACCTAGAACCAAGCCAGATGATCAGTCTATAATTGACTGGATATCAAGTTAAAATATGTCAAAAAAGTTAGGTACAAAATGCATTCATTCAGGCGGAATTTCTGATGAAAAGTATTTTGGTAACATAACTCCAATATATCCATCAATTACATATGACTATTTAAAAAGTGATGTTTATCCACGTTATTTCAATACTCCAAATCAACTTTCTGTATGTAAAAAAATTGCTGAGCTAGAGAATGCCGAAGATGCAGTACTTTTTGGTTCTGGACTTGCAGCCGTCGCTTCTTCAATGTTTTCTCTACTGAAAACAGGAGACCATGTCATTTTACAAAAATCTTTATATGGAGGAACAATTAACCTGGTCAATACTGAATTTAAAAAATTTAATATTTCATTTGATTATGTGGATGTTAGCAATAAAGAAAAATTGGAATCTTATTTGAATGATAATACAAAGATTATTTATATCGAATCTCCAAGTAATCCATTACTTAGTATAACCAATATCAGAGCAATATCTGAGTTTGCAAAACAAAATAATTTAATTTCCATCATTGATAATACTTTTGCTAGTCCAGTAAACCAAAATCCTATTGAATTTGGTATAGATTTGGTAATACACAGTGCAACTAAATATTTAGGTGGTCATAGCGATATATTAGCTGGAACCGTCTGTGGTTCACATGAATTAATTTCATCAATCAAAAAATCGGGGTTAAATTTTGGAAGCAATATTAGTGAGTATGTAGCCTGGTTACTTGAGAGAAGTATAAAAACTCTTTCAGTTAGAGTGTTAAAACAAAATGATAATGCTTTAAAAGTTGCATTATTTTTAAGTGGTCATAAATTAATTAATAAAGTTTATTACCCTGGATTAGAAAAACATGAAAACCATAATATTGCCAAAGACCAAATGAACGGGGGATTTGGAGGGATGGTTTCTTTTGAATTAAATGACAATATGAACTCTGATGATTTTGTTAAAAGTTTAAAGGTTGTTCAACCCACCATGAGTCTAGCAGGTGTTGAGTCAACAATTACATCGCCTATTCAAACATCACATAAAAAAATGGATCCTGTTGAAAGAGATAAAATCGGGATAACAAAAAACCTTTTAAGATTATCGGTTGGAATTGAGGACGCTGATGATTTGATTAAAGATTTATCAAACTCCCTTGAAATTAATGGATAGAAGTATTGATATACTGGCTTTTGGTGCACACCCTGACGATGTTGAGCTTGGTTGCGGAGGCACAATAGTTAAAGAAGTCAAATTAGGAAAATCAGTTGGTATCATTGATTTAACAAGGGGCGAGCTAGGTACAAGAGGAACACCAGAAATAAGAGATGAAGAAAGTGCTAATGCAGCTAAAGTGATGGGTATAAATTTCAGGGAAAATTTGGGCTTTAAAGATGGTTTTTTTAAGAATGATGAGTCCCATCAAATTGAGGTTATTAAAATTATAAGAAAATACAAACCAAAAATTGTTCTATGTAATGCCAAAGATGATAGGCATATTGATCATCCTAAAGGCGCTAATCTAATCACTGATTCATGTTTTTTAAGTGGTCTAAAAAAAGTTAAAACAAACTACAACGGAATTAATCAAGAACCACACAGGCCGCTAAATGTATATCACTACATACAGTGGAAAAACAGTTCGCCTGATTTTTTAGTTGATATTAGTGGATATGAAACACAAAAGATGAATACTATTAAATGTTATTCATCACAATTCTATGATCCCTCAAGTAAAGAGCCTGAAACATTGATTAGTAAGAAAAACTTTTTAGATATGATTTATAACAGATCTTCAGATCTAGGAAGATTAATTGGTGTTGAACATGCTGAGGGTTTTACATCTAATAGAGTTATTGCTACAAACTCTTTAAATGATTTAATTTAAATCTATTATTTTAAAATCTTAAATATTATATTAGCGGACTCAAAAATGGTGGTTGTAGTTCAGTTGGTTAGAACGCCTGATTGTGGTTCAGGAGGTCGCCGGTTCGAGTCCGGTCTTCCACCCAAACTTTAAATGATTGAGTTTTTATTTACGTGTCCGTATTGTTGGGAAAATCAAATAAAATTGGTGGATTCCTCTGTCGATAATCAATCGTTCATTGAAGATTGTGAAATTTGCTGTAATCCTATTTCTTTTAGTTTCAAAATTTCAGCTAATTCAATAACTCAATCAGATGTAGTTTCAATTGAACAATGAAAAACCCAGAGTTGATGGGTTTTTTTATTTATTATTTGAATAATTACTCTTTATTTAGTTTTATGTTATAAGGCCCTTGTTTAAATTCCATTGTACCATTTTCAATATCAAATGTTATTTTAAGACCCATAGCTTCACTTCCGAAAACATCATCTGCAAGAGCATCAAGCTGAACAGCTTGATTCATCACCTCAATAAAAAGATTATTATCTCTAATAAATACTCCAATTTTTAAAGGAATACCCTCAGCACCATAATTACCAGCATAGCCATCTAATTTATCTTTATCAACTTCAAATTTTTTCGCTTCAGGCTTTGGATCAACCTTTATTTTTTCATCTCTATTTGCAATATTCCATGCTGTATAAAAAACTAATTTGCTTCTAAGTTCAAGTAAGTCATATTCAATTTTATCTGGTGTGTCAGATGGTAAATGATAATCTGGGTGTGTTCCTGAAAAATAGAAAATAATAGGAATTCCATTTTTTGCAAAATTATAATGGTCACTTCTATAATAAAATCTGTTAGGATCATCTTTAGCATTGTATCGATAGTCTAAATCAATATTTACTGTCTCCTGGTTAGTCTGCTCTGATAAGTTATGTAAATCTTGGCTGTCATGATCAGACCCAATGATATAAATATATTCTCTTTTATCACCTTTTCTAGTTGGATCAATTCTACCAATCATA
Source organism: uncultured Bacteroidota bacterium (assembly GCA_902535165.1). GTDB lineage: Bacteria > Bacteroidota > Bacteroidia > Flavobacteriales > Flavobacteriaceae > Eutrophosalina. The sequence goes on along the minus strand of CACASE010000008.1, from coordinate 20,389 downwards.
TCTAAATTAAGATTTGTGACTGTATTTTCAAGTGGATATATCGGATTATCTGCATAATATGCAGAGCCCAATAGGCCCTTTTCCTCCCCAGTTACATGTAAAAAAATAATACTTCTTTTAGGTCCCTTACCTTTTTTACTGGCTTGTTTAAAAGCTTGGGCTATTTCAAGCATTGCAACAGTTCCTGATCCATCATCATCAGCTCCATTATGAATTCTCTCTTTTACTTCTCCTATGTAAGCTTCTCTGGATCTAGATCCTGTCCTTCCATAACCTACATGATCAAGGTGGGATGTCAGAATTAGATATTCATCAGGAATTTCAGTTCCTTTAATAATTGCAATAACATTTTCAGTATCAACTTCACCTTCATTTCCTCTCCTTAAGTTTAGTTTCATTTTTTGAAAGTAATCTTTATCATCAAGATCACCTGGCTCAATTTCGTTTTCTATGTAAAAATTCCTTAAATATTCAACAGCTTTTTTTTGTCCTTCTGCACCAGTATTTCTTCCTTCAAATTCATCAGAAGCATATATATATAAATGATCTTTAAGCTCCTGAGCTGTAATTGTTTTTGCAAACTTATTTGCATTTTGAAGTTGTCCGTGAGTTTTAAATGTATATAAACTTACTAATATTATTATAAAAAAAATTTTCATTTTATATGATTTAGAACGGATACTAATATAGTTATTATTTGAATGAATAATAAAATTCTATTTCCATATATTTATTAAATGAGAAATATATTTTTTACTCTTTTTATTTCATTTTTAATATTTATTAGTTGTGATAATCAAAATATTAAAGACTATAATTTTATAATTATATATGTTGATGACATGGGTTATGGTGATGTTGGCTCGTATGGTCATCCTACTATAAAAACACCAAACCTTGATATGATGTCGTATGAGGGTCAAAAATGGACTCAGTTTTATTCTGCGTCAAGTGTTTGTACACCAAGCAGAGCAGCACTAATGACAGGAAGGTTGCCAATCAGAAATGGTATGATAGGTGAAAAATATAGAGTTCTCTATGAAAATTCTGATTATGGAATTCCTGAATCTGAAATTACTATTGCTGAAAAGCTAAAAGAACAAAATTATAAAACAGCTGCAGTTGGAAAATGGCATTTAGGTCACAAACAAAAATATTTACCCCTAAATAATGGATTTGATTACTATTATGGGATTCCATATTCAAATGATATGAATGCAATTAATGGAGTTAGTTGCTGTCCTGGTAATAATTATTGGCCACAGTATAAAGAAAATCCAATTAACTCTAACAATTACAATGTGCCTTTGATTGAAAATAATGATATAATTGAAAGACCTGTAGATCAAACTACTATAACAAAAAGATTCTCAGAGAAGGTTGTTGAAAAAATTAAAGAGATGAAGGATGATAAATTCTTTATTTATTTATCGCATAGTATGCCACATATTCCAATTTATGCGTCTGATGATTTTATAGGTAAGAGTAAAGCAGGTCTTTATGGTGATGTTATTGAAGAAATTGATCATGGTGTAGGTATTATTATGAATGAGCTAAGGAAAATCAACCTCGATAAAAACACAATTGTTGTGTTTAGCTCTGATAATGGACCATGGCTACCTTTTAAAACCCATGGTGGTTCTGCTGGTTTATTAAGAGAGGGTAAGGGAATGACCTGGGAAGGTGGTCAAAGAGTTCCAGGAATTTTTTGGGGAGCTGATATAAAACCAGGTGTGATTGATCAAATTGGCTCTACGATGGATCTACTACCAACAATAGTTGATTTTACTAATTCTGAGAGTATTTCTGATAGAGTTATTGATGGTGTAAGCATTAAACAGACTTTACTAAATCATTCACCCAGCGAAAGAGATAAAATAATATTCTATAGAGAAAGAGAAGTTTATGCAATTAGATATGGAAAATACAAAGCACATTTTATAATTAAAGGTGCATATAATTATCCAACTGGGAGTAATGAAAAAATTGTTTTAGATACTCCCTTACTATTTAATTTAGATGAGGATCCATCTGAAAAACACAATATTGCTGAAAAATATCCTGAAAAAGTTGAAGAAATAAAACTAATAGCCCAAAATCACATCAATAGTTTTAATCCGCCAAAGAGTTTACTAGAATCCAGAAATAGTGAGAAGTTCTAGATTTGACTACTGATATAGTCCCAAAGCTTTATTCTTTGCTTTAGCGCCTCATTTGAATATTTAATAGCATCATTCCACTTTTCTTGATCATTTCCACATAATCCTGAAATCATTTTCAATGCCATAGGACCATGTTCGTCTCCATCCATCTCAATATGTCTTTCTAAATAATAAAGTAAATCGTTTGTTTTGCTTCCCGGTTTTTCATTTAGAGTTTTAACAATATTTATAAACATATCTGGGATTAAATCCTCTCTTCCAAATGTAAATACACTGGCAATTATATGAGTTTTTTTTGTGTCAATAATATCAAATGTAAAATTCATAAAATCCACTGCAGCATTTGGTATTTCTGATTTGGAGACTGCCAATTTATAATTGTTACAATCAATGACATTTGAAACAAATTTTTTTATTTTTTCTGTATTAGCTCCAATAGTTTCCATGGCTTCTAAATACAGCTCATAGTGACTTGTTGGATTTTCCTGCTGATCAATATCGCTTTCTTCACCTAAAACTATCTCATTTATCAACCTTCTTGAAATGTTGTCTTTTGTTGGTGTCCATGGCAATTCAACACTTGTCAAATCAATTTGAAGTGCTTTTACAAGTGACATAAAATCCCATACTGCAAAAACATGAGTTTCCATGAATTTAGCTATCGCATCTTCTGACTTTAGTTTTGAGTATATCGAATGATTAAGAAGTTCATTTCTGGTTTCCGATATATTATTTAAAAGGGTATCTATATTCTTCATTTCAGGCTTGCAAAATTATATAATAACAGAAATTATTCATAGTTTAAATCAAAAATTATGCAATTAGATACTCTTTTAATTTTTTTATTTTCAGCATCGATTTTAACCTTAAGCCCAGGACCTGATATAATTTATGTTTTTCTGAAGAGTTCAACAGATGGAAAGATTGCTGGAATCAAAACTGTTCTCGGTTTAACTACAGGTTTATTTTTTCATACAATTTTATTAGTGTTTGGTATCTCTGCTCTAATAAATTCAAATGAAAACTTCTTTATGCTAATTAAGGTTTTTGGTTTTATGTATTTTATTTTTCTAGCTATATCAACTTATAATGAAAATTCGAAGATCAATGAAAACAAAAAAACAAATAGATCTGATTTTGTAACAGGCTTAATGATGAATGTTTTAAATCCAAAAGTTAGTATTTTTTTTATTGCATTTTTTCCAAATTATATTTTTCATAACAGCTGGTCTTATGAACTTCAATTTTCAATTCTTGGTATTTTATTTTGGTTAATTGCAAACATCATCTTTATGATGGTAGTTTTGTTGTCATCAATGTATACAAAACTCGTTAATAATTTAATCAAACATAAATATGTTAAAAATCTTAAAATTATTTTTTATGTTTTTATAGCAATATGGATTTTAGTTTAATTTGCTTTTGAATTTATGTAGCCTCTATAAATCTTAATAAGGGAAAATAATAAGATACCAATCACCAAAAAAATCAAAGAAGCTTTGAGCCATGACATAGCAGTTTTTAATACTGCAAGCGAAACTATTGATATTAAAAGAAGTGTTGCAAATTCGTTCCAAAGCCTAAGTTTAAAATCAGAAAATTTTATTGAACCTTTTTTCATTTGAAAATATATTTTTTGACAGTATGCAGTATAAAAAATTAAAACAGTAACAAATATTAACTTCACAATCATCCAGTTTAAATAGATTAATGATGGGTTTTTGTGTATCATATAAAGTCCGAAAAAAGTAGATAGTATTAGTGATGGCCATGTTATAATATACATACAACGTTTAGTCATTAATAAAAATTGATCTTGAAGAATTTTTTTCTTTACTTTTTCATAAGATTTAGCCTCATTAAAATATATAAATAATCTGCCAACATAAAATAGACCTGCAAACCATGCTATCACTGAAATCAAATGAATAGTTTTTAAAACTAGATAGCTCATTTATCAGACCATTTAGAAATTAATTTAGCCCAATCATCATCATCATTTAGACAAGGTACATAATGATAGCTTTCACCACCTGCCTCTAAAAACTCTTCTTTTCCTTCCATTGCGATCTCTTCTAACGTTTCTAAACAATCAGTAACAAATGCTGGTGTTACAATTACTAATTTCTTTTTACCCTCCTTGGCTAATCTAACCAATTCATCATCAGTATATGGCTTAAGCCAAGCCTCATTAGGAAGTCGTGATTGAAAAGCATTACTGTATTTATTCTTATCAATTTTAAGTTTTTTTATAACTAATTCTGTTGTTTCAAGGACTTGATGTTTGTAACAAAACTTATGAGCATCAGAATGGTTATTACAACAATCTTTAACCTTGTAACAATGACTATTGGTTGGGTCAGAAATCTTTAAATGACTAATTGGTATGCCATGGTATGAAAATAAAATGTGATCATACTCAATTTTACTAATAGTACTCTTTATTTTTTTACATAGAAGATCAATATATTTTTTGTCATTATAAAATGGTTCAACTGTTTTTATTTTCAAATGTGGAAAATTAGTTTTTACCTCATCCTTCACTTTTTCAACAACAGTTTCATAAGAAGACATTGCGTAGTGAGGGTAGAGTGGAAGCACAGTTATATTTTTAACTCCTTTATCATCCAACTCTTTTAAGCCCTTGAATATGCTTATTGATCCGTACCTCATTGCTAATGCAACAGGAAATTTTACAAGTTTTGTTATTTTATCAAATAATCTTTTGGATAAAACTATTAGAGGAGAACCCTCTTTCCACCAAATTTTTTTATATGCTTTTGCAGATTTCCTAGGTCTAGTGTTAAGAATTATGACTTTAACTAAAAACCATCTAAACCAATAACTTTTACCAATAACTCTTTCATCCATCAAAAACTCATCTAAGTACTTTCTAACATCTTTGATTGAGGTACTATCAGGTGAACCTAAATTAATCATTAATAATCCCTTCATTTAAATTGTATTTGAATATGTTCCAACGTTTTGTTTAATAAGAGGATCAAACCTCATTGCAATATTCCTAGTAAATAGCCTCCCCTTTTTGAAAATTGTTAACTTGTAATTCTCTACAGTTAAAAGATTATCATCTATAAAATCTTGAAATTTATCTTCACTAAAGTCAATAATATCAACTATTTCAGAAATACTTGATTTGTGTTTTTCAGCAATATTTTCAATATCTAAATAATAATTACACATTACAGAGTTGATGACATCTCTTACAATTTTTTGTTTCTTGTTAACTGAATAACCCCTTAAAACAGCTAAATTATTTTTTTCAATAGCATTTATATATTGTGCTGCATTTTTTATGTTTTGACTGTAGGCTGAATCAAGTTGAGATATTGATGATGCTCCGAAAGCATAAACTTGACCAGTTGTTTCTCTTGTGCAATAACCTTGAAAGTTTCTATGCAGTTGCTTGTTTTTTAATGCAATTTCAAATTCATCTCCAGGTTTAGAAAAATGATCCATTCCAATTGATACATAACCTGCATCAGTAAATAATTTATAAGAATTTTCATACATCAGAGCTTTGTCTGAAGAACTTGGAAAGCCAATATTCTCAAGAATTTTTTGTCTGGGTAAGATTGACGGTACGTGTGCATATGAAAAAGTTACGATCCTCTCTGTATCTAACTTTATTGCATTTTCCACAGTTTTTTTGAAACTGTCAACTGTCTGCAATGGTAATCCATAAACCAAATCAATATTTGTTCCTGTAAAGCCTTCGTCTTTTATTTTCTTTATTATATCAGATATTGGATGTTTTGATGGTTTCCTATTAATTGCATCTAAAACATCATTTCTAAAATCTTGAATTCCTACTGAAATTCTATTGAATCCAAATTTTTTCAACAATTCAATGTGTCTAAATTCTAAATGAGCTGGATTGCATTCTATGGCCATTTCATAGTTTTTTGAAAAAGTAAATTCATCATAAAGCTTATTAGTAATTCTTTCAATAAACTTGTATGAAATGGCATTTGGAGTACCACCTCCCCAATGAACTTGAGTTAACTTTCTTTTTTTATTAATCAATTTACCAACATAATCAATCTCTTTGATGACAGCATCTACATATCTTTCCAAAAAAGGCTTAGTAAAACCAGACTCTGTAGTACATCCACAGAAATGACATATTTGTGGGCAAAATGGTATGTGGATATAAATAGATATGTTCTGAGGATTTTCATTGTTGGATTCTATGATTTTCTTTTTGAAATTCTCATTTGAAAAATTACTATCAAAAAAAGTTGCGGGTGGATAAGATGTATATCTTGGACCACTTTTACTATACTTCTTTATAAGTTTATCACTTACCTTCATTATCTATTCCAGTTTTTAGTTTTTATCCATTTAACTACATTTTTAACTTTAATATGATCAATATCAGGAAGGAAACCATGCCCCAGATTGAAGATCCAATCATGGTTTTCTTTCCCAAATTTTGAAAGGGATTCTAAATAATTTTCGATTTCTATATTTTCCTGATAAAAAATTCTAGGGTCCATATTTCCCTGAAGTCCTACACTTTCATCAACAAGGTTTCTTGCATCATCTAAAGACATACTCCAATCAATACTAACAAAATCACAGATATCTTTATTTATGCTTTTTAAACCTAAAGAAAAATCTTTAGGAAAAAATATGGTTGGACATCCTAATTCCTTTGCACTGTTGAGTATTTTTTTTGAATAAGGAAGTATGCAATTTTCATAAAGTTCATATGGTATACTTCCACAATAAGTTTCAAACAATTGAAAACATTGAATTCCGCTTTTGACTTGGTTTTGAGCATATAAAATAGATGCTTCAGTTATTTGTTCAATAATTCTTAAACTCTGTTTTCTGTTATTGTAAAAGAACTTAATAGCATTTTTAAAACCCTTTTGATTTTCATCTCCTCTGAACATAAATAAAAAAGTTGTTAATGGACCTCCACAAAAACCAATAAGAGGTGTATCTTTTTTATTTTCAACTGTTTTTTCAATATTCTTATAAATGTAACTTAGTTTTTCAGGATTAAAGTTTAAGTGATTATGATTGATTTCAGTAATCGCATTTGTGAATTTGGGACCATTTTTAGTAAATATTAATTCTAAACCTAGAGCATCAGGAATAACCAGGATGTCAGAAAATAAAATTGCACTATCAACATCTAAATCATTTATTGGCAGAAGGGTAACCTCAGAAGCTAATTCAGAGTCTTTCATCATATCATAGAAATGATGTTTTTCTTTTAGTTTTCTGTAAGATGGTAATATCCTACCAGCTTGCCTCATAAACCATACTGGTGGTCTTGAGCTGCTATTTCCATTTATAGTATCTAAAAATATGTTACTCATTCTTTAATTTTTCAAGAGCTTTTTTATTAGACTTAATTAAATGATCAATATCTTTTTCATCTAAAACTGATGATAAAAACAAACATTCATATTGAGATGGTGGAAGATAGACACCCATGTCAAGCATATGTTTAAAATACTTTGCATATCTATCAGTATCTAGCTCTAAAGCATCTTCATAATTATTAATTTCATTTTTATCTGAAAAGAATAAAGTCATCATTGATCCAACTCTAGCAATGTGTGCTTTGGTGTTAGTTTCTAGTATATTTTGATTCCATCCTTTTTCAATAGTTTTTGAAATCTCTTCTAATTTAATATATACATCTTTTTCGAGCATATTTAGAACAGTTAGCCCAGCAGACATCGCAAGTGGGTTGCCTGAGAGAGTTCCAGCTTGATAAACAGGTCCTTCTGGGGCTAATAAATTCATGATTTCTTTTTTTCCACCGTATGCTCCAACAGGTAAACCACCGCCAATAATCTTGCCAAGTGTTGTTAAATCAGGATTAACATTATACAATTCTTGTACACCACCTGGTGCAACTCTGAACCCTGTCATGACCTCATCAAAAATTAGGACACTTTTAAACTCATTGCAAAGGTTTCTTAATTCGTTTAGGAAATTCTTTTGAGGTTTTACAAGACCCATATTTCCTGCAATTGGTTCGACAATTACTGCCGCAACATTTTCTTTATTTTCATTTAATAAATTAAAAACAGACTCTATATTATTAAAATCTGCTATTAAAGTATCTTTTGCAATATTTTTTGTCACACCAGGACTGTCAGGAAGACCTAAAGTTACAGCACCAGATCCAGCTTTTATTAAAAAACTGTCTCCATGGCCGTGATAGTTTCCAGAGAATTTGATTATTTTCTCCTTTTTAGTGTAACCTCTTGCCAATCTTATAGCACTCATGGTAGCCTCTGTTCCTGAATTAACCATCCTCACCTTTTCAATTGATGGGACCATATCAACAATTTTTTTAGCTAGTAATGTTTCAAGCTCAGTTGATGCACCATATGTTGTTCCTTTTTTACTTGTTTCAGTGATAGATTTAAGTATAGATTCATGTGCATGACCAAAAATTAGTGGTCCCCATGATGAAACACAATCAATGTATTCATTACCATCAATGTCAAACATTTTGCTTCCTTGTCCCTTTTCAAAAAACACTGGAGTTGAATTAACACTCTTAAATGCTCTCACTGGGGAGTTTACGCCTCCCGGAATGAATTTTTTTGCCTCGTCAAATGCTTTATGACTATTGTTATACATATTTTAAGTTTTTTGAAAGTTCAAGAGCGTAATAAGTTATTATAGCATTAGCACCAGCTCTTTTCATCGCGTAAATTGTTTCTAATACAACCTCAATTTCATTAATGTGACCATTTTCTGCCGATGATTTGATCATTGAGTACTCACCACTCACATTGTATGCTATAATTGGGATATTGTAGTTAGTTTTAGCTACATTAATAATATCTAAATAGGCAAGTGCAGGTTTAATTATAATAGCATCAGCACCTTCATTTAAGTCCTGCTCTATTTCTCTTAAATATTCCTTAGAATTTTTAAAGCTCATTTGATAAGTTTTTCTGTCACCTTTTTTGGGCCCACTGCCAACTGCGTCTCTGAATGGACCATAAAATGCAGATGCATATTTAACAGAATAAGAGAAGATTGGTATCTTTTCATAGCCCGATGCATCAAGTGTTGCTCTTATTGATTCAACTCTTCCATCCATCATGTCAGAGGGAGCTAGAACGTCAGCCCCTGCTTTAGCTAATGTTAATGATTGCTTAGACAGAGTTTTTAGTGTTAAATCATTATCTACATCATCATTCACTATTGTTCCACAGTGACCATGATTTGTATAGCTACAATTACAAACATCCGCTATCACTAAAAGTTGATCATCATATGTTTTTTTAATTTCTTTGATTGCTTTCGGAATAATGCTTTCACTAGAGCATGAGATTTCCCCGGTTTCATCCTTTTTAGATGATACACCAAATAAAATGATAGAATTTATTCCATTTTCAATTAATTCTTTACAAAAAGTTATTGTATTATCAATTGACAGTTGATATTGACCTTTCAGCGATTTTATTTCTTTTTTAATATTATCACCTTCTACAATAAATATCGGTTGAATTAAATCAGATTTATTAATGTTAATATCCTCAAATAATTTTCGAATATTTTTATTGTATCTAAGCCTTCTTAATCTAGTTTTTGGATAATTCATATTGTTTATTTTCGTTAAAGAAAGCAATTAGAGATTCACTGATTCCCTCATAAGATTGCATTTTTGAGGTTAATATTGTTTGAAAACCTAAATTAGTTATATGAGAGGATGTAGTGTTTCCAATACTCACAAGATTTACTTTACTGGCATCATAGAATTTTATAAATGAGTCAAATGATGATGGGCTAGTAAAAACTACATAGGTCTCATATTTTTTTATGATTTTTTCTAGGTCTGAATATTTTTTGTTTACTAATTCAGTGCTATATGAGATAATTTTTTCTGTGTTAGAAAATGATTTTAATGACTCAATTAATTTATTATCAGAAAGTGAGCCTTGTACTAAAAGACTTTTCTTGTTATTTAAAACTTCTTTGTTTTTTAATTCTTCACTCATAAATTCTGAATAATTTCTCTTGCATATGTAGCCAGGTTTAAAGCCCAATTCTTTCAATTTTTGTGCCGTTTTTTCTCCTATACAAACAAAATATCTTTCATTTAATTTTGTCTTCTGCACTAACTTGTTTTTTAAAAAATATTCTACACCATTTTTTTGATGTAAAAATGATGCAGTTAAAATCTGAAATATTAAAATTTAAATCTAATTTGATTGGTAGGGTCTTAATCAAAGGAAAATGTGACAATTTAAAACCTAAATTTTTAAGTTTTTCAAAGCCTTTCTCAAGCTTTTCATTTGTCAATACAATATTTATTTGACTATTTAATTTCATTATCTATGTCTGTTAAAATGGAGGAAACATCATTATCAAAAAATTTTTTACTAAGCTTTAGAGCCAGGTTTTCCTCTAGATTTAATGACTCAACCTCATAACTAATTGATTTTTTTCCATCCAAAGACAATACAATTCCCTGCAAGAAGATTTTATTCTCTACAATATTTGAATATGCTCCAATTGGATAATTACATCCACCACCCATACTTTTCATAAAGGCTCTTTCATTTGTAGTACAAATCATTGAGTCAGTATGATTAATAGTTGAAATAATTTTTTTTATTTCAAGATTTTGAGCATTGGTTTCAACAGCAATTGCTCCCTGACCCGGAGCACTCATAAACAAGTTAAAATCAAGATATTCAGTTATATACTTTTCAAGTTTTAACCTTTCTATACCCGCAGCAGCCATTACTAGTCCATCATAATCTCCATCAATCATTTTCTTTATTCTTGTATCAACATTTCCTCTTACATCTTTAATCTGAAGTTCAGAATTTAACTTTAAAAGTTGTGCTTTTCGTCTTAGGGATGTTGTTCCAATCAATTGGTGTTTACCAAATTCAGATAATTTCTTTCTTGTTTTACTTAAAAAGACATCTTTTGGATTGCCTCTTTTTAGAATTGCGGAAATCTCTAATCCATCAATATTTTCTACAGGTAAATCTTTTAAACTATGAACAGCAACATCAATCTTATTTTGAATTAATAGATCTTGAATTTCTTTGACAAAATAACCTTTGTCAAGATTTCTATCAAGAGGTTTGTCTAGTAAAATATCACCCTTTGTTTTAACTTCCTTAATTTCAATATTTAGATTTGGAAAGTTTTTTTTTAACTCTTGTTTGACTTTGTTTGTCTGGTAAAGAGCTAATTTGCTAGTCCTTGTTCCAATTACAACTCTATTTTTCATTCAGAAAAATTTGGTTTATAATTTCAATTGCTTTTTCATCTTTTCCGTTATTACTAGCTCTTTTAATTTTTTTTACAAGATTATTTGAAAACTTATCATAAACTTTGTTGAGGTGAGAGTTAAAGTCATCTCCATTTTTGTTTTCAGAGTTATAATTTAAAGTTTCATTAACAATCAATTCCCTGACTTGTTTTTTTAAAGACAAAATTGAAGGTCTCAAAAGACGAGCATTTGTCCAATCATCAAATTCAACGAGGAACTCTTCAATATATAATTCAGCCTTTATTATTTCACCCTTTCTTTTTTTATAATTATCATTGACGGCGTCCTTTAGATTATCTACATTAATAACTTCAACATTTTTTAATTCATATAAATCTGATTCTAAATTTCGAGGTACAGAAAGATCGACTAGAAGAAGTTTTTTTCTTCTATTTTTCATAATTTTTTCCAAATCAGATTTGTTTAGTAAAGTGGTTTTTGAGCTAGTTGAAAAAAATACAACGTCACTTTTTTTAATTTCCTTTTTAAAATCCTCAAATTTTACGCTACTATAGCCTAATTCTTTACTGAAGAGTTTTGCTTTTGACTCAGTGCGGTTACAAATTTTAATATTTTTAATCTTTTTTTGGTGAAGATGGCGAATTGACAACTTAGATGTTTCTCCCAATCCAACACATAAAAAATTGGATTTAGTTAGGTCATATTTTTTCGTGATTTGTTCAACTGCTGCATAACTTACAGAAACAGCACCTCTTCCAATGTCTGTATTAGTTCTGATATATTTTCCAGTTTCTAAAGATTTTTGAATCATTCTTTTTAGAATTGGACCCAGCATTTTATGTTTTTTTGAAAAGTAATAGGCATCTTTTAGTTGTTCAACGATTTGAAATTCGCCAATGATCATTGACTCTAAACCTGAAACTAGTCGAAATAAGTGATTGGCCACATCGTATGATCCAATCGAATTGTTCAGGTAAGGGGAGAGACTATCTTTAAATCTTTTAAATTCAACCAGCTCTTTAACAATTGAATGTAGAAACTTATTTTCCTCTCCAACATGATTTTCAAACTCAAAATAGATTTCTGTTCTATTGCAAGTTGAAATAATCATCAAACCTTCAGCTCCAACCTTTTTCTTTAGTAAATTATTGAACACAATTTTTTCGGAAGAGTCGAAGTAAAATTTCTCTCTTATTTCTAAAGGAGCTATTTTGTAGTTAATACTGATTAATCCAACCAAAATTCTGACTTGCTAGGCAAAAATACCCTTTAACGGATATCCAGAAATAACGCTAAAAGGTCTAAAAGTATAGCTATCAGTTCCCAGAGCTTATATATAATGATTCTAAATAATAATATCGCTAAAAGTTCTTTTTAAAATGAATTAATTATTATAAGTTTGACCTTTATTTATAATAATTCTAAATAAGTATTTATTTAGTTAATTTATTATAGTTTTTTCTAGTTCACACCTTGAGAGGAACTTGGATAGATCTCAAATATCTAAGTTCCTTTTTTAATTTAGAAATTTGGATTTGTATTTTTCATCAAGAATAGGGCAGTTGTCATATTTTCCAAACAAGAAGTATCGTAAACTTGCTACAATATTATAGAAGAAATTTGAAATAAAATTTGGTAGAATTTTTAAAATTAAACTGATAATTACGAATTTTTTAGTTTCTTTTAAAACATGTTTAATTGCATTTGTTTTTCTTAATACCTTACCATCTGCTAAAATCACTGCTATAGAATTTGAATCCTTTAAAATATCCATTTTATTAGAGGTGTAATCACTTTGAAAATTTGTGAACATGAAAACATTTTTTTTATCATTTTTGTGAACCCATCTAAAAAATGCATTACACATTTTACAAACTCCATCATAAATAATTATATCTTTTTTCACCATTACAATCTAATTTGTATAGTTAAATAGGAATTTTGAGGAGCTGAAGGAATAATCCCAGGTCCGGGATATCCTGTTGCTCTTCTAGTAAAATATTTCTCGTTGAATAAATTGTTAACACCTGCTTCAAAACTAATATTTTTTAGTTTATATGACATAGAAAGATCAGCTATTTTATATGATGGTATTTGACCTATTACTCCGCTCAAATTCCCAGTTACTGCATTTGATGAGTCAGTAAATTGACTCGATACAAACGAGTATTGAAAATTTAAAGATAAATTTTTGTATCCAAACTTGACTCCAGTCTTCAAGTTATGTTTTGGAACGAACTCAACTTCATTGTCCTCAATGCCAACTTCATCAGATTGGAGGTATTTAGAATTTATATAAGAATAATTTATATAATAATTTAGATCGATAAAATTATTTTTAAATGCAATTTCATTTAAATCAAAATCGAAAAGTGACTCAATTCCACTAATCCTTGCATTTCCAACATTTCCTCTCTCACTTTTTACATTGCCGTCAGGAAAAACCTTTTGTATAAAACCAATTCTATCCTCATAAAGCAATAAAAAAATGTTTGAGTCGTATGATATTTTTTTATTTATATTCCCTCTGAATCCCAAATCAAAAGTGTATCCTTTTTCATCATCAATTTCAGGGTTGATTGCATATGCTGGATTTATTATACTTATATCTGCAAATGTTACAGATCTATAATTTTGACTAATGTTTGAATACAATTCAATGTTGTTATTTACTTTAAAACTAAAACCTAAACCAAGTAGTAAAAAATTTCTTCTTTTTTCATCATTCCCTTTAAACTTTTCATTGTATATAACATTTCCGGCTCCATCTAGGTTAATTTTACTGTAAAACCCATCACTTTTTGTTACAATATTTTCAAATCTAAATCCAGGAGTTAATGAGATTTTATCACTTAAATAAAAAATGTTTTCTCCAAAGAAAGCGATATTTTGATTTGGATATGTGTAATTAGATTGGTTTGTGTAGTTTGGATAAAGAGAATTTTGAAAATCAAAATTTGCATCAGACCCATTTGATCCTGGTCCTTGAATACTTGATGAAAATGAATTGTAATATTTTAGGCCAATTAGAAAAAAAGACTTTTTACCTAGAGCTTTATAGTTTGTCAGCAACTTGGATTCAAAGCCAAAGTTTGAAAAATTACCCTTAATTAAATCTCTTTCTTCACCGGAATCGATTTGGCTAACTCGATTTGTTCTAAAGCCTAATGAATTTCTTTTTGCTTCAAGACCAAAAAAACTAAAACTAAAATTAGTTCTGCTTGAAAACGATTTTTTGAATTTTAAATTATAAAGTAGCCAGTCCACTTCAAACCAGTTTCTAGATCTGTTACTTTGATAAGGATCCGACTTAAACATGTCATCACTAAGACCACCTGCTTGCTTACATAAATAGTTTAAATATGTAAATTCTGAACTCAAGCTAGTCGATTCATTAAAATTATATTCAAAAAACTGATAAGTATTTAAGGATTCAAAATTTGAGTTATCTCTGAATCCGTTCCCTTTTTTATAATTAACATAACCATAATAGTTGAGTTTACTACCATTAGAACTAACGCTTGTAAAATTGGTGTATAGATTGTTTGACCCAACGGTATTCCTAGCAATAATATCTAATTTTTTATCTGGATTAGATTTCTTCATGATAAAGTTTATTAAACCTCCAAACTGTGTTCCATACTGCAAAGAAGCTGCACCTCTCAAAATTTGTATTTCTTGTAAACCTTCAGCAGGGGGGGTGTAATAGCTTTCAGGATATCCTAATGCATCAGCACTAATATCATAACCATTTTGTCTTGTATTAAAATTTGATGTTCGATTTGGGTTAAGACCTCTTCCACCAATATTTAGCTGTAGCCCAGCATCATCATTTTGATAAATATTTAACCCAGGAATTTGATTATAGATTTGTCTTGCATTATTTGATGCAAGGTTAGCCATTGATAAATCTAATAAAATCACTTCGTTTTTTTTTCCTGCAAAAACAGAGGTTCCTTCATAGTCTTGCATTCTTATAATTTGAAAAATCTTTTTTTTATTAGCTCTAACCACAACTTCATCAAGTTGTTCAATCTTTGAATTTAGTTTAATGATCAAATTGTTATTATCATCTCCAAGAGGTTTACTAAATAAGTTGTAACCCTCAATAAAAAAAACAATTTCAACTGTTCTTTCCTTTTTAATAAAATCAAAAAATCCAGCACTATCAGTGTAATAAATTTTATCACTCAAATTATCATAAATGGCAACATTTTCAATCGGAAGATTGGAGTTGTTATCAATTACATATCCTGAGACTCTGTTTTGTCCAAAACTAAAGCTAATGTAAAATAAAAAAACGCTATAACTTATTAATTTTTTCATTGAGTGGTATAATCCAACTTTTATTTTTAAAACCTCTATCTTCCTTTAATAGATCAACAGTAGGGTCAATAAACTTTTTACTTAATCTCCCATTTAAAGCAACATAACTCTCTGCATAAACTTCTATGTCATTATAACCTTTTTCTTTGTAATGGTCACCAAGGAAATGGGCATATTCAAGAATGAAATCAGGCTGAAAACTCATTTGTCTTTCTTGAAATTCAGTTAAAAACTCATCATTCATTACATAAAATGATGTTTCGTTTTCTTTGTCAACAATTTTGAATGTTGTATAACCTCTTTTTTCCATAAGCATTACACGCCATGAAAATCTATAACCTTGTTCATTCCAAAAAAGTTCACCGGGATACAATGCATATCGAAATGGAAAAAGTATTTGTATTATAAAAAATACTATTACTATCGTAATAGCAAATTTTTCTCTTTTAATATTTATAGCATCAATTTCTCTAACATTATGAATTATTTTTTTAAATGGTTTTGTTACTATTTCTAATATTTTTTTATGAGTTTTCGATGTAAAGAAAATTAATGATGAAATTATCATGATGTAGGGAAACATACCAATAGGAAATAGGATTACGGTAAAAATGTGAAAAAATATAACCAATAAAAACCCAAAAATTCTTGTTCTGTGGTATAATAAAATAAATGGAATTAGTAAATCATAAAACATACCTCCCCAACTCATAAAATAATGAAACCATTCTTGTTGCATCAAACTTGATCCAATTATTGGTAAATCATAGCTACCTGTTGTGAGCCATATTTTGAGAGGTTGAGCCTCTATGAGCCAATCTTTATTAATTTTTGCCAGCCCAGCATAGAAGTAAACGATAAAAAGTAAAAGTTTAATACTATCAACACACCATTTTGGAGTGTGAGAAAATGATTTTTTACTTAAATATGAATCAACTGAATATGATGAATTTGCTGGTAGAAAAATTAAAAGAAAACTTAGGATACTAACAAAATAATAATGATTTAGATAGGTGGTTTTATCCATCAATTCAATGTAAGTAAAAGATAAAAAGAAGGTAATAATAGAAAGATAATATTTGAAACCAATTGCAACAAAAAATGCTGACAATCCACAAATTATAAATAGCAAATAAGTATACTCCTCTAAAGGTTTAACCCATTCAAATCCATAAAAAGTAAAATGAAAAGAGGGGTCAATATACATTTCTTTAATCCAACCTTTCAGCCAAAACCTAATTATACTGTAAGTCATTAACAAGCCAAAGCTTAACCTAAAAAAGGCTAAGCTTGTGGATTCTTGTTTTTTTGAAATGTATGATCTAATAATTTCCAAGGCTGAAAATTACGAATTGTTTTTAATCTCCGTCTGCATCAATGTAGTCAACTTGAATACTAAGTAATGATAACATGTTGGTTTTCATATTTACGACTATAGCTTGTAATTTATCAAATGCATTTAACATTTTAACTTTATCACTGTTTATCTGATTTATAAAATTAGAGTCTAATGATTCTAGAGCATCTTTTGCTTTTTGGAAGTTACTCGATATAATAGGGCTTAAATTTTCTTTATTTACGTCAGCATTATAAATATAGTCAAGGTAGGTTTTTAAGCTTGCTCCTGAGGCACCAGTGGATGATTTACCATGGAATAGATTTTCTGAAGCTAGCAAAGCCTCTTTTGCCAAATCTTTTGAAACATCTTCAAAAGAGTTTTTTGAGGAATAATATGCTTCAACTCTGTCAGGCAGTGTATTTCCTCCTGAATAAACACCTGCTGGTATTCCAATTTTATTAGCTCTCAATCCCTTTTCAAAGTAATAAACAAAATCATTTGTTATCATATTCAAAGAACTTGAATTTGAATTTCCTGATGATTGAATAAATGAGTCTTTATATGTTTTCCAATCTTGTACAATTTGATCAGTATTTGAAGACATTATTGTAAGTAAGTTTATTAAATAATCACCATACTTAGAATCATCAATGTATTTCTGAATTACTTTTTCTTTTGAATCATCAATACCATGTATCATATAATCTACACCACTTAGACCTTGGGAAGACCAATCGTTAGAGCTGCTCAAATCATATTTCTTTGAGGTTATGTTTTCAACTATTCTTAACTCATCAATAGGGTAAGTGTTAACAGTATTAAAAAACATTATTTCTTCTGCCTTACCTACATTAAACATTTCAATATGTTGCCATTTTTTGTAGGCTGTAAACCAATCATCGTGCATTTTATCAAACGTAGATACCAGTGGGCTTGAAACATATGCATCTACACTAGATTTTAAATTAGCTAGAGCTGATTGGAAATCATCATATCTTGGTATTATAATATTTTCTGCATAATTTTTAAGTATTGTAGATCTGTCAAATTCAGGAACTTGATTTTGCTCCTCATCAGAATCACTACTACATGACATTATTAGTAGGATAGTAAAAAGCGAAAATATGGTATATCTAAATATTTTCATAGTGCGAAATTAAAAAACAGTGACAGAAATGTCACTGTTTTTTTTATTATTAATTAAATGATTTTTTAACATATCAAATACTAAATACTCATTTTAGATTTGATTTGACTTACCATTGATGTGAGGTCTGAGTTATTAACATTCCAAAAATTAGAAAGTTTTGACAACATCCCATCAACTTCAGCTTTAGTAAAGTATGGGGCATCGTTTCCATCATTAGTGAACTGTAAGCTCATGATAAATCCATATCCCTCAGACAATGCATGAAATGCATCAGCAGTATTACCAGCTGCCATTTTTGACATGTAGCCTTCTAAATAATCAACAGATTTGTATCCAATAACTTTTGATAATTGGATTTTAAGAATATTAGCTTGTGCATCTCTTACGTCGTAGGCACCAGCAACTATTGCTGCTCTTCCTAATTTGAAAGCATCAAATATTCTTTTTGCGATACCAGGATCATTACTGCCATCCACCTTTGATAAGTATTTGAATAGAGTAGTTCCCGTCGATACTAAGTTTGCACTAAAATCAGTAGATTTAGCGTTATCTACTTGGCCATATAAATAACCAAATGCCTCATCCCATTTATGTTCCATGTCAGTGTAGTTTTTATCTCCTGAAAGTATCCCATTTGTATTATCATCTCTTCTGGTTCCAGAATCCATTTGACATGGTTGAATGTAATTATTAACTATCTGGTCTAAACACATTCCGCCAATTAAGCCTTTTATAAAAGTCTGATCAATTTCATGGCCGGCTCCGTTTACATGAATGCTTCTTGTTGCATCTGTTAACTTTCCAGCAACACCAGAACTTGCATCAGCTGTCCAAGCAGGTACTACGTTAGCAACAAAATCAGCTATTTGATCATCAAATTGTGCTTGAGTAGCTGAATTACCAGCTGCACAGCCAGCAGAAGTTTTGCTTCTTACTTTTTTACCGGTTCCGTTTAAAGCTGCATTCATGAAGCCAGATCCATCAGCAAACATTGCATCTAGCTGAGCTTCAGTATAAAACTTTGTTGCACCAGAACCATCGTCAGCCTTTGAATTTAATGCGTTATAAATTGCATCGGCTTGATTAAGTCTTGTTGTTTGACCAGAAAAAGAAACTGTGGAAACTCCATCTCTCAAAAACTCATAGGTTGCAGGAGCGACAACTTCAATTAATTGATCATCATCATCTGAATCACATGAAACAAATAATATTGAAAAAAACATTACTAGGCACACCTTATAAACTGCTTTGTAATTTTTCATTTTTTTGAATTTGCAGCGAATATATATATTTATTTAGAATTAGTCTAAATAAAAATAATTTTTTTTTTAACTTTTATTAAATTAATTTCGTCGCACAAAAAAAGATACAAATGAAGAAAATTTTATACCTATCTATTTTACTGATACTTACAAGTTGTATGCCAAATAAAAATAAATCAAAAGAAATAAACATCTATAGTCAAAGACATTATAATGTAGATGAGCTTCAATATCAAAATTTTGAAAAAATGACTGGTATTAAGGTTAATGTAACTAAGGCTAATGCTGATGAATTGATTCAAAGATTAAAAAATGAAGGTGAAAATTCACTCGCTGATCTATTTATTACAGTTGATGTTGGGAAATTATGGCAAGCTTCTGATATGGGTTTATTCCAAAAATTCGAAGATAAATCAGTTTTTGAAAATATTGATCCACAATTTTTAGATAAAAATGGATTCTGGGTTCCTGTTACATACAGATCTAGAGTTGTCGTTTACAGTAATGAAAGAGTTAAAAAAGATGAATTATCAACATATGAAGACCTAGCAAACGAAAAATGGAGAGGTAGACTTCTTGTAAGATCATCCTCTAATGCGTACAATCAAGCGCTTGTTTCTTCACTTGTTGCCAACTTGGGCGTTGAAAATACATCAAACTGGTCTGAAGCATTAGTTAAAAACTTCGCTAGAGATCCAAAAGGGAGTGACAGAGATCAAGTCAAGGCTATTGCTGCTGGACAAGGTGATATCGCAATTGTCAACTCATATTACATAGGGCTATTATTATCATCTGAGAAAGAGGAGGAGATTAAAGCTGGAAATGCTGTTTCTGTATTTTTCCCGAATCAAGATGATAGAGGGGCACATATTAATGTATCAGGTTTGGCATTAA
>CACASE010000007.1 GCA_902535165.1 uncultured Bacteroidota bacterium | reverse complement strand
GCAGCTAATTTTAATTGTCCCGGTCAGGTTGTTATTTCTGGAGAATTAAATGATGTAAAAATGATATGTGAAAAATTTAATGAAATTGGAGCAAGAAGAAGTATTCTTTTACCTGTTGGTGGCGCATTCCATTCAAACTTAATGAATGATGCAAAATCTGAGCTAAAAGAGGCGATTCATAAGACTAAATTTAATAATCCAACATGTCCAATTTATCAAAATTTTACAGCTCAAAAAACAACAAGCATTGATATAATTAAAGAAAACCTAATTAATCAATTAACTGCACCTGTACTATGGACACAAACCATAAATAATATGGTAAATGATGGATTTTTAGATTACACTGAAGTTGGACCAGGAAAAGTTTTACAAGGCTTGATTCGAAAAATTAATAGAGAAGCTGCAACACAATCGGTACTAAGCTAAAAATTTAATTATTTTATTTGTAATAAAATCAATCTGATCATCACTTAACTCAGAATGCATTGGTAAAGATATTACTTGATCACTTAAAGTATTAGTATTAACAAATTCTTCATCTTTGAAAGATTCACTTTTATAAGCCTTTTGTTTATGTAAGGGTATTGGATAATATATCCCAAATGGTATTTTTTGGGTCAACAAATAATCGGCAAGTTGATCTCTTTTTTTAGAAATAATTCTAATAGTATATTGATGAAAAACATGACAATCGCAACTTCCACAAATTTCAGCACAACCTTTTGAAAGAATTGGGGTTATAATTTGATTACAATTTTTTAGAGCTTCAGAATATTTTCTAGCAGAGTCTTGACGAGACTTATTGTATGAATTTAAATAGGGTAATTTAGCATTTAATATTGCAGCCTGAACTGAATCTAATCTGGAATTAACACCAACAACATCGTGATGGTATCTTTTATACATTCCATGATTAACAATTCCTCTAATTTTAATCGCTAATTCATCATTATTAGTAAACAATGCACCTCCATCACCAAAGCATCCTAAATTTTTTGAGGGGAAAAAAGATGTTGTACCAATATCACCAATTGTTCCAACTTTTTTCTTTATTCCAGACTTGAACTGATATTTGGCACCAATAGCTTGTGCATTATCCTCAATAACATAAAGATTGTGTTCTTTAGATATTTGCATAATTTTTTCCATATCTGCTGGCTGTCCAAATAGATGAACAGGCACAATTGCTTTTGTTTTTGGACCTATGGCATTAACTAATTTATCACAATCAATATTAAAAGTCTCTAAATCAACATCAATCAAAATAGGCTTCAAATTAAGTAATGCAATAACTTCAACAGTTGCTGCAAAAGTAAAATCTGTAGTAATAATTTCATCACCAGGATTAAGTTCTAAAGCCATTAAAGCAACTTGTAAGGCATCGGTACCGTTTGCACATGGTATTACATGCTTAACCGACATATATTTTGCTAAGTTTGATGAAAATTCTTGTACTGCTGGTCCATTAATATATTGACTACTTTCTATAACATCAATCACCGCAGTGTCAATTTCAGATTTAATGTTTTTATACTGACTCTGCAGGTCAACCATTTGGATTTTGTTCATCAAACAGAATTTGTGGTAAAAATAGTATTTCTAAATGTATTACTTTAGTAATTGTGAATCATTTATACAACACAATCATAGAACTTGTTGATAAATTAATATTGCCAATATTCAGTTTTTTTAGCAAAAAGATCAATCGTTTTAGAATTAGTAGAACTAATTTAATCGAAAAAATTAAAAATGAATTAATTGACAAAAATGAAAATATTTGGTTTCATGCAGCATCATTAGGTGAATATGAAATAGCAGTTCCTATTATTAAAGAAATTAAAAAAAAATATGAATGTAATATAATCCTTACATTTTTTTCGGAGTCAGGATTTAAACTAAAAAAAAGGATCAAAGAAGTAGATAATACATTTTATTTACCATTAGACACAAAATCAAATACTAAAAAATTTCTTGATATAATAAATCCAAAAATTTCAATATTTATCAAATCAGAAATATGGCCTAACTACCTTAGAGAAATAAGAAAAAGGGAAATCAAAGCATATTTATTAGAATCAAGATTTAAAAAAAATGACTGGTATTTTAAAAGTCCTTTCAAAGATTTTATGATGAGATCATTAAAAACATTCACTAAAATATTTACGCAGGATTTACAATCGAAAAATGTTTTGAAGAATAATGGTATTGAAGAAGTTATAAATTCAGGAAGTTTAAAAATTGAAAGAGTTGTGGATCAATTAAATGAAAATAACAATAATGAAGTCATTAAAAAATATAAGGGAAATAATATTTGTATTGTTTGTGGGAGCACTTGGGAAAAAGATGAGAAAATATTATTAAAATATATTAAAGAATCAAAAAATAATAAAATAAAATGGATTATTGCTCCACATGACGTGTCAAAAGATCATATAGATAGAATAACTAGAAAACTAGAGTCTAAATTTTTAATTTACTCAAAAATAAATAAAAATAATGTACATGGTAATATACTAATTTTAGATACCATTGGAGATTTAAAAAGCATTTATAACTATTCAGACTTAAGTTATGTTGGTGGAGGCATGGGACTTTCAGGTTTACACAATATTTTAGAAGCATGTGTTTACGGAACACCAGTAATTATTGGAAAGAACTACTCTGGATTTATTGAAGCAGAAGATCTAGTAGAGTTGGGAGGAGTTGTTTCTGTAAAAGATTACAATGAATTTAAAATAGCACTAGAAAATTTAATAAATAATAAAGATATTTTTCAAAATAAAGTAAAAATAATTTCTGAATACATAAATAGTAAATTAGGAGCTTTATCAATTATTCAAAATGAAATATAAAATGAAAAAAATAATAATTAATCTTACGATAATAATCTTCACCGTTACAACATATTCACAAAGTGATGTCTATTCATACTATGAAAATGGCATTATAAATAGAATTATCATTGATAGCAATTATTTAGTTATGACTAGCTACAAGGCTGATTCAAATAAGTTTATCAAAACAATTGGTGGTTTTTATAATAAAATGGGGAACAGATTTAATATGAGTTTAGAATTTAATTCAAACTTTAAAAATGACAGTATTTCAAAAATTGAAATAGAAAAAAAAGCTAATTGGAAAAACATTTCTCTTAAAAAAAATGATTTACAAGGTAAATGGTTAATGGTTGGGAGAGTCAGAAATGGAAATGAGCAAAGGAGAAATCTCAACAGACCGAGAAAGACAATGAAGTTTTTAATAAATGGATATTTTCAATGGATTGCTTTTAATACAGAAACATTTCAATTCTCAGGAAGTGGAGGAGGTAAATACATAACCGAAAATGGAAAATACATTGAAAATATTGAATATTTTTCAAGAGATGACTCAAAAGTTGGATTAACCCTTGAATTTGATTATGATGTAATAAATAGAGAGTGGAATCATAAAGGATTTAGTAGTCAAGGAGATCCACTGCATGAAATTTGGGTAAAAAGAAGATAATTTTTTAATTATATTAAAGATTAATTAAATGAAGTTTTTAAGATTTTTTAGAATAAAATCCGCAAATAGAAAAGATTATTTAAAGTATGCAATTGGAGAAATTTTTCTAGTGGTTATTGGTATTCTAATAGCACTTTCAGTTAACAATTCAAATGAGGAAAGAAAACTAAGAAAAGAAGAAAAAAAAATTTTATTATCACTACATAGTGAAATTTCAAATAATTTAAACAGTCTTGAAACATCACTTAATGAAAAAAAAAATATTATTGATGTTAATAATAGATTTTTAAAATATACAGGTCCTGGATTAGAATGGAAATCTGAATCAAAATTAGATAGTTTAATGTACTATTTTACAGTTTCTGGATGGATTTATGTCGCAGACAATGGTGTATTAAATGAAATTATTAACTCTGGAAAACTTTCAATAATTGAGGATATTAAAATTAAAAATATCGTAGCATCTTTACCTCAACAAATTGCACAGATAATTGAAGAAGATAGGCTTTACAGAGATGATCTTCATCAATACTTTTTACCATATGTTAGTAAAAATTATAAACTTCGAAATATTACAGAGTTCAGAGAACTTTATAAATTTAGTAAGTCTGACCTGGGAAAATCAAGATTTCAGAAATCAAATCAAAATTTAATTAATGATTTAGAATTTGAAAATATTCTTACCATACAATCTATCTGGATTAAATTTTCTATAGAAATGTGTGAAAATTTAAAAATTAAATTTTCAAAAATTCAAGAATTAATCGAATCAAAATATGATGATGTCGATTACAATACATTAAATCAAGATTTAGAGGAAGGATTTTGGGGCTGATTAATCTAACTGTCTGATAACTTTCCTAATCAAGTCTTTTATGATTAAAGAAGGGTGGAAAATAAAAACCCCAACAGGTGTCAGGGTTTTATTGTGCGGGTGAAGGGACTCGAACCCCCATGCCGTTAAGCACTAGATCCTAAGTCTAGCGTGTCTACCAATTTCACCACACCCGCAAGAGCGTTCAAATATAAGCAAGTTTATTAAAATAATCCTATGATTTTTATGTGTAAAAAATTGAATTTAATTAAATTTACAGCCTATTTATAATGAGTTTTAAAACATACATTGAAAGTAATAAAGAAAGGTTTTTAAGTGAGTTATTTGAACTCATAAAAATTCCCTCAGTAAGTGCTGTTACAGAACATAACAATGACACCAGAAATGCTGCAAAATTTCTATTTGATCAGTTTCAAAGTCTGGGAATGGATAATTGTGAAATCTGTGAAACAAAAGGACACCCAATTGTTTATGCAGAAAAAATTATTGATAAAAACCTGCCAACAGTTCTTGTTTACGGACATTATGATGTACAACCTGTAGATCCTATTGAACTGTGGGATACAGAACCTTTTAATCCAACCATAAAAAAAACTGACATTCATCCAGAGGGTGCAATTTTCGCTCGTGGATCGTGTGATGATAAAGGTCAGATGTTTATGCATCTAAAAGCTATTGAAGTATTGAATAATAATGGTGGATTGACCTGCAATGTAAAATTCATGATTGAGGGTGAGGAGGAAATTGGTAGTGACAACCTTGAAGCTTTTGTAAAAGAAAATAAAGAAAAATTAAAATGCGACATTATTATTGTTTCAGATACAGGAATGATCAATAAAACCACGCCTTCTATAACCGTTGGACTTAGAGGTTTAGCTTATCTTGAGGTTGAACTTACTGGTCCTAATAGAGACCTGCACTCAGGTCATTATGGAGGAAGTGTTGCAAATCCTATAAATAGTTTAGCTAAAATGATTTCATCTCTACATAATGAAAATCATAAAGTAACTATTCCAGGTTTTTATGATGATGTAATTAATTATAGTGATGAGCAAAGAGAAAAGGATAGTCTTATACCCTTTGACTTGAATGAGTTTAAGGATTCTTTAAAAATAAAAGATATCCTTGGCGAAAAGAATTATAGTACAGTTGAAAGGAGATCTATCAGACCTTGTTTAGATGTGAATGGAATTTGGGGAGGATACACAGAGGAAGGATCAAAAACAGTCATTCCAAGTAAAGCTTATGCTAAAATATCAATGCGCCTTGTAAGTAACCAAGACTGGAAAAAAATCAGTCGTCTTTTTACAGAACATATGCAAAACATAACTCCAAAAGGAATGTCAATAAAAATTAACGAACATCATGGTGGTCAACCATATTTAACTTCTACAGATTCAAAAGCATATTCAGCTGCGAGTAAGGCCTATATGTCTGTATTTAATAAAGAGCCATTTGCTGTTAAGGACGGTGGTTCAATTCCTATTATTGCTCAATTTGAAAAAGAATTGGGAGTTAAAACAATATTAATGGGTTTTGGATTAGATAGTGATGCAATTCATTCACCAAATGAACATTTTGGATTATCCAATTTTTATAATGGAATTGAAACAATATCGAATTTTTATAAATTCTACAGTTAATACTTATTTAAGATTTACTAAAAATAAGTCTGATGCAATTCCATCTGCCAAAAATCTACCTGAGTTGGTAGTTAGATAAACATTATCCTTGATTTTTACATTTTTTTGAACAATGTGCTTTTGAATTTTTTTCAAAAAATAATTTTTAAAATTTGCATTAAAATTAGATTCAATATGTTCTATTGAAATACCCCAAATTGTTCTTAAACCAGTCATAATATATTCATTATAATGATCAATTCTTGTTAGTTTTTCTTTCTTAAAGTAAGATAGTCCTTGATTTATATGGTCAATGTATTTTTTATTATTCGAAATATTCCAACTTCTAAAATTTCCATCAAAACTATGAGCAGATGGTCCAATTCCAATATATTTTTTTCTTAACCAGTATGCAGAATTATTTTGAGAAAAGAAATCTTTTTTTGCAAAACTGCACACTTCATAATTAATAAATCCGGTTTTGGTTAATCTTTCATTTATTAATTTGAATTGATCATAAACTAATTGCTCATCGGGCATTTCAATTATTGATTTTTTTAGGTATGATTGCAAAGCCGTTTTAGGTTCAATTGTTAAGGCATAAGCCGATATATGATTTAAGTCAAATTTTTGAGTTAAATCTAAATTATAATTGCATGACTCCAAAGTAGAATCTGGTAATCCATATAAAAGGTCAATTGAAATATTCTGGAAATATTTTTTTGCCATTTCTATAGATTTTATTGCTTTTTTTGAGTCATGAGCTCTATTCATAGATTTTAGTTCCTTATCTATGAAAGACTGTACGCCTATACTTATTCTATTGATAACTGAATTCGACAAACTAGATATCTTACTCTCATTTAAATCATCAGGATTTGCTTCAATTGTTATTTCAATATTTTTTTCGACATCGAATTTTTTTAAAATATTTTCAATAATGGTGTTTAATTCCTTTTCAGTTAAGACAGTTGGTGTACCACCACCAAAGTATATTGTTGAAATTTTATCATTAAACTCTAATGCTTTTTGATTGATTTCTTTATTAATCGCAATTAATACTTCTTCTCTGTTATTTTGAGAAGTGGAAAAATGAAAATTACAGTAATGACATGACTGTTTACAAAATGGAATATGTAAATATAATCCTGTCAAAAATTAATTTATTTTTTTTGGATTGTTTTTTATATAAGAGCTCCAGCCTGAATATTTTTTATCAGTTGATATACTTTTATTATTATAAAAGTGACAAACAGCAGCAGCTAAGCCATCCGTTGAGTCTAAATTTTTAGGCAATTCCTTAATACTTAGTAGATTTTGTAACATTTTGGCCACTTGCTCCTTTGAAGCATTGCCATTACCTGTTATTGCCATTTTAATTTTCTTTGGAGAATATTCAGTAACAGGAATTTGCCTTGATAATCCTGCTGCCATAGCAACCCCCTGCGCTCTTCCCAACTTTAGCATGGATTGAACATTTTTACCAAAAAAAGGGGCTTCAATAGAAATTTCATCAGGATTATGTTTATCGATCAACTCTATTGTTTTTTCAAAAATTAGTTTTAATCTAACATAATGGTCTTTTATTTTAATAAGCTTTAATTCGTCCATTTCGATTAATTCCATTTTTTTATTTATGACTTTTATTAGTCCAAAACCCATAATTGTCGTACCTGGATCAATACCTAAAATTATTTTGTCTATTTTTTTCAAACCTATTTTGACTTTACAATTATTGGTAATTCAAATTTGGAATTGACTGTAATACCCAAATTTGTCTTTATAGCTGGTAAAACTATAGGCAGGGAATCAACTGAATTAACTAATAAAATTTCAAAACTTGGAATGTTTTCAATAATATTTTGTGGAATATCTTTTTCTGAAATTGTAACTTTTCCTGAATTATTTATTAGTAAAGAAATATTTAAAGTATCATTGATTGGTTTATTAATAATTACATTAGATATATCAAGTTTTTCTAGAATTTGATTTGATAAAAATGATTCAAAACATTCTCTTACAAGATAAGATTCATTTAAATTATTGCAATCCTTGATCGATGGAAATTCATCTAATTCATTCCAAGTAATTTTATCATCAAAAGTTTCTGTGAATTTATTCTCAACTCTACTATCACATGATGTTGTAAGTATTAAACTTATTAATATTATTTTTGTGATATTCACTTACTATGAAATTACAAAATTTGTACAAATTTTATGATTGATTTAATTCTGTTGTTAATTGGTGTTATTTTATGTATGGCTGGAATCGTAGGAAGTTTTATTCCTATTATACCTGGACCAATTACTTCATGGATTGGCATCTTGATTTTAAACTTAACTAGTGCAGTTGATTTTAACTTTTATTTTGTAATAATAACTTTCATTTTTGCATTAATAATCTCTGCTCTTGATTATATCATACCAATAATTGGAGTCAAAAAATTAGGTGGATCAAAGGGGGGGTTAATAGGTGCTTCTATAGGTCTAGTTATTGGCTTTATAATTTTAGGCCCCTTAGGTATACTTTTTGGACCATTTGTAGGTGCTATTGCTGGTGAAATGATTAACAAAAAAAACCTCAAAGAATCATTAAAACCGGCTTTAGGCTCTTTGTTAGGAATTATGATTGGATCTGGGATAAAATTCTGTTTATCGCTAGTTTATCTATTCTTTTATTTGAATATTTTTTGGAACTTTAAAGATAACTTTTTCTAATAGTAATCGCTCCTATTATCAACCACATCAGCAGATTTTTTTAAGCTCTGAACTATATTGAAATCAAGATTAGTTCTTAATTTACTTGTCAATTGATTTTCAAATGCGGAGTATGATTCTATTTCATCTACACTATTTAAACTATTCAGCTTAACCAAATATACCCCCGTTTCACCCTCAATTAACTTTGAAGTCTCACCAATTTTAAGACCAAATGCAGTTCCAACAAGTTTAGGTTCAAAACCAGCTTGAGAGACCACAGGTGTGATCTGATTCAAGGCTGATACATTAATAATTTCAAGATTATTAATTGCTGATAAATCTTCTAATGTTGTATACTTTTTATTTTCACTGATAATCATTTCAGCTTTTTTCTGATTTTTAAGAATTGGCGTTACAGTCAATGTAGCTAATCTAGCTGGCATCAATCCTTTATCTTGTTTGTCATTAATCTGTACAATTACAAACCCTCCTTCAGACAAATCAAATCTTTTGTAATCACCAACATTTGAGTCTTCATTGAACAACCATTGAACCAATCTTCTTTGATTCTCCATGTTAGGAAGATCGTGATCAAGCTCTCCAATACTATTTAAAGATTTAATCTCAAAATCTAAATCAGCTGCTGTTTTATTAATATCAATACTTTTTCCTAAGTCAATTTCAAACTTAGAGGCAATATTAAATATAGAATCACTGGTTCTGTCGGATGGAATATTTTTAAGACCTATCGTTCCAACTAAAACAACATCTTCTTTCGCAACAACCTTAATTACATGAAAACCAAAATCTGTCTCCACTAACCCTATTCTACCGATTCTGTTAGAAAAAACATAATCATTAAAGGGTTTAACCATCATGCCCTCTTGAAAAAAACCTAAATCTCCACCATTTGATTTGGATGGCCCATCTGAAAATTCCAGAGCATAGCTTGAGAAACTGTCAGGATTAGTTCTGGCTAAATTTAAAATTCTACTAGCTTCTTTTCTCGCATCTTCTTTGGTTCTTGTAATTTCTAACGAAGCACCTTGCGCACCCTGGTATGAAACAAGTATATGGCTGGCTCTAACATTACCGTTTCTTTTTTTATCAATCATTTTTGAATATTTAAGAAACTCACCGTCAGTGTATGGACCATAAGTTTTATTATTATCAAGATTAAAAATCATTTGGGCATGATCAGAGCTAAAAAATCCCTTTGGTCTGTAAATAGAGTCATA
This sequence comes from uncultured Bacteroidota bacterium, assembly GCA_902535165.1. GTDB lineage: Bacteria > Bacteroidota > Bacteroidia > Flavobacteriales > Flavobacteriaceae > Eutrophosalina. The sequence goes on along the minus strand of CACASE010000007.1, from coordinate 58,159 downwards.
TGGAATATCTGAATTTTCACTTAAAAATAATTCTAAATCAGAGGTAGTTAAAAAACCAGGAACAACTTCATTAAGCTTTGAAACTTGATTATATTCCTCTCTTTCATTTAAAAGGTTTTCTAATCTTAATCTTAAATCATTTTGATCTTTTTTTGATGGGGACTCATCAAAAATTACATAATCAATACTTCTGGTTGATTCTTGTTCAAAATCTTCTGGGTTATCTTTGATATATTTAGAAATATCCGAATTCTTTACAGAAACGAGTGAGTCAGGTATAAAAGAATAAGGTATTTTAACAAATGAAATATTTGCATTAGAATTAGATGTGGAATATTGTTTTTTACCCTCAAAAAAAGTTGAATTTAAACCAGATGAAATCAAATTAAAATAAGTATTAGCTTTTATTTGATTATTAAATTGATTTTCTTGGTTACTCCATTGAAAATAAGCCTCAGGATTGATCTCTTTTAGCTCGGAAATAAAATTTGAGAACTTATTAACATCAAATAGTCCTGCATCATTAATAAAGCGTTCATCTGAATTAAAACTAGGACTTTGTGATAAAAAATATTCAAGATGATCAGATGATGACCCAATTCCTAGTTCATTAATTTCCTGATTTAATAATTCTATTCTAACAGATTCATCCCATGCAGTTGTCAAAGCTTGTAAATCATTAAAATTATATGATTTTTTAAGGACATCCATTTGATTTCTGAAATCTGAAATTGAGAGTTCCTCACCGTTTACTTTACCAATTGGCTCTTGAGATTGAAATCCACTACCATCAAATACACCGGCAATTACGAAAGCAAATAATGCCATTCCTATTACTGCTATAAGAACAAATGAATTTTTTCTAAGATTACCTAGTACTGCCATATTTCAAAATTGGGTAACGAAAATACAAATATTACTTAAAGAATCCACAACTAAATTTTATTAATATTTAGTCTATTGTTTGTTTTTATTTCTTTTATTGAACTTAATTCTGTAATATCTTCTAAAAAAATACATTGAAAAAGATAATATACAGAAAAATAATAGTGGAAGATTGTCAGTAATTGAGTCTTTGAATAAAACTAGATCAACTAGTATAACAGAACCAATAACAAGATATAAATATTCAGAAATTTTATAATACTTCATTAATTATCTTCAAATAAAAAATTTCCATTTAACTGACCAGTCTTTAATAATGTAAATGATTTATCAGCATCTAATTTAGATGCTTTAATAGCATAATCATTTCCTGAAAATACTATATTTTTTTCAGTAAATAACCATTCCTCATCAGGGTCCCAATAAATTTGAGGAGATAAAATTGAAGAACCATCTGGTGAAACGATCTTTACATTACCTTCAAGACTAACCATTTTAGTTTGATAATAAACAACTCCATAATCTGAGCTAACAATAGTTGAGCCGCTAAATGAATCAAAAAACTCGATTTTTAACCCATTAGGAAATTCAGAGTATGGAAAAGGCTGGTTTGTAAAATCTACATTTTTAGGCGACTCAAGTATTGCTTTAACCTTTGCTGAGTCTGAATATTTTAAAACAAAGTTGTTTGTAACTCCAACTGGAATTTTATTTTCTTTATTTATCTCTAAGACCTCCCTAAAATTATTCTCACATGATAAAAATGAAATAGCTATTATGAAAAGAAAATTTTTCAAAAACTATAATGATGGTACTGTAACGGACAAGCCAATCCAGCATTTAAAAGATATTACAGCACCTGCATTGCCCTCAGTAAAAATGTCAGTCTTAGTAGGTGCTCTGCCCTCGTAGCTTTCTGCTGTTTTAACAGCTGTTCTCCTAATTGTTGGGTCAACAGAGGCTGCTTTTCTAGCTTCTTTAGCAGCTAACCAATAAACAGCTCTTTTATCAAATTGTGAAGTACCACAATTATTTGCACTCGATGCATATAGATTAGAAATTAGTAAATAAGCTCTGCCCATTGAGGGTTGGTAATCAAGTGCAGCTCTAGCATAGCTTCTAGATTTAGAAAATTGTTTTGTGTTTTTAAATTTTGTTGCAATCTTATATGAAATCCTAGCTTTTTTAATATTATCAGTTTCTAATTCAATAGATTCATTATAAAAATTAAGTGCTTCTTGATTATTACCTTTTTTGTCATTTAATAATCCTAAATAATAAGCTGAATTTGCAGATGGATTTAAGTTATGTAACAATTCTACTAATTCCACGAAAAGTGGATCATCTGAACAATCTTTGCTGTCCATTCTGCTAGCTGCTCTATTTAACCAAACAGGGTTGGCCTTATTCTCTTCAAGATTTTTTCTGTAAAGTGGAATTAAATTTTCGCATGTTGACTCCTTGGCAATAATTGCATTTAAATTTTTTAAATATGTAGATGAAGCAGTAGAATTTATTCCATAAGCTCTTTTGTTTGAGCTCTCTCTGGAGGAAAGTTTTTGTCCAGATTCTTCTTTCTTTATAATGATATCTAACTGCTTTGAATAACCATCAATAACTTCCTCAAATCTTTCAGATATTTCTTCATATTTATCAAAAATTTCTTCCATTGTTACTGACCCTTCCTTGTATAGTTGGAAATAAACTTTAAAATAATTATATAATGGCTTTGGATCATCAAAACTAGACCTGTCTTCAGTGTATGCATTGTTGAAAATATTATATATTTCTTGATTTGAAGCTAATTTGTAATCAACCATCACTTGAGCTTTATTAGAAATAATCTCTCCAACTATCTTTCTACCCCTGTACTCAGGAAAATTTATTAACCACTCATCATATAGATCTAATAAATCCTGCTGATATTTTTTTGCATCGGCAACTCCTTCATCGCCTTTTTTCAAGCTCTCTTTTATAAAATTTTCAAGCATTCTTTTTCCATAGGTATAAATGGCTACATTTATTTTGGGGCAATTTTTTCGTACTTCCATCCATGGCTCATATGCAGAATCATAATTTTTTACCTTGTAATACTCAGCAAATATTGATAAGTTGGACATACAGTCATCAGCAGATTGAGACAATAAAATGTTTGAATACAATAAGGAAATAAGTATTATGAGATATTTCATTTACATTAAATTAATTATACATACTTCTAACAAACCATAAATCATTTAACGAAACTCCCAGTTTTATACTGAAAAAATTTTCTTTTATCAAACTGGACTTGCTAGTTCCCCTTTGACCAAACTCAAAACCAAGGTTTGCGCTTGAAATACCAGCAAGAGGTATGCCAAAACCCAGATTAACTCCAATTTCATTGATTTGCTGACCATTAATGTACAATCCTCCACTCTTATATCTTATACCAGCTCTGTAAGTAATGGTGTTTAAATAATTAGTAAATGAATCATACTTAGGTAGATAAAAACCACCAACAGAAAAGGTCTGTGATGATTTAAATTCTACATTGTCTAATGACATCAATTGATTTTTATAACCTCCAGAATCTGTCTTTTTATAATTTAATCCTAAAAACCACTTTTTATCCTCTCCAAGCCCTAATCCAAAACTCATACTTTTTGGAATTTTAATATCAGTTTCTTTTAATCCCATTGATAATAAATCAATTTCTTCAGTATCACCTCCAAAATTTCCATTCGGGTTAATAGTACTGATAACTTGTTTATTTTGAGATGTATAGCTTGCCTCAGGTTGATAAACAATGCCAGTATACATAGTAATTTTTTCTCCAAATGTTTTTTGATATACAGTTGAAAAATTATAATCCAGACCACTGACTGAAGATTCACTGGCTACAGTAGTGTATAGTTCAATACCTTCCAAAATTTTTGTATGATAGTGATTTAAATTTCCGAAGGCATAAGAACTAGATACTCCAAAACCCCAATTCTTAAACAACTCAAATCCTAAAGAAACAAAAGCGTTGCTTAATCCACCACTACCTGTAAATCTATTTAATTCCGCAGGAGTCTGCGATTTATCATCATTTTCTAGTAAATAACCAACGGATGTTTGAGGTTTAATTCCAAAGGAAAAAGATAATAATTTGGTAGGAATCGCAACTGAAATGTATTTGATTCCTGCGGCAGTTGATGATTCTCTATCAGATTCTGTCTTAAACCCAGTACTTTTTAGTCCAACACCCACGGAATAATTAACAAATTTTAATTTAGAAAGAGATGCTGCATTATTCATATTTTGATGGACACTATCATAATAAATAGTGTTGCCACCCATCATTTGATTTTCTACTGTAGCAGTAAAATTTGTATCTCCAACACCAAAATAAGAATATGGCGAATAACTTGATTTCTGTGAATATGAAAATGATGAAATAAAGATAAGCAGAAGGAGTATTCTATACATTTTACTTGTTATATTCGATTAAATAATCTAATCCTTTAAATATATAATTTGAATTTGTAAATATGGTGTTTTTTATTTTCCCTGACAAAAATTTTGAGTCACCACCGGTAATTACAACAATTAAATTATCAAAAAGACTTTCATATTGCTTTATAAACCCTTCGATTTCAAATTTTATTCCTCCTAAAACCCCAATATCAAGAGATGTTTTGGTATCATCAGCAATGAATTTTTTTGGATAATCAAGATCAGTCTCAAATAAATTAAATGCATCCTGAGAAATAGACTTTATTCTCATTTTTAATCCAGGGGAAATACCACCAGGATTATAAATATTATCTGATGATTTAATATCATATGTAATACATGTTCCTAAATCAATAACTAAAACATTCTTATCTGGAAAATCTCTTTTTGCAGCGCACATTAAAGCTAGCCTATCATGGCCAACCTCGTTTATGTCATGGTTCAATATAAATGGAAGTTTAGTGTTTTTATTAAAAGAAAAAAAAACTGTTTTTTCTTTTAAAGCTTTTACTAAACTATCATTAGGTTTAGAAACATTTGAAAGGGCCGAAAATGTAATATTATGTTCATTTATTATATTAATCAAATCTGAAACTTCAAATTTTTTGAATTTAAATTCTTTGATTATTTTTTTATTGTTTGAAATTGCAACTTTAGTTAAGCTATTTCCTATGTCAATGAGAAGATTCATAAAACTTCCGTAAAATTAAACAAGTTTTTTTCAAACTTTACATTTCTAGTTAAAACGTTTATATTTGCTCTTGCAATTTTTAAAGGTACCTTAGCTCAGTTGGTAGAGCAAAGGACTGAAAATCCTTGTGTCCGCAGTTCGATTCTGCGAGGTACCACAAAAAACCTCCTTCTATGGGGGTTTTTTTATATATTTAAATAAAAATTTAATTATGAAAAAAATATTATTATTTATGCTTACAATTTTTTTAATTTCTTGCGAAACAGCAGTTGTTGAAAAAGTTGAAACTAATGGTGAGCCTGAGGGTCCACACACATCTGCTGAGTGGAAAATTTGGGCATATAGTACAGCAGCCCCTTCATTTATCGCAGCTGAATGCACAGTAGTTGATACGGATGGTACAGTTTTAAGAGAGGGTACAAATGGATGGACAGCTATGTCTGGTAATCCAAATGGAGCACCTTCAGATCCTGAAAACGGATGGAAGGATCCTCACGAAGCTATGCCAATGGTTGGCGATGCAGCTTCGTTTGCATGGCTTCAGGCTTTTATGGTTGGTGAAGTACCAGATGTTGAAGTAGATGGTTGGGCATGGATGCTACACGGAGATATTGGTGAAGATAACAGAATGTACCTAGTTACAGATGAAGAAGGAATAGCAAAAGCAAAAGCTGATGGACAATGGATTGAGTCAGGAGCTCATTTAATGTTATTTCCTGCTGATCCAAGTACACTTGATGGTCAGACAACAAATTTTAATAGTGGTGCACCATATGTGATGTATGCTGGAACTAAATATGCTCATCTTATGATTCCTGTTGAGGGATATTATGATTATCAGGATCCTGTGAAATAGTAAAAAAGTATATTTATAAAAAAAAGCCACTTAAGAGTGGCTTTTTTTATGTTATTAGATTTCCATCATCATCCCACTCAGCAATTATATTCCTTTTAGATTGATCGACGAACTTATCCAACCATTCTTTATCATACTCTAAACCATATTGATCAAGTACGTCTTGTGGAACACCATCCCAAACATTTGGAAAATTACCTTTATAACCTAATTCTTTTATACCCACTTCAGATGTAAAATAACCAGTCATAGTTAAATTTCTAACTAAGTTGAACCATTGAACTGGTTCAGACTGGTCATCCATATTTTCATTTGGATTATAATAAGCAATTTCATCTAAAATTTCTTTTTGTTGCGAAAGCTCACAGTCAATAAATATTTTAGTAAATCTTGTTTTGCATTCTTTGTCAATCCATACCAAACCATTTCTTAATGGCTCCTGATATGATGGAATATCCTTAGCCATAAATTCAATTAATTGTACAACCTCAGCATCTCTTATTGATCCAAATTCGTTAGGTGGAAGAATTATATTACATAACTTATCTAAAGTCAATAACTCATCATTTGTGAAGAATTTTTGAGCAAAAAGTTTATCATCAATTTCTTTCTCTTCAGGTGTTCTTCCATATTCATATCTGGTGAGTGACCTGGTGATAGTCTCTCTACTTATACCATAACATGACTCCAAAAATAAACTAGCACCTAATGATGCTAATGCCATGGTTTTTAATGAATCTCTTCTTTTCATTTATGAAAAATTTTGTTTTTTGAATTGCTCGACAATATGTTCTGATGATCTCCAAGCAAGTGCTAAAATTGTCCATGTTGGATTCTTATCAGCTTGTGAAACAAATGGGCCTGCATCAACAACATATACATTATTAACATCGTGAAGCCTCTCAAACTCATTAGTTACAGATGTTTTTGGGTTATTACCCATCCTTGTTGTTCCAACCTCATGAATTATCCATCCAGGTTTATTTAAACCATAATTGGCATCTTTTCCTGGCTTTCCCCAAAGAGGAATGCCACCCATATTATGAATAATTTCTTCAAAAGTATCTTGCATGTGTTTGGCTTGCTTAATTTCATTGTCTGTCCATTTATAATTGAATCTTAAAGTTGGAACGCCATATTTATCAACTTTAGTTGGGTCAATTTCACAGTAGTTTGTCTTTTGCGCTACAGACTCTCCTCTTCCAGAAATACCAATTGTAGAACCATAATACTTTTTCATGTCTGATCTTAAAACATCTCCATATCCACCAGCCTTATTTATCCCGAAGAATTTGTTAAAACTGTTAACATTGAAACCTGTTCCGTATGTTGGATTACCCATTCCACCCCAAACCTCAATGTGGTATCCTCTTGGGAAATCTAATTTTTTGTTGTCAAGCCACCAAGGAGAGTAAACATGCATTCCTCCAACACCATCTTCATTATATGTTTTTCTATCAATGAGTTCTGGGATAAAGGCCATCATATCACCACCCGTTGAATCATGCAAGTACTTACCAATTAGGTCACTGCTATTTCCTAATCCATTAGGATGCTGTTTTGACTTTGAATTTAGAAGAATTCTTGCGGAACTACATGCAGATGCTGCTAATACAACGACTTTTCCTTTTAATTTGTATTCTTTATTTTCTTCTTTGTCAATAAATGAAACACCAGTAGCTTTTCCCTCATCGTTTGTAGTTACAGTCCGAACCATTGAGTTTACATAAAGATCAATTTGACCACCAGATTTTTGTGCTGGAAAAATCAAACATGATCCAGAGGAAAAGTCGGCATATACATTACAACTTCTTGCACAACCATTACAGTAATAACAAACTCCTCTATCATTATTAATCCTTTTTGTTACAACCGAGAGTCTTGACGGAATTACTTTAACATTACTTTTTCTTGCACCTTTAATATAAAAGAGCTCATGAAGTCTTGGTTTAGGGGGAGGAAGAAAAAATCCATCAGGTTCGTTATACATGTTTTCTTTTGTTCCGAAAACTCCAATTAATTTATCAACCTTATCGTAATAAGGTTTGATATCATCATAAGAAATTGGCCAATTTTCACCAAGACCATCAATACTTTTTCTTTTAAAATCATTCGGTCCAAACCTTAAAGAAATTCTTCCCCAGTGGTTTGTTCTACCACCGAGCATTCTTGATCTAAACCATTTAAAATCAGTATCACCAACTTGACCATATGGTTCACCATCTATTTCCCATCCACCATACGCTTGATCATAATCACCAAAAAATCTTCTGGTGCCTGCACCACGCCTAGGTGAATGCCATGCCCATTTTAACTGAGTCATTTGTTCTGGATTAGCTGGGTCATAATACGGTCCAGCCTCAACAACAGCTACTGACAACCCTGCTTCGGAAAGAATTTTTGTGGCCATTCCACCACCAGCCCCAGAGCCTACGATTATAACATCGTATTCCTTAGCTGAATTTTTTATCTGCATAAATCTAAAGTTCTAGTTCTTTAATTTTAATGTTTCTAAAATAAATTGATCCACCATGATCTTGTAAACATATTTTTCCAGACTTAAATTTTCCAAACTCACAATTATCCCATGGCTTCTCATCACAATTAGCAAATTTTGTGCCAGCTACCATAGAATCCCACTCTTTACCCTCAACCGGAAAATTAACAACTTCTTTTCCATTGAAAATTACATTTCCAAAATTATTTTTATAGTCGATAGTTATTAAATATGAATTCCACTCACCCACAGGCTTAGACATATCTTCTTCTGGATATACCATCCCATATAAACTACCTGCTTTTATACCGTCTGGATATTCATTATCCATAATTTGTATTTCTGGTCCAGTAACATATGGCTCCTCATATTGATCACCCTCTTTAACTCCCCACATAAAACCGCTGTTGGTGAGAGAGTCAACTTTCCACTCAAAATATATTTTAAAATTTTCATAATCTAAATCAGTGACAATATCATTTCTTTCAATCTTTGGATTTCCATTCTCGTCATTAATAGTATTCCCATCTTGATCACGTTTAAATTTAGCTAAAGTCGGATCAAAGGATAGAATACCATTTTCAACACTCCAACCAATTTTGTTTCCGTTATCATTATAGTAATGCCAGCCATTCAGATCATTGTCATTTAATAAAACAACCCAATTTTTTTCATTTGAGCATGAAAATGAAATAATCATAATGAAAAAAAATAAAAGTTTTTTCATTTTAAAGTTCCCAACCTTGTCTCCTAATTCTACCAACAAATTGATTTGCTTCATCAAAATTCGTGATTTTCATATTTTCTCCATCCCATAATAATTTTTTTCTTCCAACGAATTTATTGTATTCTGATGTATGATATCTATTTGGTGCATACTCAGGCTTATCTTTACCCATACTCATGTAAGATCTTATTGCAAGATTACCCATTAGGACCGTCTCAGTAAATGGTCCAGCATATTCAAATGGTGCAGTAATTTTTTTATACTCATCACTTCCATAACCTGCTTTTATTCCATTAATCCATTCCATGTGGTGATTGTAATCCAAATTACTTCTATCTGGTGTTTTAAAAACAATAGTTTCTTTACCTTTTCTGTAAAGCTTAGGCTCTAATCCATATACTCCACATGAAATCACGCCTTTTTCACCAATCATAAGAACGCCATTGGTACTATTTACTTCACCTAAGAAATCATCTGCTGGTATAGCTTCTGGGTGGCTGGGCCTTAAACCTCCATCCATCCAGACTAATTGAATTTTTGAATCATTTTTTTCAGTTTTATTAAAATTGATTGTCACAATTGATGACGCTGGACAACCTTTAGGAACAAAATTTTGGCTCCAGGCTTGCTCAAATACCTGACCTACACTACACTCAACGTCTGTTGGATAATGCAAGCCTAGAGTTTTATATGGAGCGTCCAATATATGGCATGCCATATCACCCAAAGCACCCGTACCATAATCCCACCAACCTCTCCAATTAAATGGGTGAAGTTGTGATGTATACTTTGAGGAAGCAGCAGGTCCTAGCCATAAATCCCAATTTAAATTTGGTGGTTTAACCTCATTATTATCCTTCATGTCAAAACCTTGAGGCCATACTGGTCTGTTAGTCCAAGCATAGATTTTATTAATTTTTCCAATCATCTTCTTATCTACCCATTCTTGGATTTTAACAACTCCAGAACTTGATCCTCCCTGGTTACCCATCTGAGTAACCACTTTATTTTTTGCGGCAATCTGAGTTAAAACTCTGGCTTCTTCAATATTATGAGTTAGTGGTTTTTGAACATAGACGTGTAACCCTCTATTCATTGCATTAATGGCAATTACGGCATGTGTGTGGTCAGGGGTACTAATTGTAACAGCATCTAAATCTTTTTCTTTATCAAGCATTTCTCTAAAATCAACATAAAAATTTGCTTTGGGATATGTTTTTCTCGAGTCAGTAACTCCATGTTCTCCATCAGGATGAACATCACAAAGTGCAATAACTCTTTCTCCACTTGCCCAAGAATCAGTAATGTCATTACCCTTTCCCCCAGCACCTATCGCAGCAATATTTAATTGGTCACTTGGCGATATAAATCCATTTCCACCTAGAACATTACGTGGAACAATAAAAAACCCAGCACCCACTGCAGCTGACTTTTTTAAAAAATTTCTCCTTTTGTTTTTCATAGTTTATTAGTTGGATTAAATTCTGATTTCATAAATTTAAAAAATAATAATGAAAAAAAATACTATTTACCTCATACTATTTGCTATAACGTTAAATTTTTCTTTTGGTCAAAATTTAAAAGATAAAAATATTTTAGTTGTCTGGGGAGGTTGGGATGGACATCAGCCAGAATTGTTTGCAAAACATATCGAAAAATGGCTAATTTCTGAAAACGTGAATTACAAAATTCATAATGGTGTTGATGCTTACAGTGATTATGAAGAATTAATCAAATATGACCTAATAATTCAATCTATAACAATGGGTCAAATCAATGAATTGGAATTAAATAATTTACTTAAGGCAGTTAAAAATGGTGTTGGTTTTTCAGGTGCACACGGAGGTATAGCAGATTCATTTAGAAATAATCCATCTTATCAATTTATGGTCGGTGGACAATGGGTTAGTCACCCAGGGGGCAAAGTGAAATTTATTGTTAATATATTAAATGATGAGTTAACTGTAGGTATTATGGATTTCGAACTTTTTTCAGAACAATGGTATGTCCATTTTGATCCCAATATAGATATTATTGCAACAACTACATTTGATGGAAAATATTTTCCTGAAATAGATGGCGTGGTAATGCCTATAGCATGGAAAAAATTATATGGAAAAGGTAAAGTTTTCTGTTTAACAATTGGTCATAACCCAAATGAATTTACAAACAATGAAAATGCTTGGAAGTTATTGACTAGAGGATTAAAATGGGCAACTAGATAATTTAATAAGTTAACACTACTTTAAAATTATAATCTTTTAATAATTCTTGTGATTTAGCCAGATTTGAAGAAAAACCCAATATAAACCCTCCTCCTCCAGAGCCACAGAGCTTTAAAAAATAATCATCAGAGTTATATCCCTTACTCCAAATTGAACCAAATTGTTTAGGGATCATATCTTTAAAATTCTCATATGTGAATTTGGATAATTTTTTAATATTTTTTTGAAGTGAAATAAACTTTGAATTCAAAAAATCGTCAATGCATAAATTTGTGAATTCAACAAATTCGTTTTGAAATAATTGTTCAAATTCCTCGTTTTTAATAGATTCTAAAAATTTATTTACTAGCATTCTTGTATTACTTGACACCCCACTGTCAAGCAAGAAAAAACCTTTATTTCCATTTTTTATCTGCTTAGGAATTGAGGTGGTTTCGATATCATTTTTTGACCTAATTAATATAGGGTTAGACAAATAGCTATTAATTGGATCTAGGCCAGATGATTCACCATGAAAAAAAGATTCCATCTTTGAAAAAATATTTTTTAGAATGATAATTTTTTCTGTATCTATTTTCTTTTTTATTTTAATTTTCTTTAATGAATAATTATCATAAACAGCGGCTACTAGTGCTCCACTACTTCCAACTCCATAGCCTAAGGGAATAGAACTTTTAAAATATAGTCCATCATCAATATCAGATTTAAATCTTTTAAAATTAAATTCATTATTATCAAATTTTAATTTTAAAAAATCATAAAAACTTTTTATTTGTTCATTGGATAATTTAATCTTATCATTTAATGGTTTGTCAATTTTTAAAGATCCAGAATAGTTATTGAAAGGAATTGAAATTCCTTTAGAATTTTTTATTATACCATACTCACCGAAAAGTAAAATCTTAGCAAAAAAAGAAGATGAATTCATTTAGGATGAGATTATTTTTTCAGGTCCTGAACCTAATTTATCATCGATATATTTTCCACCAGAGCAAAAAACTAATAATTCATTTTTGACGAACTTTTGGACTAAATCAAAATCATTTTTGTGATATAATAAATGTAAATTAGCCCCAGCATCTAAAGTGAAACACAGAGAACAATCATTTTGTTTTCTAAAACTCCAAACTTTATTAATTATGTTTATAGTATTTGGTTTAAATAAAATGAAAGATGGATTTGATGATAACATCATAGCGTGTAAAGTCAAAGCTTCATTCTCTACAATCTTAGAAAAATCTGAAACATTCTGATGATTTATAAATTGAGTTATTTTTTCAAAATTTTTATTTGCTTGAAGAATTCTATTGTTTTTAAATTGATGTTTATTCATTAAATCATGTCCAACTGAACTTGATACCGATTTTGATCCTTCATCAACAATCAAGATTGTATCACAATATTGATCAAAATAGGTTGAGAGTTTAAAGGGTACAGAATAAAGGTTATTACTGTCAGCTATCAAATTTGTTTCTCCCCAAATTGCAGCTGGTCCATACACACTTCTACATGCACTTCCAGAACCCAATCTTGAAATAAATGAGGATTTAGAATAAAAATCATCTATTTTGGTAATGGATTTTTCAATATCAACCAAACACAAAGCAAGAGAACTAAATGCTGACGCAGATGATGCTATTCCACTACTATGTGGAAACGTATTTTTTGATTTAATTTTTAATGAAAGTTTTTGGAGAACGGGTAAGTACTCAATCACTCTTTCAAAAAAAATATCCAACTTTTTATTGAATTCAGGTTTTAACTCATCATGAAAATAAAACTCATATTTAAAACCATCTTTACTAAAACTATAGTCTATACTTGTTGAACTATAGCAATTAGTTAGTGTGAAACTTAATGATGGATTCATTGGAATTTGTAATTCCTTTTTTCCCCAGTATTTAATTAATGCAATATTTGAGGGTGATTTCCAACCAGTAAATCCAGATAAATTTTCTTTATCGAAATCTAATTTATACGTTGGTTTAAATATCATTTATTTAAATGAATTTATTTCAGTTTTTTTTGGTTCTTTCTTTGAACCATCAAAACCAGAAATACCTGAGACAGTTGTATACTTTAAAACATTTTTTTTACCAGGATTTACAATTTGAAATGCACTGTGACACATAATTGCTGCCTCATGAAATCCTGATAATATAAGTTTTAATTTTCCAGGATATGAATTTATATCCCCAATAGCATAAATACCATTTTTATTAGTTTGATAGTCTAGTGAATTATTAACCTTTATTGCATTTTTATCAATTTCTAATCCCCAACTTTTAAAAACATCCATCTTCGGAACTAAACCATATAAGGGAATTAAATAATCTGTAGCTAAATTTAAACTTTTATCTTCCACTTTAATTTCAACATTCTCTAATTTTTTATCACCATGTAATTTACTAATTACTGCAGGTGTTAATATTTCAAGAATACCTTTGTCTTTTAATTTTTGAATTTTATTTACTGAGTCCACAGCTCCTCTGAATTGATTTCTTCTATGAATCAGAGTGACTTTTTTTGCTATTTCAGACAGAACAATTGTCCAATCTAATGCTGAATCTCCACCACCTGAAATTATCACAGATTTATTTCTAAATTTTTCAGGATCTAATACACCATACTGAACACCATTATCCTCATATTTTTCTAGATTTTCAAGTTTAGGTTTTCTTGGTTCAAAATTTCCTAATCCTCCTGCAATTGCAATAACTTTTGCAGAAATTTTTGTTTTTTTATCTGTTGTAATTATGAATTTATCATCCTCCTTAGATAATCCCTCTGCAGTTTCACCTAAAGAGTAACCAGGACTAAATGGTTTAATTTGCTCAAGAAGTTTATCTACTAACTCCCCTGCTTTGATTTCAGGGTAAGCAGGTATGTCATAAATTGGTTTGTTTGGATAAATTTCTGAACATTGACCCCCTGGTTTTGATAATGAGTCTATTAAATGGCATCTCATTCCCAAAAGACCAGCTTCAAAAACTGTAAACAAGCCTGTCGGTCCAGCTCCAATTACTGCAATATCAGTATCAATCATTCTACGTTTATAACTTTTTGAATTGATGGAGCATGTTTTTTAATTGTCATTTCAACTCCATTTTTTAAGGTCATTTGATTTACACTGCAGTCAATACAGTTTCCCAATAACCTAACTTTTACAGTATCATTCTTTACATCAACCAATTCAATATTTCCTCCATCTGATTGTAAAAATGGTCTTATTTCGTCCAATGCTTTTTCTATATTATTTATGATTTTCTTGTCCATAATTTAAGAGCAACCTGCCATGGTTTTAATTTTTAAAATTTCAGTTGGAGGTAGTTTTTTATTTCTCTCCAACAAGCATTCAATTAAGGTTTTCGTCATTTCAGAAAATATCTTCTTTATTTCAGAATCATCCTGTAATGCACCTGGCCTACCAATATCTCCTGCTTCACGCAAACCTTGAATGATTGGAACTTCTCCTAAAAAGGGTATGTCAAAGTCTTCTGACATATTTTTTGCCCCATCTTTTCCAAAGATATAATGTTTTTCTTGAGTTTTTAAATCTGGAATGTAATATGACATATTCTCAACAATACCTAAAATTGGGATATTTATGTTTTCTTGTCTGTACATTGTAACACCTTTTCTTGCATCAGCCAGTGCAACAATTTGCGGTGTGCTTACCACAACAGCTCCATTTACTGATATTTTTTGCATAATACTTAAATGAATATCACCAGTGCCTGGTGGTAAATCAATTAATAAAAAATCTAAATCTCCCCAATCTGCATCAAAAATTAATTGGTTTAGTGCTTTTGTAGCCATAGGACCCCTCCAAATAACAGCCTGATCCATTTTAGTGAAAAAACCAATTGAAAGTATTTTAATGCCAAAACTTTCAATAGGTTTCATTTTTGATTTACCATCAACATCTACTGCTAATGGCTTTCTACCAATCAAATCAAACATTATGTGCATTGATGGTCCATAAATATCCGCATCAAGTATACCAACCTTAAAGCCCATTTCCTTGAGGGTTACAGCAATGTTAGATGTAACTGTTGATTTTCCGACCCCTCCTTTTGCAGATGATATTGCTATCACATTTTTAACAGATGATAATACTTCACTATCATTATTTTGAATTGTTTTAGGTATAGACTTAAAATCTATTTTATAATCAAAATTTGAGTTGTAATCATTTTTTAGGGTTTCGATAATTGTTTTAGATAATTCGGATTTTGCTTTGTGCGTTGGATTAGATGGAATAATATCTAATAATACTTCATTGTTAAAATTATTAATATTAACAATTTGGTCTTCTTTCAAAACACTCTTAAGAACAGCAATGATGTCTTCTTTTTTAAATTTTAAATTACTCATATATTTTACAGTACAAATATATGACTATGTGTCTTATTTTAAACCTTTTTTTGGATTCCAAAAAAAAGATTTAAAATCAACAATTTGATCATTTTTAATAACCATTCCCTCATTTTCTAGTAGTTGCTTCATCAAATTAGTGCCATTGAAGTGATGTTTTCCAGTTAAACAACCATTTCTATTTACTACTCTGTGAGCGGGTATATCATTATATTGATGAGAAGAATTCATAGCCCAGCCAACTGTTCTAGCACTTTTTCCAGAACCTAAATAATTAGCAATGGCACCATAAGTAGTCACCTTGCCATGAGGAATTTGTTTGACTACTTTGTAAACTTCTTCAAAAGAAAATTTTTTAGACATTATCAATCAAATTTAAATTGAAGAAAAGTAATTTTTTTACTGTCTAAAAACTTTTTTTCATAAAATGTTTGAATTTCAAGAGCCTCTCTGGGAGCATTATTATTTGAATATATGTCATGGTTAGAAAAAATTGGTGTAATGCCCATTGCTTCGATTAATCCAAGAGTGTAGCCGTGAAGAAATTCACTATCTGTTTTTAAGTTTACTATACCGCCTTTTTTTAGAATTTTTTTATACATTTTCAAAAAATTAGGGTTTGTTAATCTATGTTTTTTTCTCTGTATTTTTTGTTGTGGGTCAGGAAAGGTAATCCAAATTTCATCAACTTCATTTTTCGAGAAAAAATGATCAATCAATTCAATTTGAGTTCTAATAAAACAAACATTTTTTAGATGGTTTTCAAATGAGTCTTTAGCACCTTTCCAAATTCTGGCACCTTTGATATCTATCCCAATGTAATTGACATTATTATTCCATTTGGAAAGTGTTGTAGTGTATTCACCTTTACCGCATCCAAGCTCTAATACAATTGGATTTTCATTTTTAAAAAAATCCTTATTCCACTTGCCTTTTAATTTGAAAGATTTATTAATCAATTCATCTCTATCGGGCTGAAATAAATTTTTAAAGTTTAAATTTTCTTTAAATCTCTTGAGCTTATTTTTACTTCCCAATTTTTTTTAATAAAAATACCTATTTTGATTTTTCTAGAGTAAAGGAAAACTCTGATCCAACACCAAATTCACTTTCAACATATATTTTTTCATCATGAGCATCAATTATGTGTTTTACAATAGCAAGTCCCAAACCTGATCCTCCTGCACTTCTACTTCCACTTCTATCAACTCTAAAGAATCTTTCAAATATTCTCGTATAGTTCTCCTTTTTAAAACCAACACCATTATCTGTTACTCTAACAATTATTTTATCTTCATTTAAGCTTTGAATTACTATCTCAGTTGTTCCATTATCCTTACCGTACTTAATTGAGTTATCAATTAAATTTGTTAATACCTGCTCTATTTTTTCTTTATCTGCATTAACCTTGGTTTCTAAACCTTTATCTTTATTTACAGTTAACTTAATTTTTTTCTTTTTAGCTGTAAATTCTAGCATTTCAAAGACATTTTTTGTAAGATTAATGATGTCAAATTTATTCTTATTTAGAATTGATTCTCCACTTTCAATTTTGGTAATTAAATCCAAATCTTTAACTATAAGGTTTAACCTGTCGATTGCTTTAGAAGCAGTTTTCAAATACTTAATGTTTACATTTTCATCCTTTAAAGCTCCATCAAGTAGTGTTAAAATATAGCTTTGACTTGTAAAAAGTGGTGTTTTTATTTCATGGGCTAAGTTCCCAATAAATTCTCTTCTAAATGATTCCAATTTTTTCATTTCTGAGAACTCAGATTTTCTTTTTGAATCATAATCTTTGATTTCCGAAACCAACTCTTCCATGTTAGTTGTTACAGTCTGACTAATATTTTTCTCAGGAAGAATATCTTTGGAAATTTCTTTCAATTTGGAGTATAAAAATGATCGAGTATACACATTCCCAAGTATATAAACTACTAAAAAGGTTAATAAAAAAACTTTAGTAAAATCAACAAAACCTAAATTATCAATTCCAAAAAGCAATAGTAATGAAGCGAATGAAATAAGAGCTGAGATAAATAAAGTTATTATGAGTAGTAAAAGTCTACTTTTAATTTTGAACATCTAGGACTTAAATTTGTAACCTACACCCTTCAATGTTTTTATATGTTTTTCACCAATTTTTTCTCTTAACTTTCTTACATGAACATCAATTGTTCTATCTCCAACAACAACTTGGGTTCCCCAAACTTTATTCATTATTTCCTCCCTAGTGAAAACTTTATCAGGCTTAGTTGCTAATAAAAATAATAATTCAAATTCTTTTCTAGGTAATAATATTTCTTTTTTATCTTTAATAGCAACGTATTCCTCTTTATTTATTTTAATTGACCCTAAATCAATAATCCACGGGGCTTTTTTTTCAGAATTAATTTTTTTAGCAATATTAGAAATTTTCTTAAGTAGAATCTTTGGTTTTACTGGCTTTGAAATATAATCATCAGCTCCGGCTTCATAAGCTGAAATTTGAGTGTAATCCTCACTTCTAGCTGAAAGGAATATAATAATAGCTTGACTAAGTTGATCAATATTTTTAATTTCTTCACATGCCTCAATTCCAGACATTTCAGGCATCATTACATCCATTAGTATTATATCAGGAATGAATTTTTTAGCTTTTTTTATAGCCTCAACTCCATTACCCGCAGACTTTACAGAATAACCTGAATTTTTAAGGTTATATTTTAAAATTTCAACAATATCTGGGTCATCGTCTACTACTAAAACTTTTATTGAAGAAATATCCATTATTTCACTAATTTAATATTTAAAGTTTAAGTTTAACAATTATTAATAATAACTTAATATAAATGGACTTCATTAATATTAAAAATGAAAAATCTTTTGATAAATATGCTATTAAGTTATTCAACTATCACTTTAAAAAAAATAAATTTTATAGAGCTTATTGTGAAAGTTTAAACATAAATAATTCTGAAGTTGACCGAATTGAAAAAATACCATTTTTCCCAATTATTTTTTTTAAGAATAAAAAAATTTTGATTGATAATATTGATTTCCAAAAATTATTTAAAAGCAGTGGGACAGGTGGATCTAAAAGTTCCCACTACATTCATAAAATTGATAATTATCATATAAGTATTGAAAAATGTTTTGAAAGAATTTATGGAAAAGTCACAGATTATGTAATCATTGGTGTAACTCCAAATTACACCACAAAAAAAACATCTTCTCTGATTTATATGATTAATCATCTTATTCAAAAATCAAATAAAAAACAAAGTCAATTTATAATGGATTTAAAAAAATTTAAATCTGTTACAAAAGAGCTTGAGACTGGCAATAAAAAATATATAATTTATGGTCTCTCTTATGCATTGATGGATTTAATTGAAAAAAATAAATTTGATTTGAAAAACTCAATCATTATTGAAACTGGTGGTATGAAAGGATCAAGGGAAGAAATAGATAAAGAAGACCTTCATAAAATTCTATCAACTGCCTTTAATACGAATAAAATTCATTCCGAATATGCTATGACTGAACTTATGTCTCAAAGCTATTCATTAAAAAATCAAATTTTTAGTACTCCTGCATGGAAAAAAATTTTAATCAAAGACTTTAATGATCCAATGAATGTATCAAGAGTTGGGAGAGGGTTTTTAAATATTATTGACTTAGCCAATAAATATTCTTGTCCATTTATTTCAACAGAAGATGTGGGTGAAGTATTTGAAAATGGAGAATTTAAATTATTCGGCAGAGGCAGTCAAGCAGATTTAAGAGGATGTAATTTAATGTTAGCTGACACTAATTAAATAGTAGTTCTTTTTGCCCTTTTGTACCAAGATGTACTTGTTATTTATAAAATTTAATTCTGAAAGCTTAAAAGAAGAATCAATTTTAGCTTTGTTTAATGAAATTGAATTTTGATTTAGAAGTCTGACAATTTCAGACTTAGAGTTGAAGAAATTTGTATGATCAAGTAAATCTACTATTGTTTTAAAATTAATTATATCATCGTTATTCATCGAAAAGTTAGGTACTCCATCAAAAACATCTAGAAATGTTGCTTCATCAATTTTAGATAAGTTTTCATTTGTGTTTTTACTGAACAAAATATTGGAAGCATTTTTAACATTGATTAAATCTGCATCACTATGTACCATCCTAGTAATCTCCTCTGCTATAAATTTTTGAAGCTTTCTTTCGTGAGGAGCTTCATTATGTTCTGAAATTAAATTATCAATAAAATCTTTAGCAGCAAAAGTGAAAATTTTAATATAATTAGCTGAATCCTCATCAGATGAATTTAGCCAATACTGGTAAAATTTATAAGGTGAAGTCTTTGCTCTATCTAACCAAATGTTACCATCCTCAGTCTTTCCAAATTTAGATCCATCTGACTTAGTAATCAATGGACAAGTTAGCGCATAAGCTTTTTTCCCATTTTTTTTTCTTATGAGTTCAACTCCGGATGTTATATTACCCCACTGATCACTTCCTCCCATTTGGATTGTGCAATCATAATTTTCTAATAAATAATAAAAATCATATGCTTGGAATAACTGATAAGTAAATTCAGTAAAAGACATACCTTCATTTGAGTCAGTTGAGGTCAATCTTTTTTTTACAGAATCTTTTGACATCATGTAATTCACAGTCAATAGTTTTCCGTAATCCCTAAAAAAATCTATAATATTTAACTTACTATTCCATTCATAGTTATTTATGATAATAGCAGAATTGGAATTGCCAGTATCAAAATCTAAAAACTTTGAAAGTTGTTTTTTAATTGATGAAATATTGGAATCAATTTTATCTGCGCTAAGTAAATTTCTTTCTTTTGATTTTCCAGAGGGATCACCAATCATACCAGTTGCACCACCAATCAGCACAATTGGTTTGTGACCACATTGTTGAAAATGTTTCAAAATTATGAGCTGAACAAGACTTCCTATGTGAAGAGAATCAGATGTTGGATCGAAACCTATGTACCCAACTACAGAATCCTTGCTAGCTTCTTCGTCAAATCCATTGCTAACGTCTTGAATTAAACCTCTCCATTCAAGTTCATTTTTAAAATTTTTGGGCATAATACAAAGATATTTAATTAGTTCTTAACATTATTCAATGAATCTTTAATGATTTTAATTTTTTTATTAATTCCATCATAAATATCCATATAAAGTTTTGGGTTTTTTGTGTAAAAACTATTACTTCTAACAAATGTTAAACAATCAATAGAATGCTTTCTAAACAACATGGTATCTCTTACCATGAAATAATTATTATTTGATTTGCTTATAAATCCTCTGCTTGAATTAATTAAATTAACATCAAACAAGAATTCAATCATTTCATCTTTGGACATGACATCATCAGGAATATTGACCTCATTTGTACATGAGAAAAAAACAATCAATATTAAATATATTTTTTTCATTTATTCAAATGATATTTTCTTTCCTCTGAAATCCTCATTTATTAATCCATTCTCATAAACCAAATTACCATTAATAAAAGTATGTGTAATCTGGGAATTAAATTTTGTTCCTTCAAATGGTGACCATCCACATTTATATAATATATTATTTGAATCTACTGTATAATTTTTTCTTGGATCTATAATCACCATGTCTGCAAAATAATTTTTTCTTATAAAACCTCTTTTATTAACTCTAAAAAGTATAGCAGGATTGTGACACATCTTTTGAACAATTTTTTCTAATGTAATTTTTTTATTTAAATAATGTTCAAACATCATGTTAAGTGAATGTTGAACTAATGGGCCACCAGATGGACAGTTCAAATAATTATTACTCTTTTCATTTAAAGTGTGAGGGGCGTGATCTGTTGCAATTACATCAATTCTGTCGTCATTTAATGATTTCCATAAAGCTTGTTGATCACTCAGAGTCTTGATTGATGGATTCCATTTAATGAATCCCTTCTTTTTTTTATAATCATTTTCGTTAAATGAAAGATGATGAATACAAACCTCACTCGTTATTTTTTTATCCTCTAAGGGTTTATCATTAGAGAATAATCTAGACTCGACACCAGTTGATAAATGAAAGACATGAAGCCTTGCATTTGTTTTTCTTGCTAAAGCAATAATTTTTTCAGTTGACTTTAAACAAGCCTCCTCAGATCTAATTTTAGAATGGCACTCAAATGGTATTTCATCATTATATTTTTCTCTGTAAAAATCTAAATTTCTATTAATTATTTCCTCATCCTCGCTGTGAACAACAACTGGAACTTTAGAAAATGATAATATTTTTTCAATTACACTGTAGTCATCAACAAGCATGTTTCCAGTTGATGAGCCTAAAAATAGTTTTATAGCAGGAATTTCAGAGAAGTCCAGTTTTTCAATTTCTCCAAAATTATTATTAGTTCCACCAAACATAAACGAATAATTTGAAAAAGAATTTTTGGCAGCAATTTCAAACTTATTTTTAAGTTCAGATATAGTTGTTGTTTGTGGATTTGTATTAGGCATTTCAAAATATGATGTAATGCCACCTGCAACTGCAGCTTTTGATTCACTGTAAATAGTTCCTTTGTGAGTAAATCCTGGTTCTCTGAAATGCACTTGATCGTCAATAATTCCTGGTATCAAAAAACATCCCTCAGCATCAATTATTTTTTCTTCACCATTAGCTAAAATATTTTGATCTATTTCTTGTATTAAATCTCCATTTATTAAAATATCACTCTTAGAAATATTTCCCTCGTTAACAATTCTTGCATTTTTTATAATTGTTTTCATTTGAACATTTTTGAGAAAACTTGACCGAACTTCATTGATATCAATCCAAATACTGCTTCATAAATTATTGATAAATTTAATTTAGATTCACCTCTTATTCTGTCGGTGAAAATTATTGGAATTTCATATAATTTATATTTTAAATTATAAGCTTTAAATTTCATTTCTATTTGAAAGGCATAACCTTTAAACATTATACCTTCTTTCAAAACTTCTTGTATCACAGAGGCTTTATATCCCACAAAACCAGAGGTTAAATCCATTATCGGTGTACCTGTAATAGATCTTGCATACCAAGATGCAAAATAAGAAATTAAAACCCTTTGTATTGGCCAATTAATTACATTAACACCAGTTTTATATCTTGAGCCAATTACAACATCATATCCATTATTTGTTAGAAAAACTTGCATTCTCGAGAGATCCTTTGGATTGTGAGAAAAGTCAGCATCCATTTCATAAATATTTTCATAACCATTTTTAATTGCCCATTCAAAACCATTTATATAAGCAGGGCCAATTCCCAATTTTTTTTCTCTTTTTATTAGAAACAGTCTTTCCTTGTGAAATGGTATTTTGTCCTCGACTAACTGAGAAGTTTTATCAGGTGAGTTATCGTCAACCACCAGGACGTTAAAGTTGTCTTTTAATAAAAAAACCTCATCTATTATTTTAATAATATTTTCTGATTCATTGTAAGTAGGGATAATTACTATAGATTTTATGTCAGACACTTAGTAAAATTAAGACTTATTTTCTTTAGAAAAATAAATCCTTTAAAGTTTAATATGTTTGGTTTGCGAGGAATTTGTATTTTTGCAGACCCGATTCTTTTTAATTAGTATGAAAATAAAATCAATTTTAATTTCACAACCTAGGCCAGAAATTAAAAACTCCCCATATGTTGAGCTTATTAAAAAGTTTAAATTAAAAATCGATTTTAGACCATTTATTCACATTGAAGGTAAAACTAGTAGAGAAGTTAGACAACAAAAAATAGATTTATCAAAGTTCTCAGCAATTATCTTAACAAGTAGAAATTCGGTGGATCACTTCTTTAGAATTGCAGAAGAAATGAGGTATCCAATTCCAAATGCCTTAAAATATTTTTGTCTATCAGAGGCTGTAGCATTTTACCTACAAAAATATGTCGTATACAGAAAAAGAAAAATCTACGTTGGAGGTAGAACATTTGATGAACTTGCCGAAATCATTTCAAAGTATGGTGAAGAGAACTATCTTCTACCGGGATCTGATGTATTATCGCCTAGAATTGAAAAAAAATTAAATGATCTTGAAGTAAAATGGACCAAAGGTATATTTTACAAAACCGTCATAAGTGATTTGTCCGATTTGAAAAATGTTTATTACGATATTCTTGTATTCTTCAGTCCCTCAGGGATTGAATCATTATTTTCAAACTTTCCTGATTTTAAGCAAAATGATACTAGAATAGCTGTGTTTGGAAAAAACACTGCTAATGCTGCCAAAAATTCTGGTTTAAGAATTGACATTGAGGCTCCATTAAATAAAATTCCTTCGATGTCTAGGGCTCTTTATCTATACATTGAAAAAGCTAATAAAAAATAATTAGCTTTTAAATTTACTTTCAAAATTCTCAATAAAAACTTTAAAGTCTTCTTGAGATTTAATATTTAGGTACTTTTTATCACTAAACAAGTTTAAATAAATTTCTATTTGTTCAGGTGTTAAATATCCTGTGATTGGTGCTATAGGATTTGAAGCATCATCAAAAAAAACTATAGTAGGATATCCATAAACACCAAGGTATTTTGTAAAGTTGTGAGTTGAGTTTCTCGCTGACTTTGATGAGGAATAACCGGGGTTACTAAATACTTTTCCATTATGCTTAAGAGTGGAATTTCCCTCAGCATTAAACTTTACAGCGTAAAAGTTTTCATTTAAGAAATTAGCAACGTCAGGATTTTGGAAAGTATTTTTGTCCATTAATTTACAAGGCCCACACCAATCAGTGTAAACATCCATCATTATATTTTTTGGAACTTTTTTTTGTAATTCTTGAGCCTTATCCATAGAAATCCAATTAACCTCCTGGCTGTAAGTAATGTTTATGATAAATAGAAAAATAAAACTCAGTCTAATTGAAACCATGCATTCTTTTCTTTAAAAACCCATTTAGTAAAAACATTATTATACCAGCACCAACAGGAATTAATGTAAAAATTAGGAAGAATCCTGATAAACCTGCTTTTTCGGAAATAACATTGATATAGCTACCAGTCACACCTCCGATTAGATTTGCAAAAAAACTAGATAACAACCAAAATCCAAACATTAAGCCTACTAATCTAACTGGTGCTAATTTACTGACATAAGAAAGTCCTACAGGTGATACACATAACTCACCAAGGGTATGAAATAAATAAGCAAAAACTAACCAAAATATACTAACGCTGGCTGTTTGAGCACCATAGGGTATTGACATAGAACCATATGCTAAGAACCCAAATCCTAGACCTAATAGAATTAAGCCAATTGAGAACTTTATTGGTCCTGAGGGATTATACTTTGAAGCCCATATTTTAGAAAAAACAGGGGCAAAAAGTATAATAAACAGTGAATTTAAAACTGAAAACCAGGATGCTGGAATTTCAGTTGCTTCTTGACTAAACTCATTATCAATCATCCATATAACGATTCCCCAAATTATGACAAAACTTGTACCTAGGAAGAAATTTGAAACAAAATACTTTTGAAATATATTTTGAAACAATTTATACAAAACATAAGTTATAACTAGCATTGGAACAATAGTAATAATAGTATTTACAGTTTTAAAAATTGTAGCTGACTCACCTGTTAAATTTCTTTCAGTATAGTCATTTGCAAAAATTGTCATGGAACCACCTGCTTGTTCAAAGGCCCACCAAAAAAATATGGTTGCTGCAGAAAAAACTAGAATAACTGAAATTCTATCCCACTCAACGCTTGTAATTGGTGTCTTAACTTTTTCGTCAGAATTTTTAGCTTTTTTCTCAGGCTTAAGACCAATAGATCCAAAAATTTCTTGGGCATAATAAAATTGAAGCATACCAAAAAACATAAAAATTCCTGCTAGTCCAAATCCCCAATGCCATCCAACTTTTTCACCTAAATAACCGCACAAGAGAATACCCAAGAATGCACCTGCATTTATACCCATGTAAAATATGGTATATGCTCCATCTTTTCTAATATCGTCATCTTTATATAGCTGTCCAACAATCGATGAAATATTTGGCTTAAACAAACCATTACCAATTATTAATAACCCAATTCCTAAAAAGAAGAAAGTATCAGCAAAATATTCTAATGCCATTGAACCATGACCCAAAGCCATAATAAAAGCACCCATTACCGTTGCGTTTCTGTAACCTAAAAACTTGTCCGCTAAGATTCCACCGATTAAAGGAGTAAAATATACAAGTCCTGTATACCAACCGTATAAAACTAACGCATCTTCTCTTTCCCATCCCCATCCTTCATTCATAATCGATGAGGTCAGAAAAAGTACAAGTATTGCTCTCATTCCATAATAACTGAATCGCTCCCACATTTCAGTGAAAAACAAAACAAATAAACCTGTTGGATGATCAAAAATTGTTTTTTGATTTAATTCTGATCCATTAAATTGTGCTCCTATCATCTCTAAATTTTTTTAAATGTATTTATTTAATTATAATTCTCCAACGATTTTTCTTCCATGATAAAACTTTCCATCAATTTTTTCATGTAAAATCTCAAAATTTTGATTTGTAATTTTTCCAGCAGATATTATTTCAAAGTCATTTGGTGAAATACAAATCATCTTTTTTAAAACTTCAGAACCTAATTCAGCTGTTTTAAAACCACCTGATGAAAGCACTCCATTGACATTATTGATCTCAAGTAATTTCTTTAATGAATTTACTGGTGATGATGTTAAATCAATGGCTTTGTGAATAATTACATTTAATGGTTTTGCAAAATCAGCTAGATCTTTAATTTTATTTAAATCTAATTCATTATTATCATTCAAACATCCAAAAACTACACCATCAAATTTTTGTTTTTTACAAAACTCAATTGTTTCCTTCATCTGAATTAAATCATCTTCATTATAATTGAATGAATTTGAATGAGGTCTTACCATTACCCTTAATGGAATAGAAATACTTTTTTTTAAATAAATTAAATCATAATTGGATGGTGTTAAACCATCTTCTTCAAGATTTGAGCAAAATTCAATTCTGTCTGCCCCTTTTTTAAAAGCATTAATTGCATCTTGAATATTATCGACACATGCTTCTTTTACAACAGTCATTAAAAATTCTTATTAGAAATGGTATCTTTTAAAAGTTTCCATTGCCTGGTAATCTGCAGTTCCAAGCTCATTGTATGTAATAGCAATATCGCGATTTCTCTCCTCAACTCTTTGCCAAAATTCCCTTTCATCATCACCCTGAAACATCACGCTATTATTTTGTGATTGATGATAAAAAATTGCTCTTCTTTTTCTCAAAACTTGTTCTGGACTTAGAGGAACTGCCATTTCAATTTCATGTGAATCCCACTCATGCCAAGCTCCACGATACAACCAAACCCAACAGTCCTTCATATAATCAAACTTCTTTAATTTCTTCAAAGAATCAAATAATAATTCTATACAAACTTTATGAGTTCCATGCGGATCTGCTAAATCACCAGCTGCATAAATTTGGTGTGGTTTAATTGATTTAATAAAATCGCACATAATTTTTAAATCTTTGGGACCTGGTTCGTTCTTTTTGATTTTACCAGTTTCATAAAATGGTAGCCCCAAAAAATGAACATTTGAGTCCGCTAGACCAATAAATCTTGTAGCTGCCAAAGATTCTTTTTCTCTAATTAGTGACGCTAATTTTCTAATTCTAGGGTCATTAATTATTTTCTTCTCGTCGGACAGTAATTTTTTTAATTCGTCAACGAAATTTGAAGAACGATCAAAATAATCCTCATAGAGTTCAACAAACTTCAAAACCTCTTCATTTGAGACAGCAATATTACCTGAAGTTTGGTATGCAACATGTACTTCATGCCCTTGACTAACAAGTCTATCAAATGTTCCACCCATAGAAACAACATCATCATCAGGATGTGGACTAAAAATTATGACTCGTTTTTTTGCAGGATTTTTTCTTTCGGGTCTAAGCATATCATCAGCATTTGGTTTACCACCAGGCCATCCTGTAATGGTTCTCTGAAGTTTGTTGAAAGCTTCCAAGTTAATATCATAGTGAGATTTATCAATTAATAAGTCAGAAAGGTTATTTTGATTATAATCTTTTTCTGTCAATCTAAGGATTGGTTTTTTTGTGACACTGGATAACCAATGAATAGCTCTTGTTTTCATTTCACCATCCATTAGTTGAGCTCCAACTTGCCAAGGCTGAGAAATTCGCGTCAACTCGCATGAGGAACCTGAATCTAAAACAAATGTTGCATTATTATGAGATTGAAGTAAACTTGCTGGAATTTTAACATTTTGTCTAGATTCAACTGCAGATTTAATAGACTCAGATTTACCTAATCCCCAAGCTAACAAAATTATTCTCTTTGAAGATAATATTGTTTTAACACCCATAGTTATTGCAGAACTTGGAACATTTTTTATTCCATTAAAGTCAAACCTTGCATCTTTCCTTGTTTTATAATCAAGTTTAACTAATCTTGTAATAGAATTTAAATTTGAACCAGGCTCATTAAATCCAATATGTCCATTCGCCCCAATTCCTAATAATTGAATATCTATACCTCCACTTGATTTAATTTTTTTTTCATAATCTTTACAGTAATTATCAATAGATTTTTTATCAATTTTTCCATCAGGAATATTTATGTTTTTAACATCGATATCAATATGATTAAATAAATTATCATACATAAACTGATGATAACTTTGTGAATGATCTTTTTTTAAACCATAATATTCATCAAGATTAAATGTTACTACATTTTTGAAGCTTAGATTTTCATTTTTATGAAAATCAATTAAAATTTTATAAATACCTTTTGGAGATGATCCTGTTGCAAGACCAAGTACAGTTTTTTTACTCTTTTTATTGTTTTTTTCAATTAATTTTTTTATTTCCTTGGCTACTAACAGTTCCCCACTTTTTTTATTATCAAAAATTACAGTGTGAATTCTCTCAAAACGTGTTATTGAAGATGTTCCAGGACTTTTATATTTAATAGAATTGGGGTTCATAAATCTTACAGCATAATTTTTTTGGCATTTTTAAATAAAATCAATCCAGAAATAATTGTAACCAATAAAAATATTAATGCTGAACTAATTTCCCCATAAATAAAGTAACCAGTTGAAAATAGGGCAGAATATATGGTTATGCATCCTATAATCATACATAGTATTCCTTTAGGAACAATCCATTTTACTTTCTGATCGCTGATGGTAACGTGCTCTTTAATTTTATTCCATCCAGGACCTCCAGGCTTTGTTTTTTTATAAAATTCAATAAGAGTTTCTTTTTCGTCTGCAGGTGTCATAAATGTAACAATTAACCATATTGAAGTAGTTACCAATACAATAAATGGAAATTTCATGTAAACTGGTAAACCATCATCATTGAAAATTAAATTGAATAAAGATTCATTTGTTAAAGCAATTGAAATTATTCCTGAGCTTAACATTGCAGCTATTTCACTCCAAGCATTTATTCTCCACCAAAACCATCTAAGGATAAAGATTGAACCAGTTCCTGCACCAAACATCAAAATGATATCAAATAATTGATAAGCATTTGTAAGCAGTATAGCTATAACAGAACTAATAATCATTAAGATCACAACTGAAAATCTTCCAACATTTACCAGCTCTTTCTGAGATGCATTTTTATTAATGAGTTGTAAATAAAAATCATTAACAACATATGATGATCCCCAATTCAGGTGTGTTGAAATTGTTGACATATATGCAGAAATCAATGATGCTAAAACAAGTCCAAGAAGACCAGTTGGAAGTAAAGTTAACATAGCTGGGTATGCTAAATCTTGTCCTAACTTATCTTCAGATATATTTGGAAATGCCTCACTTAAAGATGCTAAATCCGGATAAACAATTAGTGAAGCAAGCGCAACAATAATCCATGGCCATGGTCTTAAAGCATAATGCATAACATTAAAAAACAAAGTGGCACCTAAGGCATGGTTTTCATTTTTCGCCGCTAGCATTCTTTGGGCAATATACCCTCCTCCACCTGGTTCTGCACCAGGATACCAAGAACTCCACCACTGAACAGCAAAAGGTATAATTAATAATGTCCATAAAGTTTCTTTATCTGAAAGGTCAGGGAACATTGATATTTTTTCTGAAATAGCTTCATTACTCATTATTGATGAAACCCCTCCAACTTCGGGAAGATTAACTAAATATATAGCTGCACCAATTGAACCGGCCATAGCTGTAAAAAATAAAATAAAGTCAGTGTAAACCACTCCTCTGAATCCACCAGCAGTGCTAAAAATTAGAGTTACACCTCCAGCGTAAAGTACAGTTTCAATAGCAGACAAATCAAGCATGATAGCTCCAATTTTAATTGCAGCTAAAGTTACTCCTGCCATAGCCAGTACATTAAATATAATGCCTAAGTAGACGGATCTAAAACCTCTTAGAAATCTTCCAGCCTTACCACTATATCTGAGTTCATAAAATTCCATATCAGTTGCTACATCCGACCTTCTCCAAAGCTTCGCATAAACGAAAACTGTAAGTAAACCAGTTAATAGAAAAACCCACCAAACCCAATTCCCAGAAACTCCATTTGTTCTAACAATATCGGTTACTAAATTTGGTGTATCAGTTGAAAAAGTTGTTGCTACCATTGACAAGCCTAACAGCCACCAAGGCAGTGTTCTTCCTGAAAGAAAGTATTCAGATGTATTTTTAGATGATCTTTTAGAAACGGCAAATCCAATTGTAAGGACTAGCACAAAAAAGAATACTATAATAATTTTATCTATTACACTTAATTCTATCACTAACTTAAATTTAAAATTATTTTTCTTTTAATCATTTTGATTCAATTAATTTTTGAATTATTTGAATATCAGATTTTGATGTTAAATCTGGTACATGCTCAGCAATTGGAATCCCCTTCATGTAAAGTGAATCATGACTAATCATATTGACAATCGCAGATGGAAGTTCTTTTTCATTTCGCAACGGATTTACAGGACAACTTTTAATAAATTCAAAAGCCTGACTTCCATCAAATTTAAATATATTCATGCTGACTCTTATTTTACCATTATCATCTAAGTTTTGTTCGACCTGTTCTAGAGTTGGTTTTTCAATGAAATTTACTAGATTGAATTCGCTGTTTGTCATTAAAATTGAGAATGATGAAACTCTGTCTTTAGGAAAATTCAAAGAGTCTCTATCATATGCTAAAACAGCATTGTCATATGAGTTTTCCCTAATTAATTTCAAGGATTTTGTTGAATACAAGTTGTCGCTATTACAAACACAAAAGCTTTGGTTTTTTAATTTATCAATTTGATCCATTGTTTGATAAACAGCATCAGCAGTTCCGAAAGGCTTAACCCTATTTTCAGGTATTGATTGAATAGCGTATTCAATATTTATTTTAGAAATACTAGGAAATTTATCCATTTCATTTTTAAAATCTTCGTAATCTTGTCCAACTACCATTATCACATTTTGAAAACCAGCATCAACTATATTTTCAAGAAGAAAATATATAAATGGTTTATTACCAAATGTGATAAGAGATTTACTTTTTTTATTTGCTTCATCAGCTTTTGTTGAGCCTATTGAAGAGTCAGTTGATTTTTTCATTCTTGAGGACATACCTGCTGCAAGAATTACAATTGTATTAGTCATGTCTAATTATCTAAAGCTTTAATTTTAAAATTTTCAAGTGTTGGTGTTGTTCTAGCATTCAAAATAATAGATTCAATTTTTTCAACAATATCAGGGTTTTCATTTGAAACATTTATTGATTCCTTCAGATCATCTTCAAGATTAAATAATTGTAAAGGTTGGGGCCCTTTCTGAAGATTAGTTTTTACACCCTTCCATTTTCCATACCTCACTGCTTGTTGACCACTTTGAGTAGAAAATTCCCAGTATAAGTACTCATGTTTTTTTTGATTTTTATTTGTTAGTAGTGGTAAATAACTCAAACCATCAATATAATCGGGTTTATCTAATTTTAAAATATCTAAAGCAGTTGCATAAAAATCTTGAAATGCAGAAATGTGATTAGTAGTTCTTTCACTTTTAATTTGACTTGGCCAATGTGCAATCATTGGTACTCTAATTCCTCCCTCAAAGACTCTACCTTTAACTCTGCTTCTGTCTCCGTTTAAAATACCAGCACTATTAAAATAATCTATATCCACATGATCTACATGTGTGGGTCCATTATCACTTGTAAAGATTATCAAAGTATTTTCATATTTTCCAATTTCCTTTAGCTTCTCAACTATTTCTCCAACTTGCTCATCTAAATATGAAATCATTGCAGCATATGTAGCTTTGGGATATTGATTAGGATAATATCGCCTACCTGTATAAGGTTTTTCAGATCCTATTTTGTCTCTGTAGTAATCAACCCATTCTTTGGGTGCCTGTAAAGGTAAATGAGGTATTGGAGATGCATAATAAAGAAAGAAATTCAAGTCTTTATTTTCTTCAATAAAATTTAGTGCTTCATCATGCATTAATGTTGCTGAATAATCAGCCTGATTATATTTCTTGTAGCTTTCCTCTGAATTGATATCTGCACCAGAATCAAGACCCTCTTGTTTTGTAACTATATAATTATTCAAAATATCTTTTTCAGTATTTTTCCATAAATGTGTTGGATAAAATGTGTGAGCTTGTCTTTGACAATTATACCCATAAAAAAAATCAAAACCCATCAAATTTGGTATACTATTAGTGTGTGGGGCTCCCAATCCCCATTTACCTACCATTCCAGTTTTGTAACCGTTATCTTTGAAAACTTTAGCTACAGTGATGGTTGAGTCAGGAAGAGGTCTTTGACCTTCAAGTGACGGGTCATTAAACATAGCTTCAAAGCTCCAAACATCACCTCTATCGGACCACTCTCCATTATTTCTAATATGAGTATGACCAGAATGTTGACCTGTCATAAGTACACTCCTTGCTGGAGCACATACTGGAGATCCAGTGTAATGATCTGTAAATAACAAACCTTTTTTTGCAAGAGCATCTATATTAGGAGTTTCAATAATTTTTTGCCCATAAACACCTAATTCACCATAGCCTAGGTCATCAGCAAGTATGTAGATTATATTAGGGTTATCAATATTTTTATTTGGAGATTCACAGCTAATACTGTAAAAAATTACAAATGATAAAAATAAATGTAGTGGCAAATTTAATATTGATTTTTTTTTCATTTTTTAATTAGCTGTTTAGCTTTTAAAGATATGTTTATTAAAAGAATTTAACAATAACTATCTTTGTTAAGTTGTATGAAAGATGGTTTTTCAAAACTCACAAAGAGTGAAAAGATTGATTGGGTAATTGAGAATTTTTTTAATTCATCAAATGATGATCTTGAGATCTTAAAACAATATTGGAGTGAGGATGAAGAACTTCAAAAAATTCATGATGAATTTTCTGAAAATACACTAACAAATTTCTTTATTCCATTAGGAATTGCTCCAAACTTTCTGATTGATAACAAAAATTACACAATTCCAATGGCAATTGAAGAAAGCTCTGTTGTCGCTGCAGCTTGTAAATCAGCAAAATTTTGGTCGAATAGAGGAGGTTTCAAAACTGAAGTAATTAATGTTATTAAAACAGGGCAAGTACATTTTAAATTTAACGGTGATAAAAATAAACTTTATGAATTTTTTGAAAATTCAAAAAGTAAAATTCTTAATGATTGTAATGAAATTTCAGAAAACATGAAAGCTAGGGGAGGTGGTATTCTTAATATTAATTTAATTGATAAGACATCTGAAATAAGTGATTATTACCAATTAAGTTCTGATTTTAACACTGTTGATTCAATGGGAGCAAATTTTATAAATTCTTGTCTTGAGCAATTTGCAAAAAGTTTTGAGACAGAGTTTTTGGAATCAAAATTATTTGATAAAGGTGAAAATTTAGAAATAGTTATGAGTATTCTTTCCAATTATGTACCTCAATGTTTAGTAAAAGCTGAAGTACGATGTAAATTAAATGATTTGAAAAATGGAGATATTGAAGAACCAATAAAATTTGCTAGAAAATTTATAGATGCAGTAGAAATTGCAAAGAATGATATTAGTAGAGCCGTTACACACAATAAAGGTATAATGAATGGTATTGATGCTGTTGTTATTGCTACTGGCAATGACTTTAGATCAGTTGAGGCTTGTGCGCATGCTTATGCAGCTAAAGAAGGCAAATATTCAAGCTTAACACATGCAAAAATTGAAAAAGATGAATTTATCTATTGGATTGAAATTCCATTAGCAATTGGAACTGTTGGTGGAATAACAAATCTTCATCCGCTTGTGAAATGGTGTTTAAAATTATTAAAAAACCCAAACGGAAAAGATTTAATGAGAATTATTGCAGTAGCTGGATTAGCACAAAATTTTGCTGCGATAAGATCTTTAATTACATCTGGTATTCAACTTGGTCACATGAAAATGCATCTTATTAATATTTTAAATACATTAAGTGCAAACAAAACAGAAAAAGAAATTTTAATTAATTATTTTAAAAAGAATAAAGTAAGTTTTAGATCAGCTGAAACAGCTTTAAAAAAATTAAGAAACGATGAACTCAACTTTTAAAAGTCATGGAAAACTTTTAATCACTGGAGAGTATTTTGTTTTAAATGGTGCAAAAGCTTTATCTATTCCAACAAGCTATTATCAAACTTTAAAGGTTGATAAAATTGAAAGTAAAATTATTAGTTGGAAGAGCTATGATAACAAAAAAAACATATGGATTTATGGAGATTTTAAATTACCAAATCTTGAGATTATTAATGACTCAACTGATGAACTTTTATACCTTCAAAAGCTTCTATTAGAAATCAAAAAATTAAATCCACAAATCTTCAAATTCAAATATGGATATAAATTAGAATCAAATATGAATTTTGATAGAAGCTGGGGTCTAGGATCATCATCAACATTAATATGCAATCTATCAAAATGGTCTCAAACTGATCCATATCAATTACTTTGGGCAGTTAGCAAAGGAAGTGGATACGATATCGCATCCTCAATTCATGAATCACCAATAGTTTATCAAATAAACAATAAAAATCCTATTATCAATAAAGTTCAATTCAAACCTAAATTTCATGAAAATTTATTTTTTGTTCACTTAAATAAAAAACAAAAAACAGATGATGAAATTAATTTATTCCAAAAAATAATTATTGATGATGATGTAATTAATCAAATTACTCAAATAACAGACGACATAGTAAAATGTGATGAAATGGATGAGTTTAAAAATTTAATTATTAAACATGAAAACCTAACTTCAAATACTTTAAATAAGAAAACTATAAAAGAAAAGTTGTTTAATGATTTTAGTGGAGAAATTAAAAGTTTAGGTGCCTGGGGTGGTGATTTTGCTCTTGTAATTGGAGATGTAAATTCAGCTGAATATTTTAAAAACAAAGGTTATAAAACTATTATTTCTTTTAATAGTATGTTAAATAATTCTTAAGAATTAAGTTTGGCATGGTTCATGCATAACACAAAATAAGTACACATAATATTTTTTGGTTAGTTGTTGTTTTAAATGCCCAAGCCATCTCAAACGGTTTGGGCATTTTACTTTTTATTCTGAATAAACTGTTCTAAACCCAGTATGTAGTGAACTTGAATCTGGTGTTGTTTTCATTCTTGCGGCATTCCTATAGCCACTACAATATGAATCATTACATAAAAAACTACCACCCCGAATTACTTTCTTTTGACTAAAAGGTTCAATTGGGTCATAGCTAGTATCTGGTCCTTTTGGATTCAAAGTTCCTGACTTTGGGAGCATTGAATAATAATTAGAATGATACCAATCTGAACACCATTCCCATACATTTCCGCCCATATCATACAAACCGTATCCATTTGGTGAAAAAGACTTTACTGGAGCAGAATAATAAAACTTATCCAATACTGTGTTTTTAGATGGAAAGGAACCATTCCAACTATTTGCTTTAATTTCTTTCACATCAATTTTTTCATTTCCCCAGCTATATATATTGTTTAATTTACCTCCTCTAGAGGCATACTCAAATTCAGCTTCTGTTGGTAATCTTTTTCCTGCCCATTCACAATATGCCTGTGCATCCTCCCAACTAACATGGACAACTGGATAATTTTCTTTGCCAGTAATATTGCTGTCTGGTCCAAATGGCTGCCTCCAATTAGCATTCCTAACAAGTGACCACCAATTTGAGTAATCATTTAAATTTTTTGTTTCATATTCTTTAAAAACCAAAGATGCTGGTTCCAATAAACTATCGTTAGGCTTTGGAGTGCCTGGTGGCAATGCAGACTTAATTTCATCCCAATTAATTTTTCGTTCTGCAGTTGTTATATAACCTGTCTCATCAATGAATTTTTTGAACTGCGCATTTGTAACCTCTGTTTCATCCATCCAAAAAGAACTAATCTCAACACTATGTTTAGGGTACTCATCACTCCTAGCTTCATCATTATCTCCTCCCATTAAAAACTTCCCTCCTTCAATGAATACCATTCCATCTTTTTTTAATTCATTTTTTTGTGTTTTCAATTTGCTATCACATGACACAAAAATTACTGTTATTAATAGAAAAATAACTTTGAAAATAAAATTGAAATGCTTCACTTTTAATTGAAATAAATTATTACTAAATTACATACAACAACAATGAAAACCAACAAGGCTGATATTTACTGGAAAAAAAATCTTAAATATCTAACTATTCTTCTTTCAATTTGGTTTACAGTTTCATTTGGTTTTGGAATTATTATGGTTGATCAATTGAATGAATTTCAATTTTTTGGGTTTAAGCTTGGCTTTTGGTTTGCTCAGCAGGGATCCATTTATACTTTCGTTATTTTAATTTTTATTTACATTTTTTTAATGAATAGACTTGATAAATTTTACAGGTCTTAATAAATAAAGTAATATGTCTTTACAAATTTGGATTTGGATTATAGTGGGTTTGACTTTTGCTCTCTACATTGGGATTGCAATTTGGTCAAAGGCAGGATCAACAAATGAGTTTTACATTGCAGGTAAGGGTGTTAATCCTATTGCTAATGGAATGGCAACTGCTGCAGATTGGATGAGTGCCGCATCATTTATTTCAATGGCTGGAATAATTTCTTTTATTGGTTACGATGGGTCAGTTTATCTTATGGGATGGACTGGAGGTTATGTTTTATTAGCTCTATTGCTTGCACCTTATTTACGAAAATTTGGAAAATTTACAGTTCCTGATTTTATTGGTGACCGGTATTACTCAAATGTAGCGAGAACTGTTGCTGTTTTTTGTGCTTTAATTGTTTCCTTCACTTACATTGCTGGTCAAATGAGGGGAGTTGGTATTGTATTCTCAAGATACCTTGAAGTTGATATTAATTCAGGTGTGTTTATAGGAATGGGTATTGTACTATTTTATGCAATACTTGGTGGAATGAAAGGCATAACTTATACTCAAGTTGCTCAATACTGCGTGTTGATATTTGCTTTTATGGTTCCTGCAATTTTTATTTCAATCCAAATGACTGGAAATCCAATTCCACAACTTGGATTTGGATCTCAATCTGCTGATGGTGTTTATTTATTAGACAAATTAAATGGTTTACACGAAGAATTAGGTTTTAGTGAATATACGTCTGGTTCTAAATCTACATTGGATGTATTTTTAATAACAGCTGCTTTAATGATTGGAACAGCAGGACTTCCACACGTTATTGTTAGATTTTTCACTGTCAAGAAGGTAAGTGATGCAAGAAAGTCAGCTGGTTGGGCACTGCTTTTTATTGCTATTTTATATACAACAGCTCCAGCAATTGCAGTCTTTGCTAGGACTAATCTTATTGAAACAGTTTCTGAAAAAGAATATTCAACAATGCCCTACTGGTTTAAGAAATGGGAAGATACAGGACTTTTGACATATGATGATAAAAATGATGATAATATTATACAATATTTTGGAGATGAACAGCTTAATGAATTAACTATTGACAAGGATATAATGGTATTGGCTAATCCTGAAATTGCACAACTTCCAAATTGGGTAATTGCCCTTCTTGCTGCTGGAGCTATTGCTGCTGCTCTTTCAACTGCCGCTGGTTTACTTCTTGTCATATCATCATCAATTTCTCATGATTTAATAAAAAGGATGGTTAAGCCCGATATAAGTGATAAGGGTGAATTAATTGCTGCCAGAATCTCCGCATTTTTTGCTGTTCTTTTAGCTGGATATTTCGGTATTAACCCACCCGATTTTGTTGCTGCAACAGTGGCACTGGCATTTGGATTAGCTGCTGCTTCATTTTTTCCTGCAATTGTTCTAGGAATTTTTTACAAGAAAATGAATAAGGAGGGTGCAATTTCTGGGATGTTGATAGGTATTTTATCTATGCTCTTTTACATGACGAAATTTAAATTTGGATGGTTTGGTGGAGGTGGTCCTGAAGATTGGTGGTTTGGTATTTCGCCTGAAGGGTTTGGTACAATAGCTATGTTAATTAATTTAATTGTTTCAATTACAGTGTCCAATTTTACTTCACAACCACCAGAAAAAATTATAAAGCTTGTTGAAAATATTAGATTACCAAGTGATGATGATCTTTAGACATTTATTGATTTTATTATTACCTGTTTTTTTATTCTCGCAAAAAAATCTGTTTGAGAAGAAAGAATTTATTGTAAAGAGTGATACTTTAAAATACAGAATTTTAGCGCCCTTAGATTACGATGAAAATAAAAAATATCCAGTTCACCTTTTTTTGCATGGAGCAGGTGAAAGAGGAGGTGACAATGAATTGCAATTAATCCATGGATCTGAACTTTTTTTAAAAAAATCTAGCAGAGAAAAATTTAAATCTTGGGTTATTTTTCCACAATCACCAGAAAATGATTGGTGGGGTGGACACTATGATCCATATAAATTTGACTATGATGTAAGAAAATCAAATGCACTAAACTTAGTAGTGTTATTCATGGATAAATTTATAAACCGTAAAGATGTTGACAGCAATAGAGTGTATGTAACTGGACTGTCAATGGGCGGTATGGGAACATATGCTATTTTAGCTCAAAGACCTGACATGTTTGCTGCCGCAACTCCTATTTGTGGAGATGGTAACCCTAATAATGTGTCAAATTTTGCTAAAAAAGTAGCTCTGTGGATTTTTCACGGCTCATTGGATAAAACTGTTTTACCGCAACACTCTTTAAAAATGGCTGATGCTATTATAAAAAATGGCGGAAATCCTAGGATTACATTTTATGAAAATGTATATCACAATAGTTGGGATATAGCATTTGCTGAAAAAGATTTTCTCAAATGGATTCACTCAAAAACAAAAAAAAATGAATAAATATTTAATACTATCTGTAATAATTTTTAGCCTATTATCATGCAACTCTGAAAATAAAAATAACACTGTTTTTATTCAAGGCGGGGGCACACTAGATGATTGGGCAAATCTATCAAAGTATGCCGAATCTAATAAAGAATTAATTGATGATCTAGATGAAAACAGAGTTGTTTTTATGGGTAACTCAATAACCGAAGGATGGTCAAACTTTAATCCTGATTTTTTTATTAATAACCCCTTTGTGAACAGGGGGATTAGTGGTCAAACTACTCCACAAATGTTGATTAGATTTAAACCAGATGTGGTAAATCTTAAACCTAACGCTGTAGTTATACTTGCTGGAATAAATGATATTGCAGGAAATACTGGTCCGATAAAAATTGAAAATATTGCTGAAAATATTTTTTCAATGAGTGAAATTGCATTGGCAAATAACATAGAGGTATTCATTTGCTCTGTTTTACCAGCTAAGGCTTTTCCTTGGTCACCGTCAATAAAAAATGTTTCAAAAAAGGTAATAGAATTGAATTTATTATTAAAAGATTACTGTCTGGAAAACAACATTCAATATGTCGACTATCATTCTGTAATGGATAATGGAAATGGAGGTTTAAAAGTTCCAGAACATACTACAGAAAATGATTTAGTTCACCCAAATAAAGACGGTTATAAAGTTATGGAGGGGGTGATCTTGAATTTTTTGGCTTTTAAATAACTAATTTTTTTTAAATTAGTTAAGGCGTAAAATGAAAAAAAATCTTCCATATTTAATAATTCCATTCCTGCTAATCTTTGGATTAAATTATTTTAAATCAAAATCTTACACAGATTCATACATTGAAAATAATGATTTGAATTTTGAGGTCAAGGATGTTGCTAATGTCCCAGAGAATATTGATTTTAATTTTCATGTAAACCCAATAATTTCTGATAAATGTTTTGCCTGTCATGGGCCTGATGACAAACAAAGAAAAGCAAATTTAAGATTAGATACCAAAGACGGCTTATATCAAATGACAGAAGACCTGTTAAAAAAAGTTGTTGATCTTGAAAACCTTGAAGAAAGTGAAATGATTAGAAGAATTTATCATGAAAATGAATCTATTGTTATGCCCCCTCCGGAGTCAAATTTAGCACTGTCGGAATATGAAAAAGAGGTTTTAAAGAAATGGATACATCAAGGTGCTATATGGAAAAAACATTGGTCTTTCATTAAGCCAGAAATACCAGAAATACCAGAAATCATCAACACACAGTGGACATCAAATGAAATTGATTTTTTTATTGCAAAAAATATTGAAAATAATAATCTTGAATTTTCAAAATTAGAATCAAAAGAAATACTAATTAGAAGGTTATATTTTGATATTATTGGACTTCCACCAACAGTTGAAGAAATAGATAATTTTTTAAATGATCAATCCCCAGATTCCTACGAGAATCTGGTCAACCGATTACTTGACTCAAAAAATTATGGTGAAAGAATGGCATCCATTTGGATGGATATCGCTAGATATGGAGATAGTCATGGTTATCAAGATGATACGGAAAGAACTATGTGGCCTTGGCGTGATTGGATAATTCATGCATATAACTCCAATATCCCATATGATGAATTTATCACTTGGCAACTTGCAGGTGACCTGATTCCAAATGCAACTAAGGAACAAATTATTGCAACAGGCTTTAATAGAAATCATAAAATTACACAGGAAGGTGGGGTAATTCCAGAAGAATATAGAGTCGAATATGTTGCAGATAGGGCTATTACAACTTCTAAATTAATGATGGGTTTGACCATGGAGTGTGCCAGATGTCATAGTCATAAATATGATAATATTACACACGATGAATTTTACGGATTTTATAGTTTCTTCAATAATATTGATGAAGAGGGATTAATTCAGTATGGAGATTATGCTCCAAAACCAAGACTAACTATATCAAAATCTGATGTTAATGATAATCTTGACTTTATAAAATTACCAGACAGTTTAGACAAAGTAACTTTCATGGTTATGAAAGAAAGTGAAAACTTAAGAAAAACCTATGTTCTAAACAGAGGCCTATACAATCTTCAGTTAAATGAAGTTAAATCCATGACACCATCAGCTGTAATGCCATTGAAAAAAGCTAATGCAAACAGACTTGACCTTGCTCAATGGTTTTTTGATGAAGAAAACCCACTAACTTCAAGAGTGGTAGTAAACAGGATATGGCAACAATTTTTTGGAGTTGGAATAGTTGCAACACCGGATGACTTTGGAAGTCAAGGTAATAGACCTATTAATCCAGAACTTTTAGATTGGCTTGCAGTGACTTACATGAAGAGTGATCAATGGGATACAAAAAAATTAATAAAGAGAATTGTTATGTCTTCAACTTACAAGCAGACTAGCCGTACAAGTGATCTAAATTATAGTTTAGATCCAGAAAACGTATATCTATCTCGCTACCCGAGACAAAAACTTTCAGCTGAGATGATTCGTGACAATATTTTAAAATCCAGTGGATTATTGGTAAATAAATTAGGAGGCCCAAGTGTAAAACCACTTCAACCTGAAGGACTCTGGGACGAGGTAACTGGCGGAGGGGGTGGTAGTTTAGCAAAATATGTTATGAGCACTGGTGACAATTTATATCGCAGAAGTCTCTACACATTTTGGAAAAGGACTGTACCACCACCAGCAATGATGATTTTTGATGCCGCCTCTAGAGACAATTGTGAAGTTCAAAGACAAAATACAAGTACTCCATTACAATCATTGACCTTGATGAATAATCCCGAGTTTCAAAAAGCTGCTCTCCATTTGTCAACAAATGTGTATAATATGGATATTGATATAAATGATAAAATTACCAAGCTTTACAGAACAATAACTGGAAGATCTCCTAACAAAAATGAATTATCAAAACTGAAAAATTATTTTAATGATGAAAATTCTATTAATAATGAAAGAGTTGCTTTTGATAAACTTTGCATGTTAATTTATAATTTAGATGAAACTAGTCAAAAGAGCTAATGGAAGAAATTCATAAACATTTTATAAATAATAATAGACGAAATTTTCTTAAGAAAACTGGTCTTTGCATAGGCGGCTTGGCTCTTGGTTCTATTGTAAATCCATTTGATAATTCGAATGATGATCCATTTTCAGTTATAAAAAATCAACTGAATTTACCTCACTTTGCTCCAAAAGCTAAAAGAATTATTTATTTATTTCAAAGTGGAGGGCCTGCTCAGCAAGACCTTTTTGACTACAAACCAAAATTAACGGATATGCGTGGCATAGACTTACCTGAATCCGTTAGAATGGGGCAAAGACTTACAGGAATGACATCAGGTCAAGATAAGTTTTCATTGGTTGGTGGAACTACTAAGTTTAAGCAATATGGTGAATCCAGGGCATGGGTAAGTGATCTTTTGCCTTACTTAAGTAAAGTAGTTGATGAATTATGTTTCATTAAATCAATGAATACTGAAGCTATCAATCATGATCCGGCAGTAACTTTTTTTCAGACAGGTTCACAGCAGCCTGGAAGGCCTAGTATGGGTTCATGGCTTAGTTATGGCTTGGGAAGTTTAAATAAAAATCTTCCTTCTTTTGTAGTATTACTTTCCAGAGGAACGGGTAGACCAAAAGGTCAACCTTTATATTCAAGATTGTGGGGGAATGGATTTTTAAGCTCCCTACACCAGGGAGTTCAGTTTAGATCTGCAAAAGATCCAGTTCTTTTTTTGAAGAACCCGGAAAATTTATCTCGTCAAGAAAGAAGAAAAATGTTAGACTATCTGTCAGAGTTAAATGAGGAGCAAATAAATATGTTTGGTGATAAGGAAATAGAAAGTAGAATTTCTCAATATGAGATGGCTTATAGAATGCAAACATCTGTTCCTGAGACAATGGATATTTCTGATGAACCTGAAAATATTTTGAAAATGTATGGTCCTAACTCAAAAAAACCTGGAACATACGCTGCAAATTGTATACTTGCTAGAAAACTAATAGAGAAAGATGTTCGATTTGTTCAATTATACCATATGGGATGGGATCAACACGAAAATTTACCAACACAAATAAGAGGACAAGCTAACGACATTGACCAACCAACAGCAGCACTAATAATGGATTTGAAACAGAGAGGGCTTTTAGAAGACACCCTTGTAGTTTGGGGTGGAGAATTTGGAAGAACATCATACAGTCAAGGATCACAAGCTGCACTTAAAAATAATACTTATGGAAGGGACCACCACCCAAGGTGTTTTACCATTTTTATGGCAGGTGCTGGTGTTAAACCAGGTTTTTCATATGGTGAAACAGATGATCTAGGATATAATATTGTTAAAGACCCAGTTCATGTTCATGATTTGCAAGCAACTATTCTTCATTTGTTTGGAATTAATCATGAGAAAATGACTTATAAATATCAAGGAAGAAGATTTAGGTTAACAGATGTTCATGGTGAAATTAAACATGATATCTTAACTTAGAATAGAATAAATTTTATGAGGTTTTATCTATTAATATTTAGTTTGCTATTTTCTTTATCACAAAATTTTTCTCAAAAAAATAATTTTCAAAACTATAATCAAAAAATAGGTGGATCAGATTACGGACTTGAAATGGTTTCCATAAAAGGAGGTGAATTTAAAATGGGTAGTCCTAATTATGAGAAAAATAG
Source organism: uncultured Bacteroidota bacterium (assembly GCA_902535165.1). Lineage (GTDB taxonomy): Bacteria > Bacteroidota > Bacteroidia > Flavobacteriales > Flavobacteriaceae > Eutrophosalina. The sequence continues at coordinate 14,367 of CACASE010000007.1, read as the reverse complement.
AATGGCTGATGAAGGTCCAGTTCATAAAGTTTACGTAGACTCATTTTGGATGGGAAAATTTGAAATTACATGGGATTTATATGAGCTCTTCATGAGTAGAGAAATTGATAACAAACAAATTATAAATGATATTAAAAATGAAGTTAACCTTGATGTTGATGCAATAAGTTCTGCTACAACACCATATGTCGAAATGAGTTTTGGAATGGGAGTTGAAGGTTATCCTGCAATTTCCATGACACAGTTAGCAGCATCAAAATTTTGTGAGTGGTTATCAGCAATGACAGGAAATTATTATCGTTTACCTACTGAAGCTGAATGGGAATATGCGTGTAGAGCTGGTACGGAAAATGCATTTAGTTTTGAAAATACTGATGAAATTGAAGAATATGCATGGTTTGAGAATAATAGTAATGGAAAATATCAAAAGGTTGGTCAAAAAAAACCAAACCCGTGGGGTCTCCATGATATGCATGGGAATGTTTCAGAGTGGACATTAGATCAATATAGCCCGACTGCATACAATAAAAAACTTAGTGAAATTTCAAATAATCCAATTGAGGTTGCTACAAAATTATACCCCCGAGTTGTTCGAGGAGGCTCATTCATGAGTAAGTCTTTCAGACTAAGAAGCTCTGCAAGGTTAGCTTCCAATAAAGAATGGAAAAAACAAGATCCTCAAATACCTAGAAGTTTGTGGTGGCATACCGATGCTCAATTTCTAGGTTTTCGTGTTGTTCGACCATTTAATACCCCATCTGAAGAGGATAGAAAAAAATACTGGATTAAATAAATTATTATTAATTTAACGTTGTGGTAAGAAGACATTTTTTAAACAGTCTTGGTTTAACATCAATGAGCATGTCTATGCCTCAAATTAATTCTAATTTTTCCAATTTTTTCTTAGCTAAAAATGAGTTTAATCTAAAATATGCTCCCCACTTTGGAATGTTTAAAAATATTGCGGGTGATGATCTTTTTGATCAGCTAAATTATATTGCTGATCAAGGATTCACTGCTTTTGAGGATAATAATCTTAAAAAAAGAACTATTGAAACTCAAAATAAAATGGCAAAAGTTATGGGAAGAAGAGAAATTCAAATGGGTGTCTTTGTTGCACACACCATTCATTGGAAAGATCCTAACCTAGCTAGTGGAGATAAATCAAAAAGACAGGAATTTTTAAATGAAATAAAATCTTCCGTTGAGGTTGCAAAAAGAATTAATGCTAAATGGATGACAGTTGTACCAGGATACAAGGATTTAAGACTAAACATATCATACCAAACTGTTAATGTAATAGATTCATTAAAATATGCTTGTGATATCCTGGAACCACATGGTTTAGTTATGGTTTTGGAACCCTTAAATTTTATTAATCATCCTGGGCTGTTCCTTACTGAAAGTCCACAAGCTTATGAAATATGTAAATCGGTTAATTCAAAATCATGTAAAATATTATTTGATATTTACCATCAACAAATTCAAGAAGGTAATTTAATTACCAATATTAAAAATTGTTGGGATGAAGTTGCGTATTTTCAAATTGGTGATAATCCTGGAAGAAAAGAACCAACAACTGGAGAAATAAATTATAACAAAATTTTCGAATATATTTACAATAAAGGATTTAATGGAATTTTAGGTATGGAACATGGAAATAGCATGAAAGGAAAAGATGGTGAAATTGCTGTGATTGAAGCATATAAAAAAATAGATAATTTTAAAACTTAAGAAATAATGAAAAATTTAAAAAGAAGATTTTTTATCAAAAGTTCATCGTTAGTGGCAGGAGGTCTTGTTCTGCCCTCTTTTAATATTAACAGAATGGCAAATAGTGCAAATAATAAGAAACTTAAGGTATCGGTAGTTGGTTGTGGAGGTAGAGGGACAGGTGCTGCAGTTCAAGCATTAAGAGCTGATGAAAATGTTGAATTAGTTGCTATGGCTGATGCATTCAAAGACAGATTAGATAAAAGCCTTAATGCTATTAAACAGGAATTTGATGGAGAAAAGAAAATAGAAGTTAAAGAAAAAAATATGCTGGTTGGATTTAATAGTTATAAAAAGGCTATAGATTTAGCAGATGTTGTAATCTTGGCAACACCGCCAGGTTTTAGACCACTGCATTTTAAATATGCAATTAATCAGGACAAGCATGTATTTATGGAAAAGCCAGTTGCGACTGATGCACACGGAGTAAGACAGGTTTTAGAAACAGCTAAAGTTGCAAATCAAAAAAAATTGAATGTAGTAGTTGGACTTCAAAGACGATATCAGTACAGTTATCTCAATATTTTAAAGCAAGTTAGAAGAGGTGTAATAGGAAAAATAACCTCTGGTCAGGTAAGATGGAATTCATCTGGAGTATGGGTCAAAGAAAGACAATCTAATCAAACTGAAATGGAATACCAAATGAGAAATTGGTATTATTTTAACTGGTTATGTGGAGATCACATAGTGGAACAACACATTCACAACATTGATGTAGCTAATTGGTTTATTAATGAATTTCCAATAAGTGCTCAGGGAATGGGTGGTAGAGAAGTTCGAAAAGGTAAAGATCATGGTGAAATTTTTGATCATCATTTTGTAGAGTTTAAATATGCTAGTGGGGCCACAATTTCAAGTCAGTGTCGACATCAACCCGGCACCCACAGACAAGTGAATGAACTTTTAGTTGGAACTAAAGGAAAAGTAAATATGACTAATAAAGGAGTTATTGACATTGAAGATCATGAAGGAAATATTATTCACACTTATGATGGAAGAAAGGATGAAAGCCCATATCAAATTGAGCACAACAGACTTTTTAAATCTATAAGAGATGGTGGTCATTTAAATGATACAGAATATGGAGCTAAATCAACTATGTCTGCTATTCTTGGAAGAATGGCTACTTACTCTGGTAAATTGGTTACATGGGATGAGGCTATGAATGCAAATGATAATATGATACCTGAAAATCCAAGTTGGGATTCCAATCCGCCAGTAATGCCTGACAAAAATGGAATTTATAAAATTCCAGTTCCAGGTGAGTATAAAATCTCATAAAAATTTCGATGAGAAAAATTTATAAGTTTTTTTCTATTTTTTTGATTTTAATTTCATTTTCGTGTGAAGGTGAAATTTCTGATTTTAACGATAATTTTTCGAACGAAATATCTTATCCATATGATTTTTTTATAAATCATAATGGTTTAAACAGAATGTATACATTATATAAGCCTGATAATTTGAAAGAAAAAGCTCCTTTAGTTTTTATTCTTCATGGTTATACAAGTAATTCAACAAATATTATGAACTATTCTGCAATGAACAGCATTGCAGATAGACATGGTTTTATGGTTTGTTATCCTCAAGGAACACGAAATTTATACACTGGTCAAACTCATTGGAATGCGAATTTAAAAGAAATGAGTTCAGTCGATGATTCAGCTTTTCTTAAAGATTTAGCAAAAAAATTACAAGCAGAGTATAACCTAAGTGATAAAAATACATTTGTAGGTGGAATGTCAAATGGTGGATTTATGAGCTATACCCTTGGATGTGAGAGGTCCGATACTTTTAAAGCAATTGCATCAATCACTGGTACAATGAGTGGATATGATTGGAGAAACTGTAACCCTGGAAAGGTCCCAGTTCTACAAATTTCAGGAACCAATGATATGGTGGTTCCTATAGACGGTTCAATGTCATCTGCAGGTGGATGGGGAGGTGCACCACATATTGAGAAAATTATGACTTACTGGTCAAATATTAATGAATGTAATAAAACAAAAAGTGAAAATGTTCTCGATGTTGATAATACTGATAATTCTTACGTAAAACTTGATAAAAAAATTGATTGCTACAGTAATCATGAGATATGGCTTTATACTATTTATGGTGGAGGCCATACGTGGCCCGGCGCGTGGGGAAATATGGACATAAGTGCAAGTGAAGAAATTTGGAAATTCTTTAGTAGATATATTGAATAATTATGACTTACAGTAGAAGAAATTTTATAAAAAAATCAAGTTTAGGAGCAATTGCTGCATCAACATTGAGTATTAATTGTCAAAATAATTTATCTATACCAAGGGAGGGCATATACATGGGTGATTTTTCAGATAAACCTATGAAAAAAATTAAAGCTGCATTTATAGGATTGAATAGAGGTGGTTCGCACCTAAGAAACTTTGCAACAATTGAAAATACAGAAGTTGTTGCACTTTGTGATTTATATGAAAATAATGTTAAAAGAGAACTTGAAAGATTATATCAATATAGTCCAAAAACAAGTAACGTTAAAACATATTGGGGTGATGAAAATAATTGGAAAATAATGTTAAAAGAAGTTAAACCTGATGTTGTATTCATAAGTACTAACTGGAATAATCATGCTCCAATGGCAATTGAATCAATGAAAGCAGGTTCACATGCTTTTGTGGAAGTTCCACTTGCTGTAACACTTGAAGAAATGTGGGATATTGTTAATACATCTGAAAAAACTCAGAAACATTGTATGATGCTAGAAAATGTAAATTATGGAAGAGCTGAATTGATGTATTTAAATATGTGTAGGCAAAATGTAATTGGAGAACTACTGCACGGAGAAGCTGCCTACATACATGAATTAAGATGGCAAATGATGCAAGATGAAAAGGGTACTGGCTCCTGGAGAACACTTCACTACAGAGAATTAAATGGAAACGTTTACCCAACCCATGGTTTAGGTCCTGTTGCCCAGTATATGAATCTATCTAGAGGAGATGATAATTTTAAATCCCTTGTATCATTTTCAAGTCCAGCTTTAGGAAGAAAATTATATGCTGAAAAAAACTTTTCCAAAGATCATAAGTGGAATAAAATGGAGTTTAAAAATGGAGATCTTAATACATCTATTATAAAAACAGAGCTTGGAAGAACAGTACTGGTTCAATGGGATGAAACTAGTCCAAGACCATATACTAGATTAAATTTAATTCAAGGCACACAAGGAACGCTAGCAGGTTATCCTACAAGGGTTGCGCTTGAGGGTGGTTTCAAAGATATCACTAAAGATCACCACTCTTGGATTCAAGGTGATGATCTTGAAAAACTTTACGAAAAATATGATCACCCACTTTACAAAAGATTAAATTCTAAAACAAAGAAATCTGGACATGGTGGAATGGATGGCATTATGATGTATAGAATAGTTGAGTGTTTACACAAAGGTCTCCCACTAGATCAAAATGTATACGAGGGTTGTTTTTGGTCTGCTGTTACTCCACTAAGTGGTAAATCAGTACAGGAGGACGGCATGCCTCAGATATTTCCCGATTTTACAAGAGGAGAATGGAAAAAAACAAAACCTCTCGAAATAGTTTTATAAAATAAAAAAAGCTCCCCTATTGGAAAGCTTCTCATTGGTTTCTACAAACCCTTGGTGATTAAACCAAGATTACACAACAGTACAAATGTACAATTATTTTTTTTTAATTGATTTAGTTAATATTTTAGTTTAATAAGTGACTACTACAATAAGAATAATAATATTAATATCAGCATCGCTATTTTGCAGCGATTTTTATGCACAAAAAGAAACTTTTAAAGTGATGGCATGGAATATTCTTCATGGGGGTAATGATATTGAAAATGGTCAACAAAATGTTGTTAAAATAGTAAGGGAAATTAATCCAGATATTATTCTAATGGTTGAAACATATGGTTCAGGACCTTATATATCAAATGAACTTGGTTATAACTTTCATCTTATTGCATCAAAGGATACAGCATTAAATGATAAATCAGTTAATTTGTCTGTTTTCTCAAAGTTTCCATTTGGTGAAAGAATTGATACGGACTTTCCTTTTTTTCTTGGTGGAACTGAAATTATTGTTCACGGAACCAAAATGAATTTTTTTTCAAATTGGTTTCATTATTTACCTTGGAATAATGAACCCGAAAAAATGGGAAAAACATCAGAAGAACTTTTGGAGTGGGAAAAAACAGAACACAGATATAAAATGATTCAAAGGGTTCTACCATATTTTAAAAAATATGGTTCTCAATCCGATTCGATACCTATTATTGTTGGTGGAGATATGAATAGTCCCTCACACCTTGACTGGAATAAAAAAACAAAAAAAATCCATAATGATTTAGTCGTGCCATGGTACGCAACAAAAATTTTTGAAGATTTGGGTTTTTCAGATTCATTTAGAGAAAAAAATCCAAATCCACTAAAAAAACCTGGTATCACATGGGATAATAAAACAAGAAATGATTCACATCGTATCGATTATATTTTTTACAAAGGAGGAGGAATAAAAGCTATTGAATCTGAGTCTTACATGACATTTTTTAATGAACCACTTAAAATTAATGATAAGGAGATTCTATATCCATCAGATCATGGAATTGTTGTAACTAAATTTAAAATAAGATAATCCAAATTTTAATAACCTGGTCCTTCATTTTTTAAGGCTCTTACAATCCATTTTGTGTATTCAGGCCTATCGACCCAATCCTCAAAATATCTTATATAATTATCCATTGCAACCCAATACTTAGGGTCATTAATTTTCATTTGATTTATTTCATTTTCAACAGATTTACTCCACATAATAAATTCATTTTTCATTGATTGGAATAATTGTGGATTGCTATCTGCAATATTGTTAGATTCAGTGGGATCTTTAGATAAGTCATAAAGCTCAAAGTCAAGTTTTTCAATATCATGAACAATGAGTTTAATATTATTATCAATTAGTGCTCCTCTATTGTCATGCCTAAATGGGATTTTTAAACTTCTTTTTTGGTTTTTGTCTTCGAAAAGGTTTGTGATGCTTTTACCATCCAAATTTAATTTTTTGTAATTAGGAAATAATCCAACAATCTCTAAAATTGTTGGAAAAATATCCATTGTAGATACTGGGTATTTAGTGATACCTGGATTAATTTTTTCAGGCCACTCAATGATTCCAGGAACTCTTAATCCTCCCTCCCACATTGTATTTTTACCTCCTCTTAAATTACCAACAGTAGATGGTGAAATGTTTTTTAATCCTCCGTTATCACTACAATACCATATAATTGTATTATCAGAAATACCAAGTTCATTTATTTTCTTTCTCAAAATTCCAATACTTCTATCAAATGCGACCATTTCCCCATAATGATTCCTGCTATTCTTATCTAAATCTTTAAAGTCTTTTTTATCATCTTTAGTAGCAACAAAGGGATCATGAGGAGAACCGTCCCATATTACAGCAAAGGAAGGTTTATTATCATTTATATTTTTTTCAATAAATTCTAATGCATTATTTACAATTATTTCTGATGAGGTTCCTTTAAACTCGGAAATATTTCCATTATCTGCTAAAATGGGATTAATGTCAAAAAAATTAGTTACACTTAACCATTTATCAAACCCAAATTCACCAGGACCATATTCATCATCTTCAAAAATTGGTACGCCAGGTCCTCGAATTCCATTTAAATGCCACTTACCAAAATGACCGTTAGAATATCCAATTTTTTTTAGCTCCTGTGCTATCGTTTTTTCATTTTTGTTTAAATAATATCCATGATAAAAAACACCAGTTCTATCATTATTTCTTCCAGTTAGAACACTTGCTCTAGTAGGCGAACATTGAGGAGCTCCAGCATAAAATCTATCAAAGCGTAATCCATTTTTTGCCATAGCATCCAAATTTGGTGTCTTCAAAATAGGATGTTTATAATAGCCCGTTTGACCCCATCCTTGATCATCAGTCATAACTAATATAATATTAGGGTAATCAGACTTTTTTTTGTTATCACATGAACTTATCAGAAAACAAAGAAAAATGATAAAAATCCTTACCATAATAGTTAATTAATTGAGCTTGATTCTATATACTTTTGGATTATTGACAAACCCAGTTACATATAAATAAGACTCATCATCATCAAATGTTGCATTGGTTAAATGTCCAAAATCAATTTTAGCCATTAAATCTCCTTCAGGCGAAATGACTAAAAGTCCACCGGGACCAGACGTGAAAATATTTCCAGAGGAATGAACAGTCATACCATCAAAATTACCTTCATAACTTTCAGATAAATCTTTTCCGTCAAATAAAATACTTGATTCATTTGTCTCAAGATTTAAAGAAATAATTCTTGGATTCCCATCCAATAACGACATCTTATTAACATACAAGGTTTTATTGTCTGGTGAAAGACCAAGTCCATTTGGCAAATCAATTTCTTTAGTTATTAAAGAAAGTTTATTATCACTTGGATTAAAATTATATACTCCATTAAAGTCTAACTTCTTTATTTCATCTTCCACAAATTGAAAAGTTTGTAGGTTAAAAAAACCAAATGCTGGATCCGTAAAGTAAAAAGACCCATCACTTGCATAAACTAAATCATTAGGGCTATTAAATTTTTTCCCTTCAAAATTATCCACAACTGTGACAAAATTTGGATTTGTAGAAGGTGAGTTCTCAATTAATGCTACTCGCCTGTCTCCATGCTGACAAACAACTATATCTCCATTTGAATTAATTGCAAGTCCATTTGCACCTAATAGTCCAAAATCAACATTAGGAGCATACCCTGTGTTTCCACTTGGTGATATATATTCGGAAGCACCTTCCGTTTCATTCCATTTATATAATTTGTTACCCATTACATCAACAAAGAGCAAGGATTTTGAATTACTATCCCAAACAGGTCCCTCGGGTAATGATATCGAATCTGCTAAAACTTCAATTTCTGAGCTGACATCAATTATTGATTCAATTGAACTATTGTAAATTTCGATTTTTGGATTTGGAGTTGGTTGTTCATCTGAGATAAATTTCCAAAATATTATAAAAATTATAAAAGCTACGGGTAAAATCCAGTTATTATTTTTTTTCATAATTATTGTTTTATTGATTCAAATATAAATATAAAAAAACCCTCAAAATGAGGGTTTTGCGGTCTGGACGGGACTCGAACCCGCGACCCCATGCGTGACAGGCATGTATTCTAACCAGCTGAACTACCAGACCAATACTTTATCAAATCAAAGGATTTAAAAAATCAGCGTAAACATTTTTTTGAGCTACACCAACTTGTCTATTTACTAATTCTCCTTTATTAAAAACTAAAACAGTAGGAATATTTCTTACTCCAAATTGAGCTGCAAATTGCTGATGTGAATCAACATCAACTTTTCCAATAACTGCTTTATCTTTAAATTCAGTACTAAGCTCTTCAATTATGGGTCCTAACATTCTACATGGTCCACACCACTCTGCCCAAAAATCGATTAATACGGGCTTATCTGATTTTAAAACTAACTCTTCAAAATTAGCGTCTGTGATTTCTAATGCCATAGTTTTATAAATTAGAGTCCAAATTTAATTTATATTTTCAAATAAAAAATATTTTAATTTAATTTAATATAAAATCAAATTTATTTTGTTTTAAAGTTTTTAGAAGCTTCTCTGATATCATAACTTTATTTTTAGATGATGACAGATTTAGCCTTAAACCATCACCATTACCCAAAACATTAAAAATGATTTCTTGGTCTCCTTTGTGTTTTTTGAAAATATCTTTAAAAAACTTAATATGATTTTTCTCTAGCAAGTGTGCATCAAGTTTAACTATAATCCTTTTTGCATTGCTAGACAGACTGTCTTGTAATTGATGAAAACTTAAGTATTGAATTCGAGGGTCACCTATTCTTCCACTTTCTCTATTTTTCCAGCCTTCTTTCACAAACATTTTAATACAAACAAAATTATTTTCATTCAAAAAATGTTTAAACTTTAAATAATCTTCACCAAAAATTCTTAGCTCATAGGACTCATAATAATCCTCTAGTATAAATGTTGCCCAACCTTTTCCATTTTTTGATATTTTATGTTCTACCTCCCCAATAATACCTGCAATTCTTACTTCTTTATCAACAAGTGGATTTAAATTTTTAAGATCATTTAACTTTATATTTGAGAAAAATTTTACGCTATCCATATAATCATCCAATGGATGACCACTTATATATATACCAATTACATCTTTTTCTTTTTTTAGTTGATTGAGTTTAGACCAATTTTCACAAACTGGGAATTCTGGTTCAACTAAATTCAATTCTCCAAAATCTGCAAATAAATTAGTTTGTGCTGAATTCTTTTTTTCCTGATATTTTGATCCAAATCTTATTGCTTTTTCAATAAATGTTTGACCTTCTTGATTTTCAAAAAAATACTGAGCTCTATGCGCTGAATCTACAGAATCAAATGCTCCAGCCAAAACTAAGCTATCAAACGCCTTTTTATTAGCAGATCTTAAATCTACACGTTTAGCAAAATCGAATATCGATTTATACTTAGACTCTTTTCTTGACTCAATAATCGCTGAGACAGCATTTTCCCCTACTCCTTTAACAGCGCCCATTCCAAATCTAATTGCGTTGTCATCATTTACAGTAAACTTGTAATAAGATTCGTTGATGTCAGGTCCTAAAACATTAATATCCATATGCTTACACTCTTCCATAAAGAAGCTTACTTGTTTAATATCGTTCATGTTATTAGACAAAACAGCAGCCATGTACTCAGCTGGATAGTGAGCTTTTAAATATGCTGTTTGGTAAGCAATTAAAGCATAACATGTTGAATGTGATTTATTAAAAGCGTATGATGCAAAAGCCTCCCAATCTTTCCATATCTTCTCTAAAATTTCCTTGTCATAACCATTGTTAATTCCTCCATTAATAAATTTTGGCTTGAGCTTTTCAAGTAAAGAAAAAATCTTTTTTCCCATCGCTTTTCTCAACAAGTCTGCATCACCCTTTGAAAAATCTGCAAGCTTTTGGGAGAGCTGCATCACTTGTTCTTGATAAACTGTAATTCCATATGTCTCCTTTAAATAGTTCTCCATTTCTGGAATATCATATTGAATTTTTTCTTGACCATTCTTTCTTCTAACAAATGATGGAATATACTCAAGTGGACCTGGTCTATACAATGCATTCATTGCAATTAAATCTTCAAATATTGTAGGTTTTAGATCTCTCAAATATTTCTGCATACCCAAACTTTCATATTGAAAAATTCCAACTGTATCTCCTCTTTGAAAAAGCTCATATGTTTTTTTATCGTCAAGGGGGATATTATCAATGTCAATCTGTTTCTGATGTCTATATTTTACAAGCTTTATTGTATCTTTTATCAAAGTCAATGTCTTCAATCCTAGAAAATCCATTTTTAATAGACCTGCACTTTCAACAACAGAGTTATCATACTGAGTCACAGCTAAGGATGAATCTTTTGCTATAGCAATTGGAACAAATTCAGTCAAATCATCAGGTGTAATGATTACACCACAAGCATGAACACCAACATTTCTTAAACTTCCTTCAATTACTCTCGCTTGATTTATAGTTTCGGCTTGAAGGTCATCACCTTCAGCAAGACTTTTGAGTTCAATTGCATTCGAATAGTCATCGGATCTTAAATCACTACTCAATTTCTTTTTATCTGAATTAAAAAATGTCTGATAATTTTTTATTATTGGGAACTAGTTTAGCTAAAAAGTCAGCATCGCCTAAAGACAAGTCTAATACCCTTGCAGTATCTCTGATTGATGATTTAGCTGCCATTTTTCCATAAGTAATTATTTGCGCAACTTGCTTGGCTCCATATTTTTCAATTACATAATCAATAACTTTAGATCTACCTTCATCATCAAAATCAATATCAATATCAGGCATACTAACTCTGTCTGGATTTAAAAATCTTTCAAAAAGTAAATCATATTTGATTGGATCTATTTTGGTAATTCCGAGTGCATATGCAACAATAGATCCTGCAACTGATCCTCTTCCAGGTCCAACAGAAACTCCCATTTCTCGAGCTGCATTTATCAAATCTTGAACAATGAGAAAATATCCTGGATAACCTGAATTTTTTATCACTGATAATTCAAAATCAATTTTTTCTTTTAAACTATCATCAATTTTTTGATAAACTTTTTTTGCACCTAAATAAGTTATATGTTTTAAATACTCATTTTCAATATCATTAGTATTTGGACTAAAATCATTTGGAATCGTAAATTTAGGCAGTAATACATCCCTGTTTAAATCGTAAAAATCTACTTTTTCTACAATTTCTTTAATATTAGCGATTGCCTCAGGAATATCGTTAAAAAGTTTATTCATTTCATCAGAACTTTTGAAATAATATTCCTGATTTTTTAAACCATATCTAAAATTTCTTCCTTTACCTATTGGAGTGGATTGTTTTTCTCCATCTTTAACACAAAGAAGAATGTCATGGGCATTTGCATCTTCTTTATTTATGTATTTTGAAGTATTTGTTGCAACAACTTTTACAGAATAATTTTTTGAAAATTTCAATAAAACTTTATTGACTATTTCATCTTCTTCCTCTCCATGTCTGTTTAACTCAAGGTAATAATCATCCTTAAAAATTGATTTCCACCATTTCAGAGCATCTTCAGCTTGATTCTCTCCAACATTCAAGATTTTATTTGAAACTTCACCATATTTATCGCCAGAAAGTACAATTAATCCATCTTTAAAATTTTCGACTATTTTTTTATCAATTCTTGGGACGTAGTAAAATCCTTCAGTATGGCCCAAAGAACACATTTTAATTAGATTCTGATAGCCTGTTTTATTTTTAGCTAAAAATACTGTTTGATATCCATCATCTCTGTGTGTCCTATCTGTGTGGTCTTCGCAAACATTTAACTCGCACCCTATTATGGGCTTAATTTGTTTATGTTGATTTTGGTCATCCTCATTATGTTTTCTTATTGACCTATAAAAATGAAAAGCTCCCATCATGTTTGCTTTATCAGTAAGAGCAACTGCTGACATATTAAGCTCTGCAGTTTTTTTTACTAAGTCTGCTATTCTAGAGGTAGATTGTAAAACTGAGAACTGAGAATTATTGTGAAGATGTACAAATGTATTATCAGACATATTTATGTCAGATAATTCGTTTGAAATTATATTTTTATCATCGATTGAATCTTTAATTTTTTTTGATTCATTCTTTAAGTTCAAATGATTAATACCATATGGTGGAATTTTGGCTTTGTGTTCTTTATTTAAAGAATTCTTAACAGATTCAAAATCTTCAAAGTCGTTTATTGAAAAAATATTTGTTCTTACTAATTCAAAAAATGATCTTGCAGTTGCTTCAACATCAGCAGAAGCATTATGTGCCTGAGTGAATGATTCCTTATAAATAAAATCATATAATTCAACTAAGGTTGGGAATTTAAACTTTCCAGATTTTCCACCTTTAATTTTACATAAATTTGCAGTTGACTCAGTACATGTATCCAGCACTTTAAGTTCACTCAAATTTGATGAAATACCAAGTCTGTAAAGCTCAGCTCCAATTATATTTATGTCAAATTTTACATTGTGTCCCACTAAATATTTAGTTCTCTTTAAATCTTCCAAGAAAGACTTGATGACCTGATCTAGATTAAGACCAATATTTTTAGCAAGGTCAGTAGATATTCCATGAACTTTCTGAGATTCAAAAGGAATATCAAAACCATCTGGTTTGATCAAACAACTATTGTTATTGATTAATTTTCCTTTATTATCATGAAGTTGCCAGGCAAGTTGAATACATCTAGGCCAATTTTGAGAATCAGATAGTGGAGCATTCCATTTTTTTGGTAATCCAGTTGTTTCAGTATCAAAAATTAAAAACATGATATAGCTAATGAAAATAAAGATTTTTTTGATTTTTTATGCTTTAAAAAAAAATTAATTATTATTGGTTTTTTAAGAAATTAAATTATTTTTGCTCCTCATTAATAAAAGTGGTTTCGAACCTCAAAAATTAATAATTATGGCAGTAAGAATTAGACTTCAAAGACATGGTAAAAAAGGAAAACCTTTTTACTGGATCGTCGCAGCCGACTCAAGATCTAAAAGAGACGGTAAATATTTAGAAAAATTAGGTACATACAATCCAAATGTAAATCCACCAATTGTATCATTAGATGTTGATGCAACCGTTAAATGGATTCAATTTGGTGCTCAACCATCTGATACAGCTAGAAATATCATTTCAAAAGAGGGTGCGCTATTAAAGAATCATCTTTTAAATGGAGTAAAAAAAGGTGCAATTTCTCAAGAAGATGCTGATAAAAAGTTTGATGAATGGTTAAAAGATGCAGGCAAAAGAGCTCAAGACAAACTATCTAAGCTTGAAAAAGATGCTGCTGATAAGAAGAAAAAAGATTTAGAACTTGAAAAGGAAGCTAGTGAAAAAAGAAAGTTAGCTGCTGAACAAGCAGCTTTGGAAGCTGAAGCTGTTGAAGAAGCACCTGCTGCTGAAGAAGCTCCCGCTGCTGAAGAAG
>CACASE010000006.1:22500-78890 GCA_902535165.1 uncultured Bacteroidota bacterium | reverse complement strand
GTCTACTGCTAAAATAATTCAAGAATACAATGCAGATGGAATTGATTTAGATTGGGAATATCCTGCAATTCCAGGACCTCCAGGTCATGCTTTCAGAGATGAGGATAGAGATAATTTTACTGATTTAATTAAACTTCTAAGAGAATATATGAAACCAGATGACATTCTCAGTTTTGCCGCAGGTGGATTTAAAAGTTTTATTGATAAATCAGTTGACTGGGATCAAGTTACACCACTTATTGACAATGTTAATCTAATGACCTATGATTTAATAGGTGGTTATTCAAAAGTAACCGGACATCATACTTCACTTTACTCTACCGAAAAACAAGAAAGATCAGGTGATTATGCGATACAATATTTAAAATCAAAAGGAGTACCAGCAAACAAAATTGTACTAGGTGCAGCATTTTATGGAAGAATTTATAAAGATGTTGCTAATGTTAATAATGGATTGTATCAAGCAGCAAATTTTAAAGGCGGAGTAAATCAAAATAACTTCAATGAAGCGACTAAAGATTTTGAGTTTTTTTGGGATGAAACTGCAAAAGCTCCATATGCATACGACAAAGAAAATCGGCTTTTTCTTACATATGACAATCAAAAATCTATTGAACTAAAATCAAAATATGTCAAAGACAACAATCTGCATGGAATAATGTTTTGGCAATTAATGAATGATAAAAAGAAAGATGGTTTGTTAAAAGTGATGGTTAACAATATTAAAGAAAACTAATCAAATTAGATTTCTTTCTTCCAAAATGCAATACCTCCTGCTTGTTTCCCAACTTTAACTGAACTTACCAGCTCATAAGAATCTAGGTCTATGACATCAACAATACCCGGTTCACCACCAATTCCTTCAACAGAAATAAATGCGTATTTGCTATCAGATGAAATTGCAATTCCGTGAGAGACACTTGTTGTATTTTTTATTATTGCTAGCTCTTCTTTATTTTCGAGATTCCAAATAGCAGTTTTACCTTCACTTTTTATAGTTCCAATCAGTAATTTTCCATTTGGCGTTATCTCTAAATTATAAGGACCTTTACCAGTTTTAAATCTATCAGAAATCTCCCATTTATCTAAATTAACTTCTATAACCTCATCAGATCCATTACCGGCTATATATGCAACATTTTCCTTTGGATGGGGGATAACCCATGTTGGTTTAACCATTGAATGTTTCATACCATCCATGGTATTCATCATGTTTTCTTTTTTATCGTCTGTCATCATTTTACCTTTCATATTATCATGATTCATCATTTTTTCAACCATCTTTTTATCATTCATCATCTTATTTTCTAAATTTAAAACCCTACTAACTTTAAGATCAAGTGCATCAATTTCAAACAGTTCACCTGACATCATAGCAACAGAATATTGGAATAATCCATCAGGTGATAATCTTGAGCCATGAGGCATTGAACCAGTGGTAATCTTAGTTATCTCAGTCATTGTTTCTGGATCAACTACAGAAACATTAGATGGTTTCATGCTTCCGTGTAAATTAAAATTCACACAATATAAAAATCCAGTGATGGTTGAAATTTCCATCGTAGCAGGAAATAATCCTAATGTGGTTCTTGCTACTGCTTGGTTAGTTTCAGTTGAGTATTTAACCAAGGTTCCAAATGGATTTCCATGAGCCAAAGATATGTACCAAAAATCTCCGCTGGGATCAACTGTAATTCCGTGAGGGCCTTCAATTTCAGCAAACATAAATCCTACATCAATTCTCTCTGCTTCAACTGCTTCTTTTCCATCAAATTTTATGAGGGAAACTGTATCTTCAGATTCAGAAGCAACATAAGCATAATAATTCTGGCCAAGACTAAAAAATGGAATTAATATTAATAATAATAACTTTTGATTCATAACTATTCAATTGGTGGACTAGCTAATATTTGAAAGAAATCTAACAAATCTTCAGCACCTAATGCTTCTTTCAAAGTCTGATCACTTGCAAATTGATTTGTGTTTGAATTATCTTTTTTCTTATCTAATAATTTTAATGCACCTATTCCTGTGTAAAAGTCAGAATAAAAGATATTTCCTTTAAAGTATTGAGCACCCCAAAGCATCGTTGAATTAGGAACATATCCATCGGGATGTCCTGTCCCATATTTAGCCATTTCTCTTCCTTGTTTGTATAAGTCACCCATTAAATCACCACTTATATCAACAACCCTCACTCCAGCTGTGTACATACCAATGTAAAGTACATCATCCTCAACCCAATAATTGTGGGATCCATGACCAGGGACTTCGTATCTGGCTACTTCAACTGGGTTTTTTAAATCAGTGAAGTCAATAAAGTGTAAATAACCTGCAGTCTCATTGAAAGTATTTGCATCAACACCTTCAGGAAATATTTCATCTCCCATTATAACATAAAATTTTCCAGTTGATTTACTTTTAAAAGGAAAAGCGGCATGGTTTCCACCTGAATCATATCTGTAATTTCCAATTTCTACTGGATTAGATGGAGAACCTCCTGCAATACCATTTCCAACATCAACTAAATAAACACCTTGTTTCCAGTTAGAGGAATATGCTATCCCATTTTCAATCCAAACATCATGTATGGCAGAACCTGGTTCATCAACTTCAAAAAATCCAACTTCTTTTGGGTTTTTTGGATCTTCAATATTAATTACGTAGTATTTGGCTGGGTTCGCAAATGCGTTTAATGCATATACATGATTTTCATATATAAAAATATTGTGAACACCACCAGTTAAATTTGTTGTATACTCAGAAATAATTTCAGCATTTGATGGATCAGTAACATCAATCAGTATAATTCCATTTTTCCTTTTTGAAGATGCCTCTCTTGAAATAACACATAATTTCCCATCTTTTGAAACTTTCACATCATTAACAATTCTAGCATCAACTTGAATACTATCAATTTTTTTGATATCTGTTGGATCTGTTACATCCCAAAAATATGCAGTGCCGTCAGACCCCCATGTTCCAGAAACACCATAATCTTTTCCATCTATACCCTCAAAAAACCAAGCATCTGAGGTTCTTCTATCAAATACTTCTCCCAAACCAAGTTTAACGATTTCTTTTTTAATGTCTCTATCAATTGCTTTAACTTGAATAGATGAGCTGGTATTACCAAACGATGCATTGATTACATATTCTCCAGCTATATCAGCAACAAATTTACCCTTGTCTGAAATAAGTCCTGAAGCAGTTGTACTTTTATCTGAGGAAACACCAGAAAAAGAAAATTGTGGTTCAATTCCACTCAATATATTTCCTTTTTTATCTTTAAGTTGCGCTGAAAGATTGATGACATCCCCAGTTTTAATAAAACCCTCAGAGTCAGAACTTAGATCAATTGATACAACTGGATTGTTTAAAACATTAATTTTTTTGGATACAATTTGTCCATCAAAAGATGCACTTATTACAGAACTACCTTTTTTTATTGCCTTTAAGTTACCCAAATCATCAACTTTAATTATTGTAGGATCAGATGACTCATATTTAAAGTTTACATCAGATTTTTCTTTACCGTCAGCATATTTTGCAACTAAATTAACTTCTGCAAAATTACCTACATATAGTTCACCAATTACATTAAAGTCTATACTTGAAGCTTTAGGAAATTTAACGCCAACCAGAAATGTTTGACTTAATCTTTTACCACCTTCCATGCCAACACAAACTGCAACAATTTCAAATATACCTGGTTCACTTGCAACTAAAAGTCCCGTTGGATCTATTGCTGCACCTACATTGAAAGCCCCATCTTTTTGGTAATAAATTAGTCGTTCACACGTACTTTTATTCCCATCTAAATCAGAAATATAAGATTCAGCTTGAAAAGTGTCCCCAATATTTAATATTAAACCATCTAAGTTGGATTCTATACTAAGATTTTGAGAGTGATTCAGTTGTAAGCTAAAAATAGCCATAATAATAAGTATCAATTTTTTCATTTTTTTAAGCTTTAGTAATTAATATTAATCAACATATTGATTTGTCATAGAGTTATTGGGCTTTAAGTCAGAAACTTTAGCAACACCAATTCCTGTATTAAAGTCGGAGTAAAATACGTGACCTTTGTAAAGTTGAGCACCCCAAACCATTGTATCATTAGGAATATATCCATCCGATGTTCCAGTCAAAATATACCCAATTTCTCTACCTTGCTTGTAAAGATCGCCAAGTAAATCACCGCTTATGTCAACAATTCTTACACCACCAGTATACATACCGACATAGAGTATATCGTTATCTATCCAATAATTATGAGATCCATGCCCAGGAAGCTCATATCGAGCTATTTCAATTGGATTTTTTAGATCAGAAAAGTCAACAAAATGTAAAAATCCAGCAGTTTCATTTGTGCCATTTGGATTTACACCATTAGGAAATATTTCATCTCCCATTACTGCATAGAATTTTCCCGTTGATTTACTTTTAAATGGAAAAGTTGCGTGATTTGCCCCACTGTCATAAGTGTAGTTTCCGAAGGCTACAGGATTTTCTGGTGTTCCACCTGCGATTCCATTTCCCACATCAACAAGATAAACTCCATCTCGCCAGTTAGAGGAGTATGCTATTCCATCCTCAACCCAGACATCGTGTATCGATTGACCTTCTTTACCTATTTCGAACATACCAACCTCATAGGGATTAGTTGGATCCTCTATATTGAGAATATAATATTTTTGACCAGCACTAAGTGCATAAACATGTTTTTCGTCAATAAATAAATTATGAACACCACCGGTCAAATTCTTTGTGTATTCTTTAATAATTTTAACGTCATAAGGATTTGTTACATCTATTATTATAATTCCATTTTTTCTATTTGAAGCACCCTCTCTACTAATAATAGCAATTTTACCATTTGGTGATACTTTAACATCATTAACTGTTCTTGCATCAACTTGAACGCTATCAATTTTTTTAATATCTGACGGATTTGTAACATCCCAAAAGTATGCAGTACCATCTGCACCCCATGTTCCAGTTACAGCATAATCTCTTTTATCAACTCCTTCAAAAACCCAGAAATCAGATGTATGTTTATCGTTAACCGATCCCGCACCTATTTTTTTCACTTCTCTTTGAACTTTTCTTTGGAAGACATTAACAACTTTTGATTTTGATGCATTTCCAAATGATGCAGTTAAAATATATTTCCCAGGAACATCTCCAACAAATCTACCATCTTGAAGAATTAATCCAGATGCTGTATTACTCTTATCAAAAGATTTTCCTGTAAATGAAAATTTAATGTTTACATCATTTAGTAGGTTTCCTCTTTTATCATATGCATCAGCTTCTAAGTTGATAACATCACCGGTTCTAATTTTTTCTAGTTTTTCTGTAATACTTAAATCAATATTATTAACATTATTCTTTTTTATATTAATAGTTTTTGAAGATTTCACACCATCAAAAACTACATTAATTGTTGCAGATCCAGATTTTACAGCTAATACATTGTTTAAATCATCAATTTCTAATTTATCATTAGATGAGGAAATTGAAAATTCAAGGTTGGAAAAATATCTTTCAGCATTATCAGACTTCCAATAATCAATGTCTCTAACAACATTCATTTGATCTGTGATTTTATATGAAAGCGGTATATACGTGTCAGTGTAAATTGTTTCATTTCCAGTTAATATTTCAATGCTTTTAACTTTAGGATAATTTATTGCTACATTAAAAGTTCTTCGAATGCTTTTACCACTTCCATAACAAATTGCGACAACTTCATGATACCCTGGTTCAACGGCTTTAATTGTTCCTTTTGCTCTGTTGAATTCCATCACTTTTCCTGTTGTGCTGAACGCACCTTTTTTATAATAATATATAACCCTTTCACAATCATACTTTTTACCTTGATTATCAACTGAATATGTCGTTGGTTTATAAGTTTGTCCTATATCTAACTTAAGTTCATCTAAATCAGATATTACACTTTTTTCTTGTGCAGCTAATGTTGTTGCTAACAAGAAAAGAATTAGCGTCAAAAATGTCTTTTTCATAAATAATAAATTAATCTATTAATATAATAAATAAAAAAAAGGGAATCAAGTGTGATTCCCCCTTTTTTATGTGACCTCGGCAGGATTCAAACCTACAACCTTCTGAGCCGTAATCAGATGCTCTATTCAGTTAAGCTACGAGGCCGTAACAGATATAGAAAGCAGTATTAAATGCCCTCTGACTTTTCATTGTACCACATATCGTACCACACAATACAATTTTAAGCCCTGTTTTGATGCGAATTTATTACATTTATCACAATGAAAAAAGTGATTATACTTTTACTATTTATTCCACTTGTACTAGGTTGTTCTTCATTTAAATCAGGATTAACGATTCCAGCAAATGAAACTTTTATTTTAGGAGAAAGTAATTCAAAAAACTATTCAGCGGAATTGTTGAATACATCCGATTATGAAGTAAAAATAAGAGGTGAAAAAAAACAAAATGGGGAGTATACTCAAGGATTTGTGTTAGCACCAAAAAGTAAAGTAACTGTTTATGTTTCTTCTGATGAAATTATTAAGTTCATTAATAATAATAATCTTCCAGTAAAAGTAAATGTAAAACTAAACAAAGCAGTTCCAGGAATGAGATACATAAAAAACAGAGACCCTAATTGAATTTTAATATCAAACTAATCTCTAATTTGAAATAATGATAAAGACAAAATATTACTTACTTACTAGTCTACTACTCAATTTTCATATTTCTCTAGGACAAGAATCCACGATTAAAGAAGTGATAAATGAAATTACTCAAACACACTTCCAAAATTCTCAAAACAGAGGTTTAGCTATCGGTATAATATATAAGGATTCCGTTCAATCCTTTTACTTTGGGGGTAAGTACACGAGCATAATAAAAGATGTTGGTCCTAATACATTGTTTGAAATTGGTTCTGTAACAAAACTATTTACCGTACATATATTCAATGAATTAGAAAAATTAGAGGTTATTAGTAGAACAGACTTACTTTCAAAATATCTTCCAAAAGAAATATATAAAGGTAAAAAATGGGTTAACCAAATAAGATTAGTTGATATTGTTACCCATACTTCGGGATTACCCTCCTTTGATAGTATCAAAGATTTGGAAACAATTGAGGGGTTTGATTCCGAAGACCCTTTTAGTGTTTTTAATTCCAATTTTATTCTCAATACACTTAAGGAACTCGAAACAATTTCAGAATATGGTAAGGTATCTTATTCCAATTTCGGATTTGGAGTATTAGGTTATGTTCTAGAAAAAACAACCAACACTTCATTTGAAAATCTTTTTGAAAATTTCATCAAAATTGACTTAGGATTGACAAATACTTATTTAAGAATTCCTGAAGAACAAGTTATAAATGCTGCTATACCACACAAGGGAGATGAACAAATACCACTAATTCAACTCTACAATCTTTCTCCATCTGGAAGTTTAAAATCAACACTACCTGATGTAATGAAGTTTTTAAAATACTATGTAGACTCTTATGATACTTCATATCACACAAAAAATATTTTATCTGACCAGTATCCAGTTACGGATGAAATAATTCCATTTGGATGGGGGACAATTAGAAAGAATAATATTGATTTATTCTTTCACACAGGAGGCACATACGGAAGTAATAGTATAGTCTGTATAATTCCAGAGAAAAAGATTGGAATATCAATTTTATCAAACAACAACTTAAATAACGGATTAAATAACTATTTACTTTCGATAGTTGACTTTTTTACGAGATAGATGAATAGTAAATCTATGTTTATGTTAAAAGATTTAAATGATATTGTCTAAATCTTTATGTAGCTTATAATCATTGTGCATTATTTTGTACCACACCTTGCACCTCACAATTGACAATAATTTTAGTTGTTTAGAGCGCTTTGGTTTAATTAACAGAGCAGTTATTAATTTAAACAAATTGATGCATTATATCTGGGAATTATATGAGGAAATCTTGCAAGAGCCGTAATCAGATGCACTATTCAGTTATGCTACGAGGCCAAATTATTTGCAAATTAACCTAATAAATTTAAAAGTAAAAAGAATATGAGCATAGCTGAGTAAAGATTAATTGAAAAATTGAACTCTTTATTTTTAAATGATTTGTAATAAATAGTCTGTGTTATAACGCCAGTGAAAAACCAACCCACATAATTAGAGGCTGGAACAATATTATCTTTAAATTCCCAAAAATCTAAAATAGGTGCAACAGGTTCAATGAAAAGATCTATAAAAACCATTAGAACTGAGGCTAATATTATTGAAAAATATTTATTTTTTATCCACAAATTATGAGCAATTCCACCAGAAATTAAAGTAATAATTATCCAATTAATACCAATCAGAAACGGAACACCTAAGAGTTTTGGCCCCATGTTCTGACCATATTCATAATTTCCAAAAATTAAACCATAATTAACTCCTAAAAACTCAACAAAAATTCCAACTGAAAATATGAGAAAAATCCCTGATAATTCTTTGAAACCTGGTTTTTTTTGGTTAATTATTAGGAGCAGAGCTGTTAGATAAAGATTTATTGGAGTTAGAGCAGCAAAAAATATGATATCATAATACAGGAGCCCTAGAGCACCTGAGATATGAATTAGCCATATAAGAAAAATTGATATTTTATTATTTAGAATTTTCAATTAAATCACATGCAATTTTTGATGATAATAGACATAATGGAATACCTCCACCAGGGTGCACACTCCCTCCACAGAAAAATAGATTTTTAAATTTTCTTGAAAAATTTGGATGCCTTAAAAATGATGATAATATATTGTTACTTGACGTACCGTATAACGATCCTTGAAATGAATTGGTATTTTTTTGGAGATTTTTAGGACTATATATTCTCTCCTCTTGTATGTGTTTTTCAACATCACATTTCAATATTCTTTCAATCTTTTCCAAAATATTTTTTTTTAATTCAACCACTTCATTTTCCCAGTTTTGATTTTTGTTGTGTGGAGCATTAACCATTACAAACCAATTTTCACAATTTTTTGGCGCATCATTTTCAACATCTTTAGATGTTATGTTAATGTAAACGGTAGGGTCATTATATAATTTACTTTTTTTAAAAATGTATTCAAATTCAGTTTTGTAATCGGATGAAAATAATATGTTATGAAGATCTAAATTTTCAAATTTTTTATTCATGCCCCAGTAATAAATTACAGCAGAGCTTGATCTTTCCTGTTCTAAAAATATATTTTTAGTTTGATTCTTAATTATATTTTTATAGAAGTAATTGGTATCAACATTTGAAATTATATAATCTGATTTAAAAATCTTACCGTCATTAACTTCAATTGAGTCAACAATATTATTTTTTATGTTTAAACCGGTTACACAGCTATTGAAGTAAAAATTAACACCAATTCTTTTTGCTAACTCATAAAGACTATTTGTAATATCATACATACCTTTTTCAGGAATATATGTACCATAATTATTTTCAAGATGTTGGATTAGTGTCATCATACCTGGTGTTTTGTATGGTGATGATCCATTATAAGTTGCATATCTGTTAAAAATTTGAACTAAATAATCATTTTTAAGTTCTTTAGAATTAACCTGATTTAAAGTTTGATTTATTTGATAAATATTGAACTTAAACAATGCTTTGATTGTTTTAATATTTGTATATGTTGATAGCTTGTGTAGTGATTTATTTAAAAATATATTTTTAGTTAATTCATATTTTTTTCTTGCTTTTAAAAAATAGTTAGTTAACACTTTATCTTCTACTTTAAACTTTTCTTTAGCCTCATTTAAAAATTTTTGTTTGTCAGAAAAAGCAGTAAATTTAGTTCCGTCATCCCAATAATATTTACAATGAATATCTTTTTTTTTATACTTAAAAAAATTTCTTGGATTTTCACCTGACATTGTAAACAGTTCATCTACAAGATTTGGCATGGTAAAAAGTGAGGGGCCTGCATCAAATCTATAATCACCTAGTTTAAATGTATTTAGTTTTCCGCCTGGGTTTTTATTTTTTTCAAACACATTAACATTAAAGCCCATATTTCTTAATCTAATTGCTGCACTTATTCCTCCAATTCCTGATCCAATGACATTTGCTTTCATAATTAAAATATTTTAGTTTTTTGACTGATTATATTAAATCTTGCAAATAAATCCTCACTATACCATCCTCGCTCTTTAGTTTTTTTTATAACTTCTGAATGTGCTTTATTTTTATATGCAAAATCTGTAATTGAACTAAAATCTTTCCAAACACTAAAAGTAGCTTGGGTTAGAAAAGGAAGCTCCCCAATACCTTTATAAAATTCAACGCCATCAGCGTTGCGAATTGATTTTGCAGCAGCTGGGACATTAGCCCAAAAATCAATTTGTTTGGAAAGTTTTATCTTACCTCTTGTTATTACTCCAATTTTATTTTCTGAATTAGTTATAACTTTTTCATTAATTTGAAAAGGATTTATTTTATCCCAAAGACCATTTGACATTATCGGAGTCATCAAATAATCAACTCTTTTTTGAGCTTTTCTGCTAATTTCATAGGCATGATCACTAGAGTTTAAAAATTTTAATGCACTTTTTTTATCGTTCCATACACAGAGTAATGAGTATACCCCAAAATCGGGTTTTATAAAACCTCCCTCAGCACCAGTTCCAAGCATTTTGTAAAATGTAATATTTTTTAATTTGTTTAGGAACTTTCTGGCTTCAACCATTTGTTTAAAAGCCCAGAATTTATTTGACTTAAAATAAAAAAATGATATGGAAACAAACACAAAGATTAATTATCAAAATTCGTTCCATTAAATTAAAATAATTAATGATATATTTAGATTCATTTAAATAAATAACATTGAAAAATAAATTTGATTATATATTCTGTGGATATGGTCTTTCATCATGTATCATTCTTTATAAAATGTCATCTGATAATTTTTTTAGAAATAAATCAATTTTAGTAATTGAAAACAATAATAAGGAGATAAATAAAACATGGTGCTTTTGGGACAATAAAGATTCAATTTGGAGTGATTTTATTGACAAAAAATGGTCTGACATTAGGTTCAAAAATATTGACACTGAAATTGATTATGACCTGAAACAACTAAGGTATAATATGATTAGTAGTTCTAAATTTTTTAAAAAAATTAAAAAAATAGTAGAATCAAAATTGAAAATTAGTGTAGTTTATGATGATGTTTTAAATATCTCAGATGAAAATGTAACGGTAAATGTAAGGTCCAAAAATGGTAAATATACTGCCAATAAAGTTTTTAATAGTATACCAAAATTTACACCTTATGATGATCACAAAAATTTTCCCAAATTATTGCAGCATTTTAAAGGATGGACAATTAAAACAAATACAAGTTGTTTTGATCCTAGCTTAGCAACAATTATGGATTTTTCAATAGATCAGAAAAATGAGACTCGTTTTTTTTATTTACTACCTAAGAAAAATAATGAGGCTCTTATTGAATTTACTTTATTTACAAAAAATTTAATAGAAGAAGAAGAGTATGAGTCTGAAATCAAAAAATATATTACCTCTTTAAATATTACAGATTATGCAATAATTTCAAAAGAAAAAGGTGTTATTCCAATGACATGTTACCCATATGACAAGTATAATTCATCAAATTTAATTAATATTGGTACCGCTGGTGGATGGACTAAACCGTCAAGTGGTTACACATTTAGATTTATTGATAAATTTTCTGATAAATTAATTTCATTTCTTATTTCAGATAGAAGTTTCAAAAATTTTAAATTTAGAAATAGGTATTGGTTTTATGACTTGATTTTTCTTGATGTACTGTTTAATAAGAATTCAGTAGGATCTGTACTTTTTGAAACAATGTTCAAAAAAAATAGCTTTAGTTCAATATTCCGTTTTCTTGATAATGAAGGAAGTTACTGGGACGATTTTAGAATTATTAATTCTTTTCCTAAGTTGATGTTTATTAAATCATTCCTAAAAAATATACCCCGAATAATATCGACTTATTTATAGATTTTTATTATAGATTCGCCGTTTGATTTCCTGTATCCTCTGTACATACCTTCTGTATTAAAATCCATCACAATATTTCCTTTTTTATCAATTCCAATAACACCACCACTTCCGCCTAGATCTTTAACTTTTATTAAAGTATTTTGTGCAGCTTCACTCAAAGTAATACCTCTGTATTCAATTTGTGATGATATATCATAAGCAACTACGTTTCTAATAAAGTATTCTCCCCATCCAGTAGATGAAATTCCACAGGTTTTATTATTAGCATAAGTTCCAGAACCAATTATTGGCACATCACCAACTCTATTCCATTTTTTGTTAGTCATTCCGCCTGTAGATGTACCTGATGTTATATTTCCAAATTTATCTAGTGCGACGCAGCCAACAGTACCAAATTTATTTTCCTTTAAAGAATCTCTCTTTTTTGCATTTAGTAATGAATTCAATCTTCTTTCAGTTATAAAATATTCATTATCGATAATTTCTAAACCTTGACTTTTTGCAAATAATTCTGCTCCGCTTCCAGAAAGAAATACATGCTCAGATTTTTCCATAACAGTTCTTGCAGCTGATATTGGATTTTTTATCGTTTTAACACCAGAAATTGCACCTGCATTTAAATTTCCTCCAAACATTATAGATGCATCCATTTCAACAATCTCATCATTTGATAAGACAGAGCCTTTACCGGCATTAAATAATTCTGAGTTTTCAAGGACTTTAATTGTTGATTCAACAGCATCAACACTTGAGCCTCCATCTTCAAGTATTTTGTATCCAATGTTTAAAGCCTCTTTCAATTTTTGATCATATGCTGATTCCATTTTTTTACTCATATTCTTTTTTAGAATAGTTCCAGCCCCACCATGAATGACAATTGCAAAATCAATTTCTCTACTATTTTCACAGCTAAACAAGATTGAAATAAAAAAAAGTATAAAAGTAGGTCTAAACATTAAAGTGCATTTTTTGTTATGTAGTATCTGTATGCTATTATTAGCATTTGAATTTTATTTACTTTTTTAAGATCTAATCCTTTTTTTGCGAAACTGGGAAAAATCAACTTGTTAATTTTTGCCAGAAATTGAAAAATAACTTTAGTTTTCATTTAATGCAATATACAATACATGTCTTATCTTAGCAAAATATAATGACAACTCAAATTCTATTACTAATCTCTGGATTGATTTTGCTAATTGGTGGAAGTAATTATCTTTTAAAATCAGCAGTTGAATTATCAGTAAAATTAAAATTATCAAAAGTTGTTATTGGCTTAACAGTTGTTTCTTTTGCTACATCAGCACCAGAATTATTGATAAGTATTAGTTCTGCCCTCAAAGGCTCAGCTGATATTGCAATCTCAAATGTAATAGGATCAAATATTGCAAATATAGGTTTGGTCCTAGGCTCAGCTTTGTTTTTCACAAGTATTAAAATTCCTAAATCTAATATGTTCTATGATTGGACATTCCTGTTGATTATTAGTTTTGTTTTTTATTTTTTTCTTAAAGATTATACTGTAAATAGGGTGGAGGGAATAATTTTATTTACTGGATTAATTCTTTTTCTTTTTTTAATTGTAAAAATTAGAAAAGATGATAGTAATGATGATATTTCGGATGAAGTTACTTTGTCAAACCTCAATATTTTAGTTTATATTATCATATCCAGTTTTGTGCTTTACGTCGGTTCTGAACTTTTTGTGAATAGTTCGATATATTTTGCAAAGTATTTTGGTGTTTCTGAAAGAGTCATTGGATTAACTTTGGTTGCAATTGGAACTAGCTTGCCAGAACTCGTAACAACTCTTGTTGCTATTTATAAATCAGAATTAGACATTTCAATTGGTAACATAATTGGATCTAATATTTTTAATATTCTTGCAGTAATAGGCATTACCTCAATAATAACTGATTTAAATATTTTAAGTGATGGAATTTTGGAGTTTGATATCTATGTAATGATACTATTTAGTTTTGTTTTATTACTCTTTTACCTTTCAACAAAAAAGAGATTACTAAATACATATCATGGTCTAATCTATTTTATATGCTTTATAGCATATTATATTTATGTTATATAAAAAACACCCCTAAAAGAGGTGTTTTTTGAATTAAAATTTAACTTAATAATTAAACCTTTGCAGACTTAACTGTCTTGATAATTCTAGCTGCAATTTTATATGGATCACCATTAGACGCTGGTCTTCTATCTTCAAGCCAACCTTTATAACCTTTTTCAACTGTTATAATTGGAATTCTAATAGAAGCTCCTCTATCTGAAACACCATAACTAAACTCTGTTATTGATTGTGTTTCATGATCACCAGTAAGTCTCTGATCATTATAAGCTCCATAAACAGCAATGTGCTCATTTACAACGGGTCTGAAAGCTTCACAAATTGCCTCATATGTTTCTTTAGATCCACATGTTCTTAGCGTTGTATTTGAGAAGTTTGCATGCATTCCTGATCCATTCCAGTCTGTTGCTCCAAGTGGTTTTGGATGATACTCAATAGCTAAACCATATTCTTCAGCCAATCTTTCAAGGAAATATCTAGCAACCCATATTTCGTCTCCAGCTTTAGCAGCACCTTTAGCAAAAATTTGGAACTCCCATTGACCTGCAGCAACCTCAGCATTGGTACCTTCAATATTTATTCCAGCATCAATGCAAATATCTAAGTGTCTATCCATTATTTCTCTTCCAAATGCATTTTTACCACCAACTGAGCAATAAAATTGTCCCTGTGGTGTCTGGTCTTTTGGAAAGCCTAGTGGAAGGTTTGTTTCTGGATCCCACAAGAAATACTCTTGTTCAAATCCAAACCAGAAATCATCATCATCATCATCGATAGTAGCTCTACCATTTGATTCGTGAGGAGATCCGTCTGAATTCAGTACTTCATTCATAACAATCCATCCATCCTTTCTAACTGGATCTGGATAAATAGCAACAGGTTTTAGCAAACAGTCAGATGAGCCACCTGGTGCCTGCTGGGTAGAACTTCCATCAAAAGCCCAAATAGGACAGTCTTCAAGTTTACCACTGAAATCTGATACAACTTTTGTTTTTCCGCGTAAGCTTTGGGTTGGTTTGTATCCATCCAACCATAAATATTCTAGTTTTGATTTGCCCATAACAATTTACGTTTTTCGTGTTCTTAGGAAACTAAATTTATAATTAATTTGGGATATTTAATGACTTCAAAAATCAATTTTATTTCTTTTTATTAACATCACATTTTTTAGTTATTTTTTTTTAGTTTTTAATAATTTTATGTCTTTAAAATTCAATATTATTTAAAAAAATATTTTAATTATAATTCTATATTTTTTTCTAATCTTTTTTAAGCCTTATCTTTGACCAAATATTTTAAAATTAGTTGGATAATTTATCAAAATATGACAGCCGAGGAGTTTCATTTGACAAAAAAGAAGTTCATGAAGCAATCAAAAATGTTGATAAAGGTCTTTTCCCAAAAGCTTTTTGTAAGATTATTCCTGATGTAATTTCTGGTGATGATGATTATTGTATTGTAATGCACGCAGATGGAGCAGGTACAAAATCATCTTTAGCATATACATACTGGAAAGAGACAGGAGACATTAGTGTTTGGAAAGGTATTGCTCAAGATTCATTAATTATGAATATTGATGATTTAATCTGTGTTGGTGCTGTTGACAATATAATTGTTTCCTCAACTATTGGTAGAAATAAAAAGCTTATTACTGGCGATGTATTAAAAGCAATTATTGAAGGCAATGAACTAGTTATTTCAAAATTAAATTCCTTTGGTATTAATATAAAATCTTCAGGTGGTGAAACAGCTGATGTTGGTGATTTGGTAAAAACAATTATTGTTGATTCAACTGTGGTATCACGACTTAAAAAAAGCGATGTAATTGACAACTCTAAAATTAAATCTGGAAATGTAATTGTTGGCTTAGCATCATTTGGTAAAACAAACTATGAAGATGAATATAATAGTGGAATTGGAAGTAATGGATTGACTTCAGCTAGGCATGATGTATTTCACAAGTATTTAAAAGAAAAGTATCCAGAAACTTATGACAATTCACTGGATGATAGCCTTGTTTACTCTGGTTCAAAAAAGCTTACTGATAAAATTGTAGGATATGATCATGATATTGGCAAGTTAGTTTTATCTCCGACAAGAACCTATGCTCCAGTAGTTAAAGAAATCATTTCCAAAGTTGGTGTGTCTAATATTGATGGAATGATTCATTGCAGTGGTGGAGCACAAACTAAGGTTATGCATTTTGTTGAAAATAAACATATTATTAAAGATAACTTATTCAATACACCAATTATTTTTGATTTAATCCAAGATGAATCCAAAACATCCTGGAAAGAAATGTACCAGGTTTTTAATATGGGTCACCGACTTGAAATTTATACAGATGAACTTTCAGCTAAGAATATAATTGATATATGTTCTTCCTTTAATTTAGAAGCTAAAATAATAGGAAGAGTAGAAGATTCTAAATCTAATAAGCTTTCCATTTTTGGAGATAAAGGAAACTTTGAATATTGAAATGTTAGAAAAGTTAAAAATACTAGAGGAAAGATTTAACGAATTATCTGAAATGCTGATTCAACCTGATATTATATCAGACCAATCAAAATACATTAAAATATCCAAGGAGTATAAGGATCTAAAAACTGTAGTTGATAAGAAAAATGAATATGAGAATGTATTAGCAAATATTGAGGAAGCAAAAGAAATTATTAAAAATGAGACTGATAAAGAAATGATTGATTTAGCTAATCAAGAACTTAATGATGCAAAAATTAAAGTTTCAACAATTGAGGATGATTTAAGGAAAATGTTAATCCCAAAAGATCCCGATGATCCAAAGAATATAGTAATGGAATTAAGAGCAGGAACTGGCGGAGATGAAGCTAGTATATTCGCTGGTGATTTGTTTAGAATGTATTCCAAGTATGCTGAAAAAAAGGGATGGAATGTAAACCTTGTTGATTTTAATGAAGGAACAGCAGGAGGATATAAAGAAATTATTTTTGAAATAAATGGTGAGGACGTTTATGGTACTATGAAGTTTGAATCAGGTGTTCATAGAGTTCAACGAGTTCCTCAAACTGAAACTCAAGGAAGGGTACATACATCTGCAGCAACAGTAATTGTTCTGCCAGAAGCAGAAGAATTTGATGTAGATTTAAATATGCAGGATGTTAGAATTGAAAGAACAACTTCTACCGGACCTGGCGGTCAATCTGTTAATACGACATACTCAGCTATTAAACTTCACCATGAGCCAACAGGAATTATTGTTAGCTGCCAAGACCAAAAATCACAGCATAAAAATTTAGATAAAGCTTTAAAGGTTCTAAGATCAAGACTTTATGAATTGGAAATAAAAAAAAGAGAAGAAGCAGATTCAGCAAAAAGAAATTCTATGGTTTCATCAGGAGATAGATCTGCAAAAATTAGGACGTATAACTATCCTCAGGGTCGTGTCACAGATCATAGAATTAATTTAACTTTATATGATTTGCAAAATATTGTTAATGGCGATATCGATAAACTCGTAGAGGAACTCAAAATCGTTCAAGATTCAGAGTTGATTAAAAATGAAGAAATATAAAATGGATTTAAATCAATTAGAGCAAAATATAATTTCAAAAAAGACTTTTTTATGTTTAGGATTAGATACTGATATTAATAAAATACCTAAGCATTTATTAAACTCACAAGATCCCGTTTTTGATTTTAATAAATCATTAGTTGATCGACTTTCTTCAAAAATAGTAGCTGTAAAAATAAATACAGCTTTTTATGAGTCAAGAGGAAAAGATGGATGGTCATCACTTGAGAAATCTATAGATTACATTAAATCCAACCATCCGCATTTATTTACAATTGCTGATGCAAAACGAGCTGATATAGGAAATACTTCTTCAATGTATGCAAAAGCTTTTTTTGAAAAAATGCAGTTTGACTCAATAACTCTTTCTCCATATATGGGACAAGATTCAGTAACAGAGTTTTTAAAATATGATGATAAATACGCAATAATACTAGCCCTGACTTCCAACCAAGGGGCAAATGATTTCCAAATACCAAATGATTTATTTTTAGACGTTATATCTAAATCTCAGAAATGGAATAATTCTCAAAAATTAATGTATGTTGTCGGGGCTACAAAATCTAATTATCTTTTAAAAATTCGTGAAATAGTGAAAGATAATTTCTTACTAATTCCTGGCATTGGAGCACAAGGTGGTAATCTTCAACAAACAATTAAAAATTCAACTAAGTATAACAAAAGAATTTTGATTAATGTATCTAGAACAATTATTTACGCTAATAATGATATCAACTACCTTGATTCTGCTGAGATGGTAGTTGATGATTTTAATTTAAAATCTTTTTAAAAAGAGAAAGGTTGCCCCATGTGACAACCTTTCAGAGAATTAGACAATAATTTTAAACAACTAACAAACTATTATGGATATTATCATCTAATATTATTGGTTTAAAATTAAAAATATTTCTTACCTGTCAGTTGGAAATCTCCATATGCTTCACTACCTGAGTGTTCAGCCATATCAAGACCTTCTTCTTCTTCTTCGGCAGAGACCCTTAATCCAACAACAGCTTTAGTAAATAGTACTAATGCAGAACCAAATACTACGCAGAAGAAACCTGCGATACCAACACAAGCTAATTGGCTCATAAACTGACCAAATCCAGCAGAAGCTCCAAAAATTCCAACAGCTAATGTTCCCCATATTCCACAGAATAGGTGAACTGGAACTGCACCAACAGGATCATCCAGACCTAACTTTTCTAGTGCTGCAGAGCTAAATACTACAACAGGACCAGAAATAAGTCCGATTAATATAGCACTTGTGGGTAACATTAAGTCAGCGCCAGCAGTAATTCCTACTAAACCACCTAATACACCATTCATAAACATCATTATATCAGCTTTTCCATAAAAGACTTTATATGTAAGCGCACAAGATAATCCACCAGCAGCAGCAGCTAAACATGTAGTAACAAGTGTTACTGATGTTAGTGCTGGATCAGCGGAAAGTACAGAACCCCCGTTAAACCCAAACCAACCTAGCCAAAGTATCATTACACCAGCAGCAGACAATGGTATATTGGATCCTGGTATTGTTAAAACTTCACCATTTTTACCAAATTTACCTTTTCTAGCTCCTAGAAATATGATAGCTACAAGAGCACCCCATCCACCGACAGAGTGTACAAGTGTAGAACCTGCAAAATCATAAAATCCAAAATATTCGCTGAAGAATCCACCTCCCCATTGCCAAGAACCTACAATAGGATATACAATTGTTACGTATAAAGCAGCAAAAAGCATAAATGAACCTATTTTAATTCTTTCAGCAACAGCTCCAGAAATAATAGTGGCAGCAGTAGCAGCGAACATACCTTGAAATAGAAAATCAGTCCAGTAAGTGTAACCTTCATTGTAAGAAAGATCAGCAGCAGCTTCAGAATCTAATCCTGGTGATGGCATTCCGAGAACACCTTCAATTATCCATTCACTTGGATACATAAGATTAAATCCAACAAGGCAATATATAATAAGTCCAGCTGTAATTACAAAAAAGTTTTTGAAAAGTATGTTGATAGAATTCTTTTGTCTTGTGAGTCCAATTTCTAGGAATGAGAATCCTAGGTGCATGAAAAATACAAGAAAAGTACAGACCATCATCCATACATTATTTGTTGTTAATAATTCCATAATTCTAAATATTAATTAAGTTAAAAACTAGCCCCAAAAACTAAGAATGCTGCATCAGCATCAGGATTGTATATAAATGATCCAAAGACAGGTAATGAATAATCATCAGTAATCTTAATATCTTTCGAACCTCCAAAAGATAAGTTTACTATTCCACTGTCACCACCAGCATAAAAGGCGTCTTTTCCATCACTTCCATAGCCGATTGCAAAATCAACTGGTCCTAGCGGGAATCCAGCTTCAATATATAGAGCTTCAAGATCAGGGAAATAACCACCTAGAAGAGAAACACCACCCAACTCAGTTGAAAGTGCAATTTCCATATCTCCTTCAAATAAACCAGAACCATCACCATAATTTCCTGTTCCATCAGGGAATGTATAGTTAGTAATTGTGATAGCTAATGGACCAAAGTCATATGCAACATACAAGTCTAGTTCATCACCACCACCAGCTGCAGTAGTAGGGAAGCTTCCCCAGATACCACCTTCAAATCCACCACCTCCGACTGTCATCCATGGTTGGATATGCATACCTTGGCCAAATTGAGTACCTCTCCAAACGTAAGAGCTTACTACATCAGCGCCAAAGTCTTGAGACTGCACATTTTGATTTGTAAAAAAGAAAAATGCAGAACTCATTAATAGTATTAATGTTTTAAATTTTTTCATGTTTTAAATTTATTGTTATATATAGTTATTAGTTAATTACTAATGTATGTTATATTTAATCTGACTATCATCTAATCAAGATGCAAACATTACATTTTTAAGGATAATAAAATATCAGACTAATAAAATTTAGAATATGATAAAAAATGATATCATATTTTTAGATATCGTAAATCAATCAGTTATAAGTATATGAAAATCAGCTATTTATATATAATAGTACCAAAATAAACAGCAAGTAAGCCTAGTATAATACTAATCATAGTATAAACTAAAAATGTTAAATAGTTGCCATTGTTAATCAATGTTAATCCTTCACTTGAGAAAGTAGAAAATGTTGTAAAACCGCCACAAACACCTATTGTTAAAAAAACAAACATTAAAGAATTTTGATTGTTACTTTTCAAAAAATATCCAAGTGTCAAACCAAGAATAAAACATCCAATAATATTTGTAATGAAAGTTGAGTAGGGAAAACTTGTTGCAGTAATAAAACTGAATTTACTAATTAAATATCTGAGTGAGCTTCCTATTCCACCTCCAATAAAAACTGCTATAATTTCTTTAAGCATTAACAAGTTTTTTTAATAATACGAGAATCAAAAAAAATACAATGAATCCAACTAAAACCCATTTAACTCCTTTGTAAGTGTTTTTTAAGAAAATTAAATCTTTCTTATAACTAATTGTTATAATAATAGTGAAAGCAATTAGAAAAAAAATTGCAAAAATTAGCTGTCCTTGTGTAAACATATTTATTTTTATAAATATAATTCAAATTAAATTTCTCATGAAAAAACAATTAGATTCCGTAAAACATTTTCACGAAACTTACAAGCTATCATATAATATTAACCCTGTTGCAGACCTTGGCTCTAATAAAAATAAATTAAGATTTGATTTAATGGCTGAAGAAAATAATGAATACATCAATGCTGCTAATAATAATGATATTACCGAGGTTGCAGATGCTTTAGGTGATATGCTGTATATTTTGTGCGGTACTATAATTGAACATGGAATGCAAGATATAATTGAACCCATATTTGATGAAATACAAAAAAGTAATATGAGTAAATTAGGCTTAGATGGAAATCCTTTGTACAGAGAAGATGGAAAAGTTTTAAAAGGTCCAAATTATGTTAAACCAAACTTTGATAAATTTTTTAAGTAATTTTTAATTTCCAATCCCCAAAATCCAAAGATCTGTCGTACTGTATATCATTGAGTTTCTTTTTCAGTTTAATTGAAAATGGATTTTCAATTTCAGGAATTTTATAATCTTTATTTTTGTATCCAAAGGATTCAATAGGTAATACAACAACTGCAGTTCCTGTTCCAAATATTTCTTTAAGTTCACCTTTTTCAAAAGAACTCATAAGCTCGTCAATTGTAATTGGTCTTTCTTCAACATCAATATTAAAGCTTTGAGCTAGCTCAATAATACTTTTTCGTGTAATACCGTCCAAGATACTATCACTGGTAGGGGATGTTATTAGCTTATCTTTAATTCTAAAAAATAAATTCATAGTACCAGCTTCCTCAATTGATTTATGGTTATTAGAATCTGTCCATATTATTTGTTGATATCCTTCATTTTTTGCAAGTAAAGTTGGGTAAAATTGTGCTGCATAATTCCCTGCAGCCTTAGCGTAACCAACACCGCCCTTAGCAGCACGACTATACTTTTCTTCAATTTTAACTTTTATTTTTTGATCACCATAGTAAGATTTTGATGCACAACATATAATCATAAAAATATATTCATTTGCTTCGCTTGCATTAATAGAGGGTTCAGATGCAAAAACAAATGGGCGTATATACAAAGCATTTCCATCACCTTTTTTTACCCATTCACTGTCTAATTTTAATAAATGAGTTAGTCCATTAAAAAAAACTTCTTTATCAATTTCAGGAATAGCCATTCTGGCGGATGATTTATTAAATCTTTTGAAATTTTCATCTGGTCTGAACAGGATTAAGGAATTATTTTCACTTTTGTAACATTTCATTCCTTCAAAAATTGCTTGACCATAATGAAATACTCTAGCTGAGGGACTAATCAGGAAATCACCATAAGGCATTATTTCACCTTCGCTCCATTGTCCATTTGAATATTTACTGACGAAAATATGATCAGTAAATATTTTTCCAAATTCAAGATTTTCAAAATCAACGTTTCCGATTTTTGATTTTTTGGATAATGTGATTTTCACAACTAAATTTTAATAATGTAAAATTACAAATTAACTTTGATGATATTAATAATAAATTATAAAAATGAAGTTCTTGATAAGTGGGGGAACAGGCTTAATTGGTTCTATGTTAACGTCTCATTTAATTGATAATGGTCACTCAGTTAATATTTTGTCAAGGAGGTACCAAAAATCAAATAATTCTAGAATTGAATATTTTATTTGGAAACCATCCGAAAAAGTGATAGATAAATCCTCAATCAAAGGGGTCGATGTTATCATCAATTTAGCAGGCTCTAGTGTTTTTTCTTTTTGGACAAATAACAATAAAAAAAAGATTCTTAATTCAAGGATAGATTCATTGTCGACTTTGTACCAGATAATCAAAAGAGAAAAAAACCATAATGTATCTCAAGTGATATCTGCCTCTGCTATCGGTATTTATCCAAATAGTAAAACCTTAGAGTACGATGAATCATTCCAATCCAAAGAGGGGTTATTTTTAACAAATGTTGTTAGAGAATGGGAGAAAAAAATTAAAGAATTCAATAAACTTAATATTCGTGTTACCACATTAAGAATAGGTCTTGTCTTGTCAAAAGAAGGTGGAATTCTAAAAAAACTAATTCAAATTAATAAATTAAGAATTTCAAACGTAATTGATGCGGGAGACCAGTGCCAATCATGGATTCATATTGATGATTTAGTAAATATTTTTTATCACGTTATTCAAAATAAATTAGAAGGCACTTATAATGCTGTATCACCAAATCCATCAACCTTTTTAGAATTACAAGAACTTGCATCTAAGTTAAGTTACAAACCATTATTAAATTTTAGTATCCCAAAAAGTTTACTTATAGTTCCATTTAAACTGATTGGTATTTTAGATTTTTACTATGATGTAATTGCTTCTGATAAAAACGTATCCGCTAGTAAAATAGTAAATAGTGGATACCATTTTAATTATCCATCAATGGAAAAAATAAAATAATTTTCTGACTTTTTGTCAAAATTAAAATGTTGGCAGTAAATTTGTCTTTTATTTAAAGGATATGGCAAATAGTAAAAAAAAATCAACAAAACCTAAGTCTCCAACACTTAAGAATCAAATCAAATCATTGAATGACGAATTAAAGGATGAAAAAGATAAGTTTTTAAGACTTTTTGCAGAGTTTGAAAACTTTAGGAAAAGAACAGCTAAAGAAAGACTTGATCTATTTAAATCAGCATCCAGTGAACTAATGACTGCCTTAATTCCTGTTACTGATGATATGGACAGAGCCTTTACTGAATTTAAAAAGTCAGAAAACGAAAATTTAATAAAGGGATTTGAACTCATTTATAATAAGCTGAATGACACACTAAAGGCAAATGGATTAACAGTGATTGTTGTAAATAAGGGAGATGTTTTCGATTCTGAAAAACATGAAGCAATTACACAAATTAAAGCAACCGATAAAAAAATGGTTGGAAAAGTTGTAGATGTTATTGAGACTGGTTATAGTTTAGGAGAAAAAATTTTAAGATATCCAAAAGTTGTAGTAGCTAACTAATATTAATGAAAGAGGATTATTATAAAATTTTAGGTGTTGAAAAAAATGCCTCTGATTCAGAGATTAAGAAAGCCTATAGAAAATCTGCTATAAAATATCATCCCGATAAAAATCCTGGAGATAAAGAAGCTGAAACTAAGTTTAAACAAGCTGCCGAAGCTTATGAGGTTTTAGGAAATTCAGAAAAAAGAGCTAAATATGATCAATTTGGTCATGCTGCCTTTGATGGATCTGGTGGATTTGGTGCAGGAGGAATGAATATGGATGACATATTTAGTCAGTTTGGTGATATATTCGGAGGTGCATTTGGAGGTTTTGGAGGTTTTGGAGGATCTTCACAAAGAAGATCAAAAGGAACAAATCTTAGAATAAAAGTTTCTTTAACTATAAATGAAATTGCCAATGGAGTTAATAAAAAAATAAAAGTCAAAAGAAAAGTTCAAGCACCTGGTACTGAATTTTCCACTTGCCCTCAATGTGGAGGATCTGGACAAGTAACTCAAATAACAAATACAATTTTAGGAAGAATGCAGTCTACAACAACATGTAATGCATGTTCTGGAACTGGTAAAATTGTAACTAAAAAGGCTCCAGGTTCAGATGCAAATGGTCAAATTTTAAATGAGGAAACAGTTGAAGTTAAAATACCTGCTGGTGTTGAGGATGGTATGCAACTTAGAGTTAGTGGAAAAGGAAATGATGCAATATCAGATGGTATATCTGGTGATTTATTAGTTCTAATTAGTGAACTAGATGATGAAAATTTCAAAAGAGAGGGAAATAATCTGCATTTTGATTTATACGTTAGTATTTCAGAAGCTGTCTTGGGTGTATCCAAAGAAATAGATACTGTTAACGGAAAAGTAAGAATTAAATTGGATGCAGGCATACAATCAGGTAAAATTTTAAGGCTTAGAGGTAAAGGTTTAAAATCTGTAAATGGTTATGGAACAGGTGATTTATTAGTTCATGTAAATGTTTGGACACCAAAGACTGTTAATAAAGATCAAAGACAGTTTTTTGAAGAAATGAAGGATAGTGACCATTTTAAACCAAATCCTGATAAGAATGACAAATCTTTCTTTGAAAAGGTAAAAGATATGTTTTCTTAACTTTACAATTCAATATAATATATGTCAAAAATTTTAATAGTTGAGGATGAAGATGCAATAAGAAGGGTCTTAAAAAAAGTTTTATCTGAAGAAAATTCTAAATTCATTATTGATGAAGCAATTGATGGTGTAGATGCAGAAAAAAAAATTAAGTCAAATAATTATGATTTAGTTATCTGTGATATCAAGATGCCCAAAAAAGATGGAATTGATGTACTCAATTTTACAAAAAAATATAATCAAGAAACTAATGTAATAATGATATCTGGTCACGGTGATCTAAAAACTGCAGTCAAGGCGATGAGAATTGGTGCATTTGATTACATCGAGAAACCACCTGACCTAAATAACTTATTAAATTCTGTAAGAGGTGCACTAAAATCAAAATCTGGAACTGGAAAAAAAGTTAAAAAAACTATAAAGACTGGTAAGTTTGAAATTGTCGGAGAGTCTAAAAAAATTGTAGAATTAAAAGATCTAATCGTAAAAATATCACCAACAAATGCTAAAGTACTTATTCTTGGTCCAAATGGAGCAGGTAAAGAATTAGTTGCTCGTCAAATTCATTTGAATAGTTTAAGAAGTGATGGGCCTTTTGTTGAAGTAAATTGTGCTGCAATACCAGCAGAGTTAATTGAAAGTGAGCTTTTTGGACACCTTAAAGGTTCTTTTACTTCTGCTCACAAAGATAGAACAGGAAAGTTTGAAGCAGCAAATAACGGTACTTTATTCCTTGATGAAATTGGAGACATGAGTTTATCTGCCCAATCAAAAGTTTTAAGAGCTATTCAAGAAAATAAAATTCAAAAAGTTGGAAGTGAAAAAGATATTTTTGTAGATACAAGAATAATAGCTGCTACTAATAAAAATGTAAAGAATTTAATTTCATCTAATAAGTTTAGGGAAGATTTATACCATAGAATTTCAGTCATTGAACTTAATGTTCCAAAACTTGATGATAGAAAAGATGACATTCCCGAACTTGTTAGTTTCTTTTTGGACCAAATCTCAGTTCAATATGACAAGAATTTAATTACAATTGATAATAAAGCATTAAAAAAGCTTGCTAGCTACAGTTGGCCAGGTAATGTTCGTGAATTAAGAAATGTTGTTGAAAGACTTATTATTTTAGTTGAATCTGATAATATAACCGAAAAGGACGTTATTAAATTCTCAGCTAAATAGGTTTATGAAAAAAATATTTATCATTCTTTTTTTCTTTATCTCTCTTAATAATTTTGGGCAAGACGAAAAAGTAATCAAAGATATATTTGAGGCTGGCTTTACAGAAAGTAAAGCTTATTCTTGGTTAGATTACCTGTCAAATGAGATTGGAGGAAGACTTTCTGGATCATATGAGGCACAATTAGCTGTGGAATGGTCAAAAAAGGAATTAGATAAATTAAATTTTGATAAAGTATGGTT
Organism: uncultured Bacteroidota bacterium; assembly: GCA_902535165.1. Lineage (GTDB taxonomy): Bacteria > Bacteroidota > Bacteroidia > Flavobacteriales > Flavobacteriaceae > Eutrophosalina. The sequence goes on along the minus strand of CACASE010000006.1, from coordinate 52,128 downwards.
GCAACCTGTTATGGTACCAAGATGGGTTAGAGGGCCGAAAGAGTTTGCTTTAATCGAAACCGAACCGGGTGTTACTTTTAATGTTCCAGTAGCTGCCTTGGGCGGTTCTGTAGCAACACCCTCTGTTGGAATCAAATCAAATGTAATTGAAGTTAAGTCAATTGATGAACTAAAATTGTTAGGTAAAGAAAAAATTGATGGTAAAATAGTTTTCTTTAACCGTCCTATGGATCCAAAGTTTATTACAACATTTACAGCTTATGGAACTGCTGTTGATCAACGTGCGCTTGGTGCACTAGAGGCTTCAAAATATGGTGCTATTGGAGTTATTGTTAGATCAATGACATTAAGAAATGATGATTTTCCTCACACTGGAGGTTTAACATACGGTGCTCTTCCAATTAGCAAAAGAATTCCTGCAGCAGCAATAAGTACAAATGGTGCTGATAAATTGAGTAGTTTATTAAAAATCAACCCTAACCTAAAATTCTTACTAAGACAACAATGCAAACAACTCCCTGATGCTCAATCATACAATGTAATTGCTGAAAAAAAAGGAACAATGTACCCTGATGAAGTTATTTTAGTTGGAGGACATTTAGATTCGTGGGATATTGGAGATGGAAGTCATGATGATGGAGCAGGAGTAGTACACTCAATGGATCTCATTAATTTATTTAGCAAAATAGATTATAAACCCAAAAGAACAATAAGAGTTGTTTTGTTTATGAATGAAGAAAACGGATTAAGAGGATCACTTAAGTATAAAGAAATTGCTGATAAAGAGGGTGTAAATCATATTTTTGCAATTGAGTCTGATGCAGGTGGATTTAGACCTTTAGGTTTTTCTTTTACATGTAATGATTCAAATTTTTTAAGAATCTTAGAATGGAAAAAATTATTTGCACCATATTTTATTAACGTATTCATCAAAGGTGGGAGTGGAGCAGATATTTCTAATTTAAGAACGGATTATAACGTTTTATCAGGCTTAAGACCTAATTCACAAAGATATTTTGATTACCATCATACTGAAATTGATACATTCGACGCCGTAAATAAAAGAGAATTAGAAATGGGTTCATCAGCAGTTGCATCTTTGGTTTATCTTTTTGACAAATATGGCTTAAATGATTAATTAATGGACTTTATTTTAGAACTAGATCAGTCTCTATTTATTTTTTTAAATTCATTAGGTTCAGATAATTTTGATAAAATTTGGCTCACTATATCTAACAAGGAAACATGGTATATTTTATATCTTATTGTAATATTATTTTACTTACCGGGAAGAGTAAATAATTCTTCACTTGGATTTTTATCTTTTTATGAATCTAAACCTAAAAATAGAAATCGAATTTTTTTTATATTAATTGCAATTATTCTAATAATATTTACAGATCAGTCAAGTAATTTTTTTAAAGATTATTTTGAAAGATTAAGACCCTGTCATAATCCTGATATTTCTTATTTAATAAGAATTGTCAAGGAGGGATGTGGTGGTCTTTACGGTTTTTTTTCAGCTCATTCTGCTAACACATTTGCATTTGCAATGTTTATTTATCTAAATACAAAAAAGAAATATAGATCATATATGTCTTTTTTATTTATTTGGGCAACCATTATTTCTTACAGCAGAATTTACTTAGGTGTCCATTTTCCCACGGATATCATTTTTGGAGCTGTATACGGACTATTGTCAGGTTATTTATTTTACAAATTATATTTTTTTGGATTGGCAAAGCTTAAAGGTTAAATTTATTTCAACAATTCAGAAAACTTTGATTTAAACTTATTAATTCTAGGAACAGAAACATTCCATATATAAGCGTTTTTAGGGTTTTTTTCTTTATAGTCTTGGTGATAATCTTCAGCTATGTAAAACACATCAAACTTTTTAACTTCTGTAACAATTTTTTGATAGGTTTTATTATTTAGTAAACGCTTAATTTCTTCATTTATAATCTTTTTTTCATTCTCATTGCTATAAAATGCAATGGATCTGTAGTGTGTTCCTCTATCTGGTCCTTGCCTGTTTAGAGTAGTTGGGTCATGTGATCCAAAAAAAACTTTCACTAATTCATTAAAACTAATTTTATTTGAATCATAATAAACCTTTATGGCTTCAGCATGTCCTGTTTTGCCTGTTAAAACTGTGTAATAAGTGGGATTTTTAGTATAACCACCAGAATAGCCTGATTCAACTTTTTCGACACCAATTAAACTTTCATAAATAGATTCAACACACCAAAAACAACCAGATGCAAAATATGCCTCTTTCATGTCTTGAGCATTAGACTGAATAAAAAATATCATTAATATAACACTAAGAGCTTTTTTCATTTTTATTTTTTAAAATTAATAACCTAAAGTCTATCGATTTGTTTCCCTTTATTATTGTTGTTTTGAGTTTCAGTCTGCTTATTCCTTTTTTAAAACTCATTTCTCCAATATTTATTTTTTTAAAATCCTTGGTATAGGATTCTATTCTTTTTATTTTATCTTTTTCAAATCCTTCTAGACTTGGATCATGAAAATCATCAATAGTTTTTTTAATTATTTGATCCTCAAATTCTAAAGCAATTTCAGTGCCAACACTTTCTTTAGGTAATGTATAATATAATTCAACAGATTTAGTACCATTTTCTAACACATCAACCTCCCAATAAATGTAATCATCAGAACTTTTCCAATTTTCTATAAATGAACAGTTAGCATGTATTGAAGATCTTTGTAATTTTCCTGTTATCTCAGCATCTCTTGCTGGTAGATGAGTATGATTTGAATTCTTGTAATTAATTGTGAATGGTCTTCGTTTATTTTTTTTAATTATTTCATTTATTGATTCTCTCCAAATTTTTTTAGCTTCTTTTAATTCTTCATATTCATTTGGTTTTTTTTCATTAATAGCATAATATTGGCTATGATCATTATTCAGGTCATATAACTTATCGTTATAGTCTAAAATATATTCATTATTTCTTACACTCAATCTATTATTCCAGAATGAAAATACTTTTCTTTCATTATCTAATAAATCTGGATTTTCAATATACTTTTTGAAACTTTTCCCATCAAAATTTATCCCAGTTGGACTATCAATTAGATCTGTTAGTGTTGGAAACACATCCAGGGCACTTGTAACTTGTTTAATTTTGATACCTGGTTTAATTTTATTTGGCCATTGAATAAAAAATGGAACTCTTACACCACCTTCATTAGTACTTCCTTTTCTTTCTTTCAACTCATTATTCCATCTATTCCCATTTGGTCCATTATCACTCAAAAAAATAATGATTGTGTCTTCATATTTATCAATTTCCTTAAGAGTTTTAATAATTTTTCCAACATTTTCATCAATATTTTCAATCATTCCTAATGCTGCTTTTGTTTTTTCTACATTTTCTCTCTCTGAATATCTGCCTTTAAGAATAACTTTTTTTTCTTTTGAATACTTATCCGGAACCTGCATAGGAGAGTGGGGTGTGTTATAGGAAATAAAAGTGAAGAAGGGTTTAGATGAATTTTTTATATACGAAATAGCATTATTTGTAATATCATCATTTATATAACCATTTCCTCTAACTAATTCACCATTTCTTTCTAAAATAGGATCAAAATAATTACCCCAGTGACCTGATGTAAAACCATAAAACTCATCAAATCCTCTTGAATTTGGATGATACGGGGGCTGAGATCCATTATGCCATTTCCCAAATAGTCCAGTGGAATAACTTTTCTCTTTAAAATAATTGGAAATAATTTTTTCGTTAGTATTCATTCTTTCATATCCTCTTGTAACTCCATTAACTCCTGTCCTGACAAAATATTTTCCGGTTAGTAGTTCCGCTCTTGTTGGAGCACAAACTGGACTAACATAAAATCTTGAAAAGGTAGCTCCATTTTTAGCGAAACTATCAATATTTGGTGTTTTTAAATTTGTATTTCCATGAATGCTTAAATCTCCCCAACCTTGGTCATCTGTCATAAACATTAAAACATTAGGATTTAAATTCTTTTCACATGAAAAAAACAAAAAAGAAAAAAATATTATGTAAAAAAAAGCTCTTATCATTTTATAAAGTCTAAAAGTTGCTTAGAAAAATTATCCCAATTTAATTTTTTCTTTAATATTATTAGTTGTCTAGTTTTTTCTTTCAAATCTGAATCAATTGCTTTTAAAATATTATCACTTATTGATTTTGAGTTTTTTTCGCATATAAATGAATTATTATCATTAAGTATTTCTTTAATTCCACCTTGTGCAGTAGTAATAATAATTTTTTCAAAATATATTGCAATAGATATTATTCCACTTTGAGTAGCATTAAGGTTTGTTTGAATTACAAAATCTGCAATTGAAAACCATTTTTTAATTTCCGATTCAGCTACAAATTTATTGTGTATTGTTACATGTTCTTCTAAATCTAATTTTTTTAGTAATAACTGATAATTTTTTAAGTTATCATAAAACTCACCAACAATAACTAAATGAATATTATTATCTTTTTCAAATGCTAACTTAAAAGATTTAATGAGTAATTCTAATCCCTTGTATTTTCTTACTATTCCGAAGTGTAAAAAGATTTTTTTACTTGATTTTATATTTAAATCTTTAATAATTTGATTTTTATCAATTAGTTTCTGTTTCAAATTAGGAATTGGATGGAATAAAGAAATTCCATTTTTGTTAGAAATCAGATCTAATGTGTGTTTTGATAGGGTCACAAATTTATTCAGACTATTTAAATAAATACTGGTAAAATACTTATCTAATATTCTGTTTTCATGACTATTAATATTATGCAATAAACCAATTTTTAAAATTTGTTTAGGTGCAATTTTGTTGATTATTGAATATGATATAGAAAAAAAAGGATTCCAATGAGTTGATAATATTACATCTGGATTTACATGTTTTAAGTATTTATTAATAATGAAATAGGAAAATGGATTATAAGGATTTATCGTTTTTATTTTTTTAAAATTAGCTGATTTGTTGTGAAATTGATTTTTTCCAGGAAAAAAAAATCTTGGGTAAAGGATTGAAAATGATAAAATAGAAATATTATGTTTTTTATTTATAGTAGAAATTAATTCATTATTGAAGTCTGAAATACCTCCCCTAAGTGGTGGAACAGGGCCTACAACTAAGATATTCATTAATTTTAATTTTCAATTATACTCCAATTCCCGGATCGTAAAAGAGGTTCAGCTTGTTTATATTTTAATTCTTTAATTTCACCCGATTGAGAGTTTTTAATTTTTATTCTCTCATTTCTTCCAATTTTACGTTTTTCGCGAACAATAGTTTCAACTACATTTTGATTGTTCGAAACACTTGAGCCTACTTGACGATTCCTGTTTGCGAGCTCATCACTGTTAAGAACCTCTTCTTTCGATGTATTATATTTTTCTCTTCTTCTAGTTTGTCTATCTTCTTTGATTTCATTTGGATTACTTGTAGGTAAAGTTCCTTTAAATAAAAATGATAAGATATCAGTATTCAATTGTAATATCATTGATTCAAATAAATTATAAGCTTCATTTTTGTAAATAACTAATGGATCCTTTTGTTCATGAACTGCAAGTTGTACAGCTTGTTTTAGTTCATCCATTTTTCTTAAATGAGTTTTCCATGTATCATCTATTATTGCTAGTGATATATTTTTTTCAAAATCATTAATTAATTCTTGACCATTAGATTCGTACGCATCTTTAAGATTAGTAACAATGTTCATGGTTTTTTTACCGTCAGAGAAGGGGACAACAATTCTTTCAAATTTATTTTGAGGATTTTCATATACATTTTTTACAATTGGAAATACCTTCACAGAATTCTCTTTGTTTTTTTCTTTGTAAAAATTCAATACAGTTTCATATGTCTTATTAATTACTTCGGCATCATTTTTATTTTCAAATTCAGTTTTATTAACAGGCGAAGTTGTAGAAAAACACTTAATAATTTCAAATTCAAAGGCTTTAAAATCATTATCAACTTTAGTATTATCATAAATTTTTGCTACAGTGTCATAAATCATATCAGCAACATCAATCTTTAGTTTATTTACATCTAGTGCATTTTTTCTCCTTTCATATATAGCTTCACGTTGAACATTCATCACGTCATCATATTCAAGAAGTCTTTTTCTGATTCCAAAGTTATTTTCTTCTACTTTCTTTTGAGCTCTCTCTATAGTTTTTGTCATCATGGAGTGTTGTATGACTTCGCCTTCTTTGTGACCCATTCTGTCCATTAATTTTGAAACTCTTTCAGATCCAAAAAGTCTCATTAGGTTGTCCTCAAGTGAAACATAGAATTGTGAACTTCCTGGGTCACCTTGTCTTCCAGATCTTCCCCTCAATTGTCTATCAACCCTTCTTGAATCATGCCTTTCAGTTCCAATTATTGCAAGACCTCCCTTATTTTTAATTTGGTCACTTATCTTTATATCAGTTCCCCTACCAGCCATATTAGTCGCAATAGTAACAACTCCAGCTTTTCCAGCCTCTGCAACAACATCAGCTTCTCTTTTGTGAAGTTTAGCATTAAGAACATTATGTTTTATATTTTGTCTGTCTAACATTCTTGAAAGTAGCTCTGAAATTTCTACTGATGTTGTTCCTATTAATACTGGTCTTCCCTGTTCAGTTAACTTTATTACGTTGCTTATTACAGCGTTATATTTTTCTCTTTTTGTTTTATATATTAAATCATTTCTATCATCTCTAGCTATAGGCTTATTAGTTGGAATAACCATTACATCTAACTTATAAATATTTAAAAATTCACCAGCCTCAGTTACCGCAGTACCTGTCATTCCTGAAAGCTTTCTATATTTTCTGAAATAATTTTGAAGTGTTATTGTAGCGAAAGTTTGTGTGGCATCTTCAATTTTTACATTTTCTTTAGCCTCTATTGCTTGATGAAGACCGTCAGAGTATCGTCTTCCATCCATAATTCTTCCGGTTTGTTCATCAACAATCTTGACCTTATTATCCATTACAACATATTCAATATCTTTTTCAAATAGTGTATATGCTTTTAATAATTGATTTAAAGTATGTATCCTTTCACTTTTCTCACTAAAATCAGAATATAATTTTTCTTTTTCTTCAGCTTCTTTTTCAATCTCCAATTTTTTTAATTCAATATTTGCTATTTCAATTGATATATCTGGTAAAACAAAGAAACCGGGATCGTTAATATCTTTTGATAATTGTTCAACCCCTTTATCTGTTAATTCAATTTGATTATTTTTTTCATCAATTGTAAAGTATAAATCAGCATCAACTTTAGGCATTTCTCTATTATTATCCTGCATGTAGAAATTTTCAGTTTTTAACAAAGATTGTTTTATACCCTCTTCACTTAAAAATTTTATCAATGCCTTATTTTTAGGTAATCCTCTAAATGCCTGTAATAACTTAAAGCTTCCATCTTCGATATTTCCTTCACTATATAATTTTTTAGATTCTGATAAGATCTTTGTTACAAGTTGTTTTTGAATTTGTACAAGAGATGAAATTTTTGATTTTAATTCATTAAACTCATGATTTCCACCTTGAGGAATTGGGCCAGAAATTATTAATGGAGTTCTAGCATCATCTATAAGTACAGAATCTACCTCATCAACAATTGCGTATGAATGTTCTCTTTGAACTCTATCTTCATTTTTATGAGCCATATTGTCTCGAAGGTAATCGAATCCAAATTCATTATTTGTTCCGTATGTGATGTCACATAGATAGGCTTTCTTTCTTTCCTCCGAGTGAGGCTTATAATTATCAATACAATCTACACTTAAACCATGAAACTCAAATATTGGAGCCATCCATGCACAATCTCTTTTTGCCAAATAATCATTTACGGTAATTAAATGAACACCATTTCCTGAAAGAGCATTTAAATAGACAGGTAGTGTAGCAACAAGTGTTTTTCCCTCACCAGTTTGCATTTCTGCTATTTTTCCTTGGTGTAAGGCAATACCACCAATTAATTGAACATTGTAGTGAATCATATCCCACGTAATACTTTTTCCAGCAGCATCCCATGAGTTTGACCAAATAGCACTATTTCCATTTAATTTTACATATGATTTAATTGATGACAAATTTTCATCAAATGGTGTTGCTTTTACACTAATTTCTTTATTGTTCTTAAATCTTTTAGTTGTTTCCTTTACAACAGCAAAAGCCTTTGGTAAAATTGAATTTAAGTAATCATCTAGTTTATCTAAATATTGGTCTTGAATTTTTTTGATTTGTTTGTAACTAGCATTATTCTCATCAATATTTTCAGATTTCTCAATAATTTTGTTGATATCTTCAATTTCTCTTAAGAATGGATCATTTAGTTGTTTAATTTCATCTTTGAATTCTTGAGTAATCGACCTTAGCTGATCATTACTAATTTTAGAGAGTTCTTTTTCAAACTTAATAACTGAATTAACTATTGGAGTTACCTCTTTGACATCCTTTTTTCCTTTGTCACCAAGAAAAACATTTAGTATCGAATCAATTATACTCATATATATATCTCAAATTTAAGCAAAAAAAAAGCCTCAATAGAGACTTGTAACGGTTTTTGTTGCATTAATAAAAAAGTTAATACTCCTCTTCATTCCACAGATAATCCTCTTCTGTTGGAAAATCAGGCCAAATTTCTTGAATTGACTCGTAGATTTCACCATCCTCATCCTCAATTGCTTGCAAATTTTCAACAACTTCAAGAGGAGCACCTGTTCTTATTGAATAATCAATTAATTCATCTTTATTCGCAGGCCATGGCGCATCGCTTAAATAAGAGGCTAATTCTAGAGTCCAATACATATTTTACTTTTTTTTTGCAAAAATAAATGAATAATTGACTTAGGCAAGTTTTTAAAAAAAAAATAATAAACAATTATTAATTATTTGATTTTAACGATGGTAGCAAGAAAATGTAAACCAATGATAATGAAAAAAAATAATGATATTCTAAAAATGTAATCACCATAATTTACATAAAAAGTTTTTTCTTCAATCAAACCAACATTTGTATTTATAAATCCTTCTTCGCCGTATTCAATTGAATCTTCAATTTCACCTCTATAATTTATAATTGCTGACACGCCTGTATTTGCTGATCTGACAATATTCCTCCTGTTTTCAATAGCTCTTAATTTTGCATATGATAAGTGTTGTTTATGTCCCTCACTAACATCCCACCAACCATCATTTGTTATAATTGCAAATAATTTCGAACCAGATCTTGTGTATTCAGTTACATATTCGCCATAAACAGATTCATAACATATTATTGGAGATAAATAAAAATTATTAAAAGATTTAAAGTTTTTTCTTTCATTATCATAACCTCTGGAATATGTTAATCCACCAAAATCCATTAAAAGGTTTCCTAGGATAGGTTCAATTAACTTTTTATAAGGCATTTTTTCGATACCAACAACAAGTTTTGATTTATTGTAAAATTGATTTTCATCTGAAATAAAAACAGAACTATTATATAAGTTTAGCCATCTTCCATCATTTAAATTATTTGAATAATTTTTTATTTTAATTGAATCCTTAACAATTTCAAAAAGCTCAATTCCAGTCAAAATTTCAGAATTAAATTTATTTTTTAAAAACTCGAGTTGTTTAATAAATTCATTTCCACTGTATCCGTTAATTTGCGTTCCATCTGAAAAAAATGTTTCGGGAAGAAAAATGGTTGAGTTTTTAATTGAATTTTCTTCTAATAAATCATGTACATAATGATAATTATCTTTATCAGTTCTGGTATATTTTTCTAAGTACGGGTCAATATTAGGTTGAATTATAAAAACATCAATCGGTTCCTCTTCTAAATCAAGATTATATAGTATGATTTTAGAAATAGTAATTGGTATAATTATCACTAAAATTACTGATACAATTAATAATCGAGGTTTTTCATTATATATCGTAGATAAAAAAACTTTATAAATTAAAATATTAGTTAGCAGGACCCATAACGTTCCACCGAATGATCCTGTATACTCATACCATTGAATCCATTCAGTTTTCTCAGAGAAAACATTGCCAATATTGAGCCACGGCCATGAAAAATCCCACATTAAATGAAATTTTTCAAAACATAACCAAAAACTAACGAAAAATATCAAACTTAGTTTTGAGTTAATTTTTTTTGAAACAATAAAAAATAGGCTAAATACTATTGTCATTAATAGTGAGTTTACTAAAACAGCAAATAATACACCACCTAAAGATGCATAGTATAACCAACTTGTTGCGATTATATTCCATATTAAAAATGTTAAGTAAAAACATAAAAATATTTTAATTGAAAATTTGTTATTGTATTTAGCTACATGTAACAGAGGAATGAATGCTATAAAAATAAAAGCAGTTATTCCATATGTTGGCCATGCTAATCCTAACAATAATCCTGAAATAATACTTAAAAGAATAGATTTTAAAAAATTCAAATTATTAATAATTAACTTTGTAAAAGTATAAACTTAATCTATCAATTGAAACTAATCAAAATACTTCCAAATTTACTAACAATTCTTAACGGATTGTGTGGTTGTCTCGCTATTATTTTTATTTTCATGGATGTTGATTTTTTAAATCTGAGTGGATATAAATTAGCCTTGATTTTAGTTTTGTTAGGCTCCCTCTTTGATTTTTTTGATGGGTATTTAGCAAAAATATTAGATGCAAAAACAAAAATTGGTGTTCAATTAGATTCTTTTTCAGATCTTATAACATTTTCAGTAACACCCTCATTGCTTTTATTCCATTTTTTTCAATCTAAGTCTGAGGAAATTGAATTTTTTGCATTAATCTCTTTTTTAATTGTTCCATTTTCAATGATTAGATTAGCTAGGTTTAATACTTTGCCCTCAAAGACTTATTTTCTAGGTTTGCCTTCACCTGCAAATGGAATTTTCTTTATGGGAATTCCCTTTTTAACATTTGAAGTCCCTATTTACTTGTTTAGTATCATCATTTTTTTATCATGTATTTTGCTAATCTCTAACATAAAATTTGAGTCTTTTAAATCCATTGAAACAAATATTAAGAAAGTTTTTTTCTTGTTTTTCGTTTTAATAATGGTAGGTGTTATTACTTTTATATATGTTAACAACTACAGTTATTTAAATTTAGTTAGTATCTCAGTCGTAGTTTATGTTATTTCTTCTTTAGCTTTTAATCTTTACAAAGCATTCTAGCTTTTTCATAATCGATTGACTTAACAAAAACTTCACATGAAAATAAATAATTAGGTATTCCAAATCCAGCAAGATTTGCTGAATTTTGTTGATCCTTTATTATAAACTTTATCCCTAATTTTGAAAGTTCGTGTGTAAGAGCATTTGATTCAACAAATGAACCAGAAAAGAGATGAACGTAATTACTCATACGTTCTTTTTTCTGAAAACAAAGTTTTTTCCCAAATATAGCTTTCTAACTATTTCATCTTTAGCCAATAGCTCAGGCTTTCCACTTTTTAATATTTTCCCTTCAAACATTAAATATGTTCTATCAGTAATTGCTAGTGTTTCTTGAACATTATGATCTGTTATTAAAACACCAATGTTTTTAGTTTTAAGATGAGCGATTATTTTCTGAATTTCTTCAACTGCTATAGGATCAACACCAGCAAAAGGCTCATCAAGTAATAAAAACTTAGGATCGGTAGCTAATGCTCTTGCAATTTCAGTCCTTCTTCTTTCACCACCAGAAAGTAAATCACCTCTGTTCTTTCTGACCTTATTCAAGCTAAATTCGTCAATAAGACTTTCTAGTTTTGATTTTTGTTCATTTTCAGTTAAATCTCCAAGCTCTAAAACTGCCTTTATATTATCTTCAACGCTAAGTTTCCTGAAAACCGAAGCTTCCTGTGCTAAATATCCAATTCCGTTAATAGCTCTTTTATACATTGGTTCTTTTGAGACTTCAATTTTATCAATCATTATTTTTCCTGAATCAGACTTTATTAGACCGACAATCATGTAAAAACATGTCGTTTTTCCTGCTCCATTAGGTCCCAATAAACCTACAATCTCACCCTGACTTAATTCAAGATCAACACCATCAACAACTTTTCTTGATTGGTATGATTTTTCTATTTTGATTGCTTGAAGTTTCATTTATTATTCTTTGTTACGATTCTGGATATATATATACTTATTTGGTATAAAATAACAATTGGTATAGCAACAATTATTTGACTAGCTACATCAGGAGGAGTTATAACTGCTGCTAAAATCAAGACACCAACTAAAGCAAATTTTCTATACTTAATTAAAATTTCTGGATTAACCAATCCAACTTTAGTTAGAAAATAAATAATTATTGGCAGTTCAAAAATTAATCCTGAAGCCAATACTGAAGCACGAACTAATCCAATATAACTATTTAAATCAAAATCATTAAAAACTTCATTACTAACAGAATAATTTCCCAAAAAATTAATCGATAATGGACAGATTACGTAATAACCAAAAACAACCCCAATAAAAAATAAAAGACTAGAAACAAAAATAAATCCTCGAGCATATTTTTTTTCATTTTGATAAAGTCCAGGGCTTATGAAACTCCAAAATTGATATAAGACGTAAGGAAAAGCGATTACGAATCCAGCAGCTATTGAGGTCCATATATGCGCTGAAAATTGACCTGAGACAGTTCTGCTTTGAACACGAAAAGGTAATTCAGTTATGCAAAAACTATCATCAAGTCCAATAAAATTTGATATTGTGCATAAGATCTTATAGGTTGGAAAATTAATATCCTTTGGACCAAAAATTATTTTATCAAAAATGAAGTCCTTAAAAATGAATGCTCCGATTCCTACTATAAAAATTGCAATAAAAGACCTTAATATATGCCATCTAAGATCCTCAAGATGATCCAAAAATGACATTTCATTAGGGTCTAATCTCATTTTACTCATAACCCTGCATTTATTAAATCATGTATATGCAACATCCCAATGTAATTGTTGTCCTTAGTTACGATTAAATTTGTAATCTTATTCTTATTCATTATTTGTAAAGCATCAATAGCTAAAAGTGAATGCTTAACAGTTTTTGGATTTCTAGAAATTATATTTGAAACAATTATATTTAGTGGGTCATTATTTTTTTCTAATATCCTTCTCACATCACCATCTGTGATAATTCCAACAACCTTGTTGTTTTCAATTACCGCAGTTGCACCCAGCATTTTATTTGAAATTTCATTGATTGCATCACTGAATTTAGATTGTAAATCAATAAATGGTGCATGTTGAGTATCTATTAAATCTTCAACAGTAGTTGTTAATTTTTTTCCTAATGAGCCAGATGGGTGAAGTTTGGCAAATGATATTTTATCAAAGTTTTTTAAACTCATGAGGCAAATTGCAATAATGTCACCTACTAATAACTGAATTCCTGTACTAGTAGTTGGCGCCAAATTATTTGGACAAGCTTCAACATGTATAGGCGTATAGATGATATGTCTTGAATTTTTTGCTAGATATGAATCTTTATTAGCGGTGATGCTAACAATGTCGACACCATTCTTCTTAAGGCTATTAACTAGATCTACAGTATCAGAATTGCTTCCGCTTTTAGAAATATATATCAAGACATCATCTTTGGTAATAGCTCCTAAGTCGCCGTGTAAAGCATCAGAACCATGCATAAAAATTGATGGAGTTCCAGTTGAATTTAAAGTAGAGGATATTTTCATCCCAATTATTGCACTTTTTCCAATTCCAGAAACTACTATTCTTCCATTAATTTTTGATAAAAACTTAATAATATCATCAAAATTGTCGTCGAAAGTCTCTTTTAGTTTTTCAATAGCATCTAGCTGAATATCAACCACTTGATTAACAATTTGATTTATATTTTTATTGTTCAAAACTTATTTGGTTTAATTAAGAATGGATTTAAAATTAAGTTATATTTAATAATAACAACAAATATACCTTAATTCCTTTTAAGGAATGAATTTAAAAAATAATCTATTATCGCTTCTCCATAAACATTTTGGTTACTCAGAATTTCGTGAGAATCAATTTGACATTATAAACTCAATTGTAGATAAAAAAAATACATTAGTAATAATGCCAACTGGTGGTGGTAAATCCTTATGTTATCAATTATCAGCTATTGCTTCACAGGGAACTGCAATCATCATTTCACCACTAATTGCTTTAATGAAAAATCAGGTTGATGTTTTGAGAGGTCTCTTTGAGGAAGACGGTGTTGCTAATGTGTTAAACTCAACACTTAACAATTCTGAAATTAATTTAGTGAAGGAGCAAATAGAAAAAGGTATAACTAAGCTTCTTTACATGGCTCCTGAGTCTTTAACTAAACAAAAAAATATCGATTTTTTAAAAAAGCAAGATATATCGTTTGTTGCCGTTGACGAAGCACATTGCATATCCGAGTGGGGGCATGATTTTAGACCAGATTACAGAAAAATAAATGAATCTATTAAACAAATAGACTCAAATTTAAAGATGATAGCATTAACAGCAACTGCTACGCCGAAAGTGCAAGATGACATTATTAAAAATCTTTCAATGTCAAATGCTAGTGTATTCAAGTCATCATTTAATAGGCCTAATCTTTTTTATGAGGTTAAACATAAAACAGATAAAATTGAAAGAGATATTGTTTCTTTTATTAAAAAAAATGCAGGTAAATCAGGAATTATTTATTGTTTATCAAGAAAAAAGGTTGATGAATTTGCTCATCTTTTACAAATTAATGATATCAAAGCATTGCCTTATCATGCAGGTCTCGAACCAAAAATAAGATCAACTAATCAGGAACATTTCCTAATGCAAAGGTGTGATGTTATTGTAGCAACAATTGCATTTGGAATGGGTATTGACAAACCAGATATTAGATATGTAATTCATCACGATATTCCTAAGTCACTAGAATCTTATTACCAAGAGACTGGGAGGGCTGGTCGTGATGGTGGTGAAGGTCATTGTTTAGCTTTTTATTCTTATGATGATATTGAAAAGTTAGAGAAGTTTCTTTCATCAAAACCTGTTGCAGAAAAGGAAAAGGGCTTAGCTTTATTAGAGGACGTTGCATCTTATGCTGAAACATCCTCAAATAGGAGAAAGATTTTACTTAATTATTTCGGAGAATCATTTGACGAATTAAATGGTGAAGGATGTAAAATGGATGATAATTCTGTTAATCCAAAAGAAAAAATTGAAGTTAAAGACCAAGCTATAATAATAATAAACGAAATATTAAATAATAAAGAATCAAAAAAAATAAAGGAACTCACAAAGGTTATTTCTAAAATTGGCTACAAATTTCCATTAATTGACCATAAGCAGAAAAATGAAAATAATAATCGATTTGAATTGATTTTTTGGAAATCTTTAATTAGAAATTTAATGGTTAGTGGTTTTTTATTAAAAAAAATTGAAGAATATGGTGTTCTTAAAGTCACTGACATGGGAAGAGATTTTTTGAAAAATCCAAAATCATACATGATTTCAATTGATAAGGATTTTGATAATGAAGAAATACATCTAAATCACAAATCACAAAATGATGTAATTGATGAAAAATTATATAAAATTTTAATAGAAGAAAGATTAAAGTTGTCTAATAAGTTAAATATTCCTCCATTTGCAATTTTTCAAGAATCATCAATTAATGAAATGACTTTCAAATATCCAATGAACTTTGATGAACTATCGATGATTACGGGTGTTGGTGAAGGAAAGTCAAAAAAATTTGGAGAAAGTTTCATTTCGCTAATTTCAACTTATTGTAAGGACAATAATATTAATAGGGAACAGGACTTTTTAGTTAAATCCTCAGGATCTAAGTCAGGATTAAAGTTATTTGTAATTCAATCAATTGATAAAAAACTAACAATTAATGAAATAGCAGAATCAAAAAATTTAACATATTTAGAAATTTTAAATGAGATTGAAGCAATAGTTTATTCAGGTACAAAACTAGATTTAACATATATAATTGATGATATTTTTGATGAAGAGTCAAAGGAAGAGCTTCATGAATATTTAATTGAAACTAAATCTGATAATTTGAAGGACTTATACGATGAGTTTAATGATGATTTTGAGGATGAAGATTTAAGATTATTTATGTTATATTTTTATTGTAAAGTAGCATTTTAGTTACTTCCACTTAATATTACACCCAATGCTAGGCTTTTGATCAGCACTAATTTCTTTGTTTTTTATTAAATTATCTAAAGCAGATTTTAAATCATTTCCTGTAACCGGAATCCCATTTCCTGGTCTTGAGTCATCCATCTGACCTCTGTAAACAAGTTTACTTTCGTTGTTGTATAGGAAAAAATCAGGTGTACATGCTGCATCAAAACTCTTAGCAACTTCTTGAGTTTCATCAAATAAATATGGAAATGAAAAATTTTTATTTACAGCAAATTTTTTCATGAGCTCTGGTGAGTCATCTGGATAATTAATAACATCGTTACTTGATATTGCGACAAAAGAAATATTCTCTTTGTAATTTTCTGAAATTGATACAATTTCATCAATTACGTGAATTACAAATGGACAGTGATTGCAAATAAACATGACAACGGTACCATTTTTGCTAAATAATTGTTCAGATGAGTATAAAATATCATCAACAGTGTTATGTAGTTCAAACTTAGGAGCTTTAGTTCCAAGTGTAACCATGTTTGATGGTGTTCTAGCCATAGTGTAATTTTAAAACAAATTTATAATTTTGTACAATGTTTGACCCTATATTAGAATTTTTTTCTGAAATAACTTCTTTACAAAGAGGAGGATTACTTGCTCTTGGTTTAATGTTTTTTTGGATCATTGAAGGATTTCTTCCTTTTAGATACTTAAATTATAATAAGTTTAAACATGCCTCAACTAACATCTTATTAACGCTAACAACAATATTGGTCAACTTTTCATTGGCATTCATGATTGTTTTAACATGTGACTTTATTTCCGCCTCTGAAATTGGTATCTTATCATTTTTTAACATTACAGCCTATCCAATATTGTCACTTTTAGTTTCAATTATGATATTAGATTTAATTGGAGCATATTCTGCCCATTATTTTCAGCACAAGATTAAAATATTGTGGAAAATTCATGCTGTGCATCACTCTGATAAACATGTTGATACAACCACTGCAAATCGACATCATCCAATTGAAAGTGTAATTAGATTTTTGTTTACACTTCTTGCAATCATTATCTCAGAGTCATCAATTGAAATTGTTTTTTTGTATCAATCTCTCTCAGTTGCTTTTTCTCAGTTTAATCATGCCAACATTAGGCTTAATGATAAAATTGATAAGATGCTTTCATATGTGATTGTATCTCCGAACATGCACAAGGTTCATCACCATTCATTTATGCCATATACTGATTCAAACTATGGAAACATATTTTCCGTTTGGGATAGGTTATTTGGAACCTATATGGAATTAGATCGAGAAAAAATTATTTTTGGAATTGATGACAACTATGATGATAAAAATAATTTCTTAAAAATTTTAAAAAGACCTTTTAGAAAATCTTAGATATCTTCAAATTCTACTTCATCAGATTTTTCTTCTTTCTTCTCATCAGTCTCTTCTTTAGTTTCAGCATCTTCGTCGCTGCTTTCAGCTTCTTTACCTTTCTTGGCAACGAAGTCCTTGTCATGAATTTCACTAATAACCTCTAAACCTTTCTCATCAATGATGTATTTAGTCATTTCTCCTAAAATATTTGTGAAGTTTTCAAAATCCTCCTTGTATAAGTATATTTTATGCTTTTTAAAATAAAAAGTTCCATCCTCATTGGTGAATTTTTTACTTTCAGAGATTGTTAAATAATAATCACCAGCTTTAGTAGATCTTACATCAAAAAAATAAGTTCTTCTACCTGCTCTTAAGACTTTTGAATAAATGTCTTCATTTACATGTTGTTTATTTTCTTCCATTTCAATAATTATAAAGTCCAAAAATGGTTAAAAAAGTAGTATTAACAAAAATTAATATTATTTTTTTCTTTTCTGCTTGTCGTATGTCTCTCTGTAATAACCACTTTCTAAATATAAATTTTCATGTTTTCCAGCTTGAATAACCTTTCCCTTATCTAAAACCAAAATTAAGTCACATTTTTCGATTGTGGATATCCTATGACTTACGATTATCTTAGTAATACTATTGGTTTCTTCTCTTAAATTACGTATTACATTTCTTTCTGTTTCTGTATCAAGTGCAGAAAGACTATCATCTAACATCAAAATTTTTGGTTTTTTTAATAGTGCTCTAGCTATTGCTAATCTTTGTTTTTGACCTCCAGATAAGTTGATTCCTCTTTCACCTAAAACAGATAAATATTTCTCTGGAAAAGAGAGAATTTCATTTTGAAGACAGGCAATTTCTGAGAAATATTTAATCTCTTTCTCAGTTGCATTTACATCTCCAAACTTAATATTGTTATAGATTGTATCTGAGAACAAAAATGTGCTTTGAGGAACGTATCCAATGTTTTCTCTTACAAGACTAAGATTATGGTTTTTTATATTTTTATTATCTAAAAGAACTTCACCATTATCAACATCATAATTTCTTAAAATTAGTTCAAGCAATGTCGATTTTCCCGAACCAACTGAGCCAATTATACCAAGTGATTGACCTCTCTCTATTTTGAAATTGATTTTATCAAGTGCCTTTACATTAGTTTCTTTGTATGTTAGACATACGTCTTTGAATGAAATTTCTCCTTTGAAATCATATTCTTCGTAATTATTTGCAACGATATCATTCTTTTCGGAAAGAAATTCATTTATTCTTTTTTGAGATGCATCAGCTTGTTGCACAATTGAAGTTACCCAACCTACAGTTGCTACAGGCCAAGTCAACATATTCACATATATTATAAATTCTGCAAGTACACCAAGTGGAATTGATCCATTAATATATTGATTACCGCCAATAAAAATTACTATAATATTACTCAAACCAATTAATAACAGCATCATTGGGAAAAACCAAGACTGAAATTTTGCTAAATCTATACTTTTCAACTTTGTATCCTTAGAAAAATCAGACATAAAATCATTTACTTTATCTTCAATAGTATTTGATTTAATAATTGAAATTCCACTAAATGATTCTTGTGAGAAAGTTGTAAGTCTCGATAAAGATTCCTGAACACTTTTGCTTTTTATATTAATCTGCCTACTTAACTTATAAATCAGTAATGATAAAATTGGTAGCGGAATTATTGTGTAAAGGGTAAGCTTAATATCAATGCTAAGCATGTAGGTTATTATGATAACAAATAATGAAATTGTATTTATTGTGTACATCAACGCGGGCCCTACATACATTCTAACCTTACTTACGTCCTCACTTATTCTATTCATCAAATCACCAATTCGATTATTTTTATAAAAACTAATGTTTAGTTCTTGATATTTTTGAAATATTTCATTTTTCAAATCAAATTCAATATATCTTGAAACATTAATTAGTGTTTGCCTCATGATAAAAGTCAAGACTCCTGAAGCTAAAGCTGATAAGACAATAAAAATTATATTTTTTAAAAGTCCTTTTTTTAAAAAATCCATATCAATAGAATTCTTTAAAGAGTATTCTTCAATTAAAGTTATTGAGTCACCAACTAGATTTGGGGCTACTAAAGCAAAAATTCTAGCAACTATTGTTATAATAATGCCTGTAATTATTCTTTTTCTGTAGTGGTAAAAAAACTTATTTAGGTACTTTAATTCACCCATAAAAATCAAAATCAAATATACACTTAATTGATGTTCATACTTTAAAAATATTTACATTTGCTATCAAGTTCATTAAAATGCTAAATAGAAGACATATTAGAATAAAAATATTACAATTGTTGTATGCAAAAAAGACAGGTAATATTGATAATGTTTCTTTGTTAAAACAATTTGATTTAGCATCTACAAATTTTTATAAATTTTTTTTAACCCAGCTTTTACTTTTTAAGGAAATCTTTATTGAATCTAAAAGGATTTTCAATATCAATAAGAATAAATATTTTAAAAATCAAGATAATTTAATTGAAGATTTGTTCTTAAAAAATGAATTGTTACTATTTCTTAACTCTAATAAATTTTTAATTAAAGCTGAGGAGCAATTTAAATTAAACTATTGGAAATTAAATGTCAACAAAGTTCAAAATATATTTAAGATAATCCTTGAACATGAAGTAATTAGCAAATATTCAAACAAGAAAATAAATAGCTATCAATTGGTTCATGACATGTACAAAAATATAATTGTTTGTAATGAAGAACTTTTTAATTTTTATGAGGATAACGAGTTAGGATGGTCAGATGATTTTCCACTTGTAAATACATTAATTTTGAGCTGGTTAACTAATTTTAGCATTGACCAATCTTTGAAGATTCCAAGAAAAATATTTAAGGATAGATCTGATAAAAAATTTGGAAAAGACTTATTTAAAGTTGTTGTTAAAGATAAAGACGAAACAGAAAAGATAATTAACGATTATACACCTGAGTGGGACAATGATAGAATAGCTGTAATTGATAAAATAATATTAAAAATGTGTATTTATGAATTTTTAAGTTTTCCATCTATCCCAGTTAAAGTTAGTATAAATGAGTACGTTGAAATTTCTAAGGAATATTCAAGCCCTAATAGCAGTACATTTGTAAACGGAGTTATCAATAATATTTATAAAAATCTTTTAGAAAAAGATTTGATTAAAAAAAATGAAAGAGGTTTACAATAATTTTTTAATTTTACAGATATGAAAAATCAATTGCATTCAATACTTAATTACTCATTAATTGCGTTTTTTTTGATAGCTACTATATCTTGTAGTAATGATCCTTCAAAGAAAATCAAAGAGGAAAATGTTGCAGCTGCAAATGAAAGATTAGAAAAATCATATGATTCACCTGAAATCCAATTTGATTTTGACACATATGATTTTGGAGAAGTAAAAGACGGTGAGGTAGTTGAAGTTGACTATAATTTTACAAACACTGGAAAATCAGACTTAATAATATTTGATGCTTCTGCTAGTTGCGGTTGTACTGTTCCTGAATATCCACAGAATATCAATATTGAGCCAGGTCAAAAAAATAAATTAAAAGTAAGGTTTGATACATCAAATAAACCAGGAAAACAAATGAAATCAGTTACTTTAACAACTAACACCAATACTGGTAAGAAGATTATTAGATTAACAGGGTTTGTTTTAAATAATTAGTATGGAAGGATTTGGACAGTTTATGCCAATAATTTTGCTGTTTTTAGCAATGTATTTCTTGTTTATACTTCCTCAAAGTAAGAAGGCTAAAAAAGAGAAAAATTTTATTAAAAATGTAAAAACTGGTGACAGGGTTGTAACTAAGAGCGGCATGCATGGAAAGATTGTTGAGATTAACGATAGTAACAATACGTGTGTTTTAGTAACTATGGCAGGTAAAATAA
Organism: uncultured Bacteroidota bacterium; assembly: GCA_902535165.1. GTDB lineage: Bacteria > Bacteroidota > Bacteroidia > Flavobacteriales > Flavobacteriaceae > Eutrophosalina. The sequence goes on along the minus strand of CACASE010000006.1, from coordinate 30,642 downwards.
AATTTGATAAATCTGCAATTTCTTTTGAATTGTCTGAATCATTAAGTAAGAAAGATTAAAAAATAATTAATGAGTTTTTTTAAGGAACTTTTTCACAAAACTGAACAAATTTTGTGGAGTGCTTTTCTAAAGCCATTCTTCTTTTCATTTGACCCTGAAAAAGTCCATCATTTTGTAGTAGGTGCAATGAAACTGTTTTTACCTATTTTTTATCTAAGAAAAGCGTTTTATCATTTTAAACTAAGTGGAAAAAATCATCCCTCCTTAGAAAAAGAAGTTTTTGGTATAAAATTTCCAAACCCAGTAGGCTTAGCAGCAGGTTTTGATAAAAATGCTGAAGTTTATAAACAAATGTCTTCATTGGGTTTTGGTTTTATTGAAATTGGTACTGTTACGCCAGTAGCTCAAGATGGGAATCCAAAAAAAAGAATTTTTAGATTAGTTAATGATAACGCTTTAATTAATAGGCTGGGATTTAATAATGATGGAGTTGATAAAATTGTTGATAGATTAAGAAATAAGGGTAATGTTATAATTGGTGGTAATATTGGTAAAAATAAAGTTACACCTAATGAAAACGCAAAGGATGATTATCTAATATGTTTTAAAGCTTTATACGATCACGTTGATTACTTTGCTGTAAATGTTAGTTCACCAAACACACCAAATTTAAGAGATCTTCAAAATATAAATGATTTACGTGAAATATTATTTCCCTTAATTGAGGAGAATAAAAAAAGAGAAACTAAACCAATTCTAATCAAAATTTCACCTGACTTGAATGATAGTGACATAAAAAAAATAGTTGATTTGTCATTTGATCTCAAAATAGACGGCATAATAACTTCCAACACTACATTAGATAGAAGTAATTTAAAATCTAAGAATAAACTAACCACTGAAAGTGGAGGTTTAAGTGGTGAACCCTTAAATAAACGAAGTACTGATATTATCAGATTGATTCATCAATACTCTGGTAAAAAGCTTCCAATTATTGGGGTTGGAGGAATTATGTCAACACAAGATGCTTTAGACAAACTCAAAGCTGGCGCAAGCTTGATACAACTATATACAGGCTTTATATATAACGGGCCATCATTTGCTAGAAATATCAATAAAGAAATTATTAAATCTTTAAATTAATTTATAGATTTAAGTATGATATTTAAAAATAATCTTATACCTAAAAATACCGAGGAATATAACAAACTTTACAAACAAAGTGTTGATAACCCAGATGTATTTTGGAATGATGTTGCTGAATCATTTATTTGGAAAAAAAAGTGGTCAAATATAGTTGACTTTGATTTTTCAAAACCAAGTTTTAAATGGTTTACAGATGCAAAATTGAATATTACTGAAAACTGCCTTGACAGACATGTTGAGACTCACCCTGAAAAAACAGCCATTATTTTTGAGCCAAATGATCCAATTCAGCTGGCGGAGCATATTTCATATAAAGAATTACATAGCAGGGTGTGTAAATTTTCTAATGTTTTAAAAAACAACAATATTCAAAAAGGGGATAGGGTTTGTATTTATTTACCAATGGTACCTGAACTTGCTATTGCAGTTTTGGCTTGTGCAAGAGTAGGAGCTATACATTCTGTTGTGTTTGCAGGTTTTTCTTCGTCTGCTCTATCAGCTAGAATTAATGATGCATCATGTAAGTTGGTGCTCACATCCGATGGAAGCTTTAGAGGAAATAAAACAATTGACTTAAAATCTATTGTTGATGAGGCCTTAAAAGATTGTGATTGTGTTGATTCAGTTATAGTATTAAATCGTATTGATAGTGGAATTACTTTAAATCAGAACGAAAAATGGTTGAATGATGAATTAGATAAAGTTGATGATTATTTTCCTGCTGAAATAATGGATTCTGAAGATCCTTTATTTATTTTATATACATCAGGCTCAACTGGAAAACCCAAAGGTATGGTTCATTCATCAGGGGGTTACATGGTTTATTCAGCTTATTCATTTAAAAATGTATTTAATTATACTGATGACGATATATATTGGTGCACTGCCGATATTGGCTGGATCACAGGACATAGCTACATCGTCTATGGGCCACTTCTAAATGGTGCTACTACCATGATGTTTGAAGGTGTTCCATCATACCCAGATTTTGGTAGATTTTGGGAGATTTGCGAAAAGCACAAGGTTAACCAATTTTACACTGCACCAACCGCTATTAGAGCACTAGCAAAACATCCCTTGAGTTTTGTAAATAAATATGATCTATCATCTTTAAAAGTATTAGGAACCGTTGGAGAGCCAATAAATGAGGAAGCATGGAATTGGTATAATGAAAATATAGGTAAGAGAAAATGTCCAATAGTCGATACATGGTGGCAAACTGAAACAGGTGGGATTATGATCACTTCACTGGCTAATGTAACTAATGGAAAAGCAACTTTTGCAACCAAACCAATGATGGGAATTCAACCTGTTTTATTTGATGAAAATGGTAATGAATTTGACGAAAACAACAAAAATGGAATTCTTGGAATTAAATATCCTTGGCCTTCAATAGCTCGAACAATTTATGGTGATCATGAGCGCTATAAAAATGTCTACTTTTCAGCGTATCCTGGCTACTATTTCCCAGGTGATGGAGCATTTAGAGATGATGAAGGGAATTATAGAATTACAGGAAGGGTAGATGATGTTGTTATTGTATCAGGTCATAATCTAGGTACGGCACCAATTGAGGATGTAATAAACATGCACGACAATGTGGTGGAAAGCGCTCTAGTTGGCTATCCGCATGATATAAAAGGAAATGCACTTTATGCCTATGTAATATTAAAAGATGATTCTAAAAAAGATGATATTAAAGTTGAAATAAATCAATTGATATCAAAGACAATTGGACCGATTGCCAAACCTGAAAAAATACAGTTAGTCCCTGGCTTACCAAAGACACGAAGTGGTAAAATTATGAGAAGAATTCTTAGGAAAATTGCATGTGGAGAAAAAAGCGAATTTGGTGATATTTCAACTCTTCTAAATCCTGAAGTTGTTGAAGAGATTGTGAAGGGATTTTAATTATTATATCATTGTTTTTTTTTCACCTTGTTTTTTAAATATCTAAAATCTTCCTTTAGGTCCTTTGGTGGTGGTTCAGATAAGGGTATTTTATATTTAAATTTTGCATAGGTTTTTAGCATGATCCAAATTATACCAATTTTTGGAATTAATTCTTCAAAAAACATAGGAAGATCAATCAAGTTTAGCCATCTGTCTAAAATATATTTTCCAAAAATTAATATTAAAAATATTGATAATAAAAGATTAATGGCTGTAAGAAATATATTCTTCATACTAAGATTTAAAGTAACTAAAGTCATCATCAGGACCAATAGTCAACAATGTCTCATATATTAACTTAATTACATTTTCAACGTCTTCTTTACTCACAAGTTCAACTGTTGTATGCATGTATCTGAGTGGTAATGATATCAAGGCAGACGCAACTCCACCATTACTGTAAGCAAATGCATCAGTGTCAGTGCCAGTATACCTTGACGATGCATGTCTTTGGAATGGAATTTTTTTCTTCTCAGCAGTTTCAATTATTCTTTCACGTAAATTATTTTGAATGGCAGGTGCATATGAAATTACAGGTCCTTTATCAATAACATTATCACCTTGTTTTTTAACATCTATCATTGGTGTTGATGTATCATGACAGACATCAGTAACAATAGCAATGTTTGGCTTTAAAGTTTCAGTGATCATTTGGGCACCTCTTAGTCCAATTTCTTCCTGGACAGAGTTAGTAACATACAAACAAAAAGGAAGAGTTTTTTTATTTTCTTTTAGTAATCTGGCAACCTCAGCTATCATAAATCCACCAATTCTGTTGTCGATTGCTCTACAAACAAACCTGTTTTTGTTTAGTATTTGGAATGAGTCAGGATATGTAATTACACACCCAACATGAATTCCCATTTTTTCAACTTCTTTTTTGTCTTTTGCACCAACATCAATTGAAATATTTTCAAGTTTTGGTGGTTCTTCTTTGCCTGGTGTCCTAGTATGAATTGCAGGCCATCCAAAGACACCTTTTACTATACCTTTTTTCGTATGAATATTAACCCATTTTGATGGAGCAATTTGATGGTCGCTGCCTCCATTTCGAATCACGTATATTAGACCTTTATCAGTGATGTAGTTAACATACCAAGAAATTTCATCTGAGTGACCTTCAATTACAACTTTGAAATTAGATTTTGGATTAATTACACCTACAGCAGTACCATATGTATCAGTTATAAACTCATCAACATAAGGTTTTAGATAATCCATCCATATTTTTTGTCCTTCCCATTCATAACCAGTAGGGGAAGCATTGTTTAAATATGATTCTAGAAATTTAATTGATTTATCATTTAGAATACTTTTTCCCATTATATTAATTTTTGGATGTTAAAATTAACCATTTTTTTATTTATAAATTTGTTAGATGCGCTTCTTATGTTTTTTTTTAATTTTCTTTTTACAATTGGTAACAGTTTTTTCTCAAGATGAAAATTCAACCTACTTTAAAATTGAAGGTGATTCTGTTTTTAAAAAAGAAATTGATCTGAGAGAGGTTGTAATATACAAACCAGTTGTTTTTGCAGATAACCAGGAAAGATTAAATTATTTTGTGCTTAAAAGAAAGGTTTTAAAAGTTTATCCATATGCAAAAATGGCTTCTGAAAGGTTAGCTAAATTAAATGATAGACTAAATAAAATTAAATCTAAAAGAAAGAAAAAAAAATACACTAAAATGCTTGAAAAATTTCTTCAAGAAGAGCTAACAGCAGAGCTAAAAAAACTAACTAGAACAGAGGGTCAAATATTGGTTAAATTGATATACAGAGAAACAGGCTCAACTGCTTTTTCATTAGTTAGAGAACTCAGAAATGGCTTCAGAGCATTTACTTACAATACCATTGCCAAAGTATTTAAAATTTCCCTCAAAGAAGAATATAATCCATTAAAAGTTAGAGAAGATCTCTTTATAGAAGATATTTTAAGAAATTCTAGTTTATAAAAATCTATCTTAAACCCTCTGTAGACCAGATTGTTAATAAATCTGTGAGAAAAAAAACACTTATTTTATCAAGAAATGTTTGGTAGTATATGAAAGGAATGTATATTTGCACGGCTTTTCTGTTTAACAGAGGGCATGAATAAGTTCATTGAAAGTATTGAAATTGACAGCGTATAATGATTTTTTTAATCATATATTGAATTTAGCAAAACCATTCCGAGACAGTTCCTTTATCAATTCAAGTTGTTAAATATTATTAATTTTTTTTTACAACGAAGAGTTTGATCCTGGCTCAGGATGAACGCTAGCGGCAAGCTTAACACATGCAAGTCGAACGGTAACTTTTGGTGCTTGCACCGAAAGACGAGTGGCGGACGGGTGCGTAACGCGTATGCAATCTACCTTTTACTAGGGTATAGCCCAGAGAAATTTGGATTAATCCCCTATAATATCAAAATTCCGCATGGTTTTTTGATTAAAGCTTCGGCGGTAAAAGATGAGCATGCGTCCTATTAGTTTGTAGGTGAGGTAACGGCTCACCTAGACTACGATAGGTAGGGGCCCTGAGAGGGGGATCCCCCACACTGGTACTGAGACACGGACCAGACTCCTACGGGAGGCAGCAGTGAGGAATATTGGACAATGGACGAAAGTCTGATCCAGCTATGCCGCGTGCAGGATGACAGCCCTACGGGTTGTAAACTGCTTTTGTACAGGAAGAAAAACCCCGACGTGTCGGGGCTTGACGGTACTGTAAGAATAAGGATCGGCTAACTCCGTGCCAGCAGCCGCGGTAATACGGAGGATCCAAGCGTTATCCGGAATTATTGGGTTTAAAGGGTCCGCAGGCTGTTTTTTAAGTCAGAGGTGAAATCCTGCAGCTCAACTGTAGAATTGCCTTTGAAACTGAAAGACTTGAGTTATTGTGAAGTGGTTAGAATGTGTGGTGTAGCGGTGAAATGCATAGATATCACACAGAATACCAATTGCGAAGGCAGATCACTAACAATTAACTGACGCTCAGGGACGAAAGCGTGGGTAGCGAACAGGATTAGATACCCTGGTAGTCCACGCCGTAAACGATGGATACTAGCTGTATGTCTACTTCAGGTAGATGTGTGGCCAAGCGAAAGTGATAAGTATCCCACCTGGGGAGTACGATCGCAAGATTGAAACTCAAAGGAATTGACGGGGGCCCGCACAAGCGGTGGAGCATGTGGTTTAATTCGATGATACGCGAGGAACCTTACCAGGGCTTAAATGTAACGGGACAGGTCTAGAGATAGACCCTTCTTCGGACTCATTACAAGGTGCTGCATGGTTGTCGTCAGCTCGTGCCGTGAGGTGTCAGGTTAAGTCCTATAACGAGCGCAACCCCCATCGTTAGTTGCCAACGAGTAATGTCGGGAACTCTAACGAAACTGCCGGTGCAAACCGTGAGGAAGGTGGGGATGACGTCAAATCATCACGGCCCTTACGTCCTGGGCTACACACGTGCTACAATGGTCGGTACAGAGAGCAGCCACTTCGCGAGAAGGAGCAAATCTATAAAACCGATCTCAGTTCGGATCGGAGTCTGCAACTCGACTCCGTGAAGCTGGAATCGCTAGTAATCGGATATCAGCCATGATCCGGTGAATACGTTCCCGGGCCTTGTACACACCGCCCGTCAAGCCATGGAAGTTGGGAGTGCCTGAAGTCGGTAACCGCAAGGAGCCGCCTAGGGTAAAACTAATGACTGGGGCTAAGTCGTAACAAGGTAGCCGTACCGGAAGGTGCGGCTGGAACACCTCCTTTCTAGAGAAAGTATGACGACTGAATTTTAGAATTGTTGAGGTATGTGTTTTGCTATTGCTGTCATTTTAATTATCATTGAGTCTCGTAGCTCAGCTGGTTAGAGCGCTACACTGATAATGTAGAGGTCGGCAGTTCGAGTCTGCCCGAGACTACAATACGATCTTGGGAATTTAGAGTTGGGAAATTCGTCCATACTGAATTCTTTTCAGAATGGGGAATTAGCTCAGCTGGCTAGAGCACTTGATTTGCATTCAAGAGGTCGTGGGTTCGACTCCCACATTCTCCACTATAACGTTCATTGACATATTGAAAATTTTTATATTACAAACATCAGTTATCCAATTTATGTTTGTAATTATAGATACACTACAAAGTATAAATTACATATACAATTATATGTGGATTTGTACGAGCAATATTATAATAAATACAATTTCAAAGAAAAGTAAAGTTACGATAGGCTAATTAAGAGCGTAAGGGGGATACCTTGGCTCTCAGAGGCGAAGAAGGACGTGATAAGCTGCGAAAAGTTACGGGGAGTGGCACATACATTATAATCCGTAAATATCCGAATGGGGAAACCCGATTATTTGAAGAATAATCATCCATATTTATATGGAAGCTAACCCGGAGAACTGAAACATCTAAGTACCCGGAGGAAAAGAAAACAAAAGTGATTCCGCTAGTAGTGGCGAGCGAACGCGGAACAGCCCAAACCTAAATTGTTTCGGCAATTTAGGGGTTGTAGGACCACGACATTTATTGCTTAATGAATTAGAATCCGTTGGAAATCGGAACCAGAGAGGGTGATAGTCCCGTACAAGTAAAGAGAGTTAATAATAGTGGTATCCTGAGTAATGCGGGGCACGGGAAACCTTGCATGAATTTGGCGGGACCATCCGTTAAGGCTAAATACTCCTGAGAGACCGATAGTGAACTAGTACCGTGAGGGAAAGGTTAAAAGAACCCTGAATAAGGGAGTGAAATAGATCTTGAAACCTTGCGCTTACAAGCGGTCGGAGCCCATTAGGGTGACGGCGTGCCTTTTGCATAATGAGCCTACGAGTTACTGTTATTGGCAAGGTTAAGTACTTATGGTACGAAGCCGTAGCGAAAGCGAGTCTGAATAGGGCGAATCAGTCAGTAGTAGTAGACGCGAAACCGTGTGATCTATCCTTGGTCAGGGTGAAGCTGTGGTAACACATAGTGGAGGCCCGAACCCGTTGACGTTGAAAAGTCTTGGGATGAACTGAGGATAGGGGTGAAAGGCCAATCAAACTCGGAAATAGCTC